>JADKDR010000001.1:0-600000 GCA_016714535.1 Bacteroidota bacterium
ATCACTTTGATGGTTTGCATATTGAGATAAAGATAATGCGAATGATAATTATTCATTAGCATACAGTCAGTTGTTGTTCCATTAGTAAAGGCAGTTCAGGAGTTAGATGAAAAACAAAACGCAGCAGTGAAGCAATCCGATTTTCAAAAATTAAAAGAAGAAAAATGCGCAATTGAAAAACGAAATCGAAACCATGAAATCATGCCTTGAAACACTTTGTAACAATAGTGAAATAACAAACACTTCTAACCTCGAACTTCAAACTTCAAACTATCTTCTCCAAAACAATCCCAATCCTTTCAAAGAAAACACAACCATTGGTTTTACATTTATCAAATTCTAGCAAAGGATTGCTTAAAATATTTTCGATGAATGGCGAGGAGATAAAGTCGTTTGTGATTTCAACAAAAGGAAAAGGACAAATTGAAATTGCAGGCAACACACTTGCACCGGGTGTTTATACCTATGTGTTGATTGTGGATGATAAAACAGTTGATACCAAGCAAATGGTGGTAACTAAATAATCCACTCACCCCTTCAAGGGTTTTAAACCCTTGAAGGGGTTTATTATAAAAAGGAATAATTAATTTTAATTAAACGCTTTAAACAAAAAAAAATCATTATGAAAAAATTAATCATCTTATCCGTTGCAATAATGTTTGCAGCCACCATGCATTCAGTTGCACAAAACACATTTCCTTCATACGGAAGTGTTGGTGTTTACACCACAACACCAAACAGCTCGGCAGCATTGGATATTGATACCATTGGAAAAGGATTGCTTATTCCGCGTATGACAAAAGTGCAGCGCGATGCAATCGCAACACCTGCAACAGGCTTGCTCATTTATCAAACCAACAGCACACCCGGGTTTTATTTTTACTCGGGCTCAGCTTGGACTGCAATAAATAATGGAGCCAATAAAACATTAAACAATCTTACTGCTCCAACAAAACTGAATCAGGATTTATTGCCCGACACCAACAACACAATTGATATCGGTTCTGCATCGTATCGTTATAAAAATGTTTATCCAACAACATTAATATTTCCGGATGCAACATGGCAGACCACTGCATTTATTCCTTACACTGCCGGTAGTGGAATAAGCATTGCAGGAAATACAATTTCCAGTACAGGGTCAAGTGGTGCTAACCTTAGTTTATCAAATCTTGCTTCTACAGCTATTAATCAATCATTAATACCGGCAGCAACAAATAATATCGATTTAGGTTCTGCAACGTATCGTTACAAAGATGTTTATCCGACAACTTTAATTTTTCCTGATGCAACAACTCAGTCAACAGCATTTGTTCCTTATACAAGTGGCAGCGGAATTAATATTACTGGAAATGTAATTTCAAATACGGGCGATGCAAATGGCACTGATGATGCTGACTTGAGTTTGTCAAATCTTACAACCACATCTGTTAATCAATCGCTGTTGCCATCAACAACCAACTCAAAAGATTTGGGCAGCAGTTCACTTTCATGGAAAGATGTTTATCCAACAACCATTAAGTTTCCTGATGCTACAACACAGTCAACTGCATTTGTTCCTTATACGAGTGGAAGCGGAATTAGTATTACGGGAAATGTAATTTCAAATACAACTGGTGGAACAGTAACAAGCATTACCGCAGGAACCGGATTAACAGGGGGAACCATTACTAATTCAGGAACTGTTGCATTAGCCAATTCAGGTGTTACAGCTGGAACTTATGGAACCTCGGGAACCATTCCTGTAATTACTATTGATGCTACAGGCAGAGTAACCTCAGCTTCTACTATTGCTCCTTCGTTGGCTTTGGCCAATAAGAATTTATCAAATCTGCTCACAACATCAATCAATCAATCTTTAATACCCTCATCAAACAATTCAAAAGACTTAGGCAGCCCTTCCTTAGCTTGGAATGTTGTTTATCCAACAAGTATAAAATTTCCGGACGCATCAATACAATCAACTGCGTTTATTCCTTACACAAGCGGCAGTGGAATCAGCATTGTAGGAAATGTTATCTCAAGTACGGTTGCAGGTGGCGCTAACTTAAGTTTGTCAAATCTTACCGCCACATCAATCAATCAATCATTGTTACCATCTTCAAACAACACAATTGATTTAGGTAGCAGTACGCTTGCATGGAAAAATGTTTTTGCAAAGGGAAGTATTAATACAGATTCAGCTTATAAGATTAATGGAAAGCAAGTTTTAAGCACTAAAGGCTCTAATAATTTATTTGTTGGTGCTGATGCTGGCATAGTGAATACAGGATATAGTTAACAGCGATTGGTAAATCATCATTAATAGCTACACTTCAGGAGTATAACACAGCGATTGGTGCTGATGCACTTTTTGCAAACCTTTTCGGAATTAATAACACAGCAATAGGATATAACGCGCTATCATTTAATCCATTTGGAGATAATAACACAGCAATTGGAATAAGTGCTGGAACCACAATCGCAGATGGTTCCTACAATACCTTTATTGGAGACAGTTCCAATGCAGCATCTAACATTCAGAAAAATGCTACAGCTATTGGTTCACATGCTTTAGTAGCGGCTGACAACTCTATGGTATTGGGCAGTATTGGAGTTAATGGTGCAACAAATAGCGTAAATGTTGGAATTGGAATTAGTGCGCCAACTTCTTCATTACATATTAAAGGGCAAGGAAGCACATCTGCTACTTCGGCACTAACTATTCAAAACTCTTCTGCAACGAATTTAGTAGTTGTTAAAGATAATGGAAATGTTGGTATAGCTACTTCTTCCCCTGCCAAAAAATTACATGTTTTTGATGGATTGTCGGGCGGTACACCAGCCTATTTCGATGGAATTCTGATTGAAAACAACAATACAACATTTTTACAATTCCTTACACCAAATAACACCCAAAATGGAATTTTATTTGGAACGGCAGCAGATGCATTCAGTGGTAGTATCACATACAATTATATAGGTAACAAAGGTTTGTCTTTTGGTTCAAATGGTAATGCTTCTAAGATGGTTTTAGATAGCATAGGCAATGTAGGCATAGGTACTCTACGCCCGCTAAGCGACTACATGTAGTTAATACAGGTTTATCAGGTGGTACACCAAACAGTAATGCAGGTATAGTTTTAGAAAGTAATACCACAACATATTTGCAATTACTTTCTCCAAATGCAAGTGATAACGGAATTTTATTTGGCACTGCTGCAAGCGCTGTAAGCGGTGGCATTTTATACAATGCAGCAGGCAACAAAGGATTTCTATTTCGCACCAATGGTAATTCAACTAAGATGGTTATTGATAGCAGCGGCAATGTTGGAATTGGTACAACAGCACCTGCTTTTAAATTGCAGGTATCAACCAACTCAGCAGCAAAGCCAACATCAAATACGTGGACCATTGCAAGTGATGCACGCTTAAAAACCAATGTGCACGATTACAAAGAAGGATTAGATGCATTGAAAAAAATACATCCTGTTTGGTTTACGTACACAGGAGAAGCCGGCATGCCAAAAGAAACCGGAGTAGGTGTGCTTGCACAAGAACTAAAAGAAGTAGCACCATACATGGTAGGTACATGGAATTACCTTGATGACAATAATAAGTCAACAGAATATTTAAGTGTGGATAATGGTGCTATGACCTATATGCTGATAAACAGTGTGAAGGAGTTGGACAGTAAAGTTCAAAGTTCATTGGTTCAAAGTTCAAAGTTAGAACAGCTTGAAAAGGAAAATCAAGCATTGAAAAACAAAATAGAAGAAATGAGCGCTTGCCTCGAAACACTTTGCAATAATTCTTTAGAAACAAAAACTCAAAACTCAGAACTCACAACTTTGAACTACCTCGAACAAAACAATCCCAATCCTTTCAAAGAAAACACAACAATAGGTTTTTACATTTCATCAAATTCTAGCAAAGGATTGCTTAAAATATTTTCGATGAATGGTGAAGAGATAAAGTCGTTTGTGATTTCTACAATAGGAAAAAGTCAAATTGAAATTTCAGGCTATACACTTGCACCGGGTGTTTATACTTATGTGTTGATAGTAGATGATAAAACAGTTGATACGAAGCAGATGGTGGTAACGAAATAAGAGGAACTGTCATTCCGAGGAACGAGGAATCTGGGCTCATAAAATGCAGATGCTTCGTTCCTCAGCATGACAAACACTTGAGTAAGGCAGCGAGTTTAAATAAAAGATTCCGGCTGCTTAATTTTAAAATCAAATTAATACAAAACAATAAATTCTTAAAGCAAAATTCTCTATGAAAAAACTAATACTCTTAGCTGTTGCAACTATGCTTGCAACCATCATGCAATCAAACGCACAAACAAACACATTCCCAACATCAGGTGCTGCTGGTATTGGTACTGCAACACCCAATGCTTCATCCTTACTCGATGTAACATCAACAACAAAAGGAGTTTTAATTCCTCGCATGACACTTGCACAACGCAATGCTATTGCGTCACCTGCAACAGGTTTGCTGATTTATCAAACCAACAGTACACCGGGTTTTTATTACTACTCAGGTACTGCATGGACAGCAGTTCAGAAAAAAGCCTGGGGGCTAAGCGATAATAGCAACACCAACAGTACCAATAATTTTATAGGCACTTTGGATGCCCAACCTTTGGTTTTCAAAATAGAAAATAAAAAGTCAGGCATAATAGATCCTGCAGTAATTACTGGCAACACTGCATTTGGTTTTGAAGCTTATTCATCAGATGTGAACGGAGGCTCCAGGAATGCTGCTTTTGGTTACCAATCACTTAAAGCTAACAATGGTGGGTATAGCAACACTGCAATGGGCGCTAACACGTTAAGTCAAAATACAACGGGCCACGAAAATACAAGTATCGGTACACGGGCGTTATCAGCAAATACTATTGGCAATTCAAACACGGCCATTGGATTTGAATCGTTGGTTGCAAATACAACCGGGGACAATAATACCGCAGTAGGCAGGTCATCGTTGACTAACAATACTACAGGTACAGAAAATACTGCTGTTGGAGACAGAGCAAGTTTTTTCAATACAACCGGATCAGGTAATACGGCATTCGGTAAAAATGTTTTGAATTTTAATTCGCAAGGTTCTAACAATGTTGCTATTGGCAATTCAAGTCTTCTAAAAAATTTGAATGGAAATTCAAATGTTGCAGTTGGTGTTAATGCAATAGGAGGCCTCATACAGGCAAGTGTTAATGAAAATGTAGCTATTGGATTCGAGGCACTTGCAGATGCAAAAGGCAATGGAAATCCCGCAATTGGATTTGGGTCACTAACACTTTATGAAGGCACCGCAACAGCGGCCAATACCGCAGTGGGGCACTTGGCAATGAATGGTACAACTAATGGTGGTGGAAATAGTGCATTCGGAGATAGCACATTGTATAACTGCGACTTCGGAACATTTAATACCGCCTTTGGTAGTTCTGCACTCTATTCCAATACAATAGGCGGTAACAATACCGCTGTCGGTTATCATGCATTGTATCAAAACACAACAGGTGCTGGCAACATTGCAGCTGGTTATAATGCTTTAGCTGGTAATATTTTCGGGGACAATAATATTGCCGTTGGATTCAATGCTCTAAAATCATCAACTTCTGGCGATGAAAACACCGCCATTGGTGTAAATGCTATGGGAAACACGGTGAGCGGCCTCTCCAATGTTGCTATTGGCGAAAGTGCTTTATTAGGCAATCAATCGGGCTCATTTAATACTGCAATCGGAAAAAACGCAAATGTTTCAAATGGTAATTTTTCGAATAGCACTGTTATTGGTTTTAATGCCGTAGTTGATGCCAGCAATAAGGTCCGCGTTGGCAACACCTCTATTGTAAGTATAGGAGGTGCTGTAGCCTGGACAAGTTTATCTGATGAGCGGATAAAGGAGCATATATTGGAAAACGTACCCGGACTTACATTTATAAATGAACTGCGCCCCGTTACTTACCATTTTAATGTTGATGCTCAAAATGAACTGATGGGAGTTATAGATACTATTGATTTTGAGGGTAAATACGCAATTGAAAAAATACAGTTTAGTGGTTTCATTGCTCAGGAAGTAGCAGCAGCAGCACACAAAACAAATTACGATTTCAGCGGTGTTGATACTACCGGAAAATTAATGGGACTTCGTTACAGCGAATTTGTGGTACCGCTTGTAAAAGCTACTCAGGAGTTGGATGAAAACTTAAAGAATGCCATTGTTGATTTGAAGCATGAGAACGAAAAAATAATTACAGACTTAAAAGAAATAGATAAGCGTATTGCAGAAATTCAAAATTATATTTCAGATCAGCAAAGCAATTCAAACAAGCAGAAATTGAAAGCGGTTGAAAATCAAAACGTATTATCAGTTTCACCCAACCCTTCATCCGGAAGAATTTGTATTCAGTATCATTTAGCAAATAAAAGTTCTGATGCAGCAATTAATTTAATTGATGAAAATGGAGTGCTATTAAAGTCAATTTCACTTTCAGAAAATCAATCGTCATTAGAACTTGACCTATCCATTTATAACAGCGGCAGTTTTATCGTCCAATTAATAAATGAAAATACTGCTTTGGTAATTCAAAAGGTGATATTGAATAAATAAACCTATCAATTGCAATTAAAAAAAATGAACTACTAAAATTTATTAAAATGAAAAAGCTAATTATTTTACTACAAATACTTTTATCAAGTGCTATTGCTACTGCTCAAAATATTTTCCCTATAAACGGAATTGTTGGCATTGGCACAGCTATACCAAATGCCTCAGCAGCATTGGACATCACTTCTGCTAATAAAGGAATTTTAATTCCCCGAATGACAAAAGCGCAGCGAGATTTGATTCTATCTCCTGCAGAAGGACTACTCATTTTTCAAACTAATAACCTAAAAGGTTTTTACTATTTTACAAATGGCGGTTGGAGTTCCTTAACAACACGAAGTTGGAACTTAACCGGTAACACAGGAACGAATGGCAATATTGATTTTATTGGA
Source organism: Bacteroidota bacterium (assembly GCA_016714535.1). Lineage (NCBI taxonomy): Bacteria > Pseudomonadati > Bacteroidota > Bacteroidota bacterium. The sequence continues at coordinate 6,996 of JADKDR010000001.1, forward strand.
ACAACAGATTTAAAACCGTTGGTTTTTAAGGTGAATAATAAGCTGTCAGGATTGATTGATCCGTCCATAACAACACAGAATACTTCTTTTGGCTATGAGACATCGTTTAATAATACAGGAAATTCAGAAAATTCAGCATTTGGATATTTTGCATTTACCTCTAATGCAATTGGTAATGGTAATACGGCTTTTGGTGCCGAAGCGTTAACATTAAATCTTGAAGGCAATGAAAACACAGCAATTGGAAGAGATGCATTATTTAACAACACCTTTGGCAGCAGTAATACTGCTGCGGGTTTTGAAGCATTGTTAGCTAATACACTAGGAGGTAACAATACTGCTGTGGGTGCAAAGTCTTTGAGCAATAATATTGGCAGTAGCGAAAATACGGCAGTAGGTAACGAGGCACTTTTTTCATGCACCAGCGGCTTTGGCAATTCGGCTATTGGGTTTTCAGCATTACGCATGTTAACCACCGGTTCATCAAATGTGGCTGTTGGTGCTCATTGTATGGAGGCAACTACAACAGGTTCAAATAATGTAGCTATTGGTTTGTTTGCGCTGTTGTTTAATACCACAGGTAATAATAACGTAGCAGCCGGCAGTGAGGCATTAGAATTTAATACTACCGGAAGTGGTAATACAGCTGCCGGCTACAAAGCATTATATCAAAACTTAACAGGTACAGGAAATACCGGAGTAGGAAAAAATGCACTGCTAAATAATACCATTGGCGATGGAAATTCAGCATTTGGTGATGGTGCACTTATAGCAAATACTACCGGTGATTATAATACTTCGGGTGGCTGGCGATCAATGAATAGCAATCAAACCGGCAACTTCAATACCGCATTTGGTGTACAGGCTTTACATACAAATACAACAGGCAGTAGAAACACCCATTTAGGCATCATGTCGTTGGGAACAACTACTGCCTATAATAACAGCACCTCAATATATACACAAGGACCATTTGTAACAGCTATACAACCTGACGGGGGCAACACAGGTATAGCGGCCATTATCTCTAGTGGTACCGGTAATACTGGGGTTGGCGGTGGCAATGCGAGTTCCTGCACTAATAGTACATGGATAAATGTTGCTGCTAATTTTTCGCCAACCGAAATCAATACTACTGCAATTGATTATTTAGATAATGGTGCAGATACAAACATTGTAAGACTTGGCAGGAACACTGCAACTTCAATAGGTGGACAGGTATCCTTTTCTAATTTGTCAGATGCTCGCATAAAAACGAAAATACAGCAAAATATACCCGGTCTTGCATTTATAAAAAAGCTAAAGCCGGTAACCTATAACATCAATTCATCAAAACTGATAGCGTTGACATGTGGCAACAAATCCGACACATTAAAATGGGTTAATAAAAATTTAGATGAAATACGTTTCACCGGATTTATTGCACAACAAGTGAAAGCAGCTGCTGATGAAACTAACTTCGATTTTAGCGGATATGATTATTCAGATGATATAGCCGGTTTACGTTATAGTGAGTTTGTTGTTCCGCTGGCAAAATCCATTCAGGAACTGGATGCAAACATGAAAAATGAAATGCAGCAACTGGAAAAACAAAATGCATCATTAAAAGCAGAAGTAAGCAAAAGGATGGAAGTGCTGGCTGAACTGCAAAAAATAGTATTCAGCCAAAAGTAAAAGTGTTTCTCTTAAAGTTTATGAAAATGACTTTTAAAAAGCAACAGTTTTTAATGCTCTACAAAAGCAAAAAAAATATTAACCTTACAATAAAGGTCTTTAATAAAAATGCAAACCTCGGAGGCATTAATTCAATCCCAAACAATAAATTCTTAAAATAAAAAAAATTATGAAAAAACTAATTGTCTTAGCTGTTGCAGCTATGCTTGCAACCAGTATGCATTCAATTGCACAAAACACATTTCCTGCTACGGGCAGTGCAGGCGTTTACACAACAACGCCCAACAGCTCAGCGGCATTGGATATTGATACTATTGGCAAAGGGTTGCTTATTCCGCGTATGACCCTTGTGCAACGCAATGCAATCGCAACACCTGCAACAGGCTTGCTCATTTATCAAACCAACAGCACACCCGGGTTTTATTTTTTAACGGAACTGCATGGACTGCTATAAATAATTCTGCCAATAAAACTTTAAGCAATCTAACTGCTCCAACAAAACTGAATCAGGATTTATTACCCGATACCAATAACACTATAGATATTGGTTCGGCTGCTTTTCGTTATAAAGATGTTTATCCAACAACAGTAAAATTTCCCGATGCAACTACACAATCAACTGCATTTGTTCCTTATACGAGTGGAAGCGGAATTAGTATCACGGGAAACGTTATAGCAAATACAGGTGATGCAAATGGTGCTGATGATGCAAACTTAAGTTTGTCAAATCTCTCTGCAACATCCATCAATCAATCGTTAGTTCCTTCTACAAATAACTCTAAGGATTTAGGCAGTAGTTCGTTCCCTTGGAATGTTGTTTATCCAATAAGCATAAAATTTCCGGATGGATCAATACAATCAACTGCATTTGTTCCTACGGCTATCAATCAATCCTTGTTGCCATCAACGAACAACACAAAAGATTTAGGCAGTGGTTCGCTTGCATGGAGAGACATATATTTTGATGGTTCTCTTTTTAGTTCAAGTGGGAGAGTTTTCAACGCTGGAGTAAATAACGTTGCAATAGGAAGGGGAGCTCTTTTTAGTAATTTTACAGGTTTAAACAATATTGCGATTGGTGATAGTGCATTGTCATATAATACAAGTGGTCAATCAAATATAGCAATTGGTATTAATGCATTATTAAATAATGTTAACGGAGGTGCTAATATAGCTATAGGTGCATGAGCCTTGCAATCCAATACAAGCGGTGCCAACAATGTGGCTGTAGGAGGCCTCTCTAGTAATACATCTGGAAACGATAATACGGCTGTGGGTATTGCTGCCTTATCAACTAACACAACAGGCTTTCAAAACACCGCAGTAGGTCGAAGCGCTTTAAACTTCAATACAACAGGAATTAACAACACAGCTGTTGGCCGCAGAACTTTAAGAAACAACTCAACAGGTGATTTTAATACGGCAATGGGTGCAAGCGCATTACAAAGTAATACTACCGGAACAAATAATACAGCCATTGGCGACAGTGCATTGTTTAGTAACTCTACTGCATCAGGAAATACTGCAACAGGACGAAAAGTTTTATTGAACAACAATGGAACAAACAACTCAGCATTTGGTACGCAAACAATGGAAAATAATACGACAGGAAGCGCAAACTGTGCATTTGGGGCTTCGGCCTTACTTTTCAACACTACAGGAAACAATAATGTTGCTGTTGGTTTGAATGCCTTAGGTTCAAATACGGTTGCGAATAACAATACTGCCTTAGGAACAAATTCTCTTAAATTTAACGTAACCGGGATTAACAACACTGCTGTCGGCTATCTGGCATTGGAGGGTAGCAATTCAGGATTTTTAAATACTGCATTGGGCGCACAAGCACTTAAAAATTGCGATTTAGGTAATAATAATACCGCTGTTGGAAATAATGCCTTATTAAATAATCGCTCAGGTGATGACAATGTTGCTTTAGGCTTAAATGCCCTATTAACAAACACAACTGGAAATAAAAATGTGGCAGTCGGAAATCTTAGTTTACAAAACAATATAAGCAGCTCAAATACAGCCGTTGGTTTTAGTGCATTAAAAAATAATACTAACGGCAATTTAAATACAGCATTAGGAGAGAATGCCTTAAGTAGCAATACAACCGGTGATAATAATACAGCAATAGGTGATAGTGCAATGCAAAACAATATAAGTGGAACAAACAATGCAGCAGCAGGAAGAAATGCAATGCTCAAAAATACAACCGGGGCAGAAAATGTCGCATTTGGCGCCCGAGCCTTGGAGCAAAACACTTCAGCTTCGTCCAACTCTGCCTTTGGATATTTGGCTCTAAAGGCAAATACAACTGGTGATGGAAACACTGCAACTGGGAGATCAGCAATGGCGTCAAACACAACCGGCTTTGACAATACTGCATCCGGTGCCGGATCTTTACAAAACAATACAACCGGCCAAAACAACACATCAATTGGCACGCTTTCATTAAATTTTAATTCAACTGGCAATTCTAATACAGCTACGGGAAGGTATGTGCTACGCAGTAATACCTCCGGTAATAACAACGCGGCATTTGGAGATAGTGCATTGGCTTCAAATACTACAGGGGCATCAAACACTGCTTTGGGGTTTAAAGCATTTGCTACAGGTGCAACATTTTCTAACTCTACTGCACTTGGTGCTAACAGTGCAATTACAGCAAGTAACATAGTAAGGGTTGGTGGCACAGGTACATTAAGCATTGGAGGACCGCAAAATTGGACAGCTGTTTCGGATGGCAGATACAAGTTGAATGTTGAAGAAAATGTTCCGGGAATTGATTTTGTTAATAAACTCAGACCGGTTACTTACCAACTTAATGTTACAAAGCTTGATGAATATTATGGAACCACAGAGTCGTCAAATGCAGAAGAAGCAAAGGCCAAAGAAATTCAGGCCACCATTGTACAAAGTGGGTTTATTGCACAAGAAGTAGAAAGAGCCGCCATAGATCTTAATTATGATTTCAATGGAGTGGATGCGCCAAAAAATTCCAAGGATATTTACGGTTTACGATATGCTGCCTTTGTTGTGCCTTTGGTGAAATCAGTTCAGGAACTTTCAAAAATAAGCGAAGACCTTAAAAAAACGAATGCCGAATTGAAAATTGAAAATACAAATCAGCAATTAGCAATAGGCAATTTGCAAAATGAGAATCAGGTTTTGAAAAATGAAATTGCAGAAATGAAATCATGCCTTGAAACACTTTGCAATAATTCTTTAGAAACAAAAACTCAAAACTCAGAACTCACAACTTTGAACTACCTCGAACAAAACAATCCCAACCCCTTCAAAGAAACCACAACAATCGGTTTTTACATTTCAGCATCATCAAGTAAAGCAACGCTTAAAATATTTTCGATGAATGGCGAGGAGATTAAATCGTTCATCATTTCAACAAAAGGAAAAAGTCAAATTGAAATTGCAGGCAATACACTTGCACCGGGTGTTTATACTTATGTGTTGATTGTAGATGATATGACTGTAGATACGAAGCAGATGGTTGTAACAAAATAACACTTATAGCACTTAAAGTGCTATAAAAACTAAACAGCAGCCTGCATAATAAAATGTGCAGGCTGCAAATTTTAACCTCAACACAAACACTTTAAACCGCTGTTAGAGAATTGGATTAAGGAATTCACCCATCAAGCTCAATTACTATTTTGATAAGAATGCAATAAGAATTACAGTTGCAAACTTCCACTATAAACTAGCGGCAGATTATATCATTGATAATTTTATGCGCTAATTGACTACTCCAATCAAGCAAAACAAATACTTTTGTCTGGTGAGCATTGCAACAATTGTTGCAATGAATAACAAACACACAAATTAACAAGAAACTAAAATTCAGGATTTGATTTGGTTGGTTGTACCAATAAATTAGTTTTTGCATTCATCTTTTTGCTTGCTGCAAGCAGTTGAAGATAATTAACATAAAACAATCGCCTTACTACCTGCAACCAACAACTAGGCACCTGCCTGCAACTTAATTTTGAATTGAACTATAACATAACTCAAATCTATCTGCTGCAAAAAATATGAAACTTAAACTATACCGCACTATGCATACACCACACAAGCACATCCTGCACCTAACATTTACGCGCTTGTTGCTCTTATACCTTGCCTTTAACCTCTGTTCGTGCGGTAATCAACCTGCGGTTGAAGATGCTACTTCTTCCATTCCGGTTACAACAACTGCGAATTCGCATTTATCCGATTCAGTTTACAAAATCACAAGCCCCACTTCCGCTGCACATAGTTACTATAGCTATATACCTTCGTCATTGGGTACTATGCCCTACCCGGTAATTTTATTTTTCGATCCTCATGGAGATGGTAGTTTGCCACTACACAAGTACAAGGAAGTAGCTAATCAATTTGGTTTTGCCATGTTAGGCTCTAATAATTCGATGAATGGCAATGACTGGAACACCACCAATAAGCTTGTACGCATAATGCTAACGGATGCGTTTTCTATTTTCAATGTTGACTCTACCAAATTATTTGCAGCAGGATTTAGCGGTGGCGCCAAAGTAGCCTGTTATGCAGCATACAATTATCCGCTTATCAAAGGGGTGATAGCAAATTCGGCATTGCTTACTCCCAAAGAGGTAAAGAGTGACCTTAGCCGTACCAAATTTATCGGGCTTGCCGGAGATGCCGATATGAATTACATTGATGTCATGTCGGGGATCAATCAATTGCGAAACCAGCAAGTACCTGCTCATCTTATTGTATATCATGGCAAGCACGAATGGTGCGATGTGAATCAATTTGCGCAAGTTGTATATGGATTGTATTTATATTCTTTTGATAAAGATGAGCAGGCATCGCAATCAGATTTTATTACTGGCTTTCGTGCCATGATGGACTCCTGTATTGCTGCGGAGCATGACGATATTTTATATAAGGTAATGCATTTAGGTACGGCTTACAATTTTCTTCAACAACTTGATACCGATAAAAGGTATGAGTCGCAACTTGCTGCATTGTACGCAAGTTCAGAGTATAAGGCAGCTGTAGCGCAAGGGCAGCAAGAATTGAATATTGAAATGGAGATGAAAAACAAAATCTCTTCTTTGTTTCAAAGCGGAAACTTTGGTCAGTTGGCTAACGAATATGGGCAGATAAAGAAATTGCAGCAAAGTAAGGACAAGGCAAGTATCATGTATGAGCGGGTACTTGGTTATATGAGCCTGGCAGCCTATAGCATCAGCAAAAATTTATTGGAGCAAAAAGCGCCACAAGCCAAAGAAGCAATTGACTTATACAAAACTGTTGACTCGCAAAATGCAGAAGCCTGGTTTTTTTCGGCAAAGTATCATGCTCAAAACAAGGAAACTGATAAGGCAATTTCAGAATTAAACATGGCGTTACAATTTGGCCTTGTTGATACTATGCGAATTCACACAGATGCCGACCTGAAAGAAATACCACGATAATCAAGTTTAATTGTACAAGTTGTTCTAAAAATAGTTTTACTATTTTTCTCTTATAATGAACTTGAAGCAAATATTACTTTGGTGCTTTAATAAACCCCCACCTTAAATACCCTCCTCCTATAACGCTTATCCTCCACAACCAACATATACACTCCCCGTGACAAAGCTGCTGCACTTATTTCATTTTGTACTAGGTTATCTTGCATTACTACTTTGCCCATCGCATTTATTAGCGTAAAGCTAAGATTATTTTCTGTGGTATTTATTTTAATTGCTTTATCTATGGCATTGTACCACGGGTTTATTTGTAACTCTGGTAACTCGTTTAGTGAGGTGGCAGTGCAGTCTATAACGGATACGTCATCTAAAAGGTAGTAGGCACTAGGTTCCAACCATGATTGAATACTGTCAAATTTCAACGAACTGTCAGGTCGAAAACACCCAAGTGTAATAAATTGTTCTCCACCATTTGCTATAAAAAAACCAGAAACTTCCATCCAATTCATTGTGTCTGACAATATATTACCTGAATTGTTTTCAATTTGAGGATTTAAATTAAATAGATAGTTGCTATCTGGATTAATGCTATCTATACTAAAGAACGCGCCTATTTTATCAATTGAAATATGACAATTATTACAACTACTTAGAAATAATTGCACGAAGTATTTATGCTGAGATTTAAGTGAATCGACTAATTTGCCTGTTACTAATTCTTTTGAATTAATTAAGTTAGGAAACAAACTTGTTGCAAAGCCTGCATATGCAAACCCACTATGAGGATATTGAAATCCCAACAGTGTTGAAGGTAGAGGGACTGAACCACATCCGTTTGTATACACATAACTAAAATAATCAGGAGAATTAATAGATTGATACCATCCAACACAAGGCAACTTTGGCCATGAATTATTCCAAACACTGCAAGATACTGTATCCTCAAATGAAGGATTAAATACTAAATTCTGGTTCATCCCTTTATAACCTAAGGATAGGAAAGCGAACAAAATAAAAACATTCATTTTCATAGTATGCAGGCTTATTTACTAATAAGGAGTTTATTTCGATATTCAATTTTCGTATTCTTTAATTTGATTAAAATTATATAGGAGCCGTTCGAAAACTTTTTGGTATTAATACGCTCAAGCGGCTCTACATGGCTGTTGTAGTAAATATTTTGTCCTACAGTATTTTCAATTGAAATTTCAAAGCTTTCGTCAATACTTGACTCTACTGAAAAATATTCAAAAGCTGGATTTGGATAAATTTTTATTTCCATATCATTTTTTTGGAAGGCTTGATCAAATTTAATTCTATTGATTTGATTTGTAAAATCAGGCATATCCCAGCCCAACATTACTCTCGAAGTATATACAGCATCGCCACCTGATAGTGGATTTTCTGAAGCAACTGATTCGAGTAAATCTTTTTGTATTTGCGTTAATTGATATATACCAACAGCCCAGGTACTTAAATAAATTTCGTTCACGCTTTTTTCGTTTTCTTCAAAATGATTGATTGGACTAATCCATGAATTTACTGCTGATGCAAAAACACTAAGCGAGTCTTGAATAAGGGAATTAACAAAACTAAACATAGTTAGATTGGTTGTTGCAGCACTATCATAAAAATCTTGCAAAATAATATCACTTGAATATCCCGCATACATATAACTGCTATCTGCATCAAGAATTTGATATACCTCTTTTTTCAATAAATATTTTTCATCAATTGATAGATTAGCATAATTACCACTTTCAGATACGATTTCTGCCATTCGCTGATTAGGGCAGCTGGGGCAAGGCACTTCACAATCATTAGTAGCATTTTCAAGCTGATACGTTACAAACGCCAAAGGTTGCATATAACTGTTTTGTGGTGTATAAGGTATGGTGTAATTTAAATTTCTTGTAAACCAATTAGGGTCTGGGCTTAAATTATCTCTTTGAAAAGCAAAAAAACCTGTTAAAGGAAAGTACCACGTATTCTCCTGTGCTGCTGCTGCACTGCCCTGGTCGCCAATATTACTTGCATCAAATCTAACTCCAAGGCGGCAGGTATCCATTTGGTTGCAGTGTACGGTGTTGGTCATTTGTGTGTTAAAGAAGCGGATGGCGCTGCCACCAACTGCACTTGTATTTATATGATTAAACATTGTATTTATTTTTATAATCAATAAACCCCCACCTTAAATACCCTCCTCCTATAACGCTTATCCTCCACAACCAACATATACACTCCCCGTGACAAAGCTGCTGCACTTATTTCATTATTTAGTAGTTTGCCTTGCATTACTACTTTGCCCATCGCATTTATTAGCGTAAAGCTAAGATTATTTTCGGTGGTGTTTATTTTAATTGTTTTATCTATGGCATTGTACCATACGTTTACTTGTAGCTCTGGCAGCTCATATAGGGTAACGGCAGTGCAGTCAATTACGGAGATGTCATCGAGGAAGTAGTATGCGCCAGGCTCACTCCAAATTAAAGCACTATCCATAGTTAAAGCACTATCAGGCCTGAAACAACCAAGTGTAATAAATTGTTCTCCACCATTTGCTATAAAAAATCCAGAAATCTCCATCCAATTCATTGTATCAGATAACATCAAATTTGCGGGATTTTCAATTTGCGGGTTTAAATTAAATAAATAGTTACTATCAGGATTAATACTATCTATACTAAAGTAAGCCCCAATTTTATCAATGTGTATATGACAATTATTGCAAACATTTACATAAAAAGATGTATAATATTTATGATTAAAAATCAAAGGATTAGATAATTTACCAGTAATTAATTCCTTAGCATTCACGAAATTGGGAAAATAACTTGAAACAAAACCAGCACAGTTATTGCCACTCTTTGCCAATTGATACCCTAATAATATATTTGGAAATGGAGAACAGCCACACCAGGGAGTGTATTGTGTACTCCAAAAATCAGGTGAGCCAATGGATTGATACCAATTTTTACAAGGAAGATTTGGCCAATCGTTTAATGCCCATTGAGTACAAGTAACTGTGTCTTCGAAACTATGGTTAAGTACTAAATTTTGACACTTTGCACATAAATTATTTATAAGAAATAAAATGATCATGATTAAAGATTTAATACCAAAAAAAGAACTCATATCCTTTATTAATTACTTGTTTATTACCAATTTCAAAGAACCTAAATAGTTACCGTTAAGATAAGCAATAGCCAGATAAATTCCATTTGAAAGAAATTCTATATCAATGGAAAAATCATTCAAATTAGAGTGCTTATATATGAGACTTTCGCCTAAGACATTTTTAAACTCGATTGAATAGGCCTCGCTATCCTTATCTTCAAAATAAACATTAATAATATGATCTGCTGGATTTGGCGAAATGAAAAATTTGACTTTAAGTGCTTTAGAATTAATTTGAATATTGTCAGTTTTTCTATTGACATTATCTATAAAATCTACCATATCACAACCAAGCAAAACGCGGGCTGAATAAACTGCATCGCCACCAATCATTGGATTTTCGTTTGCTATACTTTCAAGTATGAGTTGTTGGTTATTATTAAAATAATAGATACCAATTGCCCAGGTATTTAAATAAATTTCATTTACCAATTTAAAGTTCTCCTCTTGATGATTTACAGGCACTACCCAATTATTTACAATACCTGCAAAAGCATTTAGTGAATCTGCGAGTAAATTGTTTACAATACTAAGCATACCAATATTTGTAGTGGCTAAGCTATCATAAAAGTTTTGCAACACTACATCACTTGTATAACCTGCATACATTAAGCTGCCATCTTCGTTGAGTGCATTATATATATCATTGGATAATGCATAATACTCATCGTTTGTTAGGTAGGCAAACTCTCCATTTCTTAATGCAATGTCTGCCATCCGTTCGTATGGACATCCCGGGCATGGCACTTCGCAATCATTAGTAGCATTGCCTAAAAAATAATTCACAAAAGATGTTGGAAACATGTAAATTATTTGAGGACTAAAAGGCAAACTCAGTGTAAGTGTACGCGTAAACCAATTAGGATTTGGACTTAAATTATCTCGATAAAATGCCAAGTGGCCTGATAGTGGAAAAAACCAAGTATTCTCCTGCGCAGCACCACCACTGCCTTGGTCACCAATATTACTTGCATCAAAGCGCACACCAATGCGGCAGGTATCCATTTGGTTGCAGTGTACGGTGTTGGTCATTTGTGTGTTAAAGAAGCGGATGGCGCTGCCACCAACTGCACTTGTATTTATATGATTAAACATTGTATTTATTTTTATAATCAATAAACCCCCACCTTAAATACCCTCCTCCTATAACGCTTATCCTCCACCACCAACATATACACACCCCGTGACAAAGCTGCTGCACTTATTTCATTATTTAGTAGTTTGCCTTGCAAGGTTGTTTTGCCAAGCATATCTAGTAGTGTATAATTTTCTATTTGCTCATTGGTGCTAATTACAAGTTTGTTATTTGTAGCATCATACCATACATTAAGTTTTGTATCTGCTATATCTGGCAGCGAAATTGCTGTGCAGTCGATTACGGAGATATCGTCTAGGAAGTAGTATGCTGCAATAATTGGCCATTGTATTATGCTATCAAATTGCAACAAGCTATCAGGTCTAAAACAACCTATTGTGATAAATGATTCTCCGCCAACAGAATTGAAATATCCACTTACTTCCATCCAGCCTATAGTGTCGCTTAAAATAACTCCTGCTGAATTTTCAATTTGAGGATTCATATAAAATAGATTACTAGTATCTGGATTTACACTATCATTACTAAAAAACATTCCAATTTTATCAATATGTAAATAACAACTATCGCAACTGTTTAAATACATTTTTGCAAAATATTTGTGACCTTGTATTAAGGGGGATGTTAATTTACCTGTTATGCATTCTTTTAAATTAATATAATTTGGAAAACCACTTGCCGCAAAGCCTGTGCAATTATCACCGCTTCTTGCAGTCTGGTATCCCGTGAAATTATTCGGAAATGGCGCGGTGCCACAACCAGGAGTATAAGTTGTTGACCAAAAGTCTGGTGATCCAATTGATTGATACCATGATACACTTTGCAATGAGGGTAGATTTCCTGAATTCCACCAAGTCTGGCAATCTAATGTGTCTTCAAAACTTGGATTAATAACTAAATTTTGAGCTTGACTACGATATAGGGTAATTGCATAGATACTTATCAAAATATACTTCATTTCAACTATTTGTTTAAAACTACAACTTTATTCACAGTTTGATTATTATCCACTGAGAATTTAACCATATAAACGCCATTCGTTAAATGTGAAATGTCAATTTCAGTAGATGAATCAATGCTTATATAGCATTTTGTTTTCCCTGTTAAGTCAATTAATTCAATTGTTGCATTTTCATTTTTTTCAAATTGGTAATTTATATACAACCTATTTCGTGCAGGATTAGGATAAATTTGAAACGACTTATATTTATTAGAACTAACTTCATTTGGCAAATGTCTTAAATTTGAATTAATAAAATCTGCAAAGTCCAATCCTAGCATTACCCTTGCTGTATATACGGCATACCCTCCTATTAAAGGGTTTTCATTTGCAATTTGACTAAGTAAATCCATTTGTTCTTGATTAAAAGTATAAATTCCAACCGCCCAAGTATTTATGTAAATATCATTGATGACTTTCATGTTATCTTCAAAATGATTAATAGGACTTATCCAGGAGTTTACAGCATTCGCGAACAATGCAAGAGAGTCTGCAATTAGGTCATTAACAATCAATAACATTTCCATATTCGAGTTTGATGCACTATCATAAAATTGTTTCAAAATCAAATCCGATGGATAACCCGCATACATCAAAGAAGTGTCACTTCTCAATTGTTCGTAAACACTATATTTCAAAAAATAAAGCTCATCTGACGTAAGTCCTGCAAATTCATTTTGTTCTGCAACTATATCAGCCATTCGTTGATCAGGGCAACCAGGACATGGAACTTCGCAATCATTAAATGAATTTCCTATTTGCGCAATAACAAACCCTACAGGAGACATTTGAAAAGGATTTGGTTGAAAAGGCAAGGCCATTGGCCCTGGTCGATAAAACCAATTTGGGTTTAGACTTAAAGCATCTTTATAAAAAGCAAAATAGGCCCCCACCGGATTCTGCGGAAAATACCACGCATTCTCCTGTGCTGCTGCTGCACTGCCCTGGTCGCCAATATTACTTGCATCAAAGCGCACACCTATGCGGCAGGTATCCATTTGGTTGCAGTGTACGGTGTTTATTTGTTGTGAGTTAAAGAAGCGGATGGCGCTGCCATGCGCGATAATAAATTACTTGTAATAGTTGATGTAGTTATGTTTTGCCCATTGATACCTAATACCTGATCGTCAATTGCACTGGTTGGATTGGGGCCATCTTTGTAAATATAATTTCGTGCTATATTTAAGTTTTGGCATTTATTAGCATTGATTCCGATATAAAATGTACCAGGGTTGGCAACTATATCGCTGTTAGTTAGGTTAATGCTATTGTCTGTTATACTTATATCATCCCAATTGGTAGTTACTATGCCTCGGGTAACACGCCTGATACTGTTATCGTATATAAATTGGGTAGGAGTAAATATGGCTAGTGCATTTACAGGGTTAGCAAAGCGGATGGCTGCAAAGGCTTGAGCAGTAACAAGGCTGCCGATATTAAAATTATTATTATGAATATCGATATTTGCATAAGATAGCAGGCTGCCCCATATACCGGTGCCGAAGTTGGTAATAAAGTTATTGTGTATATCATAAGTTGAATAGTTGGCATCAAACAAATTAATAGCCGTACCTGTAGAAGTACCTGTACTACCAGGTTGCGCCCGTATCCGGTTCATTTTATTATTAACAATAGTTGCAACTGCAGATCCATTAATATTTATTCCATTGTCACAGTTGTAAAAAATGTTCTCCCATAATTGTTGTCCATTGTCATTTTGTGGAGGCACATTAAAATCTCCAACGGTAATTCCCTTTATCACGTTTGATTTGAGCGCATTAATAGCATAACTTGGTGGGTACATAATATCATGTCGAAAAATATTTGTAAAGTCATTGTTATAAATTTCTATAGTGGTATTTGAAATATCAATAGCCATGTTCATATCTCTGAAATAGTTTCGATAGTTAAGAGCAGACACATTAGCATAATTCAAAGGTCTTCCAATAAATTGCCCGACACAATTTTTAAACCTTAAAGCAGTTTCGGGTCTTCTTCCTAAATATGGTCGTATTAAATTTGCAGGTACAGCAATTGTGAATACATCTTTTGATTCAAATATGCACTGCTCAACTGTACAATTATTAATAATTGTAGAATTTTCAACTAGTACCGATACATTGTTGGCATTAAACCTTGTATTGTTAAATAATCCTATCGTACAATTAGAGCCTGACACAGCAATTTGAGCTTCTTCAATGGTACTAAGTACAGACTGTAAAGAAGAACCATCATCCATCAAATAGAACGCCACATATATTCATGATTGCAGGTCATTATATGTGCGTCTGATAGAAAAAAGTCGGTACCGTTATTTACTACATGTATTACAGCGTCAGGACTCATTAGAACATCTATTTTTCCAAATTCAAAATCTTGATCCACTGTTAATGTACCACTAATACTAATTGTACTGCCAAAGCCTCCAACTGAGGCTTCATCTATTTGCGGATGAGGGCCACTTAAATTAAATATACCAGGATTAGTAGTTAGTAAATCTGTAATACTAGTATTTTGAATATTAAAAGTGCCATCGCAACATGCAAAAATTTCAAATATGGAGGATGCCGTACAACAACTACTGACATCATGAATGGTGAAGGTAATGGTACCGGATCCATTAAATGGAGCCACGTTAAAATTGATATTTGCAGTTGTACCGCTGCCAAAAATTGTTGTGCCATTGCCATTTGCCTGCCAGGAATAGTTATGACCTTGCAATGGGTTATCTACACTAAAAAGATGATTTGGATTGCAGGCATCATGCGGACCAATAATTTGAGGAGGAGTTAAGTTTACACCAAGCGAGAGTATGGAATAAGAAGAGGTAATCGTATTGCTGTTGCTGGCGGTAACTGTTACAGTATATGTTCCACTTGGTACATTGCTGATTGAATTGGTAGTATTACCATTATTCCACAGAAACGTATGGGGCGGTGGAAAAGTAATATTATTTAAACATCCACTATTGATCGTAATACCTCCTCCGGAAGTATTACAAATATTATCAATGGTTGCATCTAAATTATTAACTGGAAATAACCGAACATTATCTATCATCATCAATCCGGATACGGTGCTTTGTGGACAATTACCTTGGGTTATAGTTAGATTAGTGTCAGCAACAAAAGTCCCAATTATAATATGGTCTAAGCAATCTATTGTTGGAGTAAAATCCATAGTATAGGTTTGAACCGCTCCTTGACTAATAATCGGTGTTGTTAGCAGCATACTACTTCCATTAGGCAAGTTCAATGGATTTATCGTTGCATAATTGGTTAAAGGACCCTGAGTAAAAGCTACCTGTGCTTCAGAAGATCGACAAAGTAAAGTTGACATTCTTGCGTCAAAGCTTATTCTATAAGTAATGCCTGCATATAATGGATGTAATAGTTCTTGTTCAATATATTCACGACTAGGTCCATTTATATACAGGTCAGCCATGCCATCTGATGTAATAATAGGTCCACCATCATATATATTAAGGGTATTAGTTGTACAGCCAAAGTTGGTAGCGTTAATTACTAAATCAGGAGACCCAAAAAGTAGGATAAAACCAATTGCAAGAAATGCTAGGTAGGGGGAAAGATACACCGGCTAAATATTCAGGAGAGTTTGATAAAGGACATGTTATTATATCCTCAAATCCCCCATTATGAACAAGATTGCAAATTGGTGCATTGCATCCAAGTGTGCTTATGCCTGCAATGGTAATTTGTGATGAATAAATGTAGTTTTGACCATTATAATTTGCTCTTAATTGTAAATAGTAAGTACCAGGTAAAGCGTAAACTTTCTCGTAAGTTTGTGTGCCTGTTATAGCTACATCACAAGTATCACCAACGACAGGACTATGATCAGGGTATTCACCACATGGTAGCCCATTATTGATATAATAAATTGTATTGGAAGGAAACCCAGTCGAAGTATTAATAAATTGAACGGTATCACCAACTTGATAGTTATTACCTGCAAAACCCAACCCCAAGGTAGGCGTTTGACCATTTAACCTATTTATTCCGCATAACATTACACAGCAAGTAATTAGTAAAAATAATAATGGAGATGGTAGGCTTGAAGCTACACAATGTATTAAATTTGATTGTACCTTGTACCTTGTAATTGAATCAAATAGAAGTGTTCTAAAATTTAGCGCATTCATAGTTTTTATTTTTTAAAATTATACTTAAAAATACCGCACAATTAAAAAACCAATTAGGGGGCTTAAAACGTAAAGTAACACGAGCATGTTAGTGAAGCTTGATAATAAACATCGACCGAATTTATTTCTCATTGCAGCAAGGTTTTCCGATAAATGAATGGTTTTTTCAAAGAACCTAGTACAAAGAAAGCAAATAAATCATTAGTTGGTTGAAAAAATAAAAATATTTATTAATCGCTTAATTCAAATTCTTAATAGGTGAAATCAATTATTAAAAAACAAAGCCCAACTAACGCTACTCTCAATTCACTAATACACCCCCATCACAAATTCTGCCACAGTTTCGTAGTTAGCCAGTGCTTGCGCACGCCTTTGCAAGGCAATGGTATGGCACATAAAATCGGCTTCGTACTTTTTGGCTGGTAATTGTTCCTGTACTTTTTTATTCAGCGCATCGGTAAATTTGGTAAGTATGGTAATATCATAGCGGTTCATGTACATGCACTTGCTGGGTGGCAGGCACAGGGTAGCACGCAACGATCGTATTAGTTGTGTGAGTGCATCATTAGCAGGTACATGCATATACAAGCCTTGCGCATTGTGTTGTACAAAATTATGTATGCGCAGCAATAGGGCACCATGATGCTTGGTTACATGAGCAATTTTTTCTATCAATTGTTCTTCATCGCAATCGTTAAGCAGAAATTGCGCAAGCGCAATTCGGGCCTTGAGGCGTTGTGGTGGTTCATCAGGCATAAGGGCACAGAGATTATTTTGCAATGCACTGGCATAGCGCTGTACCGATGCCGGCACATTTATTACAATCTTGTACTCATAGCTTACAACTTTTGGTACATCGGTAGTTGCTGTCTGTCCATATTTTTTTATCCCCAGCAATTTATTCATACTCTTTAGCGAAGGTATGTGCGCGCGTGTATGCTCACGATCATGCTGCAATGCTGCAGGTGATGAGCTCAGTCCATTAAAGGGGTTGAATCCGCGCAAGCTGTGATTCAGGCTAACGGCACGCATCACCTTGTCTTCGCCATAGGTGAGGCGCAACTTATCCATTGCCTGATACAGGTTAAGCACAGCAATGCTATCTTCAAACATGTCTATCTGATGTCCACCATTTACCAGGTGACTCAGTTTTACTCCTACCAGCCGTATGAGCAACCTGCGGTTATAGAGTTTGTCAAATAATTCTTTTACACGGGCTATGAGTGTATGGTCGTTGCTGGTATAGGCTATGCGGCATTGCATGGTATGCGTATCAAAGTTGGAGTAGCGAATTTTTACTGCAATGCATGATGTTAGTTTGTTTTCGGTGCGCAGGCGAAAGCATAATTTTTCAATCATGGATATGAGCACGTTTTTTAATCGTGTTACATCTATGGTGTCGCTCTCAAATGTTTCTTCTTGCGACATGCTTTTTTGTTCATTGTATGGTTCTACCTTGCTGCTATCTATGGCGTTGGCTTTGCGCCACAGGCTTACGCCATTTTCGCCCATCACATTGTCAAACAGTTGCATGGGCATTTGTTGTATCGTTTTTACTTTTTCAATACCCATGCTGCGAAGCAGCTGGTAAGTTTTTTCGCCTACCATGGGAATTTTTTTTACCGACAGCGGTGCCAAAAAATTTTCTCGGTACCAAACTCAATCAACATCTGATTGTTGGGCTTGGCCTCATCGGTAGCAATCTTGCTTACTGTTTTATTTTAGACATGCCAAACGAAATGGGCAGCCCCGTTTCTTTAATAATGCGTTGCCTTAGTTCGGTAGCATATTTATAACTGCCAAAATATTGATCCATACCGGTAAGGTCAATGTAAAACTCATCAATGGATGAGCGCTCAAACAGGGGCACACGCTCATTGATAATCTGTGTAACCTCGTCCGATTTTTTGCTGTATTCATCATAGTCGCCACGTACAATGATGGCATCGGGGCAGAGGCGCTTGGCCATCTTGATAGGCATGGCCGAGTGTACACCAAATACCCGGGTTTCATAACTGCATGCAGCTACCACACCACGGTCACCACCTCCCACTATTACCGGCTTGCCTCTCAACTGCGGATGCAGCATGCGCGACACCGATACAAAGAAGCAATCAAGATCCATGTGTACAATACTCGATGTAGGTGTGTGAGTCATTGGTGCTCCTATGATTATCGTTTTTATCTCATTGTTTGCATACCGGTGCAAAAGTATGTTTGATTGTATTACAAACAATTTGGTGGCTACAATATAATCATTTATCTTTACGGCATGGAGCAAATTATTTTTTATGCTGATAACTATTGGTGATGGTTTGGTTTTAGAAACGGTGGGCGGTGCAGTTAGGGTAGTTGGTGTGTATTGAATTGATTGGAAGAATTAATAAACCGAAGGAGTAATGGCCTGGTTACTACCCCCGATAGTAGCGGATACCCCGCAGCAGGGCAGGCTTGCGGGTGGCGCGAGGAGTAGCAGCGGATAGCGGGAACTTACTGTAATGAGTAAGGGTAAGACCGCAGGTACTCGCAAATGGCAGCAGTGGCGGGCTGCACAAGTTGGTTGAATAGTAAATTTATAAAAAGGAGGAAGGATATGTTTTCATCGAATATTAAACTATTGCGTACGCGCAAAGGGCGCACGCAGGATGTGGTGGCCAATGAGTTGGGGGTAAGCCGCAGTACCTTGAACAGTTACGAAAATGGCAGTATTAAGAATCCTACGCTGGAGGCGCTGGTGCAGTTTTCGCGTTATTACAAAGTGTCGATAGATACGCTGATAAAGGTAAACATGGAGGACCTGAGCGAATCGCAATTGGGCGAGCTGGAGCGTGGTCATGATGTGTATATTACCGGCTCGCGCCTGCGCGTGTTGGCTACTACGGTTGATAAAAATAATCGCGAAAATATTGAACTGGTAAATCATAAAGCCAAAGCAGGATATAAGGCGGGATATAGCGACCCTGATTATATAAAACGATTGCCAACGTTTCAGTTGCCTATTTTGTTTAGCGAGCGCAAGTACAGGATGTTTCAGATTTCGGGCGATAGCATGTTGCCAATACCCGATAAATCGTATGTGATAGCTGAGTATGTTGAAAACTGGTACGATATAAAAGACGGCAATGCCTATGTGCTGCTTACGCTAGACGAAGGGATTGTGTTTAAGGTGGTACATAATCAAATTAAGAAAAAGAAAAACTTGCTGTTGCAATCGCTCAATAGTTTTTATAAGCCGTATGCTATTGAAATAAACGAGGTAAAAGAAGTATGGAAATTTTGCAACTATATAAGCAGCGAATTGCCAACGCCTGTGCGCGAGCGCGATGAGCTGTTTGATAAGATAATGCAATTGGAAAATACGCTAAAGGCGAAGTTGAAATGAGAAGAAAGAAATTCAAGTGCGTGGTATAACCAGAAAATTGTAACGGTGAATGTATGCGTTGTGTAGGATTTTTTCCTTTGAATAATTTAAATAATTTACTTTACAGGAAAACGTAATGGACATGTGATTATTTTGAAAAAATTTTATTGCAAGAAGTTAGCGCATTTTTTTTAATTTACGATTGGAAATGTAGTTGGTAAAGGAGTAAATGTTGATGAAAATAAAATTGAAGTTCATGGTGTTGCAAGAACGAAAAGCTAGCATGTTATTGGCTGTGGGGCGGTAGGCGGGACGCCAATCGGGGGTAAATGCTTTCAAATATATTCCGATCAATTTAAGTGATTTTGTTAGTGGCGTTTACATTTTAGGTTGTAAAGACCTTGATGGAGTTATGCATGAAAAACAAATTGTGATTCTAAGACAATGAAAAATAAATGGTTAGTTCTCATTGTATGCCTTTTTCTTTTTGCAAATGCAAATGGCCAAAACATGAATACAATATGGTGTTTTGGAGAATAGTGCCCGTATAGATTTTTTGAACGGTGCTATTGTAAAAAAATCGTCCGTTGTATCGCGTGGGTCATGTGTAAGTATTAGTGATAGCCTTAATAATTTATTGTTTTACGCTCATACATTATATGTTCCATATTGGAATTTAGGAAAGCAGGATTTGACCGCTGTGTTTAATAGTAAGGACTCCATAATGGTAAATGGAATTGACTTAATTGGTCGTGGGTGGTACAAGGAATTAATAATGCTACCTCATATAGATAATAACCACTTATTTCTTTTGTTTCAAGCTCCTGTAACTGGCAATGGAGGCCCATACTACAGCATAATAGATATGAATGCCGATAGCGCACGAGGAGCAGTAATACAAAAGAATGTGCAATTGCAGGGGCAAAATTTTTATACAAATGATGGACTTGCCGCCATTAAACATGGCAATGGAAGAGATTGGTGGGTGTTGGTGAGGGATTGGAAAATAAAGAATATAAAGTTTTACTTTTATCTTATTTCGCCAGAAGGAATTGCATTGAGCCATACACAAGATATAGGCGCTTCCTTACGCCCTGGATTTTATAGAATTGAGCCATCAATGGATAGGAACAAAATTGCATGCTGTACCAACAACGGCCTCATTTCAGTATTTGATATCGACCGCTGAACAGGTACTTTATCGAACGAGGTGTTGATAGAGCATGAGGTAACATCAGCTTCTTTAGCCCCCTGGTACTGGGATTGCGAGCTATCTGCCAATAAGCGCTATTTGTATGTAAGCCAAGTATTTTCAAATTTTGACACCACCAATTATTTGCAACGCTTCGACTTGCAAGCAGCTAACATTGCTGCCAGTCGCGATACACTGTTCAAAGGTGAGCATGCTGCCGCAGCCAGCCTTATAGAGCTTGCCCCTGATGGCAAAATGTATTGGGCTTGCGCCTACAGCCCTCCGGGTGTGTTTGGCTTTCCCTATCCCGATAGCACACACAACTACATTACCGATAACCTAAGTGTAATCAACTATCCCGATAACAGTGCCTGCGATTTTCAGCCCTTCTCGTTTTACCTTGGTGGTAAGCGCACCTAATATGGTTTGCCTAATAATCCTAATTATGGTTTGGGGCCGTTGGTGGGGAGTCCTTGTGATACATTAAGTGCAAACCTCACCCCTAGCCCCTCTCCACATGGAGAGGGGAAAATGCAATGCACGTATATATCTGCTTGGGAGAAGTTGTTTGTAAATGCAAGTGGATTGCAAGGCAATCGTGTAACGGTAACCATATATGATGTACATGGTAGCGCAATTAGGAATTACGAATTAAAAATTACAAATGGTTATGCCACTGCTGATGTGGATTGTGCAGGGTGGGCAAGTGGGAGGTATGTTGTAAGTTTGCGAAGTGAGAATGAATTGTTAAGTGGAAAGTTTATTAAAGAATAGCGAGCTGGAGCAAAAGTTATTTGAATAAATTAGGGCTGTAAGAAGGACAACAACTGCAGACAAAAATTTTTTTGAATAAAATCCAAATTATTAACCAACACAACTCACCTAAAATCTCCTTAATTCCATTGTGAAAAACTTCGCTAAGAACTAAGCATAACCAGCCAATAACTTGCTGGCAAAACAATTTACTTCGCCACCAAATAAAATTACTATGAGTGCAAGTTTTGAAGTAATAGGTGGCAAGCCATTGCGAGGCGAAATAAACCCACAGGGAGCCAAGAATGAGGCGTTGCAAATAATAAGCGCTGTTTTGCTTACAGCCGAAAAGGTGGTCATAAACAACATTCCTGACATTATTGATGTAAACAAATTAATTGACCTGTTAGGCAACATGGGGGTGCAGGTGGAGCATAGTGGCGACCATCAATACACGTTTCAGGCCGACCGCATAAATATGGATTTTTTCGACTAAAGAATTTATCAAGCAAGCGGCAGCCTTGCGTGGCAGCATTATGATTGTAGGCCCGTTGCTGGCACGCTTTGGCAAAGCATACATACCTAAACCGGGTGGCGATAAAATTGGCCGCAGAAGATTAGACACCCACTTTATCGGGTTTAAAAACCTCGGTGCCGAATTTAATTTTGATGCAGATGCAAATTTTTTCACCGTTGAAGCAAAAGCATTACGGGGCACACATATGTTGCTCGAAGAAGCTTCGGTAACTGGTACTGCAAACATCATTATGGCAGCAGTATTGGCCGAAGGCACTACCACCATTTTTAACGCAGCTTGCGAACCTTATATACAGCAGTTATGCAAAATGCTAAACAACATGGGCGCCAAAATATCGGGAGTTGGCAGCAACCTGCTTACCATTGAAGGGGTTGTAAAGTTAGGAGCATGCACGCATACCATGCTTCCGGATATGATAGAAATAGGCAGTTTTATTGGCCTTGCCGCCATGACTCAAAGTGAGATTACCATTCGCAATTGCAATATCCCCAGCTTGGGCATTATACCTTCGGTGTTTCAAAAGCTCGGTATAAAAATGGAATTCAGAGGGGATGACATCTATATTCCCGCACAGGAAAATTATGAGATAGAAACTTTTATCGATGGCAGTATACTCACCATTGCCGATGCTATATGGCCGGGGTTTACTCCTGACTTACTAAGTATTATTCTTGTTACAGCAACGCAAGCTAACGGCACCGTATTAATCCACCAAAAAATGTTTGAAAGCCGGTTGTTCTTTACCGATAAATTGATAGATATGGGCGCCCAGATTATTTTGTGCGACCCGCATCGTGCCACGGTTATAGGCCTAAATCGAAAATATCCATTGCGGGGTATCAACATGACTTCGCCCGATATACGTGCAGGGGTATCGTTGCTTATTGCAGCGCTATCGGCCAAGGGTAAGAGCACCATTCATAACATTGAACAAATAGATCGCGGTTATGAAAATATTGAAGGTCGCCTAAAGGCCTTGGGTGCACAAATAACGCGTATAACAGCATAACATAGCACGGCAGCGCGTACCGCGCTGCCGCACTCCCCTTTCGTTTATAAAAATTATTTTTCGCTTTTACTCCTTTATTTTTTTTTCGTAACTCTTTTATAACGGCTCATAATTTTTATTTTTGCACAAATACATTTGTCTTGAGTAAGAAGAAAAACAAAGCGACAAAAGTTGCAGTTAAGGCGTCAACTACCGAAGTGGTTGTTGCAAGTCAACCTGCCAAAAAGGAAAAAAATATTATTAAAGAAAACCTTGTAAACGAAGGGCACGATAAGAAAGAAATTATCAAACAATACCGTGCATTGTTGCGTGCATGCCAGCCATACGTTAGGCATGAAGAAATAAAAAACATTCGCAAGGCCTTTGACTTAGCGTTAGATGCACACAAGGACATGCGCAGGCGCAGTGGCGAGCCATACATTTTACATCCCCTTGCGGTTGCACAAATTGTAGCACGCGAAATTGGATTGGGAGCAACCTCCATCATATGCGCATTGCTGCATGATACTGTAGAAGATACCGAAATTACACTTACCGACATTGAAAAGCTTTTTGGCAAAAAGGTGGCGGTGATTATTGATGGCTTGACAAAAATTAGTGGTGTGTTTGATCAAACCACTTCCATACAGGCAGAAAATTTTCGTAAGATGCTTGTTACCTTAAGCGATGATGTGCGTGTGATATTGATAAAACTTGCCGATCGCTTGCACAACATGCGAACCCTAGGAAGCATGCCACACGACAAGCAATTGAAAATTTGTAGCGAAACATCCTATCTGTATGCACCACTTGCTCACCGCCTGGGTTTATATTCTATTAAAACAGAGATGGATGATCTGGTTTTGAAATACACCGAACCTGAAGTTTACAAATCCATTGTTAAAAAATTACAGCAAACCAAGAAAGACCGTGATAAGTTTATTGCCGATTTTATTAGTCCTATTGATAAAGCTTTAGCTGCAAACGGCATTACAAATTACGAAGTGAAAGGAAGGCCCAAATCGATATTTTCTATTTGGCGCAAAATGAAAAAACAAAACATTCCTTTCGAACAAGTCTATGACTTGTTCGCTATACGTATCATTCTTGATTCGCCACCTGACAAAGAAAAAGCAGATTGTTGGAATGTGTATTCGTTGGTCACAGACTCGTATAAGCCAAACACCGATCGTTTGCGCGATTGGATAAGTACTCCAAAAGCAAATGGCTACGAATCGCTACATGTAACCGTAATGAGTGCAACAGGACGGTGGGTAGAAGTTCAGATACGCTCGCAACGCATGGATGAAGTTGCAGAAAAAGGATATGCTGCACACTGGAAATATAAAGAGTCGAGCAACGAGAGCGCGGTAGATGCGTGGATAAATCACATACGCGAAATGCTTGAAAATGCAGATTCAGATGCGCTTGATTTTGTTGATGATTTTAAACTCAACTTATTTACAGAAGAAATCTTTGTATTTACACCTCAAGGCGAACTGCGTACCTTGCCTGCAGGTAGCACCGTAATCGACTTTGCTTACGATATACACAGCGACCTTGGAGGAAAATGTATTGGTGGAAAAATAAATTACAAACTGGTACCGCTCAATCATAAAATACATAGTGGCGATCAGGTAGAAATACTTACTTCGACAAAGCAAAAGCCTAAAGAAGACTGGCTTGAGTTTGCTCAAACCGCACGTGCTAAGGCAACAATAAAGCAACAACTGCGCGAAGATAAACGACTAAAAAGTGATGATGGAAAAGAAATTCTTGAACGTAAACTAAAGAATGCGAAAATTGATATTGATAAAATAAATACAACCAAAATGCTTGCTTATTTTAAGCTGAGCAGCATGGCCGACTTTTACTATCAACTAGCCAATGAGAAAATAGATTTTGCTGATGTAAAAGATTACTTATTAAATAAATCAGCAGAGCTTGATAAGATTACAGAAAGCAAAATTGAAAACAAGAAATTTGATAAGCTGCTAACCAAAAAACGTGGCAGTGATAAATCGATACTTATCGGAAAAGATCTTGACAACCTCGAATATAAACTGTCACCCTGTTGTAATCCAATTCCCGGTGATGCAGTTTATGGATTTATGACGATTAACGAAGGCGTAAAAATTCATCGGGTAACCTGCCCGAATACAAAAGACCTCATGAGCAACTTTGCCTATCGAATTGTGCAGGCACGGTGGAACAATCAGCATGAAATAACTTTTCTTGCAGGTATACGCATACAAGGTGCAGATGATGTAGGCGTAGTGAGTGCTATTACAAACATTATATCGAGCGAGCTAAAGGTAAATATGCGCTCTATCAGCATCGAAGGTGAAGATGGGCTGTTTAATGGGGTCATCATGCTTTTTGTTCACAATACCGAACATCTCAAACGCCTCATTGCCAAGCTCAAAGAAATTCCGGGAATGTTGGCGGTAGTGCGTATTGATCAGGACAAATTCCACTCGATGCGGCAGGATTTAAAAACACATGCCAAGAGTTAGAGCCTATTTTTCAACATTGCTTTAATATCTCAGGTCTTATTTATTGCTTTGACAACAAAAATGAACATGCCATATAATTTCGAATTCAAGGTACTTAATACAGAATGTATTATCCTAATAAATGGCGAGTTCGTTATGCAAGAAACGTCTCACGATTTTAAGGAGAAGGTGGAGTTTCAGTTAGATCTTGGGATAAATAAATTTATTCTGAATGCAGAAAAGATGACAGCGCTTAATAGCGAAGGATACCAAGTGCTGCTGGAACTACTAACGGCTGCGCGTATTGCCGGTGGCGATTTGAGCATAATTAATTGCGAACATGTAAAAACCGAAAGTGAATTCCATCGCGATTTCAACTTGTATTTTTATACTGAGGCAACTAGTTAACTAACCAAATAATTGTAAACATATATAATTACCGTTACAAGATATAAGAAACCAATAATGAAAGTAGATGTATTGTTGGGCCTTCAATGGGGCGATGAAGGAAAAGGAAAAATAGTAGATGTATTAGCCCCTGGATATAAAATGATTGCACGTTTTCAGGGCGGCCCCAATGCCGGCCATACACTTGAGTTTGATGGCATCAAGCATGTGTTGCACATAATCCCTTCGGGAATATTTCAGCCCGGGTTAATTAATGTGATAGGCAATGGTGTGGTTATAGACCCTGTTATCTTGATTAAAGAAATACAGGCCCTGCAGGCCATGGGTGTAAACATAGAAGCGAACTTGCGCATATCCAGTAAAGCACACTTAATACTGCCAACCCATCGATTGCTTGATAAAGCATCGGAGAAAGCAAAGGGTAGTAACAAAATTGGAAGCACGTTAAAAGGTATAGGCCCAGCGTATATGGACAAAACCGGTCGCAATGGATTACGAATAGGGGATTACACCCAGCCGGGATTTGCAGACCGATATGCTGCACTTGTTGCTAAACACTGCGCTCTGCTTGATGCCTATGAGTATGATTACAAGGAAGAACTGATGCAAGCCGAGCCCTTATTTCATGATAGCCTGGCCAAGTTGCAAAACATACCGGTAATAGATGCTACCTACTTTATCAATAATGCACTTGCACAGCAACAAAATATTTTGGCCGAGGGAGCACAAGGTTCATTACTCGATATTGATTTCGGGTCTTATCCATTTGTTACTTCCAGCAATACCGTAACTGCCGGTGCTTGCACAGGCCTTGGTGTAGCACCTTCGCGCATAGGTAAAGTAATTGGTATTTTCAAAGCATATTGCACGCGTGTAGGTTCTGGGCCATTTCCAACAGAGTTGGAAGATGAAACAGGTGAGCGTATGCGCAAGCAAGGCAATGAATTTGGCAGCACCACCGGCCGCCCACGCAGATGCGGTTGGCTCGACTTGCCTGCACTGAAATATGCCTGCATGATTAATGGTGTAACTGAGCTGGTAATGACTAAGTGCGATGTACTTAGTGGCTTTGATAAAATAATGGTTTGTCATTCATATCAGGTGAATGGAAACGAAACCGACCAAATACCATTTGACTAAACTACAGTAACCATAACACCAAACTATAAGGCGTACAAAGGATGGATGAATGAACTAACTGCAGTACGAAACAAGATGGATATGCCCGCAGAGTTGATAGAGTATATTAAAATGATTGAAGGCTATTTGTCTATACCGGTTAGCATAGTGAGCGTAGGACCTGATAGAACACAGATTATTAATATGTAGTTTCCTTTATTTGAAAGAGGTGAATCATTTACTTTACGCCTGATTGAATCGTATTTGCTGCGATCTGTTTTATAAGCCAAGGAATTTAATGCTTATCCAGAATTGTAGAACTCTTAATAATACCGACCAAGAAATTTCTTTCAAATTAAATTTACTTTTTAGCATTATTAAAACTCACCTTTTGGATTGGCTTCGATTTGTCATAGTTTAATTCCACTGTGTTTTCATTTTCTTCAATCCTTACAGTGTTTTTTTGGTCATCAAAAATTTCAGTCAAAATTTGATTTGATATGGTTGCATTTTTTAATGAAGATGTTTTTGTAGCCACCAACTTTATTGAGATTATATTTTCTACCGGTGTGAACTCCTGTAGAGATATGGGAATAATTTGATTCTTTATTTTAATACTGAATTTTTGAGAAAAATAGTTCTGCATATATTCATTCAATTTAGGATCTCCAAGTTCTATTTGTTTATTATTTAATCTTTCAATAGCCATTTCAAGATCATCTAAATAAATATTGGCGATAATTGAAATTGTATTAGTTTTCAAATCCGACTTCATCAAAACCATACTCCTGTGTATGGCATGCGGTGGTTTATGCGATTGCAAACTAATTGAAGCTGAAATAAGAATTAACAGAACAACTTTGTTTGATAAATATTTAAGGCATGACATCATTACTTAATAATTAGTTTTAGAGGTTGCTTAAATGAGTCGCTACTTAGATTTATTAAATAAATTCCTGAGGTTAAATCTGAGAAATCAAGAGAAATATTTTGGTCAGGATTTTCAATGTAAATAGATTTAACCACCATGCCTAAAGCATTCAACACATCTATTTTTAATGGGTTGATAAATTTATTTTGTGTGTACAAACTAATAAATCCACTTGTTGGATTTGGATAAATGCAAAACTCCCCATCCCACGTATCTTGTTCATTTGATGGGTAATTTTCTATTGTTTTTTCATTTTCATATTGCGATGGATTTTTGGCTGTTTTATTTTTGGTTTCTGTTCCCTCTGTAAAAACAACCGGGTTGCTAAATAAGTATGGTTTACCATTTGCATCTGTAACTTCAACTCTTACAAAACAGGGCTGTGTGAAATCTAAAAAAGGAGGATTGTTTATATTAAATAACGTTCTGTTATGTAAATAGGTAACTTGAATATTATCATTCAATAATCCTTGTGTTAAACGAAATTTTGAATTGAGCAATATTGAATCCATCACAATAGAAACTTTTCCTGAATCATTAACTGCCGGTATTCTTTTGCCCATCTCAAAGCTATCCACATAAAACATAAACCTGCCTTTAAATCGCATCAAATCTCCAAAATACATTTTACCGGATTTTATTCCCTCTATCAAACTAAGTGCCGATGAATCAGTAGCCCAAACCCATGAGCTATATCGATTTCTTTCTATGTACCAGTTTCCTCCATGATTATCATTAACTCCATCACCGTACAAGTAAAGCCTGTTGGCGGTAAGAATATCCCATAGTTTAAGATGGTGGTTTAAATCGGCACCACCTCTGTCAACGTAGCCAACTTCTAACAAAGTAGCATCATGGGCACTGTTATTTATCAAATGTAGAGCAAGGGTGTCTGTTTCATAATCCTGAAGCGAATCGCTATTAAGGGTGCCATTAAATCCGAAAGGATGATTGTAGGATGTAATACCTCCCGATTGATGAATGAGAGAAGAGAAAGTGTCAAGATTATTTCCTGCTCCATTATAATATAGCATTTGTCGGTTAGTTGATGAATCAGGTAAGTAGCCATTTAAGTGAGTTCCTTCATTAGTGGCTACTTCTATTCCTATGTATTCAGTTACATTGCTTTGAGCAGTATAGTAATCAGCAAAACTTTTGTATTGAAGGTATTGACTGTATTCAGAAGTATCTTCTGAGTAAAACGTAATATTCGAAAACTTTGCATTCACCAATTTGTTTTTTCTGCTCTGTACTTTAAAACTCCAATCAGTAACGTTGTTATCCAAGCCATCTTTTAAGAATGAAGCATCTAATTGAAGGTCAAGATTTACATGGTTGTTAATTTTATTTGCAACCGGAATATTTACTATAATGTTGGAACTATCGATAAGCGTTCGTGAAAACGGAAAAGTGTTTATTATGAAATTATAGGTAATAGATTGTTTTATTTGTTGTCCATTGTAATGATGGGTGCTTAAATAAATAATTAGTTGAACTTGTGAATTGAAAAGGTGTGTAAGGCCAGTCGGTTTTAAATCAAGACTCACAATAGGTCTACTTGGCAGCGGCCTTACAAAGTCACGATTGCCTTTAAGTAGCCCACTTTCAACACGAGGTGAAATTTTAAAATACTGATAATCGTTGGTTATTGAGTTTGATTTCAATTGCAACGTAAAGGACGAGTCGGTCAGAAATAATTTAGTTTGGCCTCCGTTTTTATATCCTTGCCAGTAGGTCGGAACGTTTTTATTTCCTATAACATTATTAATACGTAAGGTAGTAGAATCATAAACGCCATTTTTAAAACTAAATTTGGAAGTTTTAAGCTGTAGATAAGCCTCACGATGATCCGTCCACCACAGAATTTGTGTATCTGATGTGTCGGCCCAAAAAGTCTGATGTTGCATACTTGCTGCTTCTAGGCGTTCGTTGTGATTACTTAACCCATGAACATGTAATTGCATAGAATAGGAATTTAAATTTGCAGGAAATGCAGATTGAGCAATTAGTTCATGTACGAACAAAGTATTCAGAACTAAAGACAATGTAAAAACAAACCACAATAAAGTTGGCTTGTTTTTGAATTTGCGTTGATAAAATGGATGATTCATAATTGTGTTTGAATTGTGTAAGTGTCTAATATTATTTTTTAAGGCAAAAGCAATATTAATTAGGGTTAGATAACTTATAATTAATTCTAAACAAATATCAATAGTATCTAATTTATAATTTAGGGCCAATGTCACTTATATTTATGACCAATGTCACTTAGTTGTAAAAGTAATTTGAAGAGGAAAAGTTTCGATTTAGGTCGCTGACTTGTCATCGCTCTTGCAAGTTTAGCGTAGCGTAATTTGCGAGTTAAAGAGATTGAAGTTTTCAACTTCTCCACCTATATGCATTCTATGTAGTGCCATCCGCGTACTAACCTGCTACAGTGTATTCTGCCAGGTAGAGTCAGGCCCCTAAATCCCCGTTCCGGGGACTTGCCAGTGCTCGGCAGGAGTCATGATACATATTCATTTTAGTATTCTTATGGTTTGTTCAATTTCATTTAATACAAAGGTAATATTTTCTTTTACTTCTTTATTTGAAAATCTTAGTTCAACGATATGGTTGCTTTTTAATATTGTTGCTCTTTCCTTATCATATTCCTTTTGCTTTTCATAATGCTAAAGTAAACAAAAACCCAGCGCAGTCAACGAAAGTCCCCGGAACGGGGATTTAGGGGCGTATTGGCAGCTAATCGATGCATCACATTTTGAATCGTCCAAAAATAAGTTTATAGCTTAATTAATTAATCCTGTGATAAGTTTGTATGTCATTATTAGTAATGAATAGTGTTTGCCATGAGTAATTTGCTGTCGATAATAATCTTTCTGTTCGGGTCTTAATTTCTTAATGATAAATCCTGTTTGATGTGAGGTTACCCATATATGTCTTACATCTTTTGATTTAAATCTATTTTAGGACAAGGCAGACTGTTTTACATTAGTTACTCATAAACATCAATTAACCTGTTTATTTTTTGTTTTTTGCACTCGGATGTAAACTTGTAATAAGCAGAATCGTCTTAGACCTGAAGTTATGGTGCATGATTCATCAAAATTTTATAATTAAAATTTATGTCTGCACAATAATTGGACTACGTTTAGCTTTAATAAGAATTATAATATGAATAAGAATTTTTTATACCTGGCCATTGTTGTTGCCTTTTTTGCAGTGATAACCGGTTGTACCGATACCGGCAACGAACCCGAACCGGATGTTGATGAGCGTGATGTGTATTTAGGAGCATGGACTTGCGCTGAGAAAAGTAAGCTATATGGCAATTCCACCTACAATGTATCGATTTCTAAAATTGGTAATTTGGATTCCATTGCCGTAAGCAACTTTTACAACTTAACCAATAGCTATAAAGTGACTATGCTTATTTCATCTAATAGTGTAACCATCCCACTGCAATCGGTAAGCAATACTAACATCTCGGGTTTTGGATTGCTAAGCAACAATAAAATTAACCTTACCTATTATTGTGTTGATGGCAATGATAAGGACACGGTAACGGCTACTTATTCCAAATAAAAAGATAAGGCTATCTATAATAAAAAATGCAGCGAAATTATTCGCTGCATTTTTTTTGTATATCCATCGAAATTAAAACTGTACCACAAACTCAACTCTGCGATTGAGTGCGCGGCCCGTAGCTGTTTTGTTATTGGCCACAGGATTGGCTTCTCCAAATCCTGCTGACTTAATTCGGTTTGCATTTACTCCCTTATCTTGCAGATATTGCTTTACAGCGGCAGCACGATTTTGCGATAGAGTGAGATTTGCATTTTCATCACCTACATCATCTGTATATCCATTGATGTCTATTAAATAAGCAGGGTTATCCTGCATTACTTTTACCACATTATCAAGTATCGTAAACGATACTTTGCGTATTACATCTTTTCCTGTTTCAAATTGAATGCCTTGCAACGCTTTTTTAAATAATTCTTTTACTTCCTCTTTTATTTCGGGACATCCCTTATTGGCAGCTATTCCTGCTTCGTCAGGGCATTTATCATCTTTATCAGAAACGCCATCTTTATCACCATCGGGACATCCTTTAAGCAGGGCATCACCTGGAAGTTCAGGGCATGCATCTTCCTTGTCAGTTATGCCATCGCCATCACTATCCGGGCAACCAGAAAAGTTTTTAAGCCCCTTTAAATCAGGGCACATATCCTCTATATCGGTAACTCCATCGCCATCCGCATCAGGGCATCCATTCATGGCAAGCAGACCCGCCTCGGCAGGACATTTGTCGTCAGCATCGGCAATGCCATCGCCATCAGCATCAGGGCATCCTGCAGCAGTTACAGCGCCTTTAACCTCGGGGCACTTATCAAGAAAATCGGCTACCCCATCGGCATCCTTATCAACCGGACACCCAACTGCATCAACAGCAACTCCCAAAGGAGTTGTAGGGCATTTGTCCATACGGTCGGCAACACCATCTTTATCATTATCTTTTTTGGCGCCAATATTAAAAGTAAGACCAACTGTATGATGTAAAAACGCATCGTTAGCATCGTGCGACTCTCCATCACGCCTGTCTTTATTGGTAAGTAAAAAATGTTGCTGCAACTGTAAGTTCAATACAGGAGATAAACGAAAGTTAATTCCAAATCCGGTAGATGGTAAAATGAAATCCATTCCCTTCTTCTGAAATACTACTGCCGGTGCATTTCGTGTTTGATTAATCTTGTCATCACTAAAATTTGCAATTCCCAAACCGGCCATTAAATATGGACTAAAGAATTTATCATCATCCTTCTGCATTTTCAAACGAAGCGATAAGCAAGCATCCGTCAGAGTATTGCTAAAAGATAGCTTATCATTAATTCTTTCACTATAACCTACCTCGCCATAATTAACTCCGGCAACGATATCGAACCGCGAGCTAAGCCAACGTGATAGCGATACTCCTCCAAAAGCATAAAAGGGTTGATCGAGCCGATAGAATCCCTGCCCCAAATCACCATTATAGGTAGTGCGCCCTCCGTGCAAACCAACAGCCCATTTCTTATCTACTGTTTGAGCATTAGAAATAACAAACAATCCTAAAAGAGCACATGCTAGTAAACTTGATTTTTTCATTTGGATATAAAAAATTATGATGTTAGCGTTTAGCAAGAATTGTGCTAAGGCTAAAATCCTTTATTTAATTCGGCTACAAAGAAATAAAAAAAGCCACCCCTTGCGAGGTGGCTATCTTAACTGATTTTAGACTTAATTTTCTCACACAAGTTTCTGAGCGTACTCGCGGTTACCTATTATTGCTTTGAAAAATAGATTCCTTCGCCCAGATTCTCAAGATTCAACTCTTTGTTGAAATAACCCTTCGGTATTCCCACATTATCCAATGGCATGGCAACTACTTTTCCGGTTGCATCATATATGGTTATAGTTACACGTGCATCCTCGGTAAGATTCAATGTAAGGTTAAATAACCCTGACGATGGATTGGGAAATACACCAATCGTTCCTTGCTCATAAACTGGCTCGAGTGTTTTGCTTTGCGCATCGGTAACCACGGTTGTGTTCTTCTCTCTGGAATTAGACAATGCACCACCACAACCATTAATATAGGCTGTAAAAACACATCCTTCATTAGCCACAAACCCTGGAGTGAGGGCAACGAAACTGCCTGCATCGTACTCTACCATGGATGGCGACTGTATCATTTCGGCAGAAGAGATGGAGACACTAGCCTCGTTCTTTGTATAGCCATTCCAAACAGTATTAAAAAAAGTAGCAGTTGTGTAGCAGCCATAATATCCGGGTATGAGCGAATAGCGCGTTTCCCAACTACCATTCGGTATTTGATTTACAACCCAAAAAGCGGTTTGATCATTAGGATCGGTAACGCATTGATTATAATCGCCACCGCGGCCATCCCAATCAACCGACTGTCCGGGATAATAAAATACACCATTGGGCAATGTTCCATTAGCATCGGCACTGCTTCGGTAATTGTAAGAAGCACTTTGGTAATAACCTGCATTAAACTGACTATACGAAACCACAGCATCGTTTAGTGCATTTACACTAATGTTGGGATAATAGGTCGAAGTAGCGCCCGAACCATCATCAATGCGCCCTACATGCGTAATGCTACCAGCAACAGGATTAACACCCCACCACTGTGTTGATGATCGCGTGGTAGTGCCGGTAGCCGGCAGAAAATGGGGTGCGCACCATACAACAATCCACCACGATATACGGTGTTTGTTAACATACTTGCGCCAAAAATATTTACTGCAGTAAAGGTAGGTCCACCCAATTGTTTTGGACAAGCGGCACTATCCGTTGCAAATGGCGCCCAGGCATTAGTACCATAGCTAAAAGATTGTATCAACTGAGGTGTGCTGTTTATATACCAGGTATCAATAAAACCAGTTCCACCACTATTTGGATTGCCTGTTTTCATCAAATACAAACGATCGATGGTGTTATCATAGGTTATTGCTGGCGCTGCCAACCATAACGAATTCCATGTATAAAAATTCGCACTGCCTGCTGCATAAGCCTGGGTTTTATTAATAACATAAATTCCAGATGCGTTATTACATAATATATTTCCTGCCACACAAATCCAATCTTTATTGAAACCGAGCATGGCAAAATCCATCCATGCATTATTAGAGCCGGTTACATCAAATTCATAATAATACCAACCTGCTGTAGGATCAGAGTTATTCGAAATCATTACTCTGAATTTACTGTCGCTGCTACAACCCGTGCTTTGCAATGCAAGGGCAATCCACCTGCTGCCATAAGGATCATACACAATACGTGGGTCAAATACAAAGCCGGTCCAAGCAAAAAATGCGGCAAGTGTAACTTCACTAATAATAGCACCTGTTTGTTTATTTAAAATTCGTGCATCATCGTTGGCTAATACCACCAGATGATTAGGTCCGGCAGCTATTTGTGCATCGCTAGGATCGAGGCCGCCTTGCTGATTTCCTAAAGCAGTATAACCGGGCGACTGGCTGGTAACTTTATTTGCTCCATAAGCGGGAGGAGCGCTCAGATTGGTTTCGTTTAAATTATATACCTGGGCAGAATTGCGCATGCTGTTCTCCTTACCAAACTGTAATTCGGTCATTATGCGCTCACGGTTCTCAGCTGTGTTTTCTTCTTCATTCTCAAAAGAGAAAAACTGATGAACTGTTTGAGTCTCTGTTTTATAACGGATGTTTGCAGGTGACTGTTCGGCTTCTTTAATGGATGTTCTATAACCTGCCGGTCCGCTTAGTACTCCGGGAGTTCCATTAATAACACTTTGCGCATTAGCGCCCCATGCTATCATAAACAACATGGATATGTATATTTTTATTCGTTTCATATCATTTAGTTTTTAATTTTTTTTGACTTCTATTATCGCTATGTTTGATACAAAACTAGTTGCGCTCAAGTGCTTCAATTTTTTTCTCAAGCTCCTTTATTTTGTTGTTCAACTGAATGATGTAAAGCGTTTGCTCTTCAACCTTTTCAACAATCTTTGCTTGCATTTCTCCTACTGCCATGCCACCTTCTTCTACTTCGCAAGCCGAAGGCATGCCTGGCAGGCGATGATATTGTTGAATATGTTGCTCTACTTCTTCAATGGTATTTAAATTATAAGACTTGTCGAACACATAGTCAGGGAATGGCGTTAATTGAACCCGCACTTCGGTACAAATTATTTTGCCACCAACGGTTAGAGCATAACCTGCAGAAGGCGTAGAATAATTAACTACCATGTTTGTAGCATACGTGTTGCCTGCGAAATACCCTGCCCAAGCAGCACCACCTGTATTTGATGCAAATCCATATACGCCATACCTGATACCTGCAGAACCTGTAGCATATCCGTAAACTCCGGTAGCGCTTCCAGTATATGCGCCACCATCACCTGTAAAAAAACCACCGTACCAACCTCCGGTACCTTGAACACCGTATCCATATCCATCAGCAGGTTTTGAATAGGCATATATAGCTCGAAAGTCAGAGGTGCCAACATAATTTACGATGCTATTTAAATTATAAAATGAATTACCTGTTATGCTGCCTTGCACATCGAGCAGAAATGCTGGGGTTGCAGTTCCAATGCCGACAAAATTATTGGTTTCGTTACATGTAATTGCATTGCCCAAAACCAAATTTTTGATGGCGAAATTATTGTTGGCAAACGTTCCTGTTTGCCATTTGGCAACACCATCGGTGCGGTAGCTTACCGTTGAATTATCGGTAACATTCTGCTTGTCCATAAAGATAAATGCACTACCGGCATCGCTGCGAATACCGAAAGCGGTTGCAGAAGCTGCCGAATAAAGATCGAGTGCTGTTTGCGGGGATGTAGTACCAATACCAATCCTGCCATTTCGGTCGAAGTGCATACGTACCTGATTATTGGTACGCACTCTTAGCGACCTGTTGTCGGTGGTGCCAATAAAATTGTTTACCGTGTCGGTACCGGCATTTCCGTTAAGTTGCCATTGCGCATTTACAATAGCAGTAGTGCTTGACAATGCCACAATTGCCATCGCGATGAAGATGTTTTTTTTCATAAATAAAATTAATTAATAAGTAAGACTTGAAGAATTTACAAGAGAATGGTTGAAAGCAACCTTATTGCTTTCTGTGCTTCAAATATACAATAAAATGCGACACATTAACAAAGACGCAAAAAAAATAATTACTGAACTTTAAGGCGTATAACTCCGGTAAAAAAGCATAAGCCAACCCGCAATAAAAAACAACCCGCCAAGAGGTGTAATGGGGCCAACTAATTTGGTATTAATATCCAAAATTTCTTTGAATGATAACAAATATAGAGAACCGCTAAAGCAAGCTATGCCAGCCACAAAAAAGCGTGAGCCTATTACAAATCTTTTTTCGTTTGTAAGAAAAACCAAAATTCCGCATGCAAGTAATGCAAAGGTGTGTATAAACTGATAGTAAACCCCCTTATTAAAAATATCTATCATTTCAGGGGATACAATTTTTTTTAAACCATGCGCACCAAAAGCTCCCAATGCAACGGCTATGCCTCCGCAAACGGAAGCGGTTATTAAAATGGGCTTGGCAAATGATAAATCAGATTTCATGATAAAAAGAAAAGGCAGCGGTTGAAAACCGCTGCCAACCTGTTATTTTTTAGTGATTATTAACTTATCTTCCTCCAATGTATTCATTCAACTCTTCGATGCTCGTTTCAAAAGTAAATACATCATTAATCTTAAAATAGTTGCCCTTATCATACGCATAACTATATGCATACTTTGCAAAAGTGAGCTTATTATCTTCAAATGTAAACAACTGGCAAATTTCCTTAATCTGCGAAACAATAAGGCAGCGGTCGCGAAGCACCTGCTTGGCAATGGTCATTTTGCTATCTTCAAAGCTCTTTGAACTAATGGTTTGCTTAAGCTCGCTAAAACTTCCGGGGTCCATTGGATGCGGGCAGCCAATTGGTCCGGTGTAACCGGGAACATAAGCCGGTGGTGGCGGTGGCGGTGGAGTATTGCCGCTTACTACGGTGTGGCCACTATGCGTAGTGGTGGTGGTGGTGGTAACCGTAGTTTGTTGATGTACCAGTCCATCATCATCAAATCCCGAAGCATTGATGCTAATGCCACCCTCGCCTACGGTCATCCCAATGTTTACATTATCTGTATTACCTCCGGATGTGGTAGTAGTAGTTACTGAATGCTGCACTGTGCCTCCTGTGCTATAATTATCGGCAGGTGATGGCGGTGGCGGTGGTGGGGGCTCTACATCGGCAACATCAATACGAATGAGATCTTCGCTTACCATGCGTAAAACATAAGTTCCCTTATTGTTTTTCTTTACAGAAAAACTTCGCTCCGTACCAGGCTCAAGAAACAGATTGGTATTTACTTCCCCTAACTCGGCAGATTCAAAAATAATTTTCAACTTATACTGCATAGAAGTCAGCTCGGTTAACCTTACATTGGTTTGTGCCTTTTCATTTTTGCGCAAGCCATTAAGTATTACAAAAAACTTCTCACCATTTTCTGTAAACAATACTGCATTGGCAGTTTGTGCTATGCTTATGCTGGCTGCAAGCATAAGCACAACGATTAAAGATAAATTCTTCTTCATTTGATTAACTTATAAATTAGTTGGGCAAATTTAATTATCAAATTGGATTATGAGGAAAGCACACAATTATTTTTAACAACAATCAACTGCTTTTTCATTGAATTTCTATTTTCCTCTAAGTGCCCCTCTTTAAGATTAATCTATTGTTTTTATTATGGAGTATTTTCCGATTATCACTTTTATACCTCCCTTCAGGCATGTTCAATTGCTATATGACAATTGCCCAATGCGTGGTGCGCTACAAATTTTATATCCAATTAATTATCCGAAAACTTAATACGATCAAAAAATAGCAGACCATATTGCTTAAACAAGTTGCTATAGACACACCGTTACTTAACAGTTTTTGATTGTTTTCCACTTTGGAAAACCTGCGGCAAAAAGTCATGACCAACTCAAAACGGTGGTTTTGAATATTATAGGCAAAAGCTATTGTAATGATAGCAGAATCACATCACTCATAAAACAGCATATTCATTGTTAATATGTTAGCAAGTTTTCTATCGGACTTTGGAGCAATATTTGCTACTTTCGCCTCGTTCTTACAGAGATAATAAATATTTGTAAATGAAAAAGAAAAATCTGTTATTTGCGTTGGTTATAATTTCGCTTCTTGGTTTTCGTTGTTCATGCAAGCCTAAAGAAAAATGCCCTGCATACGGAAAGGCTCAATACCAATCGATGCAAAAGCAATCATAATATAATTGATTCCCCAATCAAAATTTGTCAACGCTGATTAATAGTCAGCGTTTTTTTTTGTCTTCTATAGTGGTCGGCTTTAGATAAATGTAGTTGTTTTCAACTAGCGAATATCTATTTATCTCTGTTAGATTGTTGCAGCGCAGTGCTAAGCGCTAGTGAGAAAACTTGTTGTCTTACCCAAAAAATTCAATCATACTAAATGCAAAAAATAAAATCTTAAATACGTTCAAAATTCAAAGTTTAAATCTTAAATAGACACAACAGCAAAGTTACCGTGTAAGTATTGTATTATTGCAAATCAAAACAAGGCCAGAAAATATATGATTCAAGAGCATTTTTCGCTTCGAAATCTAAACTCGTTTGGAATTGATTGCTACTGTTCAAAATATGTTGAACTTACCAATCCAAATCAGTTGCAGGAAATTAGCAAACTATTGAAATCAGGGGAGCCCTACCTTATTCTTGGAGGTGGAAGTAACATTCTATTTACCACCGATTTTACTGGCATTGTCATACACAATAAACTTAAAGGTATTAGCATTGCCCACACAGGAAGTCATCCTACGGTAACAGCATCTGCAGGAGAAAACTGGCATCATCTGGTACAATTTTGCATTGAACATAATTTGGCAGGCATAGAGAATTTGTCTCTAATACCGGGTACTGTGGGTGCCGCACCTATTCAGAATATTGGAGCATATGGAGTTGAGTTGAAAGAAGTATTTAAATCGCTAGTGGCATGGAATATTGGTGAAGCACGTATGGAAGAAATAGACAATAAAGCATGTAACTTTGGATATCGTAACAGCATTTTTAAAAATCAGGCAAAAAATAAATACATAATTGTAAGTGTTACCTTACAACTTTCGCACACAAGCAAAGTAACTACACATTATGGAGCTATTGAAAGTGAACTGAAGAAACGCAACTTCACAGAACCAACTATTAAAAATATTAGCGACATTGTAATTGGCATCAGGCAAAGTAAATTGCCCGACCCGGCAGTTATTGGTAATGCAGGAAGTTTTTTTAAAAATCCAGAAATTGAAAAATCACATTTCGAAAAATTAAAAGAGTCCTTTCCCAACATAGTTGGCTACCCTGCCGGAAGTAAAATAAAATGCGCGGCAGGTTGGTTGATAGAACAATGCGGATACAAAGGCAAACGCATAGGCAATGCCGGATGTCATAAAGATCAAGCCCTTGTGCTTGTTAACCTGGGAGGTGCAACAGGTAGCGAAGTACTACACCTCTCTACTCAAATAATCGTTTCGGTAAAGAGTAAATTCGATATTGAACTTGAGCGCGAGGTAAATATAATTTAGACTCGATAACGAAATTTCTAATTTCTCAAGACTACAACTGAGCAATAAATTGCTCACGAAGTTGCCATACTTCTTCGAACGATTTTTCAATAGCATATTCTACTATCCATTTCGAAATAAAAGTTTTGTGCTGTTGCACTTTATAATCAACAACTTGAAAAGGCAGAATTTCCTCTTCCTAAATAATATCGCCTTCTATTTTGGCAATGTTTGAAGAGTGAGTTGTAAAATCAAAACGGTGATTACTTAATTTAAGATAACAATGCACTTCGGGAAAATACTCCAGCGAGGCGGCATGTAATTTATCATTAAATTGTGGTGTATTGAAAGCTGTTACTTTATATATGCCCATTACCAATTTTACACCCTACATATTATTTGCTTGTGCCAACATAGCCAACAAAGTGTGTTTAGAACTACAGGTTACTTTTTGCTCTTTAATTACCTACAAGAAATCGCTCCTGCTGGAATTTCGTCCATAGGGCAAATTTTGGATATAACTATCGCATCGCTCCATGTTGTTACAACATGCTGCTTTAGCAGCGTGGTCAGTTCATCTGCGTTATCGAGCATCACATCTTTCTTCGAGAAAATTACTTTCCACCAATCCGGTTATTAATCATAATGCCATTATTGGCTCAGTATGGATTTACTGGCGACTCAATTGAAATATGGTGCGCATGCAAGTGCTGTTTAATGCGTTGTAACTCAACAGTTGACTATACATAAAACACAAGAGCATCATCCTGATCAAACGTATGTTTGGGAGCATGTGGAGATGAAGTAAATTCTAGATGCCAATTGCTATTGGGCTAGCTTAAATAAAACATCATGCCCTTTGTGATTTTGAAAACTTCCGGTCTTAACAAACCCAACAATTTTTGTGTAAAAGTCTTCAAGTAAATGTATGTTAACAGTATGTCTTGGGTATCGAAAAATCATAATTAATGTTGAACAACAAACTTATAACCAGGTTAAAGCTACCCGTTTTTTATCTTGATCTATTGCTTTTACTTTCAATTGAAATACTGCATCCATTTCATACGCATCAAATGTATTGTACTCATTTAGTTTCTCAATTTCATCTTTATGCAATAGCCCATCCACGGGTGTGAGCGAAAAATATTCCATATTCGCGCTTGTCCACAACAGTAGCAACAGTGGTATCCCCTTCCTTATATCTGGAAGTAAATTTTTCCCATGGCGCTTGCTTTAATTGTTTTACACCAAGCGAAACCTTAGCAAGCTCCTCGTCTTTCTTAAGCACTACAACTTCAATCTTGCGATTCAATTCCAATTTTTCAACACTCTGTGTTTTTCGTTCGTAGGATATATCGTTGTTATGCAACAAGCCATTGATGGGCCCAATGCGAACAAAGGCGCCATAATCTGTTAGCTTAATAATTTTTCCTGTAAGCACTTGCCCTATCTTAAGGTCGCGCACAAACTTGCGCTGCATGGGTGTAGATCGGTTATCATCTGCTAGTTTCGGTAACATTATACGTTTACTTCTTCTTTTTCCTTAAATGGTCTGCGTTGTATCCATTCTTTGGGCTTTACAAACTTATCAAACATGCCGGAGATAATCTTGCCTCTTAAACCCGGGAAGTAATAGAACAACGATAAAGGTACAGGCATAGCGCCAAATGTGCTTTTTATTTCTAATGCATCGCGCCCAAAGTTTATTTTTTTCATTCCCATGCTGATACCCGTTCGGATATACTCAATCAAAATTCGCATATATAAATTATGCGTTTTATTATCGGCTGTGTCAAAACCAACAAATTGTGCATTGAGCATCGCACCATCTACTATACCTGTTGCAAAACCAATTAAGTTTTGCTCATAAAAAAAGCCAATGAATATACATTTGTCTGCCAGCACCTTTCGCATATCAATAAAGCAACCGCCATGCAACGCTGCCAAACGTACCGGAGCATTATTAAATACATTTTGAAAAAGCCGGTTTATACTAACGTGATTCTGATTTATATCCTCATGCGATAAATATCGCACTTCAATGTGCTTCGATTTTTCGAGGGCGCTTTTAATACGTGTGCGATACTTGGTAGATAAGTCGGCCAGGTAATCTTCAAAGGTTGGCCACTTCAATGTAAGATGCATTTCGGGATCTATCTGAAATTGCCCATATCTTTCGGCAAGCAATGTATCAATCTGAAAATGATGCGATGTGCCATAGTCTTTAAACAAATGGGCAATAATTTCACTATGCGGTTCCATTTGCATTTCGAGATCATAATATATTTTTTTCCAGTTAAGCCGTATCGAACTTTTTTCGGTACTCAAAACTTCGAAGCCTGTTGACTCGCTATTGAATAAATTGCCGCATATCAAAATATAATTGGGATCCTCATTACTTTTTCCAAAGATGTATTGATCTTTCATTTCCTTGATAAAAGTGGCAGCTTGCTCAAAGTAAGTTTCATTAATCAACTGCGAAGGCAACAATCCATTCAACTTAAATAGTTGAAAATAAAATGCTGCAATTGGACGCTCCTTTTTATAAACTAACAAATAGCGCACGCTCATCCGCTTATCAACAAAATGTTCAATGGCATTAAGATAAGCAATATCATTAAAAACACGATGGTCTGCATTGAAGGTGCTATTCCAGTCATGAGCAGGTATATCGCTAGCCTTATCAAAATAAGCATAATGCAACCCATCATCCGAGCAATGTAGTACCGCATGGGACAAAGCTTTTTTAAAAGTTTCCTTTAGTTTTCGAATCATATATCGGGCAAATGTAACTTAAAGTAATCCGATATTAAACTAAAATTTTTTGTTAAACACTGCATTAAAATTTACAACTACTTGGGGGTAAAGCAACATGTGATTGTCTTAGTAGAAACAAGTAAATTTTAAAACCGCTATGAACCTTAAACTGCAAGCAACTATTTTAATATTAATGCTAACCGGCTGGTGCCACGGACAAGTATTAACTCAAACACTAAGAGGCACTGTGATTGACAAAGTAACACATACCCCATTGCCGGGGGCAATAGTTGTTATAACTGACACCGACCCACTACAAGGCACAAGTACCGATGTCAATGGAGTTTTTAAAATTACGAATGTACCTGTTGGCAAGCATTCATTAAAAGCAACCTTGCTTGGTTACACCGAATCGTACTTTGAAAACATGGTGGTAAATGCAGGCAAAGAATCGGTGATAACTATTTTGCTTGAAGAACAAATTGTGCAACACCAAGTGGTAGAGGTAAGCGGCACTCGTGAAAAAAATAAACCACTAAACGAAATGAGTTTAGTAAGCGCACGAACTTTTAGTGTTGAAGAGACCCAACGATTTGCAGCAGCAGTAAATGATCCTGCCCGAATGGCCGTATCGTTTGCTGGGGTTATGTCAACCGATGATGGTAACAACCTGATATCGATAAGAGGCAACAATCCAAATGGATTGTTGTGGCGTATGGAAGGAGCAGAAATTCCAAATCCAAATCACTTTTCTACTCCGGGCAATACAGCAGGTGGTGGTATCAGCATACTGAGTTCGCAACTATTATCAACCTCCGATTTTATGACCGGAGCGTTTCCAGCCGAATACAATAATGCACTTAGCGGAGTATTTGATTTAAAACTGCGTAAAGGCAACAATGAGAAACGAGAGAATACCATACAAGCAGGATTTCTGGGAATAGACTTAGCTACCGAAGGCCCATTTAAAAGAGGATATGCCGGCTCATATTTAATTAACTACCGCTACTCTACCCTATCTCTGATAGGAAAGTTAGGTGTAAACATTGGAGATGCCACCACCAATTTTCAGGACTTATCATTCAATGCTTTTTTACCTACAACCAAATTTGGTAACATCAGCTTGTTTGGTTTTGGAGGATTAAGCGATCAAAACTTTAAAGCAAAAAAAGACAGCAGTGAGTGGCAATTTGATTACAACACCTTTGATTGGAAATTTATTTCAAATACAGGTGCGGTAGGGCTTACTCATGTTTTCAATATAAATTCTTCCAACTATATTAAAACAACAATCGTGTATGGTAACACTACCAAAGAATACGAAGCAAACAAACTAGACCTTAACTATGAACCTCGCTTTTGGTACGATGAAAATTTTGTAGATACTAAAATTACCGTTGGCACAAGTATTACAAGCAAATTCAATTCGCGCAGCAGTTTAAAAAGCGGAATCA
Source organism: Bacteroidota bacterium (assembly GCA_016714535.1). Lineage (NCBI taxonomy): Bacteria > Pseudomonadati > Bacteroidota > Bacteroidota bacterium. The sequence goes on from JADKDR010000001.1 coordinate 51,727, forward strand.
ATTATCAGGTGATGCAATTTAAACAAAGTCAGAACTCGTTTCAACCCATTACGCAACAAAAGCAAAACGACCTTAGTGGCGATGGGAACACCTCGATGATACAATCTTATGCGCAGTTTGCTTACCGCGCCAATGAACGTGCCACCGTAGTTACAGGGCTTTCAATAAATCACTTTGGATTGAACAACGAAACTTCGGTAGAGCCGCGCGCGAGTGTAAAATATGACATTACAGAAAGGCAAAGCCTTTCGGTAGGTTATGGGCTGCATAGCCAATCGCATCCGCTTGGTGTATACTTTGTAAAAACTAATATTAGCAACGATACTACTTACAATAAGAAATTAAAAATGTCGAAATCGCATCATCTTGTGTTGAGTTATGATATTATGTTGAACCGTTACCTGCATATAAAACCTGAACTTTACTACCAACACTTGTATGATGTTCCAGTTGGTGTATCAAACACCAGCACCTATTCCCTACTTAACATGGAGTATGTTGTAGATGCCGAAGCACTTGCCAACAAAGGCATTGGTAAAAACACCGGCATGGAAATTACGCTTGAACAATACATGCATCATAACTTTTATTTTCTGCTTGCCGGTTCGTTGTATGATTCAAAATACAAAACACAAGATGGAAAATGGTATAATACCCGATTCAACACGAACTATTCTCTCACAGGAACCTGCGGTTACGAAACCAAACCAAAAGCAAAACGAGGACAACGCGTGTTTGGCATTAATGCCAAATTTGTATTCAGGGGAGGATTAAACGCTAACCCAATAGACCGCGAAGCAAGTATGGCAGCTGATGAAACGGTGTATGACCTTACAAGGCCCTTTTCGGTTAAACAAAAAGATTACTTCCGTATAGATACCAAATTTAGTATGAAACGTAATCGTGGCAGCCGCACCACTACCTGGTCGCTTGACTTTCAAAATACTACAAATCGTAAAAACGTTTATGGTGAGTATTACGAACCAAAAACCAATACGTTTAAAACCATTTACCAAACACCATTGATTCCCATCCTAAGCTTTAAAGTTGATTTCTAACAGCACAGGCACAAAGTTCGACAGAATTATACTGTGCTTGGGGCTGACCATCTTATGCATTTTTCATCCATTGTAAGATTTCGTTTTATACGTAAGTTTGCCATGCCATATACCATGATATACATGCACCGTTACATCACAATGGTTTAGGTTACTTATGCTTAGCAAACACAATGGTCTAAAGTTGACGCTACCCTTTTTACATTGCCTCTAATTAGTTATTTCTTGCCTAAATAAAATGATTGTAAAATACACAACATTGCATTCGCTCCCGATGGTAAGATTTATATAACAAGCGGCAACAGCACACACTACATGAGTATAATAGACCAGCCAGCTAGCTCCGGGCTTGCTTGCAATTTAATGTAACATACCATTAATCTGCCAACTATTTATTTCAATACCCTACCCAACCACCCCAATTATTTTTTGGGCGCAAATGGACTTTGCAATAACTTGGAAATACCCCCAAACTCCTATAAGGGGGCTAAGAAAATATAAGCGTTTAATACTCCTACCCTCGCTAAATTTACATTATGGTTTCCGGTTGATAAGGATGTTTGTTGGTTAGCGGTTTATGATGTTAATGGTGAGTGCAAACTTAGGGAGAGAGTAAGTCAGTGGAGTCAGTATAAAACTGTGGATATTTCTTCGTCTATGAGTGGGGTTTATTTTTGTAAATAAGCTTGGCCTTCGGAAGAAGGAAATGTAAAGGTTGACAGGTTGGAGTAGAATTCACCCCTAAATCCCAATGTCATTAAGTAAAGGAATTAAATCCAATTGGCTTGGATTGCGATAATAGGAGATTCTAATTTAACAATTAAATTTGTACTTTAAGAAATTGCCAGCACCGCAAAGGTAAACCCCTAAAGGGTTAAGGTGCATTTTTCTGCCGCATGCATCCACACTTGCGGTTTTATTTTTAGCTATTATGAAAAACATAATTTTATCTATGTGTAATAAAATATTAACCGAATAAAATGAATGAGCAATGCAAATCTTTATCACGTTCCACAAGCTATGGCGCTGTGTGAGCTTGATTCTGCTTCTAAACCGAAGAGCGATCTTATGGCTTTCAAATCTTATAAAGCGATATCATAATGCTGAAAGCTTTACATTTGTAACGAATAAATCATAATTGAGTGTGAACGTTGTAGCCCTATTTTTTGCAACTGCAATAATAAGTTTTGTTGGTTCTATCCAGCTAGGCCCTGTTAATTTAGCTGTGATAAAAACTGTTCTCAACAAGGACTACAAATCAGGTTTGTTCATGGCAAGTGGAGGCGTTATTCCCGAAATTATATACGCATTGATTGCAATAAGAATATCAGATTTAAGTTTCCTAAAACAAAACATGCTTACCCTGCAATGGTTAGTTGTACCCTTTTTTGTTTGCATCGGCTTATTCAATATTTTCAGAAAAAGCACAACAATCACAAACGAGTCGAAAAAAAACTACGCAAGCGGTATGTTTGCAGGCTTCTTATTGGCTTTATTCAATTTTCAACTACTTCCATTCTGGCTTTCTATTGTCCTGTTTTTTTCTTCAAGTAATATGCTCAATTCAACAACGGTCATTTCATCACTCGCATTTTCACTAGGGGCAGCCATTGGTGCCTTTGGGTTACTTGCACTTATTGCCTATTTAACCCATCTAAACAAACATCTCTTTGCAGCAAATCTATCCAAGTTCAAGTTGAATACAATATTTGGCTGTTTGTTTATCATTCTCGCAATTGCACAAACAATTAATCTCTTAGTAAAATAATGAACTTGTATCTAAAATAGTATTACTTGCACAATTACAATTTACTTAACGCCAACAGCTAAAGTTATACTAAATAACTGTGCATGATTTCGCCTTTTTAAGCTGCACATAAGAGAGAAACCATCTATGTTTCGAACCATGATATTCCAATTTCATAGCCACTTAGTGCCATACGGAATTAACCAATATGGGCATACTAATTAAAGATGTTAAGATAATTTATGATGGTCGCAAAAAAGTTGAGATTGCTGATACAACAACACCATAACCTAAGTATTGTCGTATATATAACACGCCACTGCAAATTTGAAAATTTCAAAACTGATAGTACACCTGATCGAAAAGTTTACTTATCGAAAACTACCAATAACGCTTATGTTATAAATTTGCACGCATTGAAATCTACTTCAGGAAATTTTAATTATCCAATAGCTTCGGAAGTTAATGCCGGCACTTACAATATTGTTTTAATTTGGTGTTAATACTTTTCGGTGTAATAAGGGAATTCGCCTATACAATACTTTGCAAGAAAACAAGCGCAATGAAGTTATTAAAATCAGCAACTTGTTTTTCTGGTTTCTATTTAATACTATAACGCATTCATTATCACCTTTATGTTTAGAGCCAATTCACTTTATAAAAATGTACACCCATTGTATAGCCTGACCGTACACATTCAAAAATATAATCAGGCATGGTGAAACCGGTTACTCTTGCCGCTTACTTATAATCAACCTTGCATCAATAAAATCTTGCCTACTAAGCAAACTAAGGGCTTTGGCACCAAATGAAAAACGTATTAAGGCAACTACCGGTTAGTTGAATGAGGGATGCCAATTATTTTTATACCGTATAAATGTGTTAGTTTGTTGTGTAATAGGATTGCCGAATAAAATGGTTGTGCCATTTTATGAATGATTTTATTCTTAAAAAATGCAAATGATAATAACCAGAGATACTATAAGACTGCTGCGCATTCCTTTTTCGTATTTCTTAATGCCAGTTTTTTTCTTTGCTGTAAGTCAGGTTCCGCAAACTGATTGGCTAAAGGCCACTATTTGTTTTTTTGTTTTACATCTGTTTATCTATCCTGCAAGCAACGGCTACAACAGCTACATGGATAAAGATGAAACAAGCATTGGTGGTTTAGAGCATCCACCTCAACCAACCAGGCAACTTTTTTACACTTCAATTGTTTTTGATTTAATAGGGTTAAGTCTTTCACTAATAGTTGGCTTTTACTTTTTCTTATCTACCCTAGCATATATGATAGCATCTCGCGCTTATAGCTATAAAGGAATACGCTTAAAAAAATATCCCTATGTTGGTTTTATGACGGTTATATTTTTTCAGGGTGCCTTTACCTATTGGATGGTTTATGCAGGCATAAATAAAAGCGGTGCACCCATAGATGTAAGCATGGTAACAGTATTAGCAGCTTGCTTATTTTTGATAGGCGGTGTATATCCACTAACACAAGTCTATCAGCATGAAGCTGACAAAGCAAGTGGAGATATTACCATAAGTTATAAACTCGGAATCAGAGGGACATTTATTTTTTGCGCAATCATGTTTTCGATGGCCAATGTGTTGCTTTTTTTCTACTTCAGTCAGAAAAATAAAATGGAACATTTTATCTTGTTTCAAGCATTTCTGTTTCCGGTAATTCTATATTTTCTACAATGGTTTTTTAAAGTTTATAAAAACGAAAAAGAAGCCTCTTTTAAAAATACAATGCGAATGAACTTCATTGCATCCACTTGCATGAACTTATTATTTATCACGTTACTTATTATAAATACGATTAAATGAGTGTTATAGTCAATATATCAACTGCGCTTCCAGTATATAAGCACCGCCAATCAGACCTGGCTGATTTTATGTGTAATCTGTATCAATATTCGGATCAACAAAAAAAGAAGTTACACCTGCTATTTGCTAAAAGTGGTATTGAAAATCGCTACTCGGTAATACCAGACTATTCATGCAGCAAGGAAGATCGAATCTTTTATCCCAAAACAACCAACCTTGAGCCGTTTCCGGCCATTGAATATCGTATGCAGTATTTTAATAATGCTGCACTTCCACTTTGTATTGAGGCAATAGAAAATTGCCTAAAAGGCAGTATACATAAAAATCAAATTACGCATATAATAACCGTTACATGCACCGGCTTGTGTGCTCCGGGTTTAGACATTGAAATAGTACAGCACCTTAAATTAAATTCAGATATTAACCGTACTTCCATAAATTTTATGGGCTGCTATGCAGCAGTTCATGCATTAAAGCAAGCTGACTATATATGTAAAAGCGATTCAGATGCAGTGGTACTGCTGATATGTGTTGAATTATGCACCATCCATTTTCAAAAGAAGGATGACATGGATAACATAACAGCCAATTTACTTTTTGCCGATGGTGCAGCTGCCGCATTGATAGTTTCGGACAAGAATACGGATATCCATCAATCGAATGGCCTAAAAATAAAACGTTTTTATTCGCAAATTGAATTAGATGGTAAACGCGATATGGCATGGCAAATATCCTCTTCAGGTTTTTTGATGACGTTGAGTTCATACATTCCACAATTAATAGAAAAAGGATTTAAAAACCTGTTTGACCAATCTCTTGCTCAACTAAAAATAAACAAATCAGATATAACACATTGGGCAATCCATCCGGGAGGAAGAAAAATTCTGGAGGTAGTACACAAAGAACTCAACTTGAAACATGACGATTTAGAAAGCTCGTACCGTGTGTTAAAAGATTATGGTAATATGTCATCGCCTACCATTTTGTTTGTATTAAAAGACTTGATGAAAAACAAAGTAAACAACAAATCAAAAGAGCTTACCTATATGGTGGCGTTTGGTCCCGGATTAACAATGGAATCAGCCGTACTTGAAAATGTTTAAAACACGTTCGTATAAAAAAGAATTACTTGACGAGTCCGATATTCCAAGAGACTCGCTCTTTCAAAATTTGAAAGAGTTAGCTTTTATTAATACGTATTTAGGAGGGCATGCCATTACTGTTGCTGGACTTGAGATGCTAATAACTGACACAACAAAGGTTTACAACCTAATTGATATTGGTAGCGGAGGTGGCGACTCGGCCAAAGCAATAATCACATGGGCACAAAAGAAAAAAATGCAAATTCGCTTAACAGGAATTGATTTAAAGCCTGACTGTATAACATATGCAAAAGAACATTGCCGAAACTATCCGGAACTAATTTTTACGTGCGATGATTTTAGAAACGTATTTTCTCAAAAAAATAAAATCGACCTGGTACACGCATCGCTATTTTGTCATCACTTTACAGAGACTGAAATTATTGATTTCGTAAAACTATGTTCAGCTAACAATGCTATATTTTTAATTAATGATTTAGAAAGAAATGCCATCGCATACTATGCAATTAAATTTCTTACCCGTTTGTTTTCAAAAACTGTATTAGTAAAAAATGATGCTCCCCTATCGGTATTGAGAGGTTTTAAAAAAAAAGAATGGATAGAAATAATAAAAAAATCAGGAATCAAAAAATACAGCATTCAAAACAAATGGGCATTCAGGCATTTAGTAATTATATATCCCAATGAGTAACAACGTATATGATTGTGCTATTGCAGGTGGCGGACTGGCAGGATTAACGCTTGCCATTCAATTGGCAAATGCTGGGCGTACAGTTATTTTGTTCGAAAAGGAAAAGTACCCTTTTCATAAGGTATGTGGAGAATATATTTCGATGGAAAGTTTTGATTTTTTAGAACGAATTGGAATTCCACTTTCAACCATGAGTCTGCCGGTAATTGATGAAGTAAAAATTTCATCGCCCAATGGCAACTCCATAACCCGAACGCTTGATTTAGGCGGCTTTGGCATAAGCCGTTATACGCTCGATGCACAATTGGCGCAACTGGCCATAAGCAAAGGAGTTAATTTGTTGCAAGCAACTAAAGTAACCGATGTGCTTTTTGAAAAAGACCTTTTCACTATAACTGCATCACAGCAAACCTATCAAGCTAAAGTTGCTTGTGGAGCTTATGGAAAAAAATCGGTGCTTGATATTAAGTTGAAAAGAAAATTTTCCCCTTCAAAGAAAAATTATGTGGGTGTAAAATATCATGTCATTGCAGATTTACCTGCTAACAGAATCGAGTTGCATAATTTTAAAGATGGCTATTGTGGAATTTCGAAAGTAGATGGCGATAGCTACTGCATGTGTTATTTAACAACATCTGAAAATCTGAACGAGAATGGGAATGATATTAAAAAAATGGAAGAAAATGTATTGATGAAAAACCCCTATTTAAAAAAATATTTCAATACAGCAAAGTTCATCTACAAACAACCACTTACCATTTCTCAAATTACATTTGATAAAAAATCGGCCATCGAAAACCATCAGGTAATGCTTGGAGATGCAGCAGGCAGTATTGCACCACTATGTGGCAATGGAATGAGTATGGCCATGCATGCTTCTTATACAGCATTTCAATTAATCGAAAATTTTTTAGATAATCTTATATCCCGACAAGAATTTGAAGATGCCTATAACCTGCGGTGGAATCAATTATTTTCAGGCAGGATAAAAGCAGGCCAATACATTCAACATCTTTTTGGCGGAGAACTACTTACCAACTTTGCAATCGCGGTACTTAAGAAAATTCCAATGGCAACAGACAAACTTATTAGCATGACTCATGGCAAGAAATTTTAAAATAAAATTGAATGTTTGTATATAAGCAGATAGCAAAATCTATTTTTATCGTTCTCTCAATATTGGGTAATGCTTGCAATTATGCTAACTCACAAGATACACTTGCACAGCCAAAGCCACCGCGAAAAACCAAATTACTGCCATTGGCATACTATACACCTGAAACGCGCATTGGTGTTGGAGCATTAATCTATTCGGTATTTCGTATTAATAAATCAGATACGGTTTCGCGATACTCAAACATACAATTGTATGTTTCAATCACTCAAAACAAGCAACTCTCTGTTGAGAATGAATGGCAGATATTTTCGAAAAACGAATAATATATTTTTACAGGAGGGCTTGATTGTACGCGCTTTCCGGAATACTTTTTTTGAATAGGAAATTTTACATGCGAATCGAAAAGAGAACTCTATGCATTTGATATGTTCAGCTTACGCTCGAAAAATGTAAGGAATTTAGGCGAAAAAAAATTTGGAGGCATACAATACCAAATGCAATACCTTACGAATGTTATAAAATCCGATTCATTGATGATGAATCCGAAAGACGTGGTGGGAGGCAATGGGTATTTTATTAGTGGAACCGGTGCATTGCTAATTTATGATTCACGCAATAATGTGCTCAATTGTACATCGGGCAATTGTGCTGAACTTGCAGTATCTACAAACAACTAGTTAACGATGAGTCATTTCAATTTTCAAACATGACTGTAGATTTGCGTAAGTACATTACCTTTTACAATAGATATACACTTGCCTTGCAAGCGTATGGAAATTTTAATAATGGCACGGTACCATTCAGGGCTATGCCTGCTATTGGTGGTGCACGATACTTGCGCGGGTGCTATAGAGGAAGATTCAGAGACAATAATTTAATGGTTATACAAGGCGAAACACGGGTGCATCTTTTTCAGCGTATTGGTATGGTTGCATTTGCAGGTATAGGACAGGTTGCAGACAAAGCAAGAAATTTTGATTCACAGGCCTTTAGGTATAATTATGGAATGGGACTTCGCTACAAGTTAAATAAAAAAGAAAACATTAACCTGCGTTTTGACATGGGTTTTACAAAAGAAGGACATGGATTATACATCGTTTTTGCCGAAGCCTTTTAAATGCCTCGTATTGCTTATGAGCATGCTGCACATTTCTTTCAACCTTCGGGCGCAACAAGTGGTGCAGGAATTTTATCAGGATAGCCTGACAGAAAAAGACCTTGCTGAGCTAAAAATAAAATACGGGAATAAAAAAACATTGCCAATTGGATTTGAACAACAAACCTTAATTGCGCTTTCCTACTTTCCGGAACTCGTTGACATTAAGATAAAATTTAGGTTTAAAAATAGAATTACTCCATTGGCTACAAGGCCATCGCTATTAGTGTCTACCCGAAAACACCTGATTTTGGAATCTACGCTCTTTTAGGTTTGCAAATTTGTTAACGTAGGCTATATACGTTTGTAACGCTTATCGAAACCAGTTAATGGGGGGGGCATAGCACATCATTAATATGCGCTATTTGTTGCAGTACGTTATCGATACGCACTTTGAGTCTATGTGTGGTGTATAAGTATTGTTTCACTTTGAATACGACTTGGCTCGCTGTCCGGTAAAGTGATTAGTAATTGGTCTGATGTGTTTGAGTTTTCGCCACTGCGCAATCGTTTGTTTGTTTTTCAATATGGAGCAAACTTAACACTCAATTACAGTGTTTTCGTTTTTTCTTTTCAACTTTCAGCATCCCTTTTAATATGCAACTGTTGATGTCATTGACATTGGGCGTTTGCTAGCAGGCACTAAATAAACGTCCATATCAAATTATTTTAATCTCACTTCATTTAGTATTGATGCACGATTTTTTTTGTTCGAATATTTTTCCTTTCGCCCCTTTTTAGCTCTGCTAAACGAATGACTTCGTCCTAATTGAATATCATATATACACTACTATTTAAAAGCTGTTTAAGGCTGAACTTAAGCTGCATTCTATAATTAAAACTCCACCTCTAATATTTAATAACCTTACCATAAAATGATGTGCCCTCTAGTGTACTAACGGTGTATGTATATGTTGCAGGCGCCAAGTGGCCTATGTAAACACTGCACGCGCCAGGGCTGAATATGCCACTATATACTATTGCACCCTGCATGTTTTGTATGGTTAGCTTATAAGGCCCTTTAGTATCAAAAGATACATGCAGCATATTATTGGTAGGATTTGGAAATACCGTAGGTGGTGCTGTGGCCTCTGCCGTTTGCCAGCCCAAACCCGATAATGCATACGGAGATATTATCATTTTTAACAACCAAAGCTCTTTACTAGTTGATGCAGTATCATTCTTATGACTGGTTTTTTCAAATGACGAATCAGAACTACTTGAGCTAACCCAATAGAAAGTGGTGTCATCATACCGAGATAGCGAATTGAATCCACATATATCTAATCTATTACCACCAAATATGGTATCACAATATTGAAAGGGATTATTTTTATTAATTAATAATAGCCACAAATCTGCTCCTGATGCTGCACAATTAGCATTATAATCATGTATAGTGTGTGATATTTCGTTGCCTGCTGCAGATTGTGTATAACCGTAGGCTAATAGTAGCGTATCGTTATAATCGAAAACTCCTGCAAGGTTGTCTCTGCAATTGTTACCATAAAGTTTTGTCCATAGCACATTACCAAGCCAATCGGTCTTATAAACAACTCCATCAAATCCACCTCGCGAAACCTCACTACAAATACTATTTGTATCTTGAATAAAAAGTGTCGTGCCTAAGTAATTATTATCAGTTTTGCTATCATAAAAACAACCTCCAATTCCTGAACCCCAAGCATCGAAAAGGTTAGTCCAATTGGCAAAAACAGCGGTATCACTTTCCAAAATTAATGACCCATGTGTACCAACACTCCCCCAAACTCCCCCTTGCACACCATAAAAGTGCACTGAATACAGTCCAAATGGTAAAAAAGTCAAAGCATAGGGCCATGAAGCAGCTGGGCTGATTCGGTATTTATTTTTAAGATTGCCATTTTTATCAAGTATAACAAACCATGGAGCATCAGCCTGCAGAGTCACTCACATCACCTGAAGGAAATTCCGTTCGTGAGTTGCCCAATACTAGATATGTGCTATCGGATGTTTCATAAATTCGACTTGGAACGTCTTCGTATTGCGAACCCAAGGTAATGTCCCATAGCTTATTTCCATTCATGTCTGTTTTAACTATCCAGTAATCGTTGTCGCCCTTATTATTTTGACTTTTATCGAAACTTGAATCACTGTTTGAAATAAATAAACTTAGCATACATGTATCCGATGTTAAAATAAAATCCGACAATATATCAGTTGTATCTCCGCCAATAATCCATTGCTTCACACTATTAAATTCAGAATCTATTTCGAGGTACCACCCATCATTGTCTCCATAGCCCCATACTGTTTTATCGTATAAGGTATCTTGCGATGCTGTGGTAGTTAAACACAGGTTGCCATTAGGCAACCTGTGTATTTGATTGTGGGTATAATAAGGCCCTGCCACTAAACCACCTATAATACCGCCAACGCCAATGTTTCTTTGTTTGGTTAGTTGAAACCATTGGGCCTTTGCTATAATACCAAACAGCAGCATACAAACGATTCCTACTATCGCTTTCATTGTTTTATAAATTTAATGGATTCCATTTGACCATTTTACAATCTGCAATAGAGTAAATATAAACCTGGGACTAAGTTTGTGATTTGCAATTCTAGCTCCTTCATTTGATTGTATGCATAATTATTGATAGCAGCACCCTGTATGTTATATAAACTCAAATCTTCTACTTCTTTACTTAAAATAATTTTGCAGACATTATTGATTGGGTTAGGCTCAATGGTTATTGAAGCTATGGCCTCCTCATCAACAATCTTTAAATTTGCTGCCTGAAAACCAACATCCTTGTATTTAATCCCATTATTACTTGCATCAAAATACATATAAGTAATATTTGCATTGGTGCCCTTGCTTGATATACTTAGTGCATTTTGAAAATTGGATGGTATAGTTGGCACACCAAGGTAGTTATTTTGATACCCTAATGCACTTACTCCACACCCCGGTTGACTTACCCAACCTAAATCCAATAATACCCCATTGCAAGTTTGAGTAGGATTAGCATATATAACAACCGGTAAGCCATTAGTATTAGGAAAATTGTACATAGGTGGCGCATATTCAATATTCCAACCTATGATGATATTGGTGTTTTTTCGGTTGTAGGAAACCACCGGCATATAATTATATTGCGTTTGCGTTACAATTTCTTGCGTTTGTGTTGATGGAATTGTAGGATGCGGAACCTGACTACCATCCGTATAACAGTTTGATTGAATCTGGTAATCACCAATTGTGCCTGTAAAGTTCAAATCCAGCACACAACTAATCCCAATAATATTACTATGGCCGGTAGCAATTTCTAAGGCTTCAAATACAGCGGTGTATTCATTTTGATCAGCACCATTGCCTGTAGCACCTTGGTTGCTAGCTATGCGAGGCAGGCTAAAAGTCCATGCGCCACCAACATTATTTACTTCAACAACTTCAGTTTGGTAAAACTGGCCATTCGCTAAAGGTGTACTTGGGTCAGCACCAGTGTAAGAAGTTAAAGTAGGCACATTTATCGTATTAGGAACGGTGTATATAGCGGCAAACCGAACCAAGTGCAATATTACTGAGCCTGTATTGCTAATATATGTATAATTAAGTGTGGTATTAGCATTAAAATTTAAATTACGACCAAATACCGAAACATCAGGTTGCGCTGCTGAATTGAATGAACCAAATACCGGAAAGTCCGAAATTAAAGTTGCAAAAGTTAGGGTGCTTGGTCCGGGATTATAAATGCCTCCTATTGTTCTTATCACACCGTTACTTTCCCATACTATTGCAAATTGCCCCCAATTATTGCAATCAATATTTATAGTGGAAGATGAAGGAGAAGAATTAATTTGGTTAACAGCACCTGCATAAATAGGATTACCGGTTATATCAACAATTCCTAAGCCTGTACAAATTCCAAATAAAGTTTTTTTGTACAATTTTATTCCAGCATTTCCATTGAGATTATACACAACAATAATGATGGGATCGGCACTACCCGCATTGTTATTACATATAACAACATCAGGGTCTGTGGCACCTAAAGGTAAAGCAATCATGGCATTAAGATTAATACCAGCACCACTGCAATTTTCTATATTCAGTTGCAAGGAAGCATTAGGGCCATCCCAAACAAACGCAGAATTTATCTCTCCACCTAATGCACCGCGCACATCACAGCCCGTATTAGTAACATTGGTTATTGAGTTAATAGTTGTTTCTGCTGCAGTTGCACTGCGATAAACTTGTGCTCATAAAACTACATGTGTCATTGTGATAAAGCAAATTATCAGTATTGATATTTTTGTTATTGAATTCATAATAATTGATTTTAGAAATTGAATTTTTGTTAGTAGCCATAAACCCGGTTAAATCAATTATTATACTTACGGAGGATGCTGGATTATTAAGGAAAATTCGTGGGTGCTTTTTTCATAGAAATAATACTTTAGACAATTTATGTTTCTAACTTTGTTTTTACAATAAAACTTTAGTAGCTTGTAGCTTTAATGCTTTTACTTTCGAATTGCTATTGCCGTTTTGTTTCATTGCAAATCAAATTGGATAACCAAAATTAAATAAATAAATGACATAAGTAAGCTTATGCTAAAAAATATTTAGGGGTTGTTGTTATTATCATTCAAAGATGTAAATAGCATGTTTAATTGTGCAAAGAAGAGAACGTATATAGTCACCATTAGTAAAAAAAGCACATCGTTTTTAGATACTATAACTCTAAAACATCTAACCTATAAAGCGCAGATAGGAGTACAAGGACATGAACTGAGTCACGTTAGTGATTTTAGCAATAAGAATTTTGGAGGCATGTGTCGAATATTTTTTGGGCATCTATCAAAAAAATACAACGACCATTTTGAATTTAATACCGATCAGCTTTGCATAGACCATGGGCTTGGCTATCAACTGCTTGCATGGAGTACCAATGTGCGCAAAAATTTAAACATCACCAGTTGGGGTGTACCAAACCATAAATCGTTAATGAATAAAAGAGAAAGATATATGCATCCTTCAACAATCATGCATATTATATCTACTCACTCGCACTATCTAAATTAATAACTTATTGATTAATGTCATTTAACTGACATTGCTTCTAGGATATAGTGCTTATCTTTGACATTATAATTTAAACAATAACGATGAAATTAAAAAGCCTCTTAACTTCAATTGCACTCTTTTTCGCTTATGTTTGTTTTGCGCAGGAAAGTGCCACAGAAGCGCCCAAAGGATACGAATACAATAACCATTTTGATTTTACTTTGGGAGTTAGCAGTGGTCAATTTTCTGGCGCTTTATCATGGGTACACTTACATGGTCTAGGTAAAAAGAAAAAATTCAAAATTGGATACGGAGTTCGATTTACAGGATATTCAGGAAGTGACTTAAACTACCTTACTGCACCGGCAAAATTAACAAGTGGCCAAACAGGGCCCCAAGTGCTTTTTACCGAAATTAATCCTGCAAATTATGATACCCTATTTTTATCAAAAGCACAGGTTAATGCATTGAATGCATTTATAAATCTTCAATATTCTGTCTCCAAAAAATTTGATATTGGGTTTAACATTGATGCCGTAGGAATTTCTTTTGGCGGTAGCCAAACTGGAAAGTACATGGCAGAAAAACGCCCGTTAACTATGAGCGAAACTCAGGAGGCAAAGCCTACTGCCTTCAACGCCTTATTGATTAGTGATAATGATTTGGGAACCCTTAACTCTGAACTGTATGTGCGATATTGGATAAAAAATAAAATTGGCATAAAGGCCGGCCTGGGTTTTTTATTTACTGAATATACCACCACCAACAAACTCGTATTTGACAATGACCGTTGGAGAAACAAAACCTTGATGGGAATGATAGGAGTTACCTACACCCCATTCAAATAAACTTTATGATAAAAAATATTTCATGTTTAGTTTTTTTAGCCGTGAGCATAACAGCGATGGCTCAAACACCCTGGAAACCTACCACAGCTGCTGTAACATTTAAAATTAAAAACGCAGGACTTATGGTAGATGGCTCCTTTAGCGGGTTGGTTGCAGCTATTAAATTTGATGATGTCAATTATGAGAAAGGCTCCATTGCAGCAAGTATTGATGCAAGTACGATCAACACCGGAATCGACTTGCGAAACAAGCACCTTAGAAACAAGGAACAATATTTCAATGTAGCTAAGTATCCAAAAATCTATATACGATCTACTGCAATTGGTAAAGAAAAAGATGGCACCTACAAGGGCACCTTTATGTTAACCATTAAAGATGTAACAAAAAATATTGCTATCCCCTTTACCTATGTTGAATCGGAAAATAATGCTACCTTTAAAGCCACATTCACTATAGACCGCAGAGATTATAATGTAGGTGGAAGTAGTTGGACCATGGCCGATAATGTTACCATTGCCATTGTTATTAATGCATCAAAATAATTGAAGATGGACATTCGAAATCAAAACATAAAAATACTAGCAGATGTTGGTAATCTTGCTCAACAATTAATGGATGAGCAATATACTGCACCGCTCGAAGTTTTAGCTAAACAAGCTATTGGAAAGCATGTTCGGCACATTGTAGAATTTCACCAATGCTTATTGAATGGCTTGGCAAATAAACATATAGATTATGATTCGCGCGAAAGAAATATCTTATTGGAAACCGACAGAATTTACACCTGTGAGGCCATCAAAAATATTGCACATTGCATAGAACAACTTAGTGATGAACCTTTATTGCTTGCCATGAATTATGGCGATGGAACTTATTCTGTTGCCACTTCTGTGTATCGTGAATTGGCTTACAACATTGAACACAGCATTCATCATTTGGCTATTATTAAAATAGGCATCATAACACATTTTCCACAAATTGCACTGCCGCCAAACTTTGGTGTAGCGCATTCTACCATCATACATCAGCAGCAATTGTCTATATCATAATCCAATGTGTACAGTAACCTATCTGCCTTTACAGAAAAATGGTTTTATACTTACTTCTAACAGAGATGAATCTGTTACAAGAAAAACAGCACTTCCACCTACCAAGTATTCGATTAACGGCACTACCGTTTTTTTTCCTAAAGATTTGGAAGCTCAAGGCACATGGATTGCCACATCGCCCACTAAGTACACGCTGTGTTTATTGAATGGCGCATTCGAAAAACATACACATCAACCACCCTATGCGAAAAGCAGAGGATTGGTTTTGCTTGATATATTTCAATATGCAAGCTGCCAGGAGTATGCATCGCAATACAACTTTGTTGGAATTGAGCCATTCACCTTAATTATTATTTGCAATAATACCGATGCTGTTAAGCTTTATGAATTGCGCTGGGATGGCAACCATGCACACTTAAAAAAACTTCCGATCGAAAAACCTGCTATTTGGTCTTCGGTAACTTTATATAAAAAGGAAGTAATTGAACAACGCGAACAATGGTTTCATGAGTGGCTAAAGAATAATACCATTTACACCGTACAAGAAATTTTATTTTTTCACCACTTTGCCGGCAATGGCGCTGCACAACATAATTTGATTATGGATATTAAAGAAAAGAAAACGGTGAGTGTAACATCCATAGCTCACGAAAATTTATCGCGTACCATAATCTACGAAGACCTGGTTAACAAAGTACGAAAGCGTTGCCGTTTTTATTAGAATCTAACTATGAACACACCGCTATTTATTATTAAATGGACAAACTATGAATACTGGCCGTGGTGGTTTTTTTATATTCCGGTACTGCCCTACTGGTTGTGGCTTTCTATAAAAACAAGATCGCTTGCATTTTTTACTGCCACTAATACAAACATAGAAATGGGTGGCTTTTTTGGAGAAAGTAAAATTGATATACTTAATCAAATACCAACACACTATAGACCCAAAACAATTTACATTACATCTAACAATCCGGTGGAGGCGGTGCAACAAAACAACTTCGAATTTCCGGTTGTAGCCAAACCAAATATTGGCGAAAGAGGTTTTAATGTTGAAAAAATAAATAGCGCTGCAGAGCTAGCCACCTATCATGAAGCAGTTTCTACTGAATATATTATACAAGAATTTATTGATTATTCTATTGAGTTGGGTGTGTTGTTTTATCGCTTACCAAACCATGATAAGGGGCTTGTTACATCCATAACTATAAAAGAATTTTTGACCGTTACTGGTGATGGTAAATCAACCATTGTTGAATTAATGAATCAACATACCCGTGCAAGATTTCAGATAACTGCGATTATAAATAAGTTGGGCGAAGCCAGCAAAGCCGTAATTGCCAAAGGCGAAAAGGTATTGCTAGAGCCAATAGGAAATCACTGCCGTGGCACGCGCTTTATTAATGGCAACCATCTTATTAATGAAAAGTTGCACGCGGTATTTAATACGGTTACAAAAGATATGGCGGGATTTTATTACGGCAGATTTGATTTGAAAGTTAAATCAATTGACGATTTGTATGCCGGAAAAAATATCAGGATTATGGAACTAAATGGTGCAAGCTCAGAGCCTGGGCATATTTACGATACTTCTTATGGACTTATAAATGCGTACAAAAATTTAATGTATCATTGGAATATTTTAGCAGACATTGCAATACAGAACAGAGCAAGAGGCATTAAACCTGTTTCATTTAATGCAATAGTAAAAACCATGTACACACATTTTATTGCCAACTAAAAAGGCTGATGTATGTGACCGGAAAATTTAGCAGCAAAATTTTCATCTTGCTTTTTTATTGGAGTTTTTTCCAGTAAAAGAAAATTTATCCCAGGTAAATGCGGACAAACAGTGGGGTACATCTAAGCTTTCACTTTAGGATGTTTAGCAAAATCATATTCTTAATATTTTTAAAATTAGCTTGAGAAATCTTGTACCTTTGGTTATAGAATGAATTGCTCTACGTGATTTGCCAATAGCCAAAAGAACGAACATTTACAGTGGCAATAAAATACAAAAGCAAATAAAAATATACAAAAAACGCAATTGCGTTATTTGTATATTAATTTCAAACTAATTGCAAATGAAGCACTTCAAGCTACGTATAAATAAAATTAAAAATAATGACTTGCGTCAAGCGGGAAGATGTGCGTCATTTTACAGACACCCGAAACATCAAGAAAAAAATGTATAGACAAATTTTATTTTTAGCAGCAACTATGACAATTAGTGCTTGTGCCACAAAAATTCCAAAACATTCAACTCTGAACTACTCTGACAGAGTCATAAGTATACCTGAAATTTTTGCTGACGGCATTGTATCGACAAAAGAAAATAGTGAGTTTGACATTGCTTTTACACCTGATGGCAAGACGGCTTTTTTTACACGCAGAATTGGTAGCGAGAAACAAAAACTTTGGCAGACGACATTTGAAAATGGTGTTTGGACAAACCCCACTCAATTACCATTTTCCACAGATAGAGACGAAACTCCATTTTTCTCACAGGACGGAAAAACCTTCTATTTCGGCTCGGCAAGACCAATTGAAGGAAGGCCAAGCAAAGGAAACTTTGATATGAACATTTGGCAAGTTGAATTGGTAAACAATAAGTGGGGCAATCCAAAACCATTAAACTCTAACATAAATGCTGTTCAAGAAGAAAAAGAAGAATGGCCATCATCAAATGAAAACTTCATATTCTCTCTTGACAATAAAAATTTTATTTATACCACTATGCTTCGTGGCGAGAAAGTAATTGAAGTTTATAAGACAACCAAAAAAGGAGATGAATTCACTAAACCTGAAAAAATCTCAGGTTTTTTTCAAAATGAAAAATCTTGGAAATATTCAGCAGTACTTTCACCGGATGGACAATACTTGCTTTTTAATTCATACGAAGCAGAAGGTGGTGTTGGAGGAGAAGATATTTTTATTTCTAAGAAAACAACCACGGGTTGGACAAAGGCTAAGAGTATTGGTAGCCTAGTAAACACAAAAGCAGAAGAAAGCAGTCCGAGATTTTCACCAGACGGAAAGTATTTCTTTTTTGGGAGAGAATATAGACAAAACCCGACCGAAGACGGAATTTGAAGTATTTACCTCATTGAAACAGCGTTCTTAAATTTTGAAAATCTCTTTAACAATTAAGTCAAAAAATATGAAATCAATTTTTCTTTTTTCTTTCATCACATTCTACGCTCTGACTTCATTTGGGCAAACAGTCGTAGATATTTCTAAAACCAAAACAATAACAAAAGATGGCGTTGAATTGATTGCTTTTGATGGAAAGCCATTTACAGGCTTTGTAACTGAAAACTATCCGAATGGGAAACCGAAATTATGGAAAACTATAAAAGATGGTATTACAAATGGACAATGGCAGGAATGGTTAGAAAACGGTAAATTACGTTATAATGCTTATTGGAAAGATGGAAAAGGACACGGCTTGTGGCAATACTTTCACGATAATGGCATATTAAAGTATGAAGAGTCTTATATCATGGACATTCCAAATGGGATATCAAGGCAATATTATGACAATGGACAACTAAAGGCTGATTTCTTTTGGTTACAAGGAAAAAAACAAGGTGTATGGACATCATATTCTGAAACAGGAGTTGTATTAAAAACCGAAATATATGATGACGACAAATTAATCTCAACGACCGAAAAATAAAAACGAACGCACAACATTCAGCCGTATAGACGAAAGCCCCCGGGCGAGTCGAATACGTGGGGCTTTTGTCTATTAGGCCTGTCCCGTATTCTCTAACGGGTGTTCAGCGACACCGGCATGGGGTGTCGTCATAATTGAGTGGCTTTGCTGGGGGGGGAGCGTGTTTAAATAATTAGGTGTAATAGTAAAGCAATTTTGTTTTTTGCGATTGTTTAACTATGGCTGTATACGATTTGTGGCGCTTTTAGCTCTTTAATTTATCAGGCCAACATTCCTCTTTCAAATTTCAATTTCACGAAATCGAGTTTACAAACAGAAGCATCAATAAAGCGTACAACATTTTCAGTATCGATGTTGCAATCTAAACTTGATATTTCCATTTGATGCCGGCAGCCCTCAGCTATGTGATGCATATTTATTTTTTTTGCTAAGGTATGTCAACGGTGTCGATGTAGTTTTTATTTTTACCACATGTTGTTAACGTGCAGCTGTGGGCTGTTTGGTTTTTTCACAGACTGATGTTATGGGTTATTTTAAAAGAAATCACACACAAAGAAAAAAAATGCTAACAATTGACAATTATTTAGACAATCATTATATACACCGAAGTAATTGGTTACGTGCTGCTGTTTTGGGTGCAAACGATGGGATTATCTCAATTTCAAGTTTGGCTATTGGGGTTGCGGCTGCAAGTTCTACAAGAGAACCAATTGTTTTAGCAACAGTCGCTGGACTTGTGGCGGGAGCATTATCTATGGCAGCAGGTGAATATGTTTCTGTTAGTTCACAAACGGACACAGAAAAAGCAGACATTGAAAGAGAGATTAAAGAACTTAAGGAAATGCCAAATGAAGAACTTAATATTTTGGCTCAAATCTATGAGAAACGTGGACTGAAAAAAGAAACGGCTATGCAGGTAGCAATTGAACTAACGGAAAAAGATGCATTAGGAACTCACATTAGAGACGAATTAGGTATCAACGAAATAAGTCAAGCAAATCCTATACAAGCATCTATTGCATCAGGAGCATCGTTTACAGTTGGTGGTGTTCTACCACTACTAATAGTCCTTTTTGCAACCGTAAAAGGAATGGAATATTGGTTATATGGTTTCACAATTATTTTTCTTGTCATTTTAGGAGCAACATCTGCAAAAACAGGCGGTTCAAACATAAGAAAGGCTATTGTGCGAATTACAATATGGGGAACTTTAGCTATGGGGCTTTCCGCATTGGTAGGCTATATTTTTGGCGTTAATGTTTAATTTAAAAAGACACCCATAATGAAGACAAGCCACATAAGCAAACAAGAAATCCAGAAGGGTGAAGACGTAAAAGGTCGAGACATCAGAGAAGGGATATTTAATTTAATAAAATGTGACTTCCCAGACTTTGACGGAGACAACTTTATAACAATAGATGAACTAAATCAATATAGGCGACTGTATTTGACATCATTGATAACTCTAGAAAAAGGAGAAATTGCGTTAATTGACAGGGATGTAATGGAAGCAATAAAAAATAATTCCATTCTTTCTGAAAACATTCAGGACGAAATAGAAGCAGACCTCACGTTCGGACAAAAACTTGCTGACAGTGTTGCAGCATTTGGTGGCAGTTGGATATTCATTATCACTTTTTTTTCATTCATCTTAATTTGGATGATTATTAATATTTGGTTTTTAGACAGACGACCTTTTGACCCATTCCCCTTCATATTGCTTAATCTTATTCTTTCTTGTTTGGCGGCAATTCAAGCACCAATTATTATGATGAGCCAAAACAGACAGGAACAAAAAGACAGGCAAAGAAGCGAACACGATTACAAAATCAATTTAAAGGCAGAACTTGAAATAAAATTGTTGAGTGAAAAAATAGACCATTTATTAGCACATCAAAATAAAAAATTATTGGAAATTCAAGAAGTTCAAACAGACTATTTAGAAGACCTAATGAAAGAACTTAAAAAGAAATGAAATTAGAAAACCGCAAACAAAAAGTAACTCCACTAACTCACTTCTTATTCAGATTGGGAAGGTATGGACTGTTTGCTTTAGGCTTAATAGTATTTTCTCTTCTGCTAGGAACACTTGGCTATCATTATTTTGGGCAAATTTCTTAGCTTGACAGTTTTCATATGGCTTGTATGATTTTGACAGGTATGGGACCGGTTGTAGAAATGACAACACCACCTGCAAAAATATTTTCATCTATGTATGCTCTTTACAGTGGAGTTGCATTTTTAAGTTTAACAGCAGTATTTTTTGCACCAATTATTCATAGATTATTACACATCTTACACGTAGCACAAGACAACAATGAAAACTAACGGACGGAAAAGAAAAACAACCGAAAACATCTAGCCATCTATACGAAACCCACGCTCGACTATCGCAAACGAGGAAGATGATATTTAGACACCTTTGTTGCGTAGCACTCCATTTAGCATCAGGATATTTTTTCTGAAATTATGATTGAGGTTTTGTATTTTTAGAAACAAAATCATTTACATGGACGAGCGAAAAAGACGGATGGAAGCATTTTTATAAAGTATCTCGAGATGGAAAAGATATGAAGCTTATTACCAACGGGAATTTTGATATGGTGAATATAAATTGCATCGATCCTGTTGGCGGCTTTGTATATTATATTGCTTCGCCAGATAATTTTACACAGCGGTACCTCTATCGCAGCAGGCTGGTTGGAAGCGGGAAATCAGAAAGAGTTTCGCCTGCAGACATGGCTGGCCAACACAGTTATCAAATCTCTAGCGATGCAAAATATGCCATCCATAGTTTTGAAAATGCTAAAACGCCAAAACGGATTTCATTAGTCAACCTGAATACTCACAAAGAAATAAAAGTCCTCGAAGACAATGCCGCGCTGAAAGTCAAAATGAATGAGTTGGGTTTGCGTAATAAAGAATTTTTTAAAGTAGATATTGGGAACGTGGTTTTGGATGCCTGGATGATCAAGCCCATCAGTTTTGATCCGCAGAAAAAATACCCACTTTTGGTTCATGTGTATGGAGAACCTGCAGGCTCTACTGTGCAGGATAATTGGGTAACGGGTGATAACCTCTGGCATCAATACCTTAGTAACCAATTGGATTATATTGTTGTGAGTATAGACAACCGTGGCACCCTTGTGCCTCGTGGACGCGATTTCAGAAAAAGCATTTACCGGCAGATTGGTTTATTGGCAGCTGATGATCAGGCGAAGGCAGCGAAAAAAATTGTGGACACCTACTCTTTCATAGATGAAAAGCGCATTGGCATTTAGGGTTGGAGTGGTGGTGGACAAATGAGCTTGCATTGTATGTTCCGCCATTCGGATATTTATAAAACCAGTATTGCTGTGGCTTTTGTTTCCCAACAAACACTGTATGATAATATTTATCAGGAAC
Source organism: Bacteroidota bacterium (assembly GCA_016714535.1). Classification (NCBI taxonomy): domain Bacteria; kingdom Pseudomonadati; phylum Bacteroidota; species Bacteroidota bacterium. Next base: position 74,463 of record JADKDR010000001.1, read on the forward strand.
GCTACATGGGTTTACCAAATGATAATGTGGAAGGATATCTTGAAGGCTCACCCTTAACACATGCCCATAAACTAAAGGGAAACCTTATGATCATTCATGGCACTGGCGATGACAATGTGCACTATCAGAATTTTGAAATGTTGGTCAATGAACTCATAAAAAACAACAAACTGTTTACTATGATGTCTTACCCCATGCGTGATCATGGAATTTGGCAGGGAGAAACACCAGCCTGCATTTGCGCAGGAGTATGGAAAAATTCTGGAAGGACAATTTATAGTTTGAGAAAAACATATGCAAACTCACTAACTTAAACTACAGCCAACAGCAGCTACAAGAAATTGGCGGCTCAGTGATTAGAAGAAGTTTTGTGCTTCGAAATCGCCAACTTCTTGTTGCTGCGAAACGTTTCTGTAAAAACCCATTTTTAAAATATTTTGCCGGCCGTATCTGTTTCGTCACTGTGACTATATACGATTTGTCGTGCTTTTAACAATCTAAAATATTGATTCCTTATAAGAATAAATCATTTATTTATTTTTACATACAAACGCATCAATAAGGCGTACAACATTTTCTGCTGCAATGTTGCAATCTAAGCTTTTGCCTTAGGTTGGTGTTTACACCAACATAAGAAAATCTATCCAATCAATTTACGTTTGGTAAAACACCAAACAAAAGTAGAATAAGAAAACCCACCAAAATCTATTTTGCCTTATGTTGGTGTTTTCACCAACATAACAAAATCAATCCATGGCAATTTACGTTTGGTAATAACACCAAATAAAAGCAGAATAAGAAAACCCCATCACCGTATACACAAGCCCAGAAACGATGATTTAAAGGGTTCATTGGTCAAGCACCAATTAACTTTCTCATCCCAAAAAAAGCACCTTTTACTCACTGCTTTGCTATGTCAATCACAATGTCAATATTTGCAGACCAATAAAATCAGATTGATGTTAAAGCAAATTGCCGAGCCCGCCTATCATGCCTTGCATGATGCCTTGTATGCTACATGGCATTTGAATCCTTTTTTTAAAAAGGAGCATGGCAATAAAAAAATAATGAATGGGTTTATTGGTGATGAGCATTTAGACAACCCAACCCTGGATGATATACTTTTCGAAAAATTAAAATCACAATCAATTACTTGCCGGCAACATGCATTAAACAAATCTGCTTACAAAGAGTATATAGCTGCAACGGCCTATCCTGCTGACTATTATGGCGGGCAGCCGGGCAAAAATAATTTTACTGAAAAAACGCTGGAGCATTACACCACTTTCGAATTTATTGACTTTGAAAAGGTATCATGTTTTGTGGACATAGCTGCATGTACTAGTCCATTTGCTGAGATTGTTGAGCAAAAATATAAAGTACCACAAGTTTACAAACAAGACCTGGTATATCCCCGCGGAATAAAAGGAAACAAGATTGGAGGCTATGCACACGAGACTAATTTGCCAAGCGGTTCAGTTGATGCCATTACCCTGCATTGCTCACTAGAACATTTTGAAGGCGATAGCGACAAGCAGTTTTTGCCGAGGTTAATCGCATTTTACGTAGTGGCGGCAAAGCATTGATACTTCCGTTTTACGTTGCTCATACCTACACCATCCACATTGATCCGGCCTTTAATTTATTGCGCAACCATCACCCGGTAATTGACAGCGAAGCAGAATTGCGTTACTGCAACTGGTATCAGTTTCACTCAAGACATTATGATGTGGCAAGATTAAAGTCACGCATTATTTCGCAGTTACCTGAATGTGAGTTAGCCATGCATCGCATTACCAACTTTAGAGATGTGTGGGAACATAGTTACTTGCGCTGGGTACTCGAAATTACAAAAAATTAACATGCGTATAACCATCACCCTATATGTTCTATGGTTACTTGCTGCTTGCAATTCTATTCAAAAACAAAATGAAATTATTGTAGCGAGAGAAACCACCGCACCGGCAACAACGGAAAGCCCACCTGCACAGATAGAAGAAGACTTTGGCTTTGAAGCCAAAGCCAAGGCAATAGGTTTGACCGACATTGCCATGCTCGATTCATCCATTGCAATACGTATAGCATATAGTACCAAAGATAATTTTACCAAAACCGATTTGTATGGCACTTTCGACAAAGCATACCTGATAGATGGCTATGCCAAAAAAATTACTGCTGCGCAAATAAAATTAAAGCAATTGCATCCCCATTATACCCTTGTAATATACGATGCGGCACGCCCTGTAGTAGTTCAACAGAAATTGTGGGACCAAGCACAGTTACCGGAAAGCACCAAGCGACTATATCTGTCGAAGCCGGAGCAAAACTCGCTGCACAATTATGGTGCAGCCATTGACCTTGCTATACTCGATAGCACAGGCAAGCAACTGGACTTTGGCAGCACTTATGATTTTTTTGGAGAAGAAGCACAACCGCGATTCGAGCAAAAATTACTTAAACAAGGCAAGTTAACTAACCATCAAATTGAAAACAGAAAGCTGCTTCGCTCACTTATGCTGAGTGTGGGCTTTACCTCCATCCAAACCGAATGGTGGCATTACAATGCTTGTAGCAGAGTGTATGCAAAAAATAATTTCAAACTTCTCAACTAACTAAAACTGAAACCCGATTCCGTTTTCCCAAAAATCTGCTTGCCCGAAATTTGTTTTTACATAGGTGCCAATAAAAAGTTGATTCCGCTCGCTGCCAAAAATATTTTTAAAATAATATTGAATTCCAAGCTTTGCTGTGATACGTGTTTTTAGTTGCGCTTTTAAATCGCCATTATAAAAATCCTTGTACTGTTGCTTATAAAATGGATTGTAAAAATAAACACCACCTTGCGTAAGCAAGGTGAAGTGATTGAACAAAAACTCATGTGCTATTACTCCTTGTGCTGCCATTGAAGCCGTATGTGCGTTCTTATAATTTTCGTTGTGCGCCTCAATGTAGGTGTACACTCCGGTGTTATACCAGCCCTCTACACCAAGACTAAGTTTGTTTATTACCCCTACCCTTTTCGAAAAATAAAGCCCACTAATATATACAGGAAACTTAGGGCCATCAGTTGCATCGGTGCTAGTGCCTTGCTCGTTGATACCAATTGCTGCACGCATATTAAACCGCCATTTAGTTTTTGCTAATGCTATGGCTTCTGCGCTAACCGGGCTTTCCTTTCCACCGTAATAAAATCGATAGCCTACATGCACTGCCGGAACATTTATTCCCACATTAGGAATTGCGGTGTGCGAATTGCTCCCATGAAATACTGAAATGCCGGTTATGAATGCATTATTATTTTTAATAACCACACCGCACTTACCGAAGCTGAAACAAATGCAGTTGCCCGCGAACCTACAACAATGTTGCTTGGATTTTCCACCTTATCAAACTTTTTGGTATAAATGGCTGCACCCAACGATAACCCTTCTTCTAATTGAAAACGTGTGCTCAGTTTTTGATGCAAAATAAAATCAAACATAACAGCACCTGCATAACCCAATACTTTCGCATTGCCTAAGGAGGCAATGCTCACATTGATACCTGCATATGGGTATTTGTAATTGCGATGCCAGGGCTTACTTCCATTGTAATGTTTGCCAGCCCGCATGCGCAACACGGTAGTTGGCGATTGTTGCTCAGGAAAACCGGGGTAGTTTTTCACATTAAAACCGGCACATATATCTGCATTGAAATATTTTTTTTGCGCTTGCGCTAGTGAAAATCCGGTAACGCAAGCTGCCAGCATCCATGTGTAGAATATTGTTTGCAGCCTCATGAATTAACCGTGCTTGAACAACTTACAAAATGGCATTGATAATACTACAAAACGATTCTGCCTTTAGCGATGCTCCACCTATTAATCCACCATCCACATCAGGTAAGGCAAAAAGCTCGGGGGCGTTTTTATCGTTGCAACTACCACCATATACGATGGATACGGAGGAGGCAATATGCTCACCATACTTTTCGTGCAATAAACTTCGAATATAGGCATGCATTTCCTGCGCTTGCGCTGCTGAGGCTGTTACACCGGTACCTATAGCCCACACCGGCTCGTAAGCAATTATACAGTTTAATATATCTTCCTCTTCAAGATGAAAAAGAGAATCCCATAATTGAGCCTCGATAACATTATAAAGTTTCAATTGTTCGCGCTGTTGCAAGGTTTCGCCACAACAAAAAACTACCTGCATTTGCTGTTGCAAAACATGATCAACCTTAGCACAAATAACTTCGTGATTGTCGCCATAATATTGCCTGCGCTCGCTATGTCCTACGATAACAAAACTTGCTCCGCAATTTTTAATCATGCCAGCGCTAACCTCTCCGGTATAAGCGCCTTGCAAATGTTCGCTGCAGTTTTGCGCAGCCACATGATAATTTCCTTGGTCGCGCACTAATGCCGAAATTCCGGCTATATAAGGGAAAGGTGCACCAAACAATACATGCGTGTGATCATTTATTTCAATCTTTGCGTCCAATACTGACCGAACCAATTCTTCAGCTTCCGAGAGCGTTAAATTCATTTTCCAGTTACCTGCGACAATTTTTTTTCTCATACATAAATATATTACCGCACGAAAGTAAATATATGATGCATAAAAAATGAAACTATTTACACGTGACCTGATAACTTTAAGCGGAAGCGTGATTCAGGCACGGTCATTTTTAAAAAACATGCAATACCTTTGCAGCCTTTGCCTTGCCATTGATGCCCGCTTTGCGGCATCGTGTAAAGGTATCATTTACGAATGAACACAAACTTTCATACAATAATAATTGGTGCCGGTGCTGCTGGCGTTTTTGCTGCCATTGCCAGTGCCGAAAAATATAGTAGTCGCAACGTAATGATTTTAGAAAAAACAGGAAATGCGCTTATGAAAGTAAAAGTTTCGGGTGGAGGCAGATGCAATGTAACACATGCCTGTTTCGATAAAAAGCTGTTGACTAAAAATTATCCGCGTGGCGAACGTGAGTTAATTAACGCCTTTCATTTATTTGACACTACCGATACGATCAACTGGTTTAAGAATAATGGTGTGCTATTAAAAACAGAAGCAGATGGACGCATGTTTCCCGTGAGTGATTCATCGCAAACCATCATTGATTGTTTGATGCATGGTCTCGATAAACACAATATCGATATTACCTATCACACCAACGTGCTTAAGTTTGAAAAAAAAGATAACAGTTTTTATATTACTACTACACGTGGAGATTATACATGCGAAAAATTAATAATTGCTACCGGTGGTTATAGCAAAGCCGAACAATATGAGTGGCTGCGCCTTTCCGGAGTGGGCATAATTGATCCGGTACCCTCGCTATTCTCTGTACATATACCAAATTCGCCTTTCAAAAACATTTCGGGAAGCTCAACTCCGCTTTGCGAAGTCAAAATTCTGAATACCAAATTTCAGTTTACTGGCCCGGTATTGTTTACGCACCTGGGTTTAAGCGGACCATGTATTTTAAAACTTTCTGCTTTTGCTGCAGGATATGCAGCATCTGTAAATTATCAATTTAAACTCAAACTAAACTTTATGGCAGGCACTACCCAACAGACTGCTTTTGAAGAATTAGCTTTGTATAAAAATAATTTCCCCAACAAGAAAGTGTGTAACCTTTACCCGACAGCGTTTACAGCCCGGCTGTGGGAACTCCTTTGCACCCAAGCCGGGCTTGATGAAAAAATTACCTATCATAAATGCAGTAACAAACAATTAAACAAACTTGCCGAAATCGCTACCAATATGATTATTGATGTAAACGGGAAATCGCCCAACAAAGAAGAATTTGTTACCAGTGGTGGTATTGATCTTAAAGAAATAAACATGAATACCTTTGAACATAAAAAAATACCTAACCTTTTTGCAACGGGCGAAGCACTCAATATAGATGGAATAACGGGGGGCTTTAATTTTCAAAATGCATGGACATCAGGCTTTCTTGCAGGAAGTGTATAAACATGCGCACCGTTATGTTTTATAGTGTGGAGGCAATTGCATACAAGACCATAAAACATGAATACATTGATTATAAAAATATCAAATCGTTCTAAATTCGTGTTTTTCTTTGCCTTTGATAATTCTACCTTTGGCCTGCCAAAAAAATCTTGATTAATGGATATAAAAACATTTGCCAATAAAATTAGCGAACTACGGATATTTGTTGTTGGCGATGTGATGCTCGATGCATATATATGGGGCAAAGCAGAGCGCTTAAGCCCTGAAGCACCTGTGCCTGTGGTACAGGTAGAAAAAAAAGAGTCGCGCCCGGGTGGTGCAGCTAATGTTGCTTATAACTTGCGTGCACTTGGAGTAGACACTTACTTATTTGGTCTTGTGGGCAAAGACCTTGCTGCTGCCGAGCTCAAAAAAAATCTTACCTCGAGTAAAATTAACAGCAAAGGAATATATAGCCACGCCTCTTTAACCACCACTATCAAAACCCGCGTTATTGGCAATAAGCATCAACTGCTTCGCATTGATGAGGAAAAAAACATAACCTTATCAGCAACCGAACGTAATGCATTTACCAATTCTATTTTGGAAGCTATAAAAAAACATGCTCCCCATGCCATCATATTTGAAGACTATGATAAAGGATGTATTGATAAAGATTTGATTGAAAAAATTACGGCCTTTGCAAACAAGTTAAACATAATTACTACGGTTGATCCTAAGCGCGCTAATTTTTTACATTATAAGAATGTAACCTTATTCAAACCAAACTTTGCCGAAATTAAGAATGGCTTGAATGCCCCAACTTTGGAAAAAAATCAACACTCGTTGCTTCAATATACTTCTGATTTTTTGCGTAATCAAAAAATAAAAAACATGATGATTACCCTATCGGAACATGGTGTGTATTATGCTACACCAAAACAGGCCGGTATGCATGATGCCCTCATACGCAACATTGCCGATGTGTCTGGTGCCGGTGATACCGTTATTGCCATTGCTACCCGTTGTCTGGCAATCGTCTTGCCGCTGCAACTAGCAGATGCCATAGCTAACGTAGCTGGTGGTATGGTATGCGAATATGCCGGTGTGGTTCCCGTAAACAATAAATTGTTCTTCAACGAAATTCAAAAATTGAATTTGCTCTAACACACAACCATGTCAATTAATAGTTTTCGCGAGTGGGTTAACCTGCGATTGTTTGGAAGCAAGCAAGCGGTGTTGCTCATGTTTTCAGGACTGAGTATTGCAGTTGCTATCTTAAGTTTTGCACTCATTGTATATATCGTGGGTTTCCCTCCTTCGCACGAAACTAATTATATACAAATGATTCTATTGAAATCCATTTTTGGATTTTATATGTTGAATTTTTTTGTTCGGTTTCTGTACACCTTTGAACCACGCAAATTTTTTAAACAAACAAGATTAGAATGGATTCTACTTTTATTGATTTTGATTGAGGCATTATCTACCTTACTATTCAACTTTCCAATTGGCGAAAATATACTGTCGGCCATACTGGGACATCACTCCATACGATTGTATTTGTTTTTGCTACTTACCTTTTTACTTACCTTGTTTATTATCAACTTTGCTAAGGCCAGCACATTTTTCGAATTTCTCACCTTGCATCCATCCACCTTATTCATCCTTTCTTTTATCTTATTAATTTCCATAGGTACAGGAGCATTAATGTTGCCAGCCATGCATTACGGACCTCCATCATTTATTATTTCGCTATTTACATCTACCAGTGCATGTTGTGTTACCGGCCTTACCGTAGTGGATACTGCAACTTATTTTACCTTAAAAGGTAAAATTGCCATTATGATACTCATTCAATTGGGTGGGTTAAGCATAATCTCGTTTGCCACTTTTTTTGCCTCCTTGTTTAACAAAGGCCTCGGCCTCAAGCATACTTCCCTAATGGCTGATTATTACAGCACCGATAGTATTCTTTCGGCAAAAAGTTTACTACGCCAGATTATTATAACCAGCCTGCTCATTGAAAGTGTTGCATCCGTTTTGTTATTTATCGAATTTGGATATTATGCTGATTTCCCAAGTTTTAAGAGTCAATTATTTACTGCAGTATTTCATTCGGTAAGCGCATTCAACAATGCTGGGTTCAGCACCTACAGTGGTAATTTGTATGAGCCGGTAATACGGCATGCAGTTGCATTACACCTAACTATTGGCGCTGTCATTTTTTTTGGAAGCCTTGGTTTTAGCACCATTCAGGAATTGTTTAACCCCTCCTATATTCGCGAACGCAGAAAAAGTAAGTGGCGCAAAATTTCTATTTCAAGTAAAATTGCTTTGTATAGCTCACTTTGGCTCATCGCAATCGGTTCCGCTATTTTTTTCTTTTACGAAAGAGATAATGCACTTGCCGAGTTCACCTTTGCCGAAAAAATAGGCGAGAGTATATTTATGGGTATCACACCCCGTACAGCCGGATTCAACTCGATGGATTATGGTGTGGTAAAAATTCCAACACTGATTGTTACCATTTTTCTAATGTTTGTAGGGGCATCTTCGGGAAGTACAGGTGGTGGTATCAAAACATCTACTTTTACCCTCTTGTTTGTTTCGGCATGGGCATCGGTGCGGGGTCAAAAAAATATTGAGCTATTTAAACACAGCATTGCCTGGGAATTGTTGAACAAAGCATTTTCTATTTTACTATTCTCAGCCACATTTTGTCTTGCTTGCTGGTTGGCACTGTGCACCATAGACCCGGGTATCGATCCTATGAAACTCCTGTTTGAAGAAGTGTCAGCCTTTGGCACAGTGGGTTTATCAACCGGCATTACCGCTTCATTAAGTCAGGCAAGTAAGTATATCATTATAGTTAGTATGTTTGTGGGCCGTGTAGGTACCATTACCCTGGCGCTAGCACTAAGCTCACAGGTAACAAGTACGCGCTACAAATATCCGGGTGCCCATTTCATGGTGGGTTAATTCTTTTTAAAAAAACAGCAATGGCCAAAACGGTAGTTCCATATAAAGATCAAAGCGACTCAAAGCGCAACCAGGTTGAGCAGATGTTCAATAAAATTGCACCACGCTACGATTTCCTTAATCATTTTCTTTCGTTGGGCATCGACAAAGCATGGCGCAAACATGCTATTCAATTATTAAAAATGGAAAAGCCCAAATCTATTTTAGACATTGCTACCGGTACGGGAGATTTTGCTTTTGAATCCTTTAATCGCATAAAGCCCGACCGCTTGGTTGGTGTTGATATTTCGGGCAAGATGCTGGATGTAGCTCGCAAAAAACTTGAAAAGAAAAACATTGGTAACCGCATTACCTTTTTACAAGGCGATGCCGAAGCTTTAAATTTTGAGAGCAACACTTTTGATGCTGCAACAGTTGCCTTTGGTGTACGAAATTTTGAAAATCTCGAAAAAGGATTGGCCGAAATAAATAGAGTGCTCAAACCAGGCGGTTTATTGATTGTGCTGGAATTTGGACAGCCTAAAAAATTCCCTGTTAAACAATTGTACCATTTCTACTCAAAAACAATATTGCCGGCCATTGGCCGTTTGGTATCGCATGATAAAGCTGCATATACATACCTGCCTGACTCCATTAATGCTTTTCCATCAGGCTTTAAGTTTATTGAGTTTTTGCATCGTACAGGCTTTCACGATTCGTTTTATCAAAAACTCACTTTCGGAATAGTGAATGTATACAAGTCGAAAAAAGCGGGAGGAGAAAATGAAGAATAAGTTGAAATATATAGCTCTTACATTAGTTGTAGTAGCAGCATGCTTTCGCTGCCAGGCGCAATATCGTATTGTAGAGAATTTGCCAAAATACGATCGTCAAAAAATACATTTTGGTTTTGCCATTGGTACCAACGTTACAGATTTTAAGTTGGTTAAAGTTGGTAACTTCAACTCCTTTGATTCATTATACATTCTTGACAATATAAAGCAAACAGGCTTCAACCTCAATATTATAAGCAATTTACACCTGGGCAACCATTTTGATTTTCGATTTATACCGGGGCTATCATTTGCACAACGCGATTTAAACTATACATTTTATTCCTTCGATTCAACTACCAAACTCATTAACAAACAAGTTGAATCATCCTTTCTGCAAGTACCCTTTTATTTAAAATTTAAATCGGAACGAGTAAATAATTACCGTGCATTTGTGCAGGCAGGTTTCGAGTACAATGTAGATATGGTATCGCAAGCCAAGGTAAAAAACAAAGACAAAGAATTTGTAAAACTTGGACGCAGAGATTATGGTTACTCCATTGGCATGGGTTTCGATTTTTATATGGAGATGTTTAAGTTTGGTATAGATGTGCGTATGTATCAGGGCTTAAACAATCTTAAAGTAGTGGACAATACCATTTATGCTCGAAGCATTTCTTCGCTGCGCTCACGCATTTTTACATTAACCCTTACATTTGAATAATGTTACCATAACCCTATACCATGCAAAACATCAACATCATTTTGCTACCACAACAGGCGGCCAATGATAACGAAATAGAAATTGCCCTTCGCAAACAATTACACCTTACTGCAGCTGACCGTCTTGCATTCAGTATTCAAAAAAAATCGATTGATGCACGTCAACGCTCTATAAAAATTCAACTATCAGTTAATTATTCCATTAACAGTGAGCTCGAAAAAGAGGAGGCAATCACCTTACCTTTGCAACAGGTAGGCAACTGCAAACCGCTGATTATAGTGGGCTGTGGCCCTGCAGGAATGTTTGCGGCACTCAAGGCTATTGAAAAAGGCCTGAAACCCATTGTGATAGAACAAGGTAAAAACGTGCGCGACCGCAGACGCGACCTTGCTGCCATAAACAAACAACGTATTGTAAACCCACATAGCAATTATTGCTTTGGCGAAGGTGGTGCCGGCACTTATAGCGATGGTAAACTCTATACACGCAGCGATAAACGTGGTAATGTGAAATCAATCTTAAACACCTTGGTATATTTTGGCGCTACCTCACAAATTTTGATCGAAGCACATCCACACATCGGCACCAATAAATTGCCCGTAATAATTGAAAAGATGCGTGATACCATCATTGATTGTGGTGGAGAAATACATTATAACACAAGCTTTCAAAATTTTTTGTTGCGTGGCAAAACCATCGAAGGTGTGAACGTAAAAGATGTGCACAGTGGGCATACACAAACTATTGCAGGCAATGCCGTAATACTTGCTACAGGCCACTCGGCACGCGATGTGTTTGAATATTTGCATCGCGAAAAAATTGCAATCGAAGCCAAACCTTTTGCGCTGGGGGTTCGTATTGAGCATCCGCAATCGCTTATAGACCAACTACAATACCATTGCGATGTTCGTGACGAATACCTTCCACCGGCATCGTATAAGCTCGCATTTACAAGCAATGACAACCGTGGTGTGTATTCCTTTTGCATGTGCCCGGGCGGCATTATAGCACCTGCAGCCACTGCCCCAAACGAACTTGTAGTAAATGGATGGTCGCCTTCGCGCAGAAATAATCCCTTTGCAAACAGCGGCATGGTAATAAGTATAAACGAAGATGACTTTGCTCCATATGCAAAACATGGCGAGTTGCGTGCACTTCAATTTCAAAAAGAAATTGAAAAAAAATGTTTCGAAGCCGGAGGCAGCAATCTTACTGCACCGGCACAACGCGTAATGGATTTTTGGAAAACAAAAAATCATCAACCTTACCTGCATGCAGCTATATTCCGGGGAATAAGTAGTGCAGCACTAACAGACATAATGCCAACTGCCGTTACAGAAATGCTTAAAACAGGTTTGAAAAATTTTGGAAATAAAATGCGCGGCTACCTTACCAACGAGGCTGTATTGGTAGCAACAGAGTCGCGCACCTCGTCACCGGTTCGCATACCTCGTTTAGCAGACACCTTGCAACATAGCGAAATTGTAGGGCTTTACCCATGTGCCGAGGGTGCAGGATATGCCGGTGGAATTGTAAGTGCAGCAATTGATGGCGAACGATGTGCTGCTGCTGCTTGTGATTTTTTAACATCGACTAGTAACTAAATTCTACTTGCTGACCTTACTCCTCTTGCTCTTCGTTTTAGCAAATTGCATATCCAATTCAATAGCCTCATGCAGCAGTTTTATGATAGCTTTATCATCAATCTCTTCGGCACTTTTAAATATCTTATAAAATATTTGCTTGTTAGTACCATGTGTAAGATAATGATCAGGGTCAATTAATCGGTTGCCATACCAATACCCTAACAGCACCCCTTCTTTAAAACCGCCTCGAGGAACCGAAGCAGGATATATCAGACATATTCCTTTGTTACCATAAAAATAAGGCACCCCATACGAAATTTTTTCGCGGCAATAAGATGGAAGAGTATCTTGAATAATTTGCCTCAACACATCGGTTATTAAACGCTCCTCTGCTGGCAAACGCAGCAACAATTCGGTTATATTATAATTGGCCATGAGTGATAAATTGAACTCAAACATACTTAAAAAACCCGCGGCTTCTTATTACCTTGCGGCAAATTTTCTGACTCAAAATTATTGAAATGAATAAAGCACAAGAAGCCTTTCAGCGACTGCTGACTATTATGGATGAATTGCGCGAAAAGTGCCCATGGGATAAAAAACAAACTATGGAAAGTATTCGTCATCTTACCATTGAAGAAGTGTATGAACTGGCCGATGCCATCCTTGAAAAGAACACCAATGAAATAAAAAATGAACTTGGCGACATCTTACTGCACATTGTATTCTATGCTAAAATTGCAAGCGAAACCAACGCCTTTGATATAACAGAGGTGATACATGCTATTTGCGACAAGCTTATTGTGCGGCACCCTCATATTTATAGCGATGTAAAAGCAGATGATGAAGAAACTGTAAAACGCAACTGGGAGCAGATAAAAATGAAAGAGGGAAAAAAATCGGTGCTCGAAGGTGTGCCCGCTTCGTTGCCATCTCTTGTTAAAGCAATTCGGATACAAGAAAAAGCGCGTGGGGCAGGTTTTGATTGGGACCAGGTAGCACAGGTACGTGCTAAAGTGGAGGAAGAATTTTCGGAACTAAATCAAGAGATTGCCATTGGCAATCAGGAACGAATAACACAGGAGTTTGGCGACTTACTTTTTTCACTTATAAATTACGCCCGTTTTGTAAATGTAAATCCGGAAGAAGCATTAGAACGAACCAATAAAAAATTTATGAAGCGATTTATGCATATGGAAGAAGCGGTAGCCCAAGCCGGAAAAGCCTTAGCGCAAATGAATCTTGATGAAATGGATGTTTACTGGAATAAAGCCAAAGAGGTATTTAGGTAAAATTATTGCTAGATCTAGTTTACACTTATTACAACAGGCAGTATTGAAATTCAACATGTCATTTTGATTATAAAACATTTGAGTTAAAACGTATATAAGTATCGTAACAGCTGCCGAATTATTTAACTAGAATAATGCTGGTTTCTGCTTATGTGAACCAGTCTCTCGAAAATATTTTACAAATTATTAATAGCTCGCTAACAAACAAGTTACTTATTACGTACTGTACTTTATTATTAATAATTTAAAACCCATTTATTATGAAAAAAAAATTTACCTTCTTGTGTCTGACTATTTGTTTGACTGTCCAATTTCAAGTTGCTTTGGCGTGTGTAGATCCCACACCACCAGCACCAAAAGTTAATACCAAAGTTGATTCTACATTTACGCATGTAGAGTTTACAATCAAAGACCTGAAAACTGCAGGCGGTACTGCAGGCGAATACTGCACGTGCGGGTATTATGCGATTCAAAATTGGATCGACAATATTTATTATGTGGCATTTGTTGACAGTGGCACTACCAATCCAATCCCGTTTTTTAATCCATGGGGTGCAAACAACAGTGCTTCGGTAGCCTGGAGTGCTCTATTCCCAAATGGCAATTCACCAGCCGCCTTTGTTGCAGATGTTACATCTGGAGGAATGCCAACAAATGTTCCTGTTGATTTAATTATTAAAGGCACCTTAAAGTCATGGGTAACAAAATTGTTTCTTGACTCAGTCTATTCCAATCCCAGCGAATTAACGTTAGGTACTGATGCATTTGATTACAACTTGGGAGTTTTAGGAAACATGCATCAGGCGGTAAGAACCCTTGATAATAGTGGAGGCTATACCGAAGTACCTGCTGCCTATTTTTCTAATAGCATTGATGAGTCGGCCGTTGCTCACCAAATTTTATTTGTTCCAAATCCTGCAAAAGATAAGATTGTATTTCCTCGCCTCACAAATGGCAAGGAGTATAACCTTACCATAATGGATAGCAAAGGCGCTGCTGTATTGATACAGAATGTCAGCTTTAATAAATCAACCGTGGCGCTTGATAATTTAGTAGAAGGACTATATCTTATTAGTCTTGTTTCGGGAGAAGAAAAGATTACTCAGAAATTGCTTGTAGAAAAGAAATAGCAATAAAAAATTTGAATAAGACCATCGGATGCATATTGTGCCCGATGGTTTTTTATTTTATACGAAAATAAATTGAAATTCTGGTTTCGTATTAGACATTCCTTTTAAATGTCAAATTCAACTTGCAAGGTCAGTCCTTATGTTATGATTAATAATTTCTACTCACCAATATCCTCACTCCAAAGCTCCGGATTTTGTTTTATAAAATCCTGCATCATTTCGATACACTCATCTAGGTTAAGGTCAATAACCTCCACCCCATGTTGTTCCATAAATTCGCGCGCTCCGGCAAACGTAACCGACTCTCCTACTATCACCTTGCGAATCTTAAACTGAACGATGGTGCCCGCACACATGTAGCAAGGCATGAGTGTTGAATAAATAATAGTATCGCGATAACTACCAATTCGTCCTGCATTATTAAGGCAATCCATTTCGCCATGAAGTATAGGATTTTTTTCCTGTACCCGTTTGTTATGTCCCGAGGCAATTAACTCTCCATTACGCATGAGGACGGAGCCAATGGGAATTCCACCTTCATCAAGCCCCTTGCGCGCCTCGTCAATAGCGAGTTGCATAAATTTATCTTTTTGCATAGGTCAACATTTTTAGCAAAAGTAAGAATTGCAATTGAGCAGTTCTAATAATTTCATAGTTGGAAAATAATTGCAACCTTGCACAAAAAATAAACACAGATATGAAAATTACATTTCATGGCGCAGCACAAACAGTAACCGGCAGCAAGCATCTTATTACCTTAAATAATGGAAAAAAATTATTGCTCGATTGTGGGCTGTTTCAGGGCCTTGGCTCTGATAACGATACATTTAACCGTCATTTTGGTTTTGCGCCACACGAGATAGATTACCTGATACTATCGCATGCTCATATTGATCACAGCGGTAACATACCATACTTATGTGCACAAGGATATAAAGGAAAAATATTTGCAACACCAGCAACCATAGACTTGTGCGAAATTCTGTTGCAAGACAGTGCCCACATACATGAACAAGACGTAGTGTTTTTAAATAAAAAGCGAGCAAAAAAAAATCAGAAACCACTTGAAGCGCTTTATACTATCGAAGATGCGAAGGCGTGCATGAATCAATTTATTCCGGTAGTGCTAGACACGTGGGAACGAATTGATGATGATATCGAATTTATGTTTACCGATGCCGGCCACATATTGGGAAGTGCAGCAGTTAACATAAATATTTACGAGGATGATAAAGCTACCCGCGTATTTTTTAGTGGCGATATTGGGAGGTACTCTGATAAAATAATGCGTCCACCTCAACCTTTTCCACAAGCTGATGTGATTATTTGCGAAAGCACGTATGGCGATAGCCTGCATGACAAAACCGAAGATGCCGAATCACATATGGCACGTGCCATAATGGAAACTTGCTTTAAACGCAAGGGTCGTGTTATTATTCCTGCATTTTCGCTTGGCCGCACACAAGAGTTGGTTTATACCATTGACCGATTAATTACGAATAAGATAATTCCTCCCATCGATGTTTATATTGATAGCCCATTGTCGGTAAGTGCAACCAATATTATGCGCAAGCATACCGAGTCATTTAACGATTCGGTTAAAGAGTATATGAAACGTGATGACGACCCGTTTGGTTTTGAAAAATGTCATTACATAAAAGAGGTAGCCCAATCAAAAGCATTGAACTCAACCAAAAACCCGGGTGTAATAATTGCAGCTTCGGGCATGACCGAAGCAGGACGCATAAAACATCACATTGCCAACAATGTAGAGGATAATAAAGATTTGATATTGATAGTTGGATACTTGCCCAGCGAATCGATTGGTGGGCAACTATTGCAAGGTGCAGAAGAAATACGTGTGTTTGGAGAAAAGAAAAAAGTGCGTTGTGCTGTTGACAAGATAGGTGCTTACAGCGCTCATGCCGACTATGGTGAAATGCTTCAATACTTAAGTTGCCAAAATAAAAGCAAAGTGAAAAAAATATTTTTGGTTCATGGTGAAATTAAAAGACAAACCGCATGGAAAAATCATTTGCTTGATAATGGATATACTAATATTGAAATTCCTTCAAGGGGACAATCGTTTACTATTTAATAAAACAACGGTGATGAATTCAAAACTAATTTTATGGATGGCACTTGGGTGCTTTCATGGTTATGCACAAAACGTAAACTGGGGCTGAAGGCTCGAAATTACTACCACCTTAAACGTACAAACTTTTACCTGTTCTGATTACTACCCTAAACAAATAATTGCATAACACAACACGATAGCAGTGTTAACGATCTGTCTTATACCGAGGGGGGCCTTCACGTAAATCTTCGATAAGCGCGAATTTCGATGTGTATTGGTATCATAATCAAAGCAACCTAACTCCATCGCATCGCTACAAGAAAAACGCAAAGCCCTATTTTGTAACTCACGCTCGGTATTGGATATACGCGATTTTAGCTTTATTCGACCATTTTCCACACGCTTATCTAAAATCCTCTCTTGCCAAATCTATTTTTCTAACTATATCCATATTCGTTTGCAGGCAACACATTAACTTCTCTATTAATTAATTAAACGGAAGCAGGTCAATATTTTCTTCATTATACGCAGGCACTAATGCCAGATTGGGTTTTTCTAACTTCAATCAAAATAATTTCCGAGACTAAAAAAAAAGGCAACCATAAGGTTGCCCTGTACTGCATTCGAACTTACAATGCTTATTGTATAATATTTCTGGCAATTACCGGTGCAATTATTCCGTTGGCTTCAAATGCTTTTTTAATTCCTTCCTGAATTTCAAAATAAACACTCCAGTAATCTTCTACTGTTGTATATGGCAGTACCGCAATATTTACAGCACTATCGCCAAATCCTGAAAAATTTACTGAAGGAGCAGGCGTGCGCAACACCTTGGGATGAGCAGTAAGCACAGGCATGATGGTTTCGCGTACTTTTTGAAAATCATTTTTGGGAGATACCGACAAGTTAATGCCTACACGAATATTTCCTTCTTTACTATAATTTACAATTGTACCATTGCTCAATGCACCATTCGCAAGAATTACTGTTTTATTGTCAGCCGTTAAAAGTATGGTATTAAAAATCTGAATATCCTTAACTACCCCGGTTTGTCCTTGCGCTTCTATAAGGTCTCCAATTTTAAATGGTTTGAAAATTAACGTCAACACCCCACCGGCAAAGTTTGCAAGGCTGCCTTGCAATGCCAAACCAACAGCAAGACCCGCAGCTCCTAATATGGCAACAAAGGATGATGTTTGAATGCCCAACATTCCCGCCACGCTTACTATTAATATCACTTTAAGACCGATGCTGACAATACTTCGTAAAAATGAACGAAGCGAAACATCCATATCCCGTCTTTGCATGCCCTTATCGGCCAGGGCGCCAAGCCTGCCAATAATCCACATACCGATTATAAGAACAATTATCGCGCCCGCCACTTTGGGGGCATAATTGGCTATTACAGAGCCAATGCTGTTTGTGATGTTTGCTAAATCTAACATAGAGTTTATTTTTTGAATTACGCCTAAGAAGCAATACTTATGCCACCGTTAGCATATGCTATTAACGAAGCGTATTTTATTATTTTGAAAGACAAACATCGCCATCTTTTTAGTCACTTAAATAACGCGTGTGTTAACTTACAAACAAGGACCTTTTAACAAACCATGGCCAATATGCTAACCTATACAAGGTAATTGCTATACCTTTGCAACCTAATTATTGCCGATGGAAAAGAAACAATTTGTAGAAAAGATACTTGAGCAAAAACAATATTCGGGTTGTAGATTTTTTCGACAACTCGTATAAACATTTCCCCGATAGTATTGCATTATGTTATAATGAGGCCACTTATACTTATAGCGAACTATATCAAGCCTCTGCTTCAATTGCTATGCAATTGAAGGAAACTACCCGAAATTCAACTATGATAGGTGTATGTTTACCTCGAGGCATTGAGTTACCGCTTGCTATACTTTCCATTCTGAAATGTGGAGCTGCCTATGTTCCCTTTGATCCGGAATATCCGGCTGAGCGCTTGCAATACATGATTAAGCAATCGGGCATTACGCACCTTGTTACCAATTATAATTTAAAACATGTATTTGCGGGGCATGCCATAGAAACGGTTCTAATGGAAGATTTGAAAACCAATCTTGAGGCAGATACCAACATTAACCTTAGCGAAACTGTTGACTTATGCTATATTTTGTTTACAAGCGGCAGTACCGGACTACCTAAAGGTGTGGCTATGCCACACAGCAGTCTTGTAAATTTAATCAGATGGCAAATTCAAAATAGCCAAGCATATAACAGTACCGTTACATTACAATTTGCACCGATAAGTTTTGATGTCTCGTTTCAGGAAATAGCTGCAACCTGGAGTATTGGGGGCACGTTAGTAATGATTGATGATGAAATGCGATTGAATGCTCCTTCCCTGCTTCGCTTTATTAACGAACAAAAAATAAACCGTCTATTTCTTCCATTCATTGCCCTGCAGCACCTTGCCGAAACAGCTGCTCAACAAGAAACCAAACTTGAAACACTTACCGAAGTAATAACTGCCGGTGAACAATTGCAAACAACTCCAGCTATCATTAAATTTTTTACAACCAATAGTCATTGCACACTTTGGAATCATTATGGCCCTACCGAGACCCATGTTTGCACAGCATTTATGCTAACAGGGGCAGCCAGTAGCTGGCCCGCATTACCATCAATAGGTAAAGCAATAGCCAATACCGAAATTCTGTTGTTAGATGAAAACATGAAACCGGTAAAGGATGGTGATGAAGGAGAATTATATGTAAAAGGAAGTTGTCTTGCTTCGGGATACTTAAATAATAAAACACTTACCGATGAGCGGTTCATTTCTAATCCACTTGATGGAGGAAAAACCATCATTTATAAAACCGGAGATCTTGCTAAAACGCTACCTGATGGCAACATACAATACCTTGGCCGCATAGATGGACAGGTAAAAGTGCGCGGCTACCGTATCGAATTAGGCGAGGTAGAAGTTTGTATTGCGAAGCATGCACAAGTAAATTCCTGTGCAGTAACCGTGCGCGAAGATAAACCCGGTGCAAAAAAGCTGGTAGCTTATGTGCAACTATATGCCGGAAGTAAAGCTACAGTCACCGAATTTAAAAAACATGTTGCTGCTTCGTTGCCTGACTATATGCAACCCTCCTCATTTGTGTTTATGCCCGAATTACCGCGAACTCCGAGCGGAAAAATTGATCGCAAAAGCTTACCCATTCCTGATACCTCACGGCCTAACTTGCAATCTGCATATACAGCCCCCGTTACAAAAGAACAAAAACTGCTTGCCGGTTTATGGAGCGAAATACTTGAGATTGATTCGGTTGGTATTAACGACAACTTTTTTGAGTTGGGAGGAAATTCATTGCTTGCACTAAAAGCAACAGCCGGCATGAATATGCTGCTCAACAAAGACTTGCCGGTAACGTGGCTATTTCAATATCCTGCCATCAGTTCATTACTTTTGCGTATAGAAAATGAATCAAATTCAGATTTGCAAAATGCTATAAAAAATCGTTTTAATAATACCGTTGCCAAAGTTGAAAACGTGGAAGATGGAATAGCCATCATAGGTATGGCATGCAAATTTCCGGGGGCAGACTCTATTGATGAGTTTTGGTCGAACCTTGTTACTGAAAAAGAAAGTATCACCTTTTTTTCCAAAGAAGAACTCGACCCTTCCTTGCCTAAAGAATTGATTGATGACCCTAACTATGTGCGTGCACGAGGTATTATGTATGATGCTGATAAGTTTGATGCCGCTTATTTCGGTATCAATCCTAAGGTAGCCGATGTTACCGACCCGCAACATCGTATACTGTTACAGTTATCGCATCAGGTGCTTGAATTAGCAGGTATAAATCCTGAAAAGGAAAACCGACTTATAGGAGTATATGCTGGCACCGGTAATAATACATACTATCAAAACAATGTAAAGTCTCATCCTGAACAAGAAGAGCAAGTAGGTGCCTTCTTAACCATGACCAATAATGAGAAAGATTATATTGCCACCCGCATTGCTTATGAATTAAATTTAAAAGGACCTGCATTAAGCATACATACCGCTTGCAGTACTTCGCTTGTTGCCATTATAAATGCTGCCGATGCATTGTTCGAAAACAAATGCGATATAGCCATTGCAGGAGGTATTGCTATTACCTCTCCGGTAAATAGCGGTTACCTTTACAACGAAGGCAGCATGAACAGTGCCGATGGACATTGTAATCCTTTTGACAAAGATGCGCGCGGTACACTGTTTAGCGATGGGGCAGGCATGATAGCCATGAAGCGCTATAAGGATGCGGTGGCAGATGGCAACACCATTTATGCGGTGATACGTGGTGGCGCATTAAACAATGATGGCGCACATAAAGCAAGCTTTACAGCACCTAGTGCCGAAGGGCAATCACAGGTGATTGCGATGGCACATGCCAAAGCAAATGTTGATGCATCAACCATCTCTTATGTTGAGGCGCATGGTACAGCAACACCCATCGGAGACCCCATTGAAGTTGAAGGATTATCAAGAGCATTTACCATAGACAAAAAGTTGCGTCAGACGTGCGGGTTAGGATCGGTAAAAAGTAATTTCGGACACCTTACAGCCGCAGCGGGAGTTGCCGGTTTGATTAAGGTGGCACTTTCACTTTATCATAAAAAAATACCAGCTACTATTAATTTTAAAAATCCAAATCCAACAATTGATTTTGCAAATTCGCCTTTTTATGTAGTTAATAAGCTAACAGATTGGCAAAGCGATAAGTATGTGCTGCGGGCAGGCATTTCATCTTTTGGAGTTGGTGGCACCAATGCCCATATCATTTTAGAGGCAGCGCCAAAGGCAATGCCTTCAGGCATTGCAAGGCCGGCACAAACATTGGTATTGTCGGCAAAAAACGATGCCGCATTACAACGTTATAAGCAAGAGCTTAAATACTTTTTGCAAAAAAACACTGTGAATGATGCCGATCTCGCCTTTACTTATCAAACATCACGTTTGCCACTGGCAAATCGTAGTTACTTCGTATATGGCAACCGTGACGAGCTTTTACAACAACTGGAACAACCACTGCCAAAGCTTAGTGGTTCATACCTATCAAAATCGGGGAAACCTGAAGTTGCCTTTATTTTCCCAGGGCAAGGGGCACAATATGTGAGGATGGCCAAGGCTTTATATGATGACGAAATAATATTTCGTCAATATGCCGACCAATGTTTTGAATTATTCAACAAACATGCAGGTATAAATCTGAAGGCACTCATGTTTGCCGAAAATCTTAGCAGTGAAGAATCGGAAACATTACTAAAGCAAACGCAATACACCCAGCCGGGATTATTTACTGTTGGATATGCACTGGCACACTTGTGGATGCATTGGGGCATAAAGCCTGCAGTGCTATGTGGACATAGTATTGGCGAATTTGTTGCCGCTTGTCTGGCAGGGGTGTTTAGTCTGGAAGATGCAGTGCGCCTGGTAGGCGCACGGGCCAACCTCATGCAAAGTATGCCCAAAGGAAGTATGTTATCGGTAAGGGCAAATGCAGAAAAAGTAAAATCGTTGCTTACGGATGACTGTTCTATAGCAGCTATTAATGGGCCTGAGCTTACCGTTGCTTCAGGACCCGATAATGCGATTGCATCCCTGCAATCGAAACTTGAACAAGAAGAGATTGTGTGCAAGTTACTTCATACATCACATGCCTTCCACTCGCCCATGATGGATCCCGTAATTCCCGAATTCAAAAAAGTAGTGGCATCTATAAAACTGCATCCACCAGCAATTAAAATTCAATCAACGGTAACTTCGTATATACTTACCGATACAGAAGCACAAAATACAGATTACTGGACCAACCACCTGCGTGTACCGGTGCAGTTTGCAACTGCTATTTCAAATCTATGGAAAGAAAACCCTACCCATGTGCTGCTTGAATGTGGGCCACGCAATACCGCTTCGCAACTTGCGAAGCAACAAGCTACTGATATGAAAGCGCAAGTCGCCATACCTTCGTTGCCTGACCGATATGATAATATGCTTGAGTGGAAAACCATAAACAATGCTATTGGCCAATTATGGCTGCGCGGACTTGAGGTGGATTGGAGTAAATATTATGCGTTAGAATCGAGGAAACTAATTCCACTGCCAACTTATCCATTTGAGAAAAAAAGATTTTGGCTTGATATCATTAATAAAGATGCTCCCCAACCTACTCCGCACACTGCAGGCAGCAACGATCGCCTTAAGCTAATGATGCAAAAACAAATAGAATTGATGCAGCAGCACCTTGTACTTTTGAAAAACAAAAAATCGAAGGCCACTCAACCAAAATAAATGAAAGAGGAAGAGGCTTATTTTGCAAACGAAGGAGGTGAGCAGGACGAGCTGTTTGAACATCTGCGCATTGAAGTTGATAAAGGACAAGGACCTGTGCGTATAGATAAATTTTTGTATGGACGCATAGAGAATACTTCGCGAAACAAAATACAAACAGCAACAGATGCAGGTTCGGTTTTTGTAAATGGCCTAGCGGTAAAATCAAGTTATAAGGTAAAGCCTCTTGATTTAATTACGCTGGTATTATCAAAACCTCCACGCGAAATTGAGTTATACCCTGACCCTATACCTTTGTCCATCATCTATGAAGACGATTCAATTATTGTAATAGATAAGCCTGCCGGCATGGTGGTTCATCCTGCTTATGGAAATTATCGTGGTACATTAATAAATGCGGTTATACATCACCTGCATCCTGAACTGGATGGCAAGCCATTAAAATCTGAATCGCAAAGGCCCGGGCTAGTTCATCGTATTGATAAAAACACCTCCGGCTTGATTGTGCTTGCTAAAACAGAAGAGGCACTTACATTTTTAGCTAAACAATTTTTTGATAGAACAACAAAACGGCATTACTATGAATTTGTGTGGGGTAATGTTGTGCTGGATGAAGGTACAATACCAGGAAATATTGGCCGCAGCGTTCGAGACCGTAAAGTAATGGATGTGTTTGAAGATACTACTGTTGGCAAGCATGCGGTTACACATTTCAAAGTGCTCGAAAGATTTTCTTATACAACCCTATTGCAATGCAAACTAGAAACCGGACGCACGCATCAGATACGCGTGCATTTTAAATACATAAAACATCCCTTATTTAACGATAATGAGTATGGAGGAGATCGTATATTAAAAGGAACTGTTTTTCAGAAATATCGTCAGTTTGTCGAAAATTGTTTCGAAATACTTCCGCGTCAGGCCTTACATGCAGCATCACTTGGCTTTATTCATCCAAAAACCAAAAAAGAAATGTACTTCGAAAGCCCTATTCCTGCTGACTTTGCAACCGTATTGGAGCGGTGGCGTGCCTATTCACACGAGCCAAAGTAAAACATTTAAAGGCTCATAAGGAAAAAAAGGCTACCTTCGCGCCCTTATTTTATAAACTAATGAGTGAAAAGTTATTTACAGACCTTGGCTTAAGCGACCCGATTTTAAAAGCTATAGGTGAAATGGGATTTGAAAAACCAACTCCTGTACAGGAAAAAACAATACCTGCTTTTATTGATACCGATGAAGATATTTTGGCCCTTGCACAAACAGGCACAGGAAAAACTGCCGCCTTCGGATTGCCGTTAATGACGCGCCTTGATTTTACAAAAAACCAAACACAGGCCTTAATTATTTGTCCTACCCGCGAACTTTGTCTTCAAATTTCTAAAGACCTAAAAGCATATAGCAAGTATATGCCTGCCGTGAAAATTGTTGCCGTATATGGTGGTGCCGGAATTTATGGACAGATAGATGAATTGAAGCGTGGCGCACAAATTATTGTTGCCACTCCCGGACGATTGCAGGATTTAATGGAGCGTAAAAGAATAAACATAACTCAAGTTGATTATGTGGTGCTGGATGAAGCTGATGAAATGTTGAACATGGGATTCAGAGATGATATAGAAAGCATATTGAGCAATACGCCTGATGAGAAACGTGTATGCCTCTTTAGCGCAACCATGGAAAAAGATGTTCGCGAAATAGCAAACAAATATCTACGCAAACCTCTTGAGGTTACCATTGGGAAAAAAAATACTTCGAACGAAAATATCACGCATGAATATTCGGTGGTGCATGCCAAAGATAAATATGCAGCGCTAAAGCGCATGCTCGATTTTAACAGTGATAATATTTATGCCATCGTTTTTTGTACTACAAAAAACGAAACTCAGGATATAAGTGACAAACTTATTCGCGATGGATATAATAGCGATTGCATTCATGGAGATCTTAGTCAGCAGCAACGCGAGAAAGTTATGTCACGTTTCAGGCATCATGCAATAAAAATACTTTGTGCAACCGATGTTGCCGCACGTGGAATTGATGTGCAAGGACTAACACACGTAATACATTTCCATTTGCCTGATGATGTAGAAAACTACACGCATCGCAGTGGCCGTACTGCACGTGCCGGTAAAACAGGAATTTCGTTTACCCTGCTTAACATGCGCGAAGTATATAAACTTCGTGACATTGAACGCATATCAGGAGTAAAATTCAAGCGAGTACTAATTCCATCGCCTGCAGAAGTGCGCGACAAAAAATTGCTTGCCTTTATAGACACTTTTAGTAACAGCGAAATTAACGAAGGAATATTTGATGATGCAGTAGTTACCGGAATGCAACCGTTGCTTGAACTTGATCCTGCTGAATTGATTAAAAAAATGATCAGCTTAGAATTACGCAGGTTTAGTGCCGACTATCTGGAAGGTGTTGACTTAAATGTTAGTCAGGATTATGCTAGACGAAACGATGGACCAGGTGTTGGTGGCGGAGATGGTGGTGGCCGTGGCTCCAAATTATTTATCAACCTTGGTTCGCGCGATGGCTTTAATATTGATGCCATGAAAGAACTTGTAATCGAAAATTGCAACCTCAAGAAAAAGGACATTGTTTTTGTGGTAATTAAAGGAGTATATTCATTTGTTGAAGTTGCTCCGGATAAGGTAGATGATGTACTTAATGGATTAAATGGACGGATGTTTCAAAATCGTAAAGTACGCATCGAAAATCAGGGACAATCGTCATTTGAAGGAAGTGGAGGTAGTGGCCCCAAGAGAAGATCGTATGGAAGCCGTGATGGTGGTGGTGGCAGTGGTGGAAACCGAAGCAGCAGAAGCGGTGGTGGCGGTGGCTATGCCCGCAAAAGCGAAGGTGGGTACAAAAGCGAAAACACGCGCGAATATGGAAACCGCAGCGGTCAGTCGCGTCCACGCAAGAAATATTAAGACTCTTACCCGCCTTTTACAATTATAAAGACCGTATATTTTGAATGAGCCTGCTCTGTAAAATTTGGCATCTTCTTTTTTAGCATATAATATCTTAAACTCTTAATAAGGCAAGGTTTGAATCATATCAGACCTTCTTTTTTTTGCCCTTGTTTTTGATTATGACAGAAGCGAATGCTCAAGAAGATTTCATTACCCGCAATTTTACCTTTTGTATCTATTAAAAAAAGTACCAATCATTTTTTTTAAACAAAAAATTAATTTTGATTTGCCCCGCTATTCAAAACAAAAATAATATGGAAGATCAAGACTATGGCATTGGCTCACGAGTGCGCCACCCTGAATTTGGAGAAGGTGTTGTTATCAATGTAAAAAACAAAACGTATACTGTGGTGTTTATACGAGCAGGTAAAATGGACATTTCGCGCCTCAATAATGCGCTCGAAACTATAGAAATGGTTGAACCTGACACTGATTTAGTAAGCATGTCAGATATAGAACGCTCGCTAATAAATATAATAAAACGCTACAGCGATATACAGGAAACTGTGCCTCTAGGACAAAAGTGGATAGGTGGTAAAATTGTTTTACATCCTGGTAATACTAGTTTGAAACCTAAAGAAATTTCAATCGACAATTTTTTTCATAAGGTAATAATGTTGCGCGACCGAGTTCGTGTAATGGAGCAACGCATTAATGCGCATCCGCACATGAACGATGAGGAAAAAGTAAACCTGCAACAGTACATTACCCGTATATATGGCAGCCTCACAACCTTTAATGATTTATTTAAAAATAAAGAAGATCAATTTGTAGGTGATAAAGGGAAAGAAAACAATGCGGATTAATCATAACCCATTCAAAAAAAACTTTGCTAAATAAATTTCATTTGTACTACTTGGTTTTAAAATAACTAATGCAATCGTTTACCCTAGCTGGAAACTTTTTTACCAAACTTTTCTTTCCTCATAATTTTAAAAAAACCTATTTGCAATTCATGGCAAAATTTTTGCTTTTTGAGGTTGTCCCTGTTTAGTATCTGTTCTCACATTTAGTAGTGCAATTTGTGTGAATAAAATATTTTTTAGGGTTAGACAAATTTTTTTAAGCTTAAAATTATAATTCATCGCATGAGGAAAATCATACTTTGAAAATAGTCTGTTTAATAAATTTGTGCTAAATTTTATGAAGTAAAAATTTAATTATTCATCTAGTGAGATGGTTAATTTTAAACGTAAATAAATTCAACATTAAGAATTTTTATGCGAAGACGAAAGAAAAAATCAGTTGAACCAAATGGTAAGAGTTGAAATTCCATATGCCGGAGAAAATGCGTTGAATACTTGTAGGCATAAAAATCCTACTCAATGCAACAAACAAATAAGAAGAACTTAGAAAGGATAGATTCTTTCGGTCATGTTTTAAAATATGGCCGCTACTTTGCTAAAAGAAGATGCAAAATAACCATTAATTTGGGTGAATTATACCTTTTTGTAGGCATAAATAAATTTTATGTTATAAAATTGCAGCCTATTTTTAATCAAAAGCCAACGCATCTATTGGCTCATATTGGTAGCATCACCACGCTTTTAATTCGAAAACACATATAACATATAATAATTTTAAATATGAAAAAAGCCAGTATCAAATTATTTTTAGCATTGCTATACTATGCTATGGTAATATCATCGTGTAAACGCGAAGAGGAATTGCCAACACCAAATCCGGTGGCTACTAACTACTCTGCAGAAGAGAAAAAACAAAACAATAATGATGTTCCGATAGCATGGATGGATATGATGACCAAACTGATAAAGACCACACCCGGATATACCCCTCCTGTTGCATCGCGCGCACTTGGATATGCAGGTGTGGCCTTATACGAAGCAACCGTAAATGGTAGTGGCAATATGCAGTCTATAGCTTCTCAAATTGGTATGCCTGCAGTTGCAGCTCCTACCGCACAATACACTAAATGGTTTGCCGCAGCTAATGCGTGCATGGCACAAACGATGCGAAATTTTTTCCCGGGAACCTCCACTGCCAACAAAGCAAGTATCGACTCACTCGAATTGTACTTTCATAATTTGCATTTGGCTGCGTGGAGCAATTTTCTAATTTTAACCTCTGAAGCTTATGGTAAATCCGTAGCTGATCATGTTTACAATTGGTCGATGACAGATGCTGTTGGCCACGAGGGTTATCTCAAAAATAACGACCCAAACTTCGTACCCCTATCTGGTCTTGGTATGTGGGTACCCACACCACCAGCATATGCTGCACCTATGCAACCACATTGGGGAGATGTGAGACCCTTTGTTGCAATCAATCCATTTGTTGTCGTTCCTAATCCGCCAAGTTATTCTACCGCAACTAATTCCTTGTATTACATACAAGCAATGGAAGTTTACAATACAAAAAACAACCTGACACCGGCACAAATTAACATTGCATTATATTGGGCAGATGGAGCAGGCACCTTGACTCCACCCGGACACTCGATGCAGATAGCATCGCAAGTAATACGCAAATCAAATTCCGATTTATTTACAAGCGCCATGGTATTTGCAAAAGTAGGCATGGCAGTATGCGATGCTTTTATACATTGCTGGAAAGTAAAATACACTTACAGCACCATGCGCCCCGTTACCTTTATACAACAGCATATTGATGCCAATTGGACACCACTCATTACCACCCCACCATTTCCTGAATATACCTCGGGACACTCAACGCAAAGCGGTGCAGCAGCAAGAATCCTTAGTGATATCTATGGATATAACTACTCGTTTGTTGACCATTCAAAGGTTCCTGATGGATTTCAGCCTCGTTGGTTTAGTAACTTTATGTCCTTTGCTAATGAAGCGGCTCTATCGCGTTTATATGGAGGCATTCACTTTACTGCAGCCAATGAAAATGGAAAAATATGCGGTGAGCAAATTGCTGCAAATATCGGCAAACTTGATTTTTACAAATAATAGAATCTGTTAACAATGACTATATATCCCGCCTGGTGGCGGGGATTTTTTATTTATGCTTATAAATAGTTGCCATAAACATGGTATCGGCCCGTGTATCATATCCTTTATAATACTCGCTTGACAATATTGTGTACTCGTCAGTAGGAAGTATAGCCAAAACATCTTCATTTTCATTTTGATACACGCTGCATG
This sequence comes from Bacteroidota bacterium, assembly GCA_016714535.1. Classification (NCBI taxonomy): domain Bacteria; kingdom Pseudomonadati; phylum Bacteroidota; species Bacteroidota bacterium. Next base: position 103,394 of record JADKDR010000001.1, read on the forward strand.
TTATATAATAGGCATAACCACCCTTCCTTAATACCTGCAATACGTTCGCTAAAATTAGTTTTTGCAAAACAACAAACTCTTCGAGCTGTGCGTGTGAGAAGATACTGAGTGCCTCAGGAGAGCGAGCCCAAGTGCCGCTGCCACTGCAAGGCGCATCAATAATAATTTTGTCATACATCTTATCATTCATTTTCAGGCATGCATCAGCTACACTAAAATGTATGTTTGTGAAATTGTATTTGGCCAACCGGCTCTGAGCACTTTTAATAATAGCGGGCCGAACATCGTTTACAGTTATAGTTACATTTTTTAATCCAAGATGCACAACTCTATCCATTAATGCCAACGTTTTACCACCCGACCCGGCACATGCATCCAGCCATGTTTCATTATCTAATACTTCAATTTGCTCCATGCACGCCTGCGACATTAAGTCCTGCACCTCGAATGCACCTGCCTGATAGCATCTGCTGCTCATAAGGTCGGCATGCCTTTGTATTCTAATTGAATTTGATTTGGGAATCACTTCATATGGAATCTGCTGTTGGGTTAGATATTGCTGTACCTTTTTCTGATAACTATTATTTACTCTTAAAAAAATATCATTCTCATGCAGATGCGATTTTATAAAAGCAACTTTATCAACAGTACTTGAAATATGCTCTGCGCATGGAAAAATACGCTCAGCATCGAAATAGACAAGTTCAGATTCAACCGCTGCAAAAGCTTCGTGGTGATGTTGCTTCCAATACGTTTGCCACTGCTCATTCACGGTAAGCGCAGAAGCTGCCATATGGCGAAAAAGAAAATCTCTTTTTGCAAAGGCATTACCAATTCGCAACAAAGAAAAAAAGCCTTCAGTAATAATTCTGCGGTCGCGCGAGCCATGACTTCTATGCTGCCTGAAATAATTTTTCAGAAATAAACTTGCCGCAGACTTGCCATCAAATTGTTGGTATAATTTTGTAACCGTTGTGATATGCCCCGGATAAATCATAGGTCAAGCATCAGTCACCACAAACAACTTCTGTCCATGGTGCATGCAACAGATATTGGTTGGCAGTTTCTATCAATTGCTTTGATGAAATTTGGTGCAACGAGGCTATAAAGTTCTGGTAGTATTCATTCGTAAGCGAGTTGGTCAATAACATTCTGAATCTTTCGGCACGGGCAAATGTTCCATCAAACAAGCGCAGCATACTTCCACTCATATAATTTTTTACTACCTGCAATTCATGCGCAGGTATCTCCTCACTGCAAAGCTTGTTTATTTCTTTATAAATCTCTTCGAGTGTTGCTGCGGTAACATCAGTACCTACTTCGGTGGCAATCGTAATAATGGCTGCATCGCGATAGGCAACAAGCGAAGATCCTATACCATATGTATATCCCTTATCTTCGCGTATGTTGGACATAAGCCGCGATCCAAAATAACCTCCAAGCACATTTATAAGTAGGTTCAACTTAAAATAATCAGGGTGCGATTTATTAACGGCCGCACAAGCTATGCGCACAGCACTTTGCAAAGCACCTTGTTTGGTAATTTTTATTTTCTGAGGCACTTGCTTGAGCGTCAAATCATGCTTCTGATTTGAAAACAAATTAGCTGTGCTGCCTGGTGCACACTTAATGCTGCCCAGGGTTTTATTTACTTGTTTAATCAATGCCTCACTTGCACAACCCGAAACTATAACAATAAAAGGTTTGGTAGCATAATAAGATGCATGAAAATTTTGCAATTGCTCGCGTGAAAGATTTTCAAAGTGGCTTATAGCAGGCACCGCACCATATACATGGTCACCAAACAACTCATTACGCATGCGCATACGCGCCATGTATTCGGTTTTTTCGCTCTGCACCTTTAATTGTTGAATGTTGCGCACTTTATAATTCTCGAGTTCGCCAGTTGCAAATTCAGGAGTTTGCAACAAGTCGCAAAAAACAGGCATCAACTTATGTACATGTTTTGCCATGGCATACAAAGACATCGAAGATAAGTGGTATTCACAAAGCGTTTCAATACTTGCACCATAGTACTCAAATTTTTCGGCCACGGCCGATGCCGATAATCCTACATGTCCATCGTCACTCAAATTGCACGTGGCTTCGGCCACTTGCTGCTGGCTGTTCTTATCGCTTCCTGCATCAAACAACACTTCAATTTTTACTACCTCCTCATGGTCATTACCCATCGCATACAATGGCATGCCATTGTCTAATGCAATATAATCAGGATTAGTGATATTAATTTTTTTTGCCGGCAAGATGGCAGGCGCTGATTTTCGATCTATCATTTTAATCATTCTTTTTGTGGTAATAGATAGTAGACAAATTAGTATTGGAAAATATTCCTGCAGCTACCTGTCTAATTTTTTCGGCAGTAACCGATTCGTAAAAAGCTTCTTGTTGATTTACAAGTGCGGCATCACCAAGCAATTCATAAAAACAAAGATTTAATGCCTTGTTGCTTATACTTAAATCAGAAAAAGCATTAGAAGCAATAACCTGATTTTTTACTTTTTGCAATTCATTCTCACTTACAGGTTGAGCACTAAGTTCTGCAATTACCTCTGCTACCGCAGCCTCAGCTTGTTCACATGTTACGCCTTCCTGTAGTTTCCCTTCCACCACAAATAGGCTGTTGTCCAATTCTCCTAATACATAGGCATTCACTCCAGAAAATAACTTTCGTTCCTTAACAAGTGTATTATATAAACGCGAAGACTTCCCCCGCGAAAGAATATCGCTAATTAAATCGGTAGCATAAAAATCTTCATCATTACGCGCGCAACAGTGCCATGCCATGTATAAGCCGCTAACCGGCACATCGCGGTAAACTTCTATCAACCTTTTTTCGGTTTGTAAAGGCTCCTTAGGTAAGTTTCGCGCTTGCTGTTCCTGAGACGGTATAGGCGAAAACCACTTCTCGCAAAGTGCTAATATTTCATCTGCATTTACATCGCCTGCCACACACAATATCGCATTGGAAGGATGATAGAATTTTCTGAAAAATGATTTCACATCATCCAATGTTGCATGTTCGATATGCGAAACTTCCTTTCCGATTGTTGCCCATTGATATGGATGAACTTTATAACATAATGGCCTCAATAATAACCATGCATCACCATATGGCTGATTGAGGTAGCGTTGCTTAAACTCTTCAATCACCACATTGCGCTGCACATCAAGACTTTTTTCACTAAAGGCAAGATTTAGCATTCTATCACTTTCAAGCCAAAATGCTGTTTCAATATTATTAGCAGGAAGTGTAAGGTAATAATTGGTAAGATCGTTATTGGTAAAAGCATTGTTTTCGCCACCTGCCAATTGTACCGGCTCATCGTAATTATCAATATTAACTGACCCGCCAAACATTAAATGCTCAAACAAATGAGCAAATCCTGTTTTATCAGGAGCTTCGTCTCGGGCACCCACATTGTACATAATATTCATAGTGGCCAACGCAGTCGATTGGTCCTTATGTATCAGCACTTTCAATCCGTTTGCCAGTGTATATTTTTCGTAATTAATCATAAACTAAATATATCCGTATTTTTTATTTTAACTCATTTTGTAACCATAACCATATACCATGGTTAGTAATTACTATTTTATGCATAACGTATCAGCTAACAGAAAGCAAATTGATTACACCTGTAGTTGTTGTCAACCAAGAAAATCGTTCATGGTCTTAAATCCCTGTTGATGGCTAAGCCACTCTGCCACCATAACTGCGCCTATAGCAAAGGCATCGCGCGTTTTGGCAGTGTGTGTTATTTCCATTTTATCAACATCCGATTCGTACCTAATGCTATGTATACCCGGAACCTCCCCTTCGCGAATATCTTCTATTATTATTTCCTGTGGGTTTCCGGTTGTGTTTTGATCTAGTTGCCAAGCCGACTTATTAGGAAGACTTTCGATTAAATCATTTACCAATTGCAAAGCTGTACCACTAGGAGCGTCTTTCTTATGAATGTGATGTACCTCACACATACTTACATTGTATTGCTCATGATCGCGCATTAGCTGAGCAAACATTTTATTCAACTTAAAAAACAGGTTAACACCTATGCTAAAATTATTGGCATGCAAAAAGGTGGCCTGCTGCTTGTTGCATAGGTCTTTAATTTCATTTATCCCTTGAAGCCAACCGGTGGTACCACAAAGGGTAGGAATTTTAGCTTCCAACAATTTATAACAATTTGCAAATGCAGCTTCAGGCGTAGTAAATTCGATAGCTATATCAGGCTTGTTCTTAATAAGTTGGTCTATTAAAAAATTATCATGATCATAAACAGCTGCTATCGTATGTCCTCTTTGGGTTGCTAGCCGCTCTATGGCCTTTCCCATTTTTCCATATCCAATAAGCGCTATGTTCATATATAGTTATTGTTAAATGAATTAATCCTTCTGCTAAATTCTTAAAGCTAATTTATGCCGGGTTATTCCTTTTATTAATTTAAAACCTCAAGCCAAGTTGTACCCCCGGCAAGTTGCCGCCACGATTTTGCAACAAACATGGCTGGTAGGACAATATGGCCTTATCACTCACATCAAAATAAAATACATGCGCATCTACATAAGCATCAATTATATTCATGGCATATAACACCACGCCACCAATGATGCACAAGTCGCGGCTGCGCCTCCAGTAATTTTTAATTCGATTAAATCTGCATCCGAATAGATATCTATAAATGGATCGATGTTAGTTGGATCGTCATCGTAACGCGACTTCAAGGCGTCTTTGTACACATTAAAGTTTTGCTTGTTTTTAATTGCAAAATATATAAGTACCCCCTCGCCAGCATAAATGACCGGTACCTTCCAAGTCTTTTTATTATAAACCTGTCCAAGGCCGGGCAGTGCTGCACTCAAGAGGGCCGCTTTGCGTGGCGAATGCATATAAATTGCTGAATCAATTTGTGATGGCATGGGTTTGCTAAACGGTTTAGTTTGGGCACATGCAAAATAATTGCACCCACCCAATAAGATTAACGCTACCAAAACAACTTTTTGAAACATGCTAACTTGCAAATGACCTGGTTTTAAAATCAGAAAACGAAGCAACTCATTTTTTTTACAAATGTAAAAGTCTTTATTAAAGATAATGCCACACAAAAATACCACCTGCAGTAGGTGGTATTTATATTATAGTTAAAGACAAAGTCGACAATGCATAAATGCCTCCCGATGCCCGCCTTTTTAGAAACGCTCAAAGCGGCTGAAGAAGAAACCACCTTCGATAGCTGCGTTTTCGTTGCTGTCGCTACCATGTACCGCATTGGCCTCAATAGACTTAGCGTATAAATTACGAATGGTGCCTAGTTCAGCTTTGGCAGGGTCGGTAGCACCTATCAGCTTTCTAAAATCTTCAACGGCATTATCTTTTTGCAAAATGGCCGCTACTATAGGCCCTGACGACATGTAGGCAACAAGGTCTTTATAAAATGGACGCTCCTTGTGAACTTCATAAAACTGCCCGGCACGCTCTGGTGTGAGTTGCGTGTACTTCATGGCTACAATGCGAAAACCGGCTTTTACAATGTGATCGATAATTGCTCCTGTGTATCCGTTTGCAATGGCATCCGGCTTGAGCATGGTAAATGTGATGTTACTCATTTTGCTTTATTATTTATTTGATAAATTTTTTATTTTTTTGAGGGCGCAAAGGTAGAACAATCATCAAATTCAGAAAAAAAATGCAAAAAGAAATTTCGGCAATAAGCCATATACGTCAGCTTATGCATGCGGCAAAGGGCAACTGCCTGGTGCATGGACATCGCGGGGCACGGGGGCATTTGCCAGAAAACACCATTCCATCGTTACTAAAAGCCATACAACTTGGAGCACCTTGCCTCGAGGTAGATGTGGTACTTAGCATGGATAAACAGGTCGTTATTTCGCACGAACCATGGATGCATCATGCTATCAGCTTGCAACCAACTGAAGAACTTATAACAGAATCGATTGAAAAAGATTTTAATCTTTTTAAAATGACCTATACCGAGATTAAAAAATTTGATTGCGGAAGTTTGGGAAATCCAAGATTCCCCTTACAACAAAAAATGAAAGCCTATAAACCACTTCTAAGCGAGACGATAGATGCTTGCGATGCCTATGCGCGAGCGCACAATTTGGCTCTGCCTGTTTACACCATCGAAGCCAAAAGCTTACCTGAGTGGGAACACATTTTTCATCCACCCGTAAATGAATTTGCTGAAGAAGTGTACAAGGTATGTGAACAAAAAGCAGTATTGCATCGTACCATTTTTCAGTCATTTGATGCACGCGTTATTTTTTATTTAGAACAAAAAAAGCAATCGCTTTACCTTGCCTATTTGCTTGATAAAAAAGTAACGATTGAAGAAACATTGGAACAAAATAAAATAAACCCCGTTGCCATTAGTATTTGGCATAAATTACTTGATGAAAAGTTCCGAGATGAAATTCGCAATTGCAATTTAGATTTGCTATGCTGGACTGTAAACGAACCGGAAGATATACACCGTGTAATGAACTTAAAAGTAGATGGGATTATAAGTGACTATCCTGAACGTCCGCTTGCATTATTTTAAAATCAAAATGATTTTAAAACCTTGATAGTCTATTCAATGAAACTTGCTAATTAGTGCTTGCTTAATTATATCCAAATTTACTAAAATGAATAATTAGACAATGCAAAGAAAAAATAATTACGCGTAAAGCTTTTCAACGCATCAAGACCAGCGCAAGAACTTTCTTAACATCTCACCTTGTAATTATTATTAACTATGATTAAGAAGACTAATCCTTTGTTATTAGCGAGGTAATATTGCATAACAAACTACACGGATTTTCAAAAGTTTTCTAAATGGATTTTAACATGTAACACATTCGAAGAAAACGTTTTAGCTTCTTTGGAGCTATGCTATTTTAAAGTAATAGTATAAGCCCTAACGGTGCAATAGACTAATGCTAAATTAAGAGTAAGAATAAAAAGATTCAGCGTGATGACAGGTTAATACATATGCAAAAAATAAAAAAAATAAAGCACGAACTACAGTTAAGACAACAAAATAATCATGTAATAGTATTTTGATTTTTCTCCAATGCTAGCAAAAAGAGAAACCAAAATAAACCAAGGGCTATAACTGTATTGAGATAATTAATCCTTGGCATTACCAATATAGCTGGCATGCTTGCGAAAAAAATTGAAAGCGCAAAAGGCCAAAACAACGTCTCTTGAAATGCATACTTCCATAATTTTAAGGTGGTAACATTCAGTAATAAGGATAGCAATATTAGCACCCACAGAGCTTTATATATATAAACTTTTGCAATGAATAAAAAATCACTTTTCAGAATTTGAAAATAATGCTCTTTCAAACATGCTTCATATACTTTGCCACAAAACTGAACTCCGGGGTGTTCCTTTTCGACAAGATTTTTAGCTACATTATCATCGTAACTGATACCATATTTATTGTCAATAAATCCCAAACCGATATACGTTGAATGCCAAAATGGGTGCCCAATTTGATTGTCAACCATAAGATTTGAGTTGGCTTCCAAATAGGTATTTCGTTCTTCGGACAGGTATTTAAAATGCAAGTTGCTAATTAAAATAGCGATCAGGATAAAAAATGGAATTTGCGATTTTTTAAATAATGGCTTTAAATAAAAGGCAGAATAGACTACGATGAAAATAAAGTAAACCGTTCCAGCATGCGATCGAAACTGATTAAGATAAGCTGCATAAAAAACACAACAAAAAATAATCAACCATTTATAAATACTCTTCTGCTGCAATACCGCAACAGAAAAAGGTATTAATGCAACCGCAGCAAAATTGAAAACATATACATCGGACTTAATAAGGTTTAGCAAAAACAACGCAAGTGTAACTGGCAACACAAAGATGGAGTTGCATAATTTTTTACAACCATAATAAAACATAATGGCTGCAAGAACTGCTGCAAATGCAAGCGATAGCCGAGCTGCGAATACTACATCAGTGTGTAACAGGTTTGCGATTTTTGGGAATAACCAATATATGCCGGGATCATCAAAGGTTCCAAGAATATTAAATTGGCCTTGCTTGGTAATTCCAACCAACGCTGTATTTGTTGAATCTAATCCCCGATGCGCCTCTTCAAGATTGGATAATCTTGTTGGCATCATTCCCAAAATAAAATCGCTATTGGACGTAACCTTCATGGCAGCTATTTGATAGCGTGTGCATAATACTGAGCTCCAAGCGGTAGCTTACTCATATACTTTTCAAGTGGAACAAATAAACGTAATAAACCCGGGAAAAATAAAGTGAACTTAATTTTCAAATTTTGAAAGCCTGCTTTGTGCAAAATTTTTCTGGTATAATCGGGAGTCAACAAACGCGCATTAATATCAAATTCGCAATCGCGTACAGATTTTCGGGTAAGCGGATTAGCAGGGTTATGCTCAAAAATAAACAAGTGTCCACCTATTTTAAGCTGCTCCATCAATTGATTTAAAACACTTTTGTGCAAATCAAAATCGATATGATGAAAAACATTTGCTACGAGAATAATGTCAGACTTAGTTTGAAGGTCTATCTTTTTTCCATCATAATTTGCAAAACTAATGCGGTCGCTTAGTTCATGATGTTTAGCTTGCGCATACTCAACAGACTTATGACTAAGGTCGATTCCGGTAATCGTTGCATTCTTAAAATATTTGTAAAAAAACGGCTCGCTTTTCCCTGTGCCGCAACCAAAATTTAAAATTGAAATTTGCTCCATCACCAAATTCGGCAATTCGTTTGCTATGGCCTTTATTTTATACTCGTCAAAATAGTGCGTAGGAAAACCAGAAAAGCCGGTACTCTTTACCCGCATTCTTTCGTAGTGCGCTACATATTTATCAAACTCTGCTTCTTCAAACTCATTCATAAAAGCCCATTTTGGCTGCAATAGTAAAAATATTTTAGTAATCGTTTTAAAAAGCTCGGTTGTGTAGCTTTAATTTAGCAATACCTGTACTACAACTTTATTCCGCTCAATGATCGTTCAGCTTCATACCCCTGCGCTGAAACTCAGGCCAATTGAGGTATTCGGGGGCTACTCTTTGCTCAACCATGGTAATGCAGTTGTCAACAGGGCATACTAATTTGCAAAGGTTACAACCCACACATTCAGGTTCTTTAATAGTATAGGTGTTGTAGGGCATTCCTTTTTCAATTTGAATACTTTGGTGGCTCGCATCTTCGCAAGCGATATAACAAAGCCCACAATGAATGCATTTGTCTTGATCAATGTTTGCCACTATGTGAAAATTAAGGTCAAGTTTTTCCCAATCGGTTACTTTTTTTACAGAAAGGCCAACTACATCATCTATTTTCTTCAACCCTTTTTCGTCCATCCAGTTGCTCAATCCGGAATTGAAGTCATCAATAATGCGAAATCCGTGTTTCATAGCAGCCGTGCACACTTGTAAGTTGCTTGCTCCGAGCAACAAAAATTCGGCAGCATCTTGCCATGTGCTAATGCCACCAATGCCAGAAATAGGAATATTTTTAAATACGGGATTCTTACTCAACGAGTGCAGCATCTTCAAAGCAATTGGTTTAACTGCCGGCCCGCAATAACCACCGTATGCCGATTGCCCGCCAACATTGGGGCGTACGTCAAATGTTTCAAGATCAACTCCTGTAATACTTTGTATCGTATTTATTAGTGATAGTCCGTTAGTTCCGGCTTCAACTACTGCGCGTGCCGCAGGCACTACGCTATGTACATTGGGTGTAAGTTTGGTTATTACAGGTATGGTAGCTTTTTCCATTACCCACTCAACTACCATGCGCGCTATTTCAGGGTCTTGACCTACCGAAGCACCCATGCCGCGCTCGGTCATACCATGTGGGCAACCAAAATTTAATTCTATACCATGAGCACCTGTTTGTTCAGTTTGATCAATGAGGTTGTGCCAACTCTCGCGGTCGTTATCGGCCATGAGTGATACCACCATGGCGCGGTCAGGAAATTCGCGAATACATTCGCGAATCTCGCGCAGGTTAACATCAAGTGGGCGGTCGCTAATCAACTCAATGTTGTTAAAGCCCATTATGCGCTTGTTGCCATAGTTAACAGCTGAGTAACGTGACGATACATTTTTTACCTGAGAGCCGAGCGTTTTCCATACCACACCTCCCCAGCCTGCTTCAAAGGCACCGAGTACATTTAACTTCTTGTCGGTAGGCGGTGCGCTTGCCAACCAAAAGGGGTTTGGTGATTTTATCCCCAAAAACGATGATGAAAGATTTGCCATAGTATTTTTATATACATACACCGTATACGATGCATCTTGCTTTTGTTTTGTTAAGTAACTTTATACTTTTTTGTAACCGAAAAAAAATGCTTGTAATTATTACGATATACTTTCGAGATAGGCTATAATTCCTGCTGCCCCCACCTTGCCTGCCTGCACTGCATCTACCACCTCGCGTCCGCCATTCACAATATCGCCACCGGCAAATACACCTTTTAAATTAGTGCTGCCATCGGCATTAATCTTTACCTTGCCTTGATCGTTTGTAAGGGCCATTCCATTTATCAATTCTTCGAAAGGCATTTGGCCTGCCGCCTTTATTACCATATCGGTGGGTAAGGTAAATGTTTGGCCCGTGCCTATTGGCGCGCGTCTTCCTTTGGCATCAGGCTCTCCCAATTCCATTTTTTCAAAAATCATTTTGCGCACTTTGCTTGTGCCAATTATTTCCTTTGGTGCAGCCAGGTAAACAATATTGCATCCATCTAAACGTGCAAGGTCGAGTTCTTCCTGTGTGCATGGCTTCTCGCTCTCCGTTCTGCGATAAACAATTGTTACATTCTTTGCACCCAATCTTTTTGATTGTGTTGCTGCATCTATAGCTGTCATTCCGAGGCCTATCACAATTACATTTTCGCCTACGGCAATTTTTTCAAAGTTTTTAGTACGCAAGCCATAAATAAAACTTATAGCATCCACTACACCTTTCAAATTTTCGCCCGGAATGTTAAGCGCTCGCGCTACACCCACGCCAAAAGCACAAAACACAGCCTCGTATTCTTGTTGCAATTGCAACAAGGTAATATCGCAGCCTAAAGCCATATTGTACTTAATGGTAATGCCGCCAATAGATAAAATGTATTTGACTTCATCGGCACAAAATTGTGGTGTTACTTTGTAAGCAGCCACCCCGTAAGTCATAAGGCCTCCACCTTTACTTTCTTTTTCATATATAGTAACCGATACACCCTCACGTGCCAATGCATGCGCGCATGCTAAACCGGCAGGACCGGCACCAACTATGGCCACTTGCTTGCCTACAAGTTTTCCATTTTTTGCTCTCTCAAAAAGTTTCCATTTTTTTTGAATGGCTTGTTCGGTAGCGTATCGTTGCAGACGCGCTATCTGTATGGGCTGCTCATGCATCAGGTTATATACGCATGCACCTTCGCATAGTTTTTCTACAGGGCAAACTCGGCTACATCCTGCCCCAAGTATATTACTATCAAAAATAGTTGCAGCGCTTCCTTTTATATTTTCGGTAGCAATCTGTTTTATAAACATAGGCACATCAATGCTTGTTGGGCACAACTTGGTGCATGGCGCATCGTAACAAAACAAACATCGGTTGGCCTCTACCAGGGCACCATCCAATGTATCAAAAGGGGGATGCACATCACTGAAATTTTTCTGCAACTCTTCGGCACTTAATCGCTTATTTTTAATAGCCATATATTTTATTTTATATAGATTTTGATTTTAATTAAAACACGCATCGCCTTTTTGCTACTTCTTATGAGTAGAAAAAAGAAACTACAAATCGGTCATGGGTGTATAGGTTTCGGGTCTGCGGTCGCGAAAGAATTGCCAGGTAGCACGAACTTCTTCTATCAGATCAAGATCGAAATCTGCTATCAGCAATTCATCTTTATCTTCGGATGCCTGAGCAAATATTTGCCCACGTGGGTCAACAAAATAACTGGTACCATAAAACTTTCCAAGATTCCATGGTTTTTCTTCGCCAACTCGATTAATGCATCCCATGTAATAACCATTAGCAACAGCATGTGCAGGTTGTTCTATTTTCCATAAGTACTGCGATAAGCCGGCAACAGTAGCCGAAGGATTATAAACGATTTCTGCACCATTCAATCCAAGTATGCGCGCACCTTCGGGAAAGTGACGATCGTAACATATATACACACCAACTTTGGCATACCTGGTTTGAAACACAGGGTAGCCGAGGTTTCCTGGCTTGAAGAAAAAATTTTCCCAAAATCCGGAAGTATGTGGAATATGATTTTTGCGATACTTACCCAGATAGGTTCCATCGGCATCTATCACAGCTGCAGTGTTATATAATACGCCTGCTTGTTCGCGCTCATATACAGGAACAACTATAACCATGTTATACTTTTTTGAATACTGCTGCATTACTTCGGTAGTTGGGCCGGGTACTGTTTCGGCACTTGCATACCACATTTTATCCTGGCCCTTGCAGAAGTAAGGAGTATTAAAAATTTCCTGAAGACACAGTATCTGCACTCCCTTTTTACCTGCTTCTTCAATATACGGCAGATGTTTGTTCAACATAGCATCAACAATTTCCTGAACTGTTCCTTCGCCCTCAGTTTTGGGAAGCGACATTTGTATTAATCCTGATTTTATAATGCGTGGCATAGCGATATGTTTTTTTGTTTGTACGAATATAGGAATTGAATTTAAAATAGCACATACTTGTCGGCTTAAAATTTATATTTAAGAGATTGTTCTATGATTATTGTTTGCTATTAAAAGGCGATAATGCAATTTTTTTTCGAAGCAAAACTATATGCTACGCTTCAAAGCATGCTGGTAAATCTAAATAGGGGCGGGATAAAAACTAAAGGGGCGGGATAAAGCCCACCCCTATTTAGCCGGGAAAATACATGCCCATTTATATCCCTAACTTTTTGTAATTGATACTGTTTACCTTATCATGGTATGATCAAGAGATAAAAAGATTGTATCGCATTGAAATAGTTTTACTCTACATTTGCAAAAATTAATGACGTTGTCACCACTCGAATTATTTTTTAATCCAGAATCAAATCAAGCGGCCATAACACCGCGGCCATTTATTATTGCCGGGCCTTGTGGTGCCGAAAGTGAACTGCAGGTGCATGCTACTGTTGATGCCATAAGTCATTTACCTATTCACATGGTACGTGCAGGCATATGGAAACCACGCACACGCCCCGATAGTTTTGAAGGCAGAGGCACAGAAGCATTAAGATGGCTTAAAGAAGCTACCACAAAATACAACCTGCCTTGCACAGTTGAGGTAGCCACCGCTGCACATGTTGAAGCCGCTGTTATTGCAGGCATTGATGTGCTTTGGATTGGGGCACGCACCACGGTAAGCCCTTTCATGATGCAGGATATAGCCGATGCACTTAAAGGAATTGATATTCCGGTAATGGTAAAAAATCCGGTTAATCCGGACCTTGCCCTTTGGTTAGGTGCTATTGAGCGTTTACAAAAATTGGGAGTGCAAAAAATTGCTGCCATACATCGTGGTTTTTCAAGCTATGAAAATAATATATATCGTAATAAGCCCAACTGGGAAATTCCAATAGAATTTCGCAGACAAATGAAAAACATTCCAATGATTTGCGACCCCTCGCATATAAGCGGGTCATCATCTAAGGTGGGCAATGTGGCGCAAACAGCGCTCGACATCAACTATGATGGACTGATGATAGAAACGCATATTGATCCACCAAAAGCATTGAGTGATGCAGCACAACAACTTACACCTCGTGAGTTGGAACTATTGCTAGCGAAATTAAAATATCGCGCACCCCAGATTACCGATGTGTTTGAGCTGGCAGAATTGAATCACCTGCGCACGCTGATTGATACCCTTGATACTGATTTAATTGAAATACTTGCAAAGCGAATGTCTATATCGCGTGAGATTGGCGAATTAAAAAAGAAAAATGACATTGCCATTTTTCAACCCGAACGTTGGGATCAAATAGTAAAAACCAGAACAAAACATGGTGTAGAAAAAGAACTCAACCGCGAGTTTCTTTTGAAACTCGTCAACATACTGCACGAAGAATCCATTAATAATCAGGCACGCATGATGAATAGTCTTGATCAATTTCAAAAAAAGACATGATACTTTCTCTGGACTTGCTAAACGACCTCTTACTGAAAAGCAAGGTTAGCAAAATTGCCATCCTGTGCGATTCGAACACAAAAAAATACTGCCTTCCCTGTTTTACAAAAGCATTTAAAAAAGGTAAAGATATCCTGCATCATTACTATCAAACCTGGTGAACGATTTAAAAACACAACCACGCTACTTCAAATAATAGACAAACTGAATGAGCACTTTTTTTCGCGCAATGATATTCTGCTAAACCTTGGTGGTGGTATAATTACCGATACAGGCGGATTTGCTGCCTCTATCTTTAAACGTGGAATTAACTATTACCATATACCTACCACCTTACTTGCGATGATAGATGCTGCACATGGCAGCAAGACCGGAGTTAATCGCGATGGTATTAAAAATAATATAGGCACCTTTTACAAGCCAAGTGGTGTAGTTATTGAAAATGCCTGGTTGACGACTCTCCCGAAACGACAACTTAATAATGGATTTGCCGAAGCACTTAAGCATGCATTGATAGCCGACCGGTATTTATGGCAAATCATAAAAGGCATTACTGCAAGTGAGTTTGCTGCTGACAAAAGGCTTGTTGCAAGATGCATTGAAATTAAAAATGATATTATTGAGCAAGATATGCATGAACTAAACTTGCGCAGGATCCTCAATTTTGGCCATACGATAGGACATGCTCTGGAGAGTTATTTTCTTACTCAAGCCAAGCCCCTACTGCATGGTGAAGCGGTACTTGCCGGTATGCTTGCCGAAAGTTATATCCTCCACAAATCAGGCGTTTTGCCTTCCAACGATTTTGATGAAATAAAACATGTGTTTGCACCGCTTTGTCCACGGTTAACTATAAAACAAAGTCAATTAGAAGCAGTGATGAAGTGGATGCATCACGATAAGAAAAACCAAACTTCAAAAATTGGAATAATCCCATTGCATGCAATCGGACAAGCTAATTCAGATTTAATTTTTCCGAAAAAAGAATTACTAAAAAAATCGTTAGATTTTTTAGTAAAGTTGCCTGGCAAAAAATAATTTTACTTTCTGCGCTCTTCGGCTTCAGCTACCGAAAGTGCTTTGCCGCGAACCTCACGACCGTTTAAAGCTTCAATGGCTTTTTCACCATCTTCCTTTTTTTCGAACTCCACAAAACCGTAACCTTTCGACTCCCAGGTTATTCGGTCATAAACTATTTTGGTGCTTTCAATATCGCCAAATGGAGCGAATAATCCCTCAAGCATGGCTTCGTTTATGCTTGATTCAATATTTTTTACGAATAATTTCATGAGGTAAATATACGCGAAAATAAAATCACCTTACATTTTATCGCTTCTAAAAATAAAAAAGGAGCAAATTTCTTTGCTCCTACATTTGCACTAAAGGCTTTATTGCAACTGTTTCTTTATTCCAATTCGAAACTTATTTTTACATTAATCCGGTACTCCGAAATCTTGCCCTTGCTATCAACCGTGGCACTCAGTTTAGAAACATTCACACTTTTTATTTTCTGCACCGTTTTGTAAGCATGCGCTACTGCATTTTGTGTTGCTTCTTCCCAACTCACCTTACTATTAGCCAAAACCTCTATCACTTTAATCACTCCCATATCCTCTCAATTGAATTGCAAGGTTATGAATTACATTACATATGTACAACAAAAAAGTGTGCTATAATAAATGCATTTTCCGAAGACATAAAATGACGCTTCGCCTCTTATTCTTCTATTCAATAGCTAAGACTACCACTACAACAAAAGTCCATTTACTTGCTGCGCTGCTAAATTCCTTCTGCCTCATAAAATGGGGAACGACACTGAAATATGTGTATAACAAGCAATAAGGAAATAATGATACGCAGCATTCATATTATTCATCTAAGCCATAAGATGGTGATATACAATTTGAATTGAAAGTGAATCACTTCGATGCGTTTGCATTTCGTTTCATGAGAAGCAAATATGTAATCAAAGATACTGCAAATCCAACAAACCAGGCATAATGATATAACTCACTAATCCATTTAGGGAAAGTGGTTTCCTCCACAGCGCCAATGGTTACAAGGAAGCCAAAAATGTTTGGAATAATGCCGGCAAGCAAAGCCACAATAGCATGGGTATTCACGCCATTATGATATGTATATCGGCCATCAAGCGAATAGAGCTCGGTTACAAATAATTCTTTTTTTCGTATAAATAAATAATCGGCAATCATGATGCCGCCCACTGGTCCCAGTAAACTTGAGTAAGCAATAAGCCAAGTAAAAATATATCCATTGGGATCGGCTACCAGTTTCCAGGGAAAAATAAAAATTCCAACAATACCGGTGATGTAACCTCCCATACGAAAACTTATACGGTGGGGTGCCAGATTTGCGAAGTCATTTGCGGGGCTTACAATATTAGCAGCAATGTTAGTGGCAAGTGTTGAGATTGCCACCGCTATCATCGCTAATGACACCAGCAATTTACTGTCGAATTTACCGGCAAGCACCAGCGGGTCCCAAATCATTTCATCGTATACAATCACCGTGGCACTGCTAACTACTACGCCAACAAATGCAAACAAGGTCATAGATGGAGGCAATCCTATGGCCTGTCCTCTAACTTGTGCTTTTTGACTTATTGCATAACGGGTAAAGTCTGGAATATTGAGCGATAAAGTGGCCCAAAAGCCAACCATACCGGTAAGTGCAGGAAAGAAAAATTTCCAAAACTGTGCGTTTGTTTCAAACTTACTGGGTTGCATAAGTATAGGCCCCAAACCATCGGCCGCAGCTATGGCCCAAAACAATAATGCTAATGCAGCAAAGGGAAGAAAAATAGCTTTGAACACGAGTAACTTTCGAATACTTTCTACACCCAGATATACTACATACATATTGAGCAACCAAAACAGCAGAAAGGCAATAGCAGGAGCCGTTTGCAAATTAAACGAGGGAGGAAAAAACTGTGGCCAGGCATCTACTGAAGGCCACCAAGCTTTAAGCAACAGGTAGAGTGCATAACCTCCAATCCAGGTTTGAATACCAAACCAACCACATGCAACAATTGCACGTAACATAGCAGGAATATTGGCGCCTATGGTGCCAAAACTTGCGCGGGCTAATACGGGAAATGGAATTCCATACTTAGCACCTGCGTGACCATTTAAAACCATAGGAACTAAAACAATCGAATTGCCAAGAAAGATAGTTAAGATGGCCTGCCACCAATTCATTCCTCCTGCAATTAAAGAGCTGGCAAGCATGTAGGTGGGTATGCACAGACTCATGCTAATCCATAACGCGGCATAATTCCATGTACCCCATGTTCGCTTTTCCTTTTCAATGGGTGCTATATCTTCGCTATACAGATTGCTTTGCTTGATTGTGTTATCCATTGATTTAATTTGTTAATACCACTACTAAATGGTGATTAAAACATATATGGTGTTAGTTGTTACTTTTTCATCAAACCATTAATTTACTGTAGCTTTATCTGCTATGTGCAGCGCTCCGGATATTATGGCAAGGCCCTCATCAATTTGCTCTTTGGTAATGATTAGTGGAGGTGCAATAAATACATAGTTCCAGCGTACAAACGTATACATTCCATTTTCGCGCAAGTATGCAGCCACTTTATTCATAACTTCCATTTCGTTTGCTTTTGCATTAAAAGGAGCCATAGGCTCTTTTGTTTTTCTATCCTTAACTAGTTCGAGACAACCCAATAAGCCGGTATTGCGCCAATCACCAATGCAGGCATGTTTCACTTTTAGTAATTCAATTTGTGAATCCAGATACTGTCCCATGGCATGTGCATTTTGAATTAAATTATCCTGCTCATAAATTTTGATATTAGCTAATGCGGCAGCACACCCAACCGAATGAGCACTATACGTTAATCCAAGCATTAGCGGAATATCATCATAATGATGCGCAATGGTATCGCTCACTATTACTGCTCCAAATGGAATGTATCCCGAAGTAATTCCTTTGGCCGTGGCAATAATATCGGGTACAACTTCATGATGGTCAACACCAAACCACTTACCTGTTCGCCCCCAGCCAGACATAACCTCGTCAGCAATAAGCAGAATGCCATAGCGATTGCATAACTCTCTAATACCTTTTAAATAGCCTGCAGGATATTTAATACAGCCGGAAGAGCCGGACTCCCCTTCCATTAAAATTGCTGCAATATTTTCGGGGCCTTCAAACTCAAGCACACGTTGCACGTGTTGCAAACACTCGCGCTGGCAAGAGTCGGGGCCTTGCTGCCCAAATGGGCATCGGTAGCAATATGGATCTTCTACGTGCACCACATTGGGCATTTGTTGACTATCACTTTGCAACTTGCGGGGGTCGCCACCGGCAGTCATAGCTCCATAGCTGGCACCATGAAATGCACGATACCTGGCAATAATTTTATGACGTCCCGTATAAAGGCGTGCAAGCTTTATCGCGTTATCAATTGCGGTAGCACCGCATACGGTAAACAAGGTTTTGGTTAAATTGCCCGGACTAATCTCAGCAATTTTTTTTCCTAACTCACCCCGTACTTCCGTAGCACAACTGGGCGTAACAAAGGATACACGATTCATTTGCTCAACTACAGCAGCAGTTACTCGTTCATCACCATGGCCTATGTTTACGTTCATTAAGCCTGAAGAAAA
Organism: Bacteroidota bacterium; assembly: GCA_016714535.1. Lineage (NCBI taxonomy): Bacteria > Pseudomonadati > Bacteroidota > Bacteroidota bacterium. Next base: position 122,228 of record JADKDR010000001.1, read on the forward strand.
ATCAAGATAACGCTTGCCATCAGCATCATACAAATAAACGCCCTTGGCTTTGTCTATCATTATTGGATTGATTCCCTTTTGCTTTGACCATGAAAACAAAGTGTAGTTTAGATTGTCTTGAAGTGCACTCGTACTATTCATATTTATTCCTATAAATGTTTGAGCAAAATACAAATATTATTTTTGCTAATACTTTTTAAAATAAAAATCTTGCTTGGCTTTACATTATGACTTATAGCTCGCAGAAATAATAAAACACTGCATTTTTTTAGTCCAGGTTTTCAAGCTTAGGCAATAAAATAATTTAGCAAAATTGGCTTATAACACAATATGTGTAATGTGCGCAATTATATATACCAAACGATGTGGTTTTTGCAAGCCTAATCCTATGTTTCTCCTTAATAGGAGGTGGAGTTGAAATGCATCCTGTTGCAATTAGCAAAGGTTGCAAAATGAAAGAATGTATCTGTGAGTATATATGTTGTCTGGCAAAAAAACTGTTGACCACAACAAATGAATCAATAATCTTATTTGGCAATAATTTCTTTAGCTTCCTTGACTAAGTATGAGTAGGCTTATTGAAAAGCCTTAAAAAACTAACTCATCCAATTTGTTTTCGATTCAGCATTCCATTTGGTGGTGGTCTTTTTTAATTTTGTCCAAAAGTCGATAGAGCTTTTTCCGGTTATATCTCCTACGCCAAATCGCGAATCGTTCCAGCCACCAAAGCTAAATGGTTCGCGGGGTACAGGCACCCCAATATTAACACCTATCATACCTGCACTTGCATGCTCCATTACATACCTTGCCCAGCTTCCACTTTGTGTAAAAACTGCAGCAGCATTACCATAAGGATTGCTATTTTCTATGCTTATTGCTTCGTCCACATCGCTTGCGCGAATAATGCTTATTACCGGGCCAAAAATTTCTTCACGTGCAACAGCCATATCGGGGGTAACATAATCAATTACGGTTGGGCCTACATAATACCCATTTTCTTTTCCGGGCACTACCGTGTTGCGGCCATCTACTAAAATTTTGGCGCCTTGTTTTTCGGCTTCGGTTATATAATTTTCTATACGCTCTTTTGCTGCTTGTGTAATTACGCTTCCAAGATTTTTCCGGGCACAACTTTTCGTGCTTCTTCGCAAAGCAACTTAATTATATGATCAACAGGACCAACAGCAATCATGGCCGAAGCGGCCATGCATCGTTGCCCTGCACAACCCGACATGGATGCGGCTACATTATTTGCTGTCATAGCAGGGTGCGCATCAGGCAATACAATCAAATGATTTTTGGCGCCACCCAATGCAAGGCATCGCTTAAGATTATGTGTGGAGCGCTGATAAACCAACTTCGCAACTTTGGTGCTGCCGACAAAAGTTACAGCATCTATGCCGGGATGATCGCAAATCGCTTCAACAATTTCTTTGTCTCCATTTACAATGGTATAAACATCTTTGGGTAATCCTGCTTCGGTAAGTAATTCGGCCAGGCGAATACAACTTAAAGGAACAAGCTCAGAAGGTTTCATAATCATGGTGTTGCCAAGTACGAGCGCGTTTGGTATGGTCCAGTTGGGCACCATGGCCGGAAAATTAAAGGGCACAATAGAAGCAACCACGCCTACCGGAAAACGCTCGGTGCGGCACTCTACGCCTTTGCTTACTTCCATTATTTCGCCTGCTACCAATTGCGGCATGCTGCAAGCAAATTCGGTAAGCTCTATGCTTTTTTCAATTTCTGCTTTTGCCTCGTCTATGGTTTTTCCATTTTCTAAATGCACCAACCGGGTTAGCTCATCAAAGTTTTTTTCGAGCAATACTTTGTATTTGAAAAACACTTGCGCTCGTTCCTTAATGGGCACTTTGCTCCATGTAACTAATGCTTGCCTTGCACGCTTCACTGCTTCGTCAAGATCGGCTGCAGTTGACATTGGAATTTTTGAAAGCACTTTTCCATCTACCGGAGAATATACATCCATCATGCGATGTGTAGTTGCTTCGGATGTGTTGACTGTTGATGTTGCCATTGGTATTTTTTTTTATTAGAAATAAATTAAATTCTCTTGCTCACAAAAGTAATGATTATGTGCGAAGTCTTTTAAAAAATCAGCTGCCTGCAATAGTTGCCTATTTATCTTTTAATTGGCAGCTGGAGCCCGCTCCATTCGTTCTATTTTAAATCGGAATCCCTTATATTTCAGTTCATCAAAAAAAGATTTAGAAAACTCTACTTTCCATTTGCGCGAAGCTACTTCGATGCTATACTTCATATCTTCGTTATTGATGGAAAACTTAATTCCAATTTTGCCTTTGTTGTTCTCTATGTTTTTTTGAAGGTTGTCCAACCATTCTTTATCAACTTCATTTTTATCGGCAATGATGGTAATGCTGCGCGCAAGGCTGTTTCCAATTTCAGATAACAGGTGAACACTATTTACCTTTAGCTCCAACTCGTTTGGATTATTAAATCTCGATTGAACGATTGCCTTCACAAAAACAAAAGATTGCTCAGTAAGGAACTTTTCATATTCAACAAGTTTCTTTTCATCAAAAATAGCGAGCTCGACACTGCCTGACAAATCGGCCACAGTAAAAAAACCAAATCGTTTTCCTGTTTTGCCTACCCGCGGATTTGATTTTGTCACGATACCTGCAAAACAAAGTTCTTTACCCTTTAACGCTGCATAATTATCAGGAATAATTTCCATACAATTTATATTAGTAAAGTAATCTAATTCGTACCTAAACAAATCTAGCGGATGCCCTGAAAGGTACATGCCAATCATTTCACGTTCAAAGTGGAGTTTCTCTAAAACCGACCAAGGCTCGCATTCGGGTAAACGCGGTTTCATAGCAGCTTTTTCGGGCTGCGAAACATCTTCAAATAAGTTAAACTGCGATGCGTTGGCCGACTCCTGTTTTTGCTGTCCGTATTTAACAGCCATGTCAAGGCCATTAATGCTTTCTTTATTAGCGAAAAAATATTGCGCTCTATGTGTTTCGGCAAAGCAATCAAAAGCCCCGGCTTTTGACAATCCTTCAAGTGTACGTTTATTTACTGCGCGCAGGTTGCAACGTTCCGTTAACTCAAAAATTGAATGATATGGTCCATCTTTGATGCGGCAGTCAATTATATTTTCTACAGCATTTTCACCAACGCCTTTTACTGCTCCCAATCCAAAGCGAATTTGCTTTTGCTTATTTACCGTGAAGTGAAACGAACTCTCATTTACATCCGGGCCAAGCACGTTAATTCCCATGCGCCTGCACTCTTCCATAAAGAAGGTAACTTTCTCTATATTGCTAAGGTTATGAGTTAGTACCGCAGCCATATACTCTTGTGGGTAATGTGCTTTGAGATAAGCGGTTTGATACGCAACAAATGCATAACATGTAGAGTGCGACTTATTGAAAGCATAGCTTGCAAAGGCCGTCCAATCGGTCCATACTTTTTCGCATACGATAAGATCATGACCACGCATGCCGGCACCTTCCATAAATTTGCCTTTCAACTTATTAAGCGTGTCGAGTTGTTTCTTACCCATGGCCTTGCGCAATACATCAGCATCGCCTTTGCTAAATCCGGCAAGCTTTTGCGATAGCAGCATCACCTGCTCCTGATAGACGGTTATGCCATAGGTTTCCTCTAACATTTCTTCCATATCAGCAAGATCATACACAACTTGTTCCTGCTTGTGCTTTCGCCTGATAAACTGTGGAATATATTCTAATGGCCCCGGGCGATATAATGCATTCATGGCTATTAAATCTTCGAGTCTATCGGGCTTTAGCTCCTTAAGATACTTTTGCATACCGGGCGATTCGAATTGAAATGTTCCATTGGTTTCGCCACGCTGATACAATTGATAGGTTGCAGCATCATCCAATGGAATATTATCAATATCAATTTCAATGGCATAATTCTGCTTGATCAGTCGAAGCGCATCTTTAATAATAGTGAGCGTTTTGAGCCCGAGAAAATCCATTTTGATAACACCGGCATTTTCAATTACAGTGCCCTCAAATTGCGACACCAACAAATCAGAATCCTTGGCAACACACACGGGAATAATCTCCATTAAATCTTTAGGTGCAATAATAATTCCTGCGGCATGCACACCGGTGTTTCGTACACTTCCTTCAAGTTTAACCGCCTCCTGCAACACCTGCGCTTTTATGTCATTACCACTGTATATGTCGCGTAGCTTCATAATGTCGGCAAGAGTGTCGCTATTATATCCTTCCTTTTCAATCAACCCTTTTTCACCATCTAAGGGCGCAAGTATTACCCGGTTCAGTTCAGTGCCCGGGCGGTCAGGCACAAGTTTAGCAAGGGCATTAGCATCAGGCAAAGGCAAATCGAGAACACGGGCAACATCTTTAATACTCATTTTAGCAGCCATGGTACCATAGGTAATAATTTGCGCCACCTGATTTCTTCCGTATTTATTAATTACATAATCAATTACTTTTTGGCGGCCCTCGTCATCAAAGTCGGTATCAATATCAGGCATGCTTTTTCTTTCGGGATTTAAAAAGCGCTCAAACAGTAAATTGTATTTGATAGGATCGATGTTGGTTATACCAATACAATATGCTACTACACTGCCGGCTGCGCTACCTCGTCCGGGGCCAATAAATACACCCATATCTCGGCCGGCTCGTATAAAATCGGCAACGATAAGAAAGTACCCGGCAAACCCCATGTTACGTATTACTCCCAACTCAAACTTTATACGTTCTTCTGTTTCATGATCAATTTCCCTGTATCTCGCTTTGGCACCCTCAAACGTGATGTGCTCAAGGTAATGGTCCTGCGATAAAAAAGCAGAAGGAATCTGGTAAAACGGAAGCAAAATATCTTTGGTAAGATTCAGCATTTTTACCTTATCAACTATTTCGTTTGTATTATCAAGTGCCTGAGGTATGTCGCTAAACTTTTGAAGCATTTGCTTCTGAGTTTTGAAATAAAACTCATCGTTATAAAATGCAAACCTGCGACCTTTAACAAAGGCATCGTCATCGCCAAAATCTTTCATTTTGGGTGTGCTTTGTTTTTCTCCGGTATTAATGCACAATAAAATATCATGTGCATTAGAATCTGACTGATCTACATAATGCGAATCGTTGCTGCATATTACTTTCACCTGATACTTTAGACTCCACCTAAGTAATACTTCGTTTACTTTATCCTGATCAGGTATACCGTGCCGTTGTAATTCAATGTAATAATCTTCACCAAATAAGTTTAGCCACCATTGGAAAATCTTTTCAGCAGCATCTTCACCTTTTTGTATAATAGCCCGAGGTACTTCTGCAGCTAAACAACAGGTGGTTGCAATTAACCCCTCTTTATATTGCTCTACTAATCTTTTATCAATGCGTGGATATTTTCCATACATACCTTCTATATACCCAAGCGAGCAAAGCTTTACCAGGTTTTGATATCCTGTTTCATCCTTCGCAAGAAATAGTTGATGATAACGCACATCTTTATCGTCACGCGTAAATTGTTGTTTGGTTCTATCATCTACCAGATAAAATTCGCAACCAACAATTGGTTTTATAGTTTCGTAGGTGCCTTTGTTATACTTAGCAGCTTCGGCCACAAATTCAAAGGCACCAAACATATTACCATGATCGGTTAAAGCAATTGCTCGCATCTTATCGCCTGTAGCTTTTTTATACATAGCTGAAATAGATGCGGCACCATCAAGAAGACTATATTGTGAATGTACGTGTAAATGTGAAAAATCGGGCATGTTGATTGTTGATATTAAATGATATTAAAATTCGATGGCTTGCACTTTCCTCTTGTAGCGTTATTTTTATTTGAAAACGAAACAACTATCACCTATCGAATAATACTACAATGATTAATTAAAATTTTTTTGAAGGTAAGAAAAATCGGTAAGAAAAGAGTACTTGTTAACCTTATGCCCCATGGCAGCATATACATGGATGCATGCAAGCAACAACTGCTAAGTGAGCATACCGCCATCCACATTTATCACCTGACCGGTAATATAGGAAGCCATATCACTAGCAAGAAAAACGACAAGGTTAGCAACATCATCTGCCGTGCCTCCACGCTTTAATGGAATGGCCTCACGCCATTGTTTTACGGTATCCTGATTGAGTGCTGCCGTCATTTCGGTTTCAATAAATCCCGGTGCAATAGAATTACAACGGATATTACGCGAACCTAACTCTAGGGCAATACTTTTGGTAAATCCATTAATACCTGCTTTGCTTGCAGCATAATTGGCTTGTCCGGCATTGCCTTTAACACCAACTACCGAACTTATATTAATAATGCTGCCCGACCGCTGCTTAAGCAATTGTCGCTGCACAGCCTTGGTCACATTAAACACACTTTTCAGGTTGGTATTAATTACCTCATCAAAGTGCTCTTCGCTCATACGCATAAGGAGATTGTCGCGGGTGATGCCTGCATTGTTTACCACAATATCAATAGATGGCCATTGTGCTAATATGCCTGCTACCAGATCTTCGGCCGCTTTATAATCTGCCGCGTTAGACTGAAAGCCAATAGCCTGCACACCAAACTGCTTGAGTTCGTCTTGAAGTAGCATCGCTTTTTCAATCGAAGAGTTATAAGTAAAAGCTATATGAGCGCCATGCTCAGCAAGCTTAAGGGCAATGCCTCTGCCTATTCCGCGCGATGCGCCTGTAATTAATGCATATTTGCCTGTTAATAATTTCATATCAATGGTATTTTTATAGGTAAGTTCACGTTTAGATTTGCCAAATATATTTTAACCTAAACTCCTTACAAAATGAGAAAACTCTTTTTCGCAATTGTGTTAATAACTATTTCAGCAAACGCAAAGGCACAATCAACGTTATTCGGTGTTAATGCAAACTTTAATACCACCTGGCTATTGAATAAAAACATTAATGAGGCAGGAAGTTGGATTAACCCCGAAGCATCTTTTGCCAACTCTATTGGATTGCAGGGAGGATATTTGTTTGGAAAGAATACTGCTATTAAACTGGAGTTAAATACATTTACAGTAAGACAAAAATATAATGGCGAGTTTCAATTTGCCAATAATGTAAGTGTTAATTACAAAGGCGAAGACAAGGTTAAATTTTACGATATTCCGTTGATGTTTCAAATTTCGAATAACGGAGGAATGTATTTTGAGTTTGGCCCACGTATGATGCTGGTGCGTACTTCGCTAGGATCAATTGACCCGGTGCAACCTCTTACCTATGAATATAATGCACGCAATATCTCGCATCAGTTTCACAAAACCATATTTGGTGTTGCTGCCGGACTTGGAATAAATATAAAAACGTCCGAACGCATTGTGATTAATGCAGGTGTGAGGTTTACCCGATCGCTAAGTGACGTTACAAAAGAAATGGATAAGAGCGAGTTGTTTGATAGTTTTTATAACGAACAAAATAAAAACGAAAACCTGATAGGCTTAACCGGTTTATACAGCCACTACAACAAAGACTTCGAATATGATTATGCTCCCACTACCCTATTTACCGGAGGAATTATGTTTGGTGTAAGCATGAATATTATTACAAAAAAGAAGGAAGAAAAAAAACCGGTAGAATAACTACCGGTGTATACGATGTCGCTGTAACTGTAAGCCGGGTTCTGTATTTCTTTCGAAACATCTATCATTAACCTTGTTGCCTTATTGCTAAGACAATCGTGCAGCCTACCCTCCGCCACAACATAACTTGCGTTATATATTACCACGGGACGCGGTAAAGTGTCGGTATATTTGGCCTTTCAGCCCATAAGGTTTGCCACATATGCTGTTGCCAACATATGCGTGGGCTCTTACCCCACGATTTCACCATTGCCTGTATATTTACATATACATAGGCTGTTTATTTTCTGTTGCACTTTCTGTTGCGGCATACTTGCATATGCTGCACCTTCCTGTTAGGAAGTATGGCTCCCTGTGCTGCCCGGACTTTCCTCTACTGATAAATCAGCAGCGATAGATCATTACAACGACAGCACAAATGTATGAAACTTGCAGCCTGAACTCTATAAAACAAGTAAACAATTTAAAATTTAGCATTTGGTATGCCATCCGAAGTTTGATATGGTTCCTTAATCATCTCCCTACTCAATTGTTTCCATACCCTCAGGTACTTAAAGCAATGCATCCTAATTAAAAATAAATTACAAAAAGAACTGATTAATGTCATAACCCCTGGTTTATTAATTACCAAACTTCCATTTGAAAAAACATATATTTGCACACCAACAAAATCAATAACAGGTTAAAAGCAGTTGATACGAAAAAGAAAGGTTATTAAATAGATGAAAGCAAAGGCAACACTAGCTAAACAATATAAACTATCTGAATTGATAAAGGGAGAATCGGCTATCATCGACTCATTTACGAATGACGAAATGAAACAAAAGTTGATGGAAATGGGTTGCCTGCCGGGCGAAAAAATCAGAGTAACACAATATGCACCATTGGGCTGCCCGCTTGCAATAAAAGTTGCAAATTACACACTAAGTTTGCGGGTAGAGGAAGCAGACAATATTTTAGTAACCAAGTTCGAAAAATAATTCCCTTGAAAGAGCAACGCCTGAAAATTGCATTGGTAGGAAATCCCAATAGTGGAAAAAGCACCCTCTTCAATTTACTTACAGGCTTAAATCAAAAAATAGCCAATTTTCCTGGAGTTACGGTAGAAAAAAAAACAGGTAACTGTACACTTTTTAGCGAATCGCAGAAAAGTATAAGCGCAGAAATTATTGACTTGCCCGGCACCTATAGTCTGTACCCTAAAACCCTTGACGAAAAAATACCCTTTGTGGTGCTTTGCGATGAACATGATGAGTCGCATCCGGATATTGCAGTTATAGTTGCTGATGGCACTAATTTAAAACGCAGTCTTTTTTTATGTACTCAGGTAATGGATTTAAAAATCCCGTGCATACTGGCCATTAATATGATTGACCTTGTTACTGCCTCGGGACTGGTAATAGATTTTGATGCCTTGCAAAACGAACTAGGCATAAAAATAGTAGGCATTAATGCAAGCAATGGCGAAGGAGTAGATGAGCTGAAACGTTTGTTAACCATACCTGTATACGCCAGTGAAAAAACTTTTCTTGATTGCAATAAATTTGCTCCTGACCTGATTAACAGCATTCAGCAAAAATTTCATTTCAGGACAGATTACATTGCTTTTTTGGCTGCGCACAATTACAAAGAGATTTCACTATTTAAGCAAAATGCTTATGTAAAAGATTCGTTGCAAAAAATACTTACTGCCAATTATTTTGAACCTTTTAAAACACAATCAACCGAAACACTTGAGCGGTATCAGCATATTAGCAATATATTAAGTTTGTTTATTAAAAATCCTGAATTAGAAGAAAGCAAATCAATAAGTTCGCGCCTAGACAAAGTACTCACGCATGGCGTTTGGGGTTATGTATCGTTTTTATTTATCTTGTTTGTAATATTTCAGGTAATTTTTTCATTGGCACAGGTACCAATGAATATAGTAGATAACACCTTTGTTCAATTGTCAACGTGGTTATCTAATGTGCTGCCCGGAGGTATATTGAGCGATCTGTTTATCAATGGAATTATTGCAGGCTTAGCAGGAATAGTAATTTTTATTCCGCAAATAGCTTTGCTATTTGCCTTTATCGCCATTCTTGAAGATAGCGGATACATGGCTCGTATCAGTTTTATTATGGATAAACTGATGCGCAAATTCGGACTAAACGGACGCAGTGTTATTCCACTTATTAGCGGAGTTGCTTGTGCAGTGCCCGCTATACTTAGCACGCGTACTATTCAAAACTGGAAGGAAAGATATATCACCATACTTATAACACCTTTAATGAGTTGCAGTGCCCGCTTACCGGTTTACACCTTGCTCATTGCATTGGTTATACCTTCTAAATCAGTTTTGTTTGGTTTGATTAATTTACAAGGGCTGGTCTTAATGTCGCTATACCTGATAGGATTCTGTGCTGCCATTTTCAGTGCCTTTATTTTTAAATACCTTATCAAAAGTAAAGAGCGTTCTTTTTATATTATGGAAATTCCGGTGTATCGTATGCCCCGCTGGAAAAATGTACTGATTACCATTTTTGATAAAGTGAAAATATTTTTGTTTGATGCAGGAAAAATAATTATTGCCATATCGATAGTGCTTTGGGTACTAAGCACTTTTGGCCCGATACAGCGTCAACAAAAAATTGCAGAAAAATATGAGTTGCTTAAACAGCAACCTGGTGCCAACAAGGAGCAACTGGAAAACGCTTTTCAAAGCGAACGACTCGAAAATTCGTATGCCGGCATTGCTGGTCATTGGATGGAACCTGCTATTGCACCTCTTGGGTTCGATTGGAAAATAGGTATTGCGCTCATCACCTCATTTGCTGCCCGCGAAGTATTTGTTGGCACCATGAGTACCATATACAGTGTTGGTAACAGCGATGATCTGCAAACGGTGAAAGAACGCATGGCAAGTGAAACCAACAACCTAACCGGAAAGCCCCGATACGATCTGGCAACAGGAATATCGCTCATGTTGTTTTATGCTTTTGCTATGCAATGCATGAGCACGCTTGCTGTAGTAAAACGCGAAACCGAAACTGGGGCATTCCCCTATTTCAATTTATTTATATGAGTTTGCTGGCTTATGCAGCAAGTTTCCTTGCTTATACTATATTAAAGTAAATTGAAAAGTTCGTCTTCACGAATAAACTTTATTCTGTTTTAAAAAACTTGTTTCAAGTTTCTATTTTTTTTTGGCAAAAAGTAACGATTCTTAAATTTTGCTTTTACTATTGCTTTTTTAATTCCAAAATAATAAGCTTATGAAAAAAACTATTTGGGCGTGTCTCACTGCATGCCTTGTATTAAATTTAGCAATTGCTCAGTCGCCAACACCTGCCCTTGTGGGTTACTTTCACAACTGGAATGATGGTGCGGCACCTTATATTCAGCTTAATCAAATTGACAGCCGCTATAATGTTATAGAAGTAGCCTTTGCCGAACCAGAATTTGGAACTGACTATAAGATGGTTTTCAGTCCTGCTCAAACATCGCAGGCAAATTTTATAAGCCAAATTCAAACATTAAAAAGCCAAAATAAAAAAGTGCTTATCAGTATAGGAGGAGCCAATGCAACCGTATCGTTAGATAACATTGCTGAACGCGACACTTTTGTTGCACGCATGACAGGCATTGTAAATACCTATGGATTTGATGGTATTGATATTGACCTCGAAGGAAGTTCCGTATTGGTAAGTGGAGGCACTATTGCAAACCCTACGGATGCGAAAATTATCAATTTAATAAATGCTATTAAACAAATCATGATTAACTATCGAGCACAGTATGGAAAAAAATTATTTCTTACCATGGCACCTGAAACTGCATTTATACAAGGTGGTATGTCGGCTTATGGAAGTATATGGGGCGCATACTTGCCTATAGTACATGCTTTGCGCGATTCAATAGATATTTTGCAGGTGCAATTATATAATAGCGGTACTATGTATGGTATTGATGGAAACATTTATACTCAGGGCACAGCAGATTTTATAGCAGCAATGGCCGAAGCTGTGATCGTTGGTTTCAATACACAAGGTGGATATTTTGCGGGATTACCAGCAAGCAAAGTTGCAATAGCGTTGCCGGCCTGCCCACAAGCTGCTGGTGGAGGTTTTACTCCCACAAGCACCGTAGCTGCTGCCATCAATTACTTAAAAGGCACGGGGCCCAAACCTGGCAGTTATACAAGATCAAATCCTAATGGGTATCAGGACTTACGAGGTTTAATGACATGGTCTATTAATTGGGATGCAGTAAATACCTGCAACAATAGTTCTTATGAATTTGCCACCAACTATCAAAGCTTATTTAACGCGGCACCATCTTGTACAACCGCTGTTGTTCCGACCGGATTAACTGTTAGTTCGGTGGGAGCAAGCACTGTATCGCTTGCATGGCAAACCACCAATGCAGATTCCTACAAAATAAGATATAAGCCGGTAAATGCAACCGTATGGACAACCGTAGTTGTAAATGCTACCTCACATGGTCTTACTAATTTATATGCCTGCACGCCCTATCAGGTAAGAGTGGCCAGTGTGTGCAATGGTGTTACCAGTGCATACAGTAATGCAGTTAATTTTCAAACGGTAGGTTGTGTTACTGCATGCAATATACCAACCAGTTGGACCGGGCTCTCTACCACTGTCAGTTCAATTACTGTAAGTTGGAAAGGCACTGGTGCTGGTGGTTATAATGTTCAATACCGACCAACAGGCACCACCACATGGACAACAAAATATTCGGCAGCCAAAACCTATACCATTAACGGACTTACTGGATGCACCGATTATGATATACGTGTTCGCAGTCAATGCAGTTATACATCCTCAAGCGCCTATTCATCCATCATCGTAGTAAGCACCGCAGGATGCCCACAACAAGATGATCCAAATAAAACTGCTTTTTCGATTACGGAAAAGATAGAAAGTGAAATGCAGATATATCCCAACCCTGCCAATGAGTTCATTGTTGTAAAACGATCAGATGAGGGTTCAGAAAATTTCACAATACTAAATGCTCACGGAAAATTATGCATAGCAGGCAGGTTAACTAATAACGAAACTCAAGTTCCGATTGAAAAACTTCAACCAGGCTTATTTATTTTGATTACTGAAAAGAGTTCGGTAAAGTTTATCAAACACTAACAAAAGAAATTAGCTCAAATAAAAAGCCCCGGAATTTTTCAATTACCGGGGCTTGACTGTTTAAAGTCAGAATGTAGTGCTTATTCTTTTATTATTTTAATCCTGCTTACGGTTTGGTTATTCATTAGTTCAACAAAATACAATCCTGATTTATACTCACCAATGTTTAAGTAAACCAGGTTAGCACCTTCAATTACCGATTCGTTTTGCATCAAAACAAGTTTTCCCATTGCATCGTATATGGTAATAGTTACATTACCAGCAAACTCACTGTTAAACGCCAGGGCAACATTTTCATTGGCTGGATTTGGATAGGCACTTAAACCTTCGGCATCATAAGCCAATTCGCCTGCAAGGCGAACCCAATCTGTTGCCGAAACGCTAACACGCAGTCGATAACAACTAGTTGCGTTAAATGCACCACTTACACCCCATACTCTTACTTTATAGCCTGTTGCGGGAGTGGTAGCATTATATATAATTGTTTCATTTGTAAGTCCTGCGTTAAGCGAATTTGCAAGAGTGGTGTTGGTAGGGCTCATTAATCGCAAACTATAATTAGCCGGCAATTGCTGAAGGGTTACTTTAATCTTAGGTTTTGCAGCAACCGTATTGAACTTAAACATATCCACATCATTGGTAGGATTAATTAATGCAAAAATATTTGTATTAACCGGAATTAGCTTGGCGGTAGCGGTTGTACCATTTGGCTCATAGGTATCAACACATCCTAAAGGTGTACAACCATCCGAAGTTTTTAATGATACACGTGTTGTATTAAGGCACGCATTCATTCTTGTACCCTGACCGGTAGAAAAGGCATTCATACATGGATCATCAGAGTAGTCCATGTAATTCATAAACATATCACCATTTGGTCCATTGCTGCAAGTTATATGTGGAAAATTTGGACATCCGAAATTGGAAGTTTGTTGTGTGGGTGTATCGCTAACCTGATCGTTTCCGCAGGTTGCATCGCCCCAAATGTGGTACAAATTTAACCAATGGCCAACCTCGTGCGTTAGTGTGCGTCCAAGGTGGTAAGGATTTAGAGTTCCGGGATAGGTTGGTCCACCAACAGAAGTGTTTAGGCACACCACACCATCTTCAGAGGCAATTCCTCCGGGAAAGGTGGCAAAACCCAATAAACCACTACCAAGGGTGCAAACCCAAATATTTAAATATTTATCTCGGTTCCAGGCATCGGCACCACCGCTTGAACTAAATTTCATAGTACTGTTATAAGGAAAACTTGTTACCGTTGTTAATACGCGATTAATACCCGTAGTAACTGCACCTGATGGTGTGCGTTTGGCAAGGCAAAATTGAATTTGTGTATTTGATGAAACGGCAGCAAACACCGCTGGTGTGTTAACTTTATCTGCGTTAGTGCGAGCAAAGTCATAGTTTAAAACTTTTAATTGATCCATGATGCGATTCTCCGAAATGTTCTCTGCAGTGGTCTTATAAATGATGTGAAACACAACAGGAATAGTTACCACAGCACTTGACTTTTCGTTCTCGTGGCTAGCGATATACTCTTGCGTAATTCGCTCATTTTCCTCATGCTGTATTCGCAATTGAGGATTGCGCGCAAATTGTTCTTGCATGTAAATGTCAGAAGCACACGTTCTGCCTGACTGCGCCTGCGCTTGCAATATTCCCATTGCAACCATAACAAATACTAAAATTTTTTTCATTATTATTATTTTAAAATTTGAGAATTTGGATTAAAAAAACGGTTAAAAGCTATTTTAACTTTATAAAACAAAGAAAGTAAAACTTTCTGAATATTTTTCCATCTTTTAAAAAATAAAAACTTTGGCAGAATTAGAGGCGTTCAATGTATATTATACACAAACAAAAAAAACTTTTTATTGCTTTATAATTCTTATGATTACTTGCTTCTTATTCAAATTCCCGTGACTGGAGCGTGCTTATTGCACTTACCTACTTTGATAGTATTAAAGATTGAAAAGTGATGATTAGAAAGCATAAATTCTTAAGCAAGCGGTATTTGCACTTAACTGGCTCTTACTAAAAGTTCGTGGCAGCGTGAGGTAAATTGGCTGAACAATGTTGTTTTAAAGTTTCAAATTGAAAAAGAATTTTACTATTAAAAAAGGCTGTTTTTGAAATTCGTTTTAGCAAAAAAATTATCTTGAATAAAATAACCGATGCATTGAATGAAATTGAAAAAACTAATTTCCGTTTGAAACAAAAAATGAAATCATACTAAACACCCAGCGCAGTATAGGTAATACCCCATGTGGGAGTTGGGGGTGAATTGGCCGAGTAATAGTGTTTTAAAATGTCTAATCAAATTATGCTTGCTGAAATGTGTTTAGCGAAACCACCACCATCAAGCAGAATTATTTCAGAGCCTGCTTAAATTCTGTTTTAGAAAGTAAAGTTTTTACTCACTCTATCACTGAAGATTGAATAATACTTCTCAAATTGTGCTTTCAAATAGAATTCGGGGCAAATAATAATTTAACACCCTTGTAACGTTTAGCTTATAGTTGTGTCCTAAGGAAGAACGAAAATAATTTACTTTTAACGCCAAATAAATTTTTTGTGATTCGCCTTTCAAACATTAATAAATCTTATACCATTGGTAACAACAGCATGCATGTGCTTAAAGGTATCGATATGTATATAAAGCCCGGTGAACTTGTGTCCATAATGGGGTCGTCTGGCTCGGGCAAATCTACGTTACTCAACATTTTGGGCTTGCTCGACTCTTACGATAAAGGCGAATATCATTTGAACGATTTATTGATGAGTAATTTATCGCAAACCAAAGCCGCACAATTGCGAAATAAATTTTTAGGGTTTGTTTTTCAATCTTTCAATTTATTATCATTTAAAAATGCTGCTGAGAATGTTGCCCTGCCACTTTATTATCAGAAAGTTGGCCGAAAAGAACGCAACAAAATAGCCATGGAATATTTGGACAAAGTAGGTCTTAAAGATTGGGCCAATCATTTGCCAAGTGAAATGAGTGGTGGGCAAAAACAACGCGTAGCAATAGCGCGGGCATTGATAGGTAAACCCAAAGTGATATTTGCCGATGAACCTACCGGTGCGCTCGACTCTACAAATTCGCTCGAAGTGATGCAATTATTTAAAGAAGTAAATGCACAAGGAATAACCGTGGTGATTGTAACACACGAAAACGATATTAGTAAAATGACCGACCGTATAATTCGGCTGAGTGATGGATTAATTGTAGAGCAATAATTTTCTATTACAATAAATCACTAACCCAACCAAAAAGAAAAAAGCAATGTTCGACCAGGATAAATGGCAAGAGATTATGGCTACCATTAGTAAGAATAAGTTACGTACTTTTCTTACTGCTTTTAGTGTTGCCTGGGGTATTTTTATTCTTGTTGTTTTGTTGGGTGCCGGCAATGGATTGCGCAATGGTGTTCAACATCAGTTTATGAGCGATGCCGTTAACAGTATCAATATACGTGGTGGTGAAACTAGCATGTCATACAAAGGATTAAAGCCTGGCCGTAACATACAACTTACAAACGAGGACTATTACGAAATTAGAAATAAGATTGAGCATATTGAACATGGCAGTGCTACCTATGCCGGTTGGAATTCGAAACCTATGACCTATAAAAATCGCCATGCTTCCTTTACTGTTCGCTCTTGCATGCCCGATCATGATTATCTAGAAAATGCCACCATCATCAAAGGCCGTTTTATTAACGATATAGATATCAAAGATTATCGCAAAGTATGCTGTATAGGCGAGCCTGTGCGCGATGAGCTTTTTAAAGACGAAGACCCCATCGATAAATTTATTGATGTAGAAGGAACACCATTTAAAGTAGTAGGCATTTTTACCGACCCCGGTAATGGCGACCTCAATCGTATATATGTACCGTTAACAACCATGCAACGCACTTTCAATGGCCAAAACAAAGTAAACAATATTTGGACAAGTGTTGACAAAGAAGGATTTGACAACAGTGCCGAAATGGTAACTCAGATCAGAAAAATGATGGCTTCGAAACATAAATTTGACCCGGCAGATGTTGATGCAGTGCGCATAGAAAACTGGACCGAAGAGTATACACGCATTATGAATATGATGACGGGCATAAAAATTTTTGTTTGGATAATTGGCATTTGCACACTGATTGCCGGAGTTGTAGGTGTGAGTAATATCATGATGATAATAGTGAAGGAACGCACCAAGGAAATAGGAGTACGCAAAGCTTTGGGAGCCACCCCAACGTCTATAGTAATGTTGATAGTGCAGGAAGCAATATTCATAACTGCAGCTGCCGGATATTTTGGTTTGTTGGGAGGTATTGCCCTACTCGAATTGATGGGAAAAAAAATCGAGAGCGATTTTTTTCGCAATCCTGAAGTAGATTTTAATGTGGCCATTGCTGCCACCTTGTTAATAATTACCGTGGGCGGTTTAGCAGGTTTGTTCCCTGCGCTGCGAGCTTCAAGAGTTGAACCTGTAGCGGCATTGCGTGACGAATAAAAAATTATATCATGTTTGATCAAGACAACTGGCAAGAAATATTTGCTACGATAAAAAAAAATAAGTTGCGCACTTTTCTAACTTCACTTGGTGTGGGGTGGGGAATTTTTATGCTTGTTATAATGTTGGGTGCCGGCAACGGATTAAAAAATGGGGTGCTAAAAGATTTTGATGGCACGGCCACAAATAGTTTTTTTATGTGGACGCAGCGTACCACCAAACCTTACAAGGGCATGAAACCAGGCCGCGATTTCGATTTCAATAATGGCGATGCTATGGCATTACGGCAATTAAAAGAACTTGCAGTTGTGTCGCCACAAAATCAATTGGGTGGATATCAAGGCGGTAATAATGTAATGCGGGGTTTAAAATCGGGCAACTACGAAGTGGCGGGCGTATATCCAAACATTGCAAAAATATCGGCAGTAAAAATTACTCAAGGCCGTTTTTTAAATGAAAATGATATCACCAATAAACGCAAAGTTTGTGTGATTGGCAGAGCAGTAAAAGAAAATCTTTTTAAACCAGAAGAAAAAGTACTTGGCGATTATGTTTCCATCAATGGAGTATACTTTATGGTTGTAGGCATTACGGTGCCTATGGGCAGTGGTGGGCAAGCTGAGCAGGAAGCTTCGCGTGTGGTGGTGCCTTTTACAACATTTCAAAGTGCGTTTAACTATGGCGACCAGGTTGGTTGGTTTGCTATTTCATCGCAACCAAACATTTCGGCAGCAGTAGCCGAAGAAAAAGTTATTGCACTAATGAAAGAACGGCATAAAATTGCGCCCGAAGATGAGCAGGCAATTGGCCATTGGAATATGGAAGTGCAATTCAAAAAAATGGAAGGTTTGTTTTCTGGAATTTCACTGCTCATTTGGGTAGTTGGTATAGGAACATTAATAGCAGGTATTATTGGCATCAGCAACATTATGCTTATTGTTGTAAAAGAACGCACCAAGGAGATAGGTGTCAAACGTGCATTAGGCGCCACTCCAATAAGTGTGATGTTTCAAATAATATTAGAATCGGTTTTCCTGACTGCTGTTGCCGGCTACTTTGGTTTGGTAATAGGTATAGGCTTGCTCGAATTAATAAATATGGCAATGGGTGCCGATGTGCCGATGTTTAACAATCCCACAGTGGACATTAATGTTGCCATTGTATCGCTTGCTGTATTAATTGGGTGTGGTGCCCTCGCAGGATTAATACCTGCACAACGTGCAGTATCTGTTTTGCCTGTAGAGGCTTTGCGTTCTGAATAAAGAATATAAACCTTGAAATAATAATTATCGTTACTTGAAAATAAATTGCTGAATAATATTTTATGATAAAAAGAATTTTAAAAATCGTTTTAGTTATTGTCCTCTTAGGAGTTTTTGTGTGGACGCTTTATTTCCTATACAAAAAATCGGAACAGGCTCCGGTAGTATTTGAAACAACAACTGCATTCGACACTACCATAATTAAAAAAACAGTGGCAGCCGGCAGTGTAATTCCTCGCAAAGAAGTAAATATGAAATCGCAGGTGTCGGGCATTGTCGAAAAATTGTTTGTAGTGGCAGGGCAAGAAATTAAATCAGGTGATGTAATAGCAAAAGTGAAAATTATTCCTAACATGATAAACCTTGCAAGTGCTGAAAATAGAGTGAATCAAGCCCGCATCAATTTTGATAACGCAAAAGCAGACTACGATCGCAGCGAAACTTTATTCAACCAACAGGTAGTATCAAAAGCCGAATTTCAACAAAATGAATTACGATTGAAAACTGCAAAAGAAGAAATGAATGCTGCCGATAATAATTTGCAATTAATAAAAAATGGTGTGACCAAATCGGCAGGCAGTGCTACCAATACCCTCATACGCAGCACTATAAATGGCATGGTGCTCGATGTGCCAATAAAAGAAGGAAGCAGTGTAATTGAAAGCAATACATTTAACGAAGGCACCTCCATTGCATCGGTAGCCAACATGGGCGAAATGATTTTTGAAGGCAAGGTTGATGAAAGCGAAGTGGGAAAAATAAAATCGGGAATGGAATTATTATTAACCATAGGTGCAATAGATGCCGAACGTTTCAAAGCCACACTAGAATATATAGCGCCAAAAGGAGTTACAGAAAATGGCGCCATACAATTTCTTATTCGTGCTGCCTTAACTAAAGCACAAGGAGGTTCGTTTTTACGCGCAGGTTATAGCGCCAATGCCGATATTATTTTGGATAGAAAAGATAATGCCTTTGCGGTTTCCGAATCGGTTTTACAGTTTGAAAAAGATAAAACTTTTGTAGAGGTTGAAGTAGCACCAAACAAATTTGAAAAACGATTTATAAAAACAGGTTTGTCGGACGGAGTAAATATTGAAGTGCTCGAAGGCATTACGAAAAGCGATAAAATAAAAATTCCTGATTTGAAAACTCCGGTGGAGAATGGAAACTAGAAAAAAGTTTACTTTTTGCTAGATTAAATCCCGACAAAACTTTTGAATTTTTTTATTTTTCCATCAATCTGTTTTTGATTAGCGCATCACCCATGCGTTTCAACCTAAATAACATACATAGAGGAAGTGCATGAAATTAATTCTATCGTTACATAAGTCATACTCTGCTTTTTTGCTGTTGTTTCACAAGCACAAGAAAATCTATCCTTGTCGAAATTCGTTTGGTGAAAACACCAGTCGCAAGCAGAGCAAACACACTTTCCTGAATATTTATCAATCTCTTAAAAATAAAAAACGCCTGCAAAATTGCAGGCGTTCCTTGCGTTTTATACACAAATAAAAAAGATTTTACTGCTTTATAATCCGAATGGTTTCTTGCTTCTCATTCAAATTCAATCGAAGAAAATAAACACCATTTGAAAAATCAGAAATATCAAAGTTAAATTGATTTGCCTCCTCACGGCACAATAAAACATACTCACTTACTACTCTGCCTGTCACATCATTAATGGTAACTGATACTTGGTCACTCTTTTCATAAACAAAAAGCAAGGCAAACTCTCCTGAAGTTGGGTTTGGTGAAACTTGTATTGAACCTGATATTAATTTATCAGAAGCAATTCTTGCAGGCACTAAAACTACTGCTCCGTTTCGCGCACACTTTTTATTATCTTTAACAGTTACCGTATATGTTCCTGGCGAAAGGCCGGTAGCTGTTTGTGTGGTTTGTGCTGGAGAAGTATTCCATGTGTAACGATAAGGAGTAAATCCATTGGCAGGATTGCAGGTAGCACTTCCATTATCAAACAAAGGTCCGGTAGGATCAAGCTTGGTAAATGACATGGTAATTTGAGCAGGTTGTGTTAACGTGCGCGCAACCGTGGTAGTGCAATTATTTGCATCTGTTACGGTACATGTATATGTACCAGCAACCAGATTAGATAATGATGATGTTGTTTTATTGTTGCTCCATAAATAGGAATAAAAACCTGTTCCTCCTGTTGCCGTAAGGTTAATGGTTCCGTTTTTTTGACCATAACATTTAAGATTTGCTCCGGTAGTAGTAGCGGCCACAGCAAGTGGTTCGGATATGCTAAATGGATAGCTGGCCACATTGCAAAGGTTTTCATCTTTGGCTTCGAGGGTATGAGCTCCTGCAGGCAAACTATAACTAACGATTGGACTATACACTCCACCATCTACCGAAAACAATACTGGCGCTGTTCCAACCGAAGTAGAAACAAACAAAGTACCATTATTACCAAAACAAGAAGCATCGGTAGTGGAATATGTTGCCGAAACCAACGGATGAATTTGCACTTCGGCCGTGGCAGTATTGGTGCACCCTATATAATCGCTAACTGTAACTGTATACGTAGAAGTTGCGCTAACTGAAGCTATCGGATTTTGAGAGGTTGTACTGCTTAAACCTAAGGCCGGACTCCATTCATATGTGGTAATAATGTTGTTTGATGACATGGTAATTTTCCATCCCCATATAGATCCTGTATCTTGCGCATAAGCATCAATAACTTTTATTTTCCATGTGCCATTAGCCGAACCCGTTAAGTTAGAAAATGACTGCTGAGGTGCGTAGGTTCCATTAAATGGTGCGGTGTTATTTCCATTGCTACCAATTACATTGGTTGCTGCTTTGCTAAAAATAGTATGCGAAAATCCATCACCACTGCCGCCCACTCCATTTGCCAGTGTAATGGTGCTATTATCGGGCGCCACTAATCTTATGCTCAAATCTGCATCCCATGTGTGTGAAATGCTATCAATTTCTATCGAAATTAATTCAGCAGCTGTACCGCTTGATACAACGTTCATTGGGGATTCAATTCCCGTAGTATTTTGATCGGGAATCGAAATACGGTTGGTATTTGATGTTGTTAGTGGCGGTCCACCCATCCCGATGGCTGCAGCAATAGCATCCATAGCAACAGGCACATTAGGGCAAGCGTCTCCTGCACTTCCGGTTAACGAAGGTTTGGCGTTTAATACAACATTGGTGGTAGCAGTTCCTGAACATCCACTGTTAGTTGTAGCTATAACAGAGTAACCTCCTGCATTAGCCATGGTAGTGTTTGTTAAAACTGGATGTTGCTCGGTAGAATTAAAGCCATTGGGGCCTGACCATGTATAGCTGACGCCACCGGCAGCCATTAGCGTAACCGAACTACCCTCGCACACGATGCCTGTATTTGCAGCATTGGCCAGTGGATTTGGATTAAAAGGTCCATTAACTCCTACGGCATCCCATGCATTTTTTGTTTGAAGCTGCTCATTACTGCATGGCCCAAAAATATCTACCGCTGCTTGTAAAGCGTATCTGCGTGCATCTGAATATTGCGAACCCGAAGTGAGATAAAAATTATTATTGCGATAAGCGATTAATGCAGCTGTATTTATACCAAGGCCGGTAACATTGTAATTAAAACCAAAGTCGTTTGTACCAACACCACCAACGGTAAGCAAATAGAACCAAAAATTTTGCACTCCTGAATTAATATGTACACCGCCATTGTCGCCCGTACCTGAATACCAGAAAGATCCAAGATAAGTATCCGGGTCAGAAGCAGCGTTAGGGTTATTCATAAATCGCAGGGCATCTCCAGAGGTGGCGGGAGTATAACATTGGTCGCCAATAAGCCAATTAGCGGTGCCGGGAAGAGCGTAAAAATCAACACAGGTTCCAAAAATATCACTAAACGATTCGTTTAGTGCTCCTGACTCATAAGAATAAATAAGGTTCGAAGAATTTCCAGTAACACCATGTGTTAATTCGTGCCCGCACACATCAATGGTTGTAAGTGGCGAAAAGGTAACTCCGTTACCATCACCATAGGTCATTACCGAACCATTCCAAAATGCGTTGTTATAATTATTAGAATAATGGATGTAAGAAATAAGTGGAGCTCCGGCATTATTAAAACTATTTCGGTTATGCACATTAAGAAAATACTCGTAGGTTGCAATTGCACCATGATGGGCATCGTAAGCAGCATTATCCTGATTGGTGATGCTATCCCAAACATTATCATTATCAGTAAAATCCACAGCGGCTCCATAATTTGTACCCTTGTTCATATCATAGGTAAATATATTAGCTGCATGGCTATAATCGCGAAGGCGAAAACTGGAAGCATTCAGACTGTCTGTTTTTATAGTTTGCCAACCGCTATACTTGGTAAGGGCTGTGCCTGTGCTTACAAATTCACATATACGATTTATCTTCTTAACCACGTTTCCTGATTGTGCATCAACATAAACAAAATCGCGACTCATTGGCTCGTGTGCATATATATCCATCTTCCAACATAACAAATATTTATTCTTCGATTCAGAATCAGGATTTTTTATGATCACCAACTCGGGCACAGGATATAAGGTTGCCTGCTGATTTCCCGATACCTGCTTGTGCCATTTTTGTTCGCCAGTAATCTCCCACTTATATTTTAATGCTCCTATTTCAGCTTTGGCAATTAGTATGGAATTTTCTTTAGATATTGTGGGAACAACGTTTAAGTCAATCTCACTTAAAAACTCTCCATTTGCATGCAGTACTGCATTTCCTTTTTCATGCAGAATAAACTCTCCTGTCTCTACCATGATAGCTTTATAATGCTGTTGATAGCGGTGATGGGTAAAACCCAAATTGTCAGCATCGCTTCGTTGCAAAATAAATGAGTCATCATTGCCAATACCCAGTATGGGCTTTAGTTCAATAAAAGCAAATTGCTTTGCCACTTTTGCCTGCTCTTTAAAGACGATAAAATCTGGCTTGGTTGCATCTGCATCAAACTCTGCAAATGCTGCTGATGATTTACTATCATAAAAGACCTGAAATCCGGGTTTCATTTGCGCCTTAACGCAAAGCGAAAAAACAAGATTAATAATAAGACATGTAAGTTTATTTTGCATTTCCTTATTTTTTATTTTGATGTTTCACTATACACACCAACTACCATTACCGGTAGATCTACTTCCATGGCATTTTCATCAAGCGCCTTAATTTCCTTTAAGTAAATTGAATCACCTTCTTTCATTTCCTTTATTCCCTTGCGGGCCATAATAGGCATTCCAAATTCACCTATTCCAAAGTCTCTGAAAGCATATGGTTCTTTTACAATGATATTAATCTGGAAATTTTTAAGAACATATTTCTTGCCATTATCGCACATCACTTCCAGTTTTTCTAATTCGCTCCAAGCTATCATTTGCTCGGCTGTAGCTTTATTGCTCATTTTTCCATTTACTACTAAGCCTGTCTTAGTAGGAGCTTTTGCTTTTGGGGCCGGTTTCTTTTTTGTTTGAGCAACAGCGGTTACTGAAGCCAACACTATAACTGCAAACAAAACAGTGAGTAATTTTTTCATTTTTTCTTATTATAAATTTGAATCGATTTGATGATTTAAAATATTTTCGTGGTTAGCAACACTTTGTGCAAGATGATTTTTAATGCAAATTAATTGTGGTGATTCATGTTTAATATTTAATCGCTGAGCAATATGATTGGATACTTCTCTTAGGTTTATTAAATCCAATAAGTAAATATTCTGCGGTTGCGTTTCTGTTTCCGCCATAAAATTCTTGAGCACCATTCTGCTTACACTGCATCGCGTACTGTGTTTAAAAATCATTGCCCCCGATATTTCGGAGGCAAGGACATTTTCAAACTGTTCAATAGATTCTAGATTCTTCCAAGGCATAGGCTTAAAAATAAATTATTATTCTTTTTTTGCAAAGCCCATAGCTACGGCCAATTTATCAAAATCAAGTGATTCGGCAAAAGCCAAAAACTCTTTTTCAGTTTTATAACCATTTCCTTGAAAGGTAATAACCGATGAATAAAAAGGCATGCTCATATAAGCAACACCAGCTGCTCCCTCTTCGCCATCGGCAGATATGTTAAAACGTAATAATGCCTTGTGCTCCTTTACTACCACACGCTTACCAACTTCTCCTTCGGGGTAATCATCTTTATTATCTAAAAACATATTAAGCGAAGACAGTTGTGGAGAATTAGGTTGTAACGTTAGGCTAATGGATTTTCCTTCTTCATTATAGTATTGACGGCTAACCTGCATGCCAGCACCCATAAGAGTTCCAAGGCTGGTTACCTGATCGTTAGCTACATCGCAGTTAAGACCTGAAGAAGATACCGGTAAACCTGTAAGAATCTGTGCACCCAATATTTCGTTAATAATATTGATACCTTCCTGTAAACTTGCAGCAGCTTCCTTATACTTTTTTTCTTTTACGTACTCACCGCCATCTTTTAACATGCGGTTAATTTTTTCCTCTTTGCTTTCTTGTGCAATTGCACCTGCATACATACAAACAGCAATGGCTGCTAAAAAAACTTTCTTCATAATTTTTCTAATTTTTGAGATATTTTTAATGAATGGCAAATTTACAATAAAAATATTATGCTACTCATAAAATATGCCAAATACTTAATTACCCTTTTTTTAATAAAACATCAGTTTTACCAGATGTGTCAAACTAATTCGCAATTGATTGAGCTAAGATTTTGGCAATACGGTCTTCCATCGATTCATTGGAAATAGTTTCGCGTAAGCGATCAACCATTAATGGAAACGAAAACGGGCTGAACGATTCGGGAGTTGTGATATATATGCTGGAAGTCGCAATTCGTTGCAAGGTGCTAAGCAATCGGGCTTCTTCTACCTGATATTGCAATACCTCGTTTAATGCCTGCCGCAGGAGCAAATTATGTCGGTCGTACTCGCTAAATACTTTGTAAAAAAGTGCTGAATTAGATTGCAAATGCCTGGTTTTCATTTGCTGTCCGGGGTTGCCTTGAAATACCAAGCCTGCAATAACGGCAATGTCTCTAAATCGTCTACGTACCATTTCGGTGGCATTGATG
The DNA here is from genome assembly GCA_016714535.1 of Bacteroidota bacterium. Lineage (NCBI taxonomy): Bacteria > Pseudomonadati > Bacteroidota > Bacteroidota bacterium. Next base: position 147,830 of record JADKDR010000001.1, read on the forward strand.
CCCTGTTGCAAATCATCTAAAAAATTTTGTTGACTTAATAATTCAAGAACATTGTTTATATTCAATGGAATTTCCGAATCGCTTAGCAATTCGAAACCATAATCATTCAGTGCAATGGAAAAAGTCATTGGTGCCACACGCGAAAGTCGGTGAGCAAGCATGGCCGCCATTGCTTCATGCACACTTCTTCCTTCAAATGGATATACAAAGACATGATATCCCTGATTGGTTTTTATTTTTTCGATAAGCAACTCTCCGGTACTTGGCACACGCGAATATTGAGCTTGAGTTAGCAGCAAGGGTTGCAGGCTTTTTAATTCGAGCTCTTGCCGGTTGCCTCTTGCCGCGCGATTCAGCTGCAGGCGCAGCATGGTTCCCAAATTAGATGAAAGGGACATACGCCCACCCATCCACGAAGGCACTAATGCTTTGGTCGACTTACTTTTGCGAGCAAACGCAGTCATTTCATGCATCTTTATAAACTCAAGATTTTGTCCGGCAAGGCTGAATACATCTCCTTCGTTTAGACGTGAAATAAAATACTCTTCGATGGTTCCAATTCTTTTCCCATTTAAAAGTTTTACTGATACGATTTGTTCACTTACTATAGTGCCAATACTTAAACGGTGGCGCATGGCGATTTTTCGATCGGTAACTTTCCACAATCCTTCCAGAATTTCAATTTTCTTAAACTCATCATATTTAGAAAGCACTTCGCCACCCTGATGCAAAAATTTCAAACACCAATCAAACTCATGCCTGGCAATAGTAGCAAAGGCATGTGTTGTTTTAATTTCTTCAAACACCTTATCGGGATAAAATCCAATACCGGTAGCAAGTGTGGTTAGATATTGCAGCAGCACATCGAAACACAACGTATATGGATACCGTGACTCAAAAATTCCCTTGTCGATAGCAGCGCGTAGGGCTGCACATTCAAGCAGTTCAAGCGCATTGGTGGGCAAAAGAATATTTTGCTTTTTGCTCCCGGCTTATGTCCACTGCGGCCAGCACGTTGCACAAATCGCGCTATGCCTTTGGGAGAGCCAATTTGTATAATGATATCAACGGGGGCAAAATCAACTCCGAGGTCGAGGCTCGATGTGCACACCACGAGTTTCATCTTATTGGCGTGTACAGCTTGCTCTACCCACTTACGCACTTTGCTGTCTATGCTGCCATGATGCAAGGCCATAGCGCCTGCCAGGCCGGGCATTATGGTTAACAGATGATGATACCATATTTCGCTTTGCGCTCGTGTATTGGTAAATAATAAACAAGAATTACAATTTTCTATGATGGGTATGAGCGATTGGCTCATACGAATTCCTAAGTGACCGGCATACGGATAGCGCTCATCACCGGGAGGCAACACAGGAATTACTTCTATCTCTTTTTTTAATTTAGATTTTACTACAACGCCCTGATGCTTGATACCCAAAAGTGTGGTAAGCGATTGATCCATATTTTCGATGGTTGCCGAAATGCCCCATATAAGAAGCTTTTCACTTGTCATGTTTGCTATTCGCGATAATGCCAATTCAACTTGCACACCGCGCTTACTGCCTATTAATTCATGCCACTCATCGACTACGATTGCACTTAGCTTAGCAAAGAAGCGACTACATTCCTTTGAGGCAAGCAGCAGGTGAACACTTTCGGGGGTAATAATTAAAATTTCGGGCATTCGTTTGGCTTGTTGCGCTCGCTTTGCGGTAGTGGTATCACCATTTCGAACACCTACTTGTATTGACAAGCCAAGCGCTTTTATTACCTCATTCATTACTTGTTCGGTATCGCGCGCCAATGCTCGTAATGGGGTTATCCAAAGTAATTGTAAGCCATCGGTATTTCTCTTTTTGTTGCCATGCCCATTTATATAATGCATTAAAAATGGCAGCAAGAGCGCATAGGTTTTTCCAAAGCCGGTTGGCGCATTTAGCATTCCGCTGCGGCCGGTTAAAAAGTGATGCCACGTTTCTGATTGAAAGTCAAATGGACTAAAGCCCCTGCTCTCTAAAAAATCGAGAACACGCTTATACCCATCCGTAGCCTTGTATTTTGAATTTGATTCTGGCATTAATAAATAAGAATTATCAGAATCAATATTTTATTTAGTGGCGCTTATTACTTTACATACTCCTTAAAGATAGCGTTTAGCCACTTTAACATTAATAACAAGAACAGGGTGGCGCCAATAAGCAAACCAAAATTCAACCAAAAGAAATAAGTCTTGTCAGCATATTCATCCCACAAACTGGCAAGCACACCGCTCAACTTGTTACCAATAGAAGTAGCTAGAAACCACCCACCCATCATGAGCGAAGTTATCCTTTGCGGGCTTAATTTAGAAACTACGCTTAGCCCCATGGGGCTAAGGCATAACTCACCAATAGTGATTACACCATAATTGGCAATGAGCCACCATAGCGATACTTTTTCGGTTCCATTGTTGCCAGCCATAACAGCACCTACCATAACCAAAACTGATAAGGCTGAAACAAAAAGTCCTAATGCGATTTTAGTGGGAGTTGATGGTTCGCGCCTAAGCCTTCCTAACCAGGAGAAAAATGCAACCACAACCGGAGTTAGCAATATAACCCATCCCGGATTAATAGACTGACTTAAATTAGGTGCCCATACACTAATCTTATCGCCATCGCGAGGCAACTCGGCCTTATTCATATTATGAAAGTATGAAGGATAGTCATAGATGGTCATTGTTTTGCCATTGGCATCGCGTTGCAGCCTAAACTGCGCATCATATAGGGTAACCGTGTCGCGGGTATAAGCAATATCCTTACTTAGCTTAAGGCTTTGCATTACCGTTTTTGTAGTTCCATTAATTTCGCGGTTGGTATAGCGATCGGCCCAGGTATTAAGTGCGCTACCGTTTAATTTAAATACGGCCCAAAAAAGTATTACTACTCCAAAAATTGCAAGTAAGGCACCAATGGGTTTTTTCTCATGCGCTTCGGCATTAAAATATTCGCGTAAGTAAAAATACAAAACCGGAATGCAGGCAAACACAAATGCATCGGTACTATCACTTCCAAAAATATTTCCTTTGGGATTTGTGATGGTATCTGTTACTCCTTTTATAAGCCATCCACCAATTCCGAATACTACAGATGGTATTAGAATCATCCAGACAATTCTGCTCAATGGCATATCGCCCGGCTTGGTACCTTTTATAATATCGAAATCTTTGTAGTGTTTTGTTCCTATTAAAAATACCAATACCCCAATAAACATACCTACGCCTGCTGCCAAAAACGCCCAAGCCCATCCATAAGTAAGATATAATGCCGCGCCAAAAAAATTACAGATAAAAGCACCAATATTAATACCCATGTAAAAGATATTATAGCCAGTATCTTTAAGGTGCTTATGTTCGGGAGTTGAATATAAATTTCCGAGCAAGGTACTTATGTTAGGTTTAAAGAAACCATTGCCAAAAATAACCAACGTCATAGCCAGATAAAGCATAGGTTTGCTATGCACACCCATGAGGCAATAGCCAATACCCATAAGCAAGCCTCCCATAATAATCGACTTGCGATAGCCCAAATATCGGTCGGCCAATAATCCTCCAATAAAAGGCGTTAAAAATACAAGAGCTATGAAAGTACCATACAAATCGGCACTTTCAGCTTCGTTCATAGAAAATCCGGCTTTCTGATCTTTAAGATATAAGGTAAAAATACCAATCATGAGATAGTAACCGAAGCGTTCCCACATTTCGCTAAAGAAGAGATAGGGTAACCCTTTAGGATGATTTGTTTGTGACATAAATTATTCCGCTATTATTTTTTGAAAATGCAATAAAGGCAAAAATTCAATTTAAAATGAAATCTTCTTCTGTTTAAACTATACCAACTAAAATGTCTTAAAGAATTAGCACTTTAAAAAAACAAACCTATGACACAAAAAAGATTGTTATCCATTCGTTAAAAGGGTATGCTTTAACAGGAATAGACTATTTTTGTTTCATCTTTTAAAAATCAATTCAAGCGTATGAAAAAAATATTGTTACTTAGTTTAATCACGGCTATAGGAATAACAGCCTTTTCACAAAATGAAAAACGTGCAGACAAAAATGAAATAGGACCTTTACGGGAAAAAGAATTCAGGGCTAAACTGTACCATCCGTTTGAAAACGCTACCCCCGAGTACATTAAAAATATACGCAAAGCGATAGATGCCATGCCGGGCGAAGAAAATATTATAAATGGTAAAGTCAGCGCTATTTCGCCATGGAAAACTTTGGCCCAAATGGAATTAATGCTCCGGTATCGTCAATAAAATATAGTGGACGCATTGCCGATGTTGAATATGTTGGAAATGGCAGCGTGCGCATTGTTTCAGCAAGTGGTGGTGTATGGCAAATGGACAGCATATCGCCCACCCAAATTGTAAACTATCCAATAAGTGATAATCTTGACTGTAATGCCGGAGGCGCGATAGCAACTGACCCTACCAATAGCAACACCATTTGGGTGGGCACCGGAGAAGGTGGTCTTGGCGGTGGTTGTGGACTTTATAAAACTACCGACAAAGGTCAGAGCTGGACAAACATTCCGCTTTCAGTTACACCAAGTGCTTGTTATCATTTGATACTACTGAATACCATTCCACAAAAATTTTATTTAGCAACCAATGTTGGATTATATGTTTCTCAAGATGGTGGCCTTACATGGACATTAAAATACAACAGCAATGTTTCGGATGTTACTATCAATTACAACAACCCTGATATTATTAATATAGCTGTTTGGGGTAATGGCATTTTCGGAAGTACAGATGGAGGAGCAACCTGGATAAAAAACACTTCAGCACCAGCAACTAATTTTGGCCGAACAGCTCTTACCAATTCGCTTTCTGCACCCAATGTAATCTATGCAAGCGTAACAAATAACAGCGACAACCTTACCAAAGGAATCTACAAATCAAACGATGATGGAGCCACCTGGAGCACTTGTGCTTTTGGGGTAGACCTGCTCGGTAACCCTGCATCAGGCGAAATACACTGGGGACAAGGCTGGTATAATAATATCATTAAATCTGATCCGAATAACAGCGATTTGGTAGTAGTTGGTGGCGGTGGCCTATGGCGCACCACTGATGGAAATGTATTTAACGAAGTCAATGTTGGTCATGTTGACCAACATGCCTTGGCATTTGCAAGCAATGGCTGGGTTATTTCGGGCAATGATGGAGGACTATTTGTTTCGAAAAATTCAGGCTTTTCTTTTAACGCTATTAATGATAGTATTAATGATATGCAGATCACACAGTTTGTTGACATGTCTGTATCTAAAGCTGGCGCCAATACAATTGTAGGCGGTACGCAGGATAATGGGGTTGTTTACCATACCAATGCATCGGGTAAGTGGGCAACAACCGGTGGCGATGGCGGTGGCGTGTTAACAGATCCTTATACCACAGATAATATATATTATGCTGTTGGTGTATTTGGTGGAAACATTTCGTTTCGCAGGTTTATAAGTACCAATGGGATGGCACAAAGCGCGGATGTGAGTGCAGGACTCGACCCGCATGGCGACTGGTATCCAATTATGCGCTACGATGATCAGGCAGGCACCCTATATACCGAAGGCGGACCCTATATTTACCGTACCGATAATCTAGGAGCAACATGGAGCAAAGAGAATTTGAATAACCCATTTAACAATGGTGATATTTATGACTTTGTAATAGACCAAAGCGGAAATATTGATCCGGGAATTTATTCATTAGTTTCCTACAGCGGTGGTCTTTCGCGCATATGGGTACGCGATCGTAATACCCAACTATGGGCTGACCGTACAGCAGGCATTGCCACAAGTTTGCTCAAAGGCCGAATTAAAACAGATCCATTTAATCTGGATGGCATTTATGTGTGTATAAGAGATATTGATGCCGGGGCAGTTGGAAAAAAAGTATTTTACTCACCTGACCAGGGCAATACATGGAATAATATTTCGGGCAACCTGCCAAACTTTTCGGTTACCGACATTTTACCTTCACCGGTAAACAACAACATCATATATATAGCCACCACCGAAGGAGCGTTTCGCACCCTGGATGGCGGTACCACCTGGTCGCGCTGGAGCTATGGCTTGCCACGCAGAGTAGAAATAACACAACTTGATTATGTTGACAGCACAGCCATTAATGGCAAACTCACTATCTATGCAAGTACCTATGGACGTGCATTATGGAAACGCGATGCCAGTGATGATGACCCGCTTGCCATTTCAAACGGAAATGCATCTAAGTCTTATTTTAAAATATATAATCCATTTCCAAATCCTGCCAATGATTTTTGCTTCATAAAATTTCAAAATCCAAATCAGCAGTTACTTACTGTTGAAATTTATAATCTTTTAGGAAAAATGATTGAAACACTGCCACAGCAACAGTTTGACAAAGGCCTGCAACATGTAAAGTATAATACAGATAAATTAACAAAAGGCATTTATATTATTCAAATCAATACAGCATTGGAAAGTTATTATACAAAATTTGAAAAAATGTGACACAATTAATAAATTAGAAAAATAACAAGCTATAATTTATGAAGCTATCCATTTACTATTTTCCCATTTCAACTAATTTATATATTTACACTCTAATCTATAAAAATATATCGTTATGAAATCACAGCACACAGCACACAAAACGCAGCAGCCTCATTCGTTTTAGAACATGCCATCAAGCTAAGTCGGATATTTATTCTATCATTAATTATATTACTTATTAATTACAAAAATGCGAAATGCTGCAACCCAACTACAACTACCTATTCTTCGCAAACCATTAACACCAATCAAACCATTACTTAAAATATGCGCTTGTTATCGGGCACAACTCTAATTATTACGAATTGCACGTTACAATTTGATGCAGGGGTAAGTATTATTTGCGAGCCCGGTTCTTATATGCAAGTAGTAAATGCCACACTTACCAATAGTACCACAACAGCTTGGCGCGGTATTCGGTTAATTGGCAATCCTGTAAATACTTTTGGGTCGGGGGCAACCTGCGAATTGCATGGAGCAACGATTCGCAATTCCTATACAGGAATTGAAGCAGCAATGGGGAGCACCGTTTCATCCGTTTACTCCTTATTTGATGCCAATGTTGTTGGGATTGAGTTAGGCACGGGTGGTATTTGGAATGCAATAAGTTTCACAATTGCTGAAACACGTTTTACTTCATCAACGAATCTGATAGCACAATGCTCTACATTACCAATTCAAGGACTTACAAAACCTTTAGCCGGAATTATTGCAAAAAATATTGGCACTTTAGACATGACACCTTTTGTAAGTCCATCAACCGTGGCATTTGATAACCTTAACAATGGAATTGTAAGCACCCGAGGAAATTGTATTGTAAACAATTGCAAGTTTGAAGAAATTAGAAACTATGATATGCATAGTTTCAATTACAAGGGATGGAGTTTACGCAAATGGGGGTTCAAGTAATTTTTTAATTGTTCAAGGACAACAAAACAATAATATTCCGGTTGACTTTTACTCATGCGATATTGGAGTGGAGTTTAATAATATTATGCCAACTGTTACCAATTGCAATATGAATGACATTTTTCAGTATGGTGTATTGGGGCATAGGGCATTTGGATTATTAACTGTAAATGCCAATAATATAAACTCATTTAATCATGGTGTATTTATTAATGATGTAACACAAGTGCAGGGTGCCTTTATTGATGCAAACTCTATAATCTTGAATGTTCTTATTGGCGCGCCCAGCAATGGCGAAGCTATTCATTTAGCAGCGTTAGCACTTAATAATAATTACATGGAAATTGCAGAAAATGATATTGTCATGCACAATGGAGTTGCAGGAATCAGATGTATTGGTATATCATCCAATGTCAATAACAATGGAACTATGTATGTACACCATATTCATAAGAATGGCATATCAATGGACCATACACTTAAAAGTTCGATTGGGATAGATATTGTAAAATGCGAAGCTATAAGAGTTACATGCAACAATATTATTTCTACAATATTAGGGCCAACTCTATTCCATCAAGGAATAAATATGACTGCATGCCCAACTGCCCAAATCGGCTGCAATAAAATGACTAATACGTATTATGGTCTTGCAGTGCATGGTAGTAATTCGGGTTCATTAATTCGGGAAAATCATTTTCGTAATCACCAAACAGGATTATTATATGATGCTAATGTAACAGTTGGTCAGCAACTTTTTGCAGGTAATACTTGGGCAGTACCTTCTGTATTGGATGCTTTGAACATAAATAGTGCTTTTTTAAATGAATACTATTATAATGGTATTGGAACATTATATGAACCAATAACAGTAATTCCACCTCTTGGATGGTTTATTCAGCAGCAAGGAATTGATCCATCAGATTGTCCTGAAGACACTTTAGTTAATTTGCCATTTGTTTGTCCATCATTTATTACAGGCGATACGATTGATTTGGAATTTGCAGAGAAGATTGCAACCAATCAATATGTTACAAGCGAATTTCAAGAAGGAATCTTAGAATAGGAAAAAGAAATTTTATATAACAAAATTGAAAATGATTTGATAGCAGCAAATGCAAGCACAGCTATTCAAAATTTTTACAATAATAATGCAACTACCAAATATAATAAGTACAACGAGATCGTAGATAATTTAAATGCGCTTGGATCAGTAAACTCATTAATAAATGGAGAGGCTTTAAATTACATGGCGAGCCTGTTGACTGAGTTAATTAATGCAAGAAGTTTATTTAGTACCTTAAACTTAAATTCAACTTCTATTGAAATACATAATGCAATTCTACTATATACCAACAACTTGAATAATGGAATATTTTCGAATAAGCCCGATGCTCAAATAGCTGCGAGTTTGATGTTTCAAAAACAAACCGCCATAGATGATATAATCGATGTAATTAATAGCATAACAGAAAATGATGTTTTCGCATCCAATCGTAAAGATGCACTAAGAATAGTTATTAAAATATTTGAAAATGAGGAAATAGTATTAAATCAAAATGAAATAGATTTTGTAAACAGCCTTGCCTTCGACTGTCCCTATATAAAAGGTGATGGAGTTTTTATTGCGCAGGCCATTTATAACTTAATTAATTCTTCACCTGCAAATTTTGATAATACAGCGCAGTGCGCAGTTTTCGGTGTAACTTACAAATCAACCTTAAATGCTAACGGATTAGATGAAAATGTACAACAAGATTTGAATGTATTTCAAAACTTTGAAAATGTAAAATCAATAGAAGTATATGATTTAGCTGGAAAATTAGTTGCTATTTCAAATAGCAAGAATTCTAATTTCATAAAACAGCATCTTAAAGAAAATAATTTCTATATTATCAAGCACACCTCAATTACGAATGTAGTAACCTATTCAAGATTATTTTATATCGAGAGATAATGAAAAAGATCTTAATATTTTTAACCCTTGTTATTATTTTTGTTTTCAATGAAACAAAAGGTCAAATGAACTCGTACTTTATGTATGGATTTGACAAAAATCCACCTTGGGGAAAAGGCTATGTGAATTTTTCATCAGGTTTGACTATTAATACTATAAACAACAATAGGAGATTAAATTTTCTACAAACAAATACTACTATGGCTGATTCTACAGGAAATTTGCTTTTCAGCTCAAATGGTTTGTTTATAGTTGATAGAAATGATAGCATTATGATGGGTGGAGATAGCATAAACTTATATAGTGCTGCTTATTCATTGGGTTCTATTAGTGTAGGCTGGGGGTGCAATCAAGGCTTGTTAAGCATTCCTCACCCAGGTCACCCAAATGAATATTTAATGTTTCAAGTTCAATTTAATAATGATGACCCCAATGTGTACTGGATTAATGAAATAGACTATCATCACATCAGTATGGATAGTGCCGGTGGAATGGGCAAGGTTATATCTCATAATAATTTAGTGTTGAATGATAGTATGACCGAAAGTTTTTTTTCGGCTGTTAAACATGGCAATGGTCGTGACTGGTGGCTTGTAAAACTACAGCGCAATACAAATTCCTACTTTAAATTTTTAGTAACACCTACAGGCATAACAATGTCAACACAGGCACTTGGCCCCATTGGAGAATCGGCAACTTACGAGGGGCAATCTGCCTTTAGCCAGGATGGCCGTTATTATGCAAGGGTAGATACACGTTTAGATACCACTTGGATTACAGATACAAGCCAAGTTGTACTTATGGAATTTGACCGATGCACCGGAACATTTAGCAATTTAATTGTTGATTTAATTGATAGTGGCTATGTTGGCGGTGTTGCTTTTTCTCCTAATAATAAATTTTTATACGTGGCTACAGGATTGCACATATACCAATACAATTTGCAGGATGGTAGCAATATGGTCAATACAAAAAAAATTATTGCTACTTATGATGGATACGCATCTCCATTTGCAAACTCTTGGGCCACCTTCTGGCAAATGTTTGTAGGTGCAGATAAAAAGATATATTGTATCACCCAATCACAAAGCGATAATATGACCGTAATCAATCAACCTGATTTGTTTGATACACTGTGCGATGCCCAACCGCATAGTTTTCATTTTGGTATTCTTAACAGTCGCACTTGCCCAAACTGGCCAAACTACGAGCTTGGCCCCGAGATAGGCAGTATTTGCGATAGCCTTGGCTTGGCACAGCATGAGGTAATTACTTCAATGGGTTTGCAATTATTTCCAAATCCTGCAAATGGGTTTTACAATATACACTACTCTATACCGGGCAATACCACAGCACTTGCCACCGTGTATGATGTAAGTGGTAAGAAAATAGAGCAACATAATTTGTATGGGCATTTTTCAAACCTGCAAGTATCCACTGCAATGTACACACCGGGCTTGTATGTAGTTAATGTAAGTTGTAATAATGTGAGCGAGAGCAAACGGGTTTTGGTGGTGGAGTAATAATTTTCATCTTTTTTACAGAGCTATAATTTGGGTGGAATGTGTAATTTTCTACATTTGCACCCCGTTTCTGAATCCATCCAATTGCAAAATATTTTAATTCTTATATAATCTAAATTTAACTATGAACAAGAAAATTTTAAATCTGGTTGTCGCATTATTTGGGTTTTCAATGATGTCGTATGCCCAACCCGACCCAGCACTTATCACCATTGATGGTGAAACGGTTAGCAAGTCTGAGTTTGAAAGGGTTTACAAGAAAAACAACACCAAGGATGTAAGTTTTGACAACAAAGCAGTGCGTGAGTATCTAGACCTTTACATCAACTACAAACTAAAGGTAAAAGCAGCTGAGGAACTACATATGGACACATCAAGCGCTTTTATGAATGAACTTAATGGTTATAAGAAACAATTGGCTCAACCATACCTTACAGACAAGGAAGTATCGGAGGGTTTGATAAAAGAGGCGTACGACCGCATGCAAAAAGATGTACGAGCAAGCCATATCCTTGTAAAATGCGCTGCTGATGCATTGCCAAAGGATACAGTTGCAGCTTACAATAAGGCCATGAAGATTCGTGAGAAGATAATGAAAGGCGCAGATTTTGCTACCATGGCACGTGATAGCAGCGAAGATCCTTCGGCCAAAGAAAATGGAGGTGATTTAGGCTACTTTACTGCTATGCAAATGGTTTACCCTTTTGAATCAGCGGCATACACTACACCAATTGGAAAGTTATCCATGCCAGTGCGTACTCGCTTTGGATATCATATTTTGAAAACTGTTGATATGCGTCCTGCTCAAGGTGAAATTCATTGCGCTCATATTATGGTAAAGTGTGCAGACAACGAAACTAGCGACAGTGTTAAGACAGCGGCAAAAGCAAAAATTGAAGAGATAGCTGCAAAACTCAAGCAAGGAGAAAAATTTGAAGACCTTGCTACCCAATTCAGCGATGATAAGGGCTCGGCAAAAAATGGCGGAGTGCTACCCTGGTTTGGCACAGGGCGTATGGTTCCTGAATTTGAACGTACTGCCTTCGCTTTAAAAGGTGATAACGAAGTAAGTGAACCTATCAAATCTTCGTATGGCTGGCATATTATCAAGCGACTTGAAAAGCGCGGCCTCCCAACCTATGATGAAAAGAAAGGTGAACTTAAACAACAAATTCAAAAAGACAGTCGTAGCGAGCTTAGCAAAACAAGCATGTTAAATAAGATAAAAGCTGAATACAAGTTTAGTGAAAACGCGGCTAACCGCGATGCGTTTTTAGCAACCCTGGACTCCTCTATTATTAAAGGTGAATATGCTCCTGACGAAAAAGCACCGTTAACAAAACCAATTATGACGCTGGGCGAAAACACCTACTCACAACGCGACTTTGCAAATTATCTTGCTCTGCATCAAGTGCGCAGACCTTCTGGCGAGCCTATGTCAGTTGGCTACAGCATGTATCAGGGATTTGTTGATGAAGCATGTATCTCTTACGAAGAAGCTCGTTTAGAAAAAAAATATCCGGAATTTAAAAACCTGATGCAGGAATATCGCGATGGAATTTTGCTATTTGATTTAACTGATAAATTGGTTTGGAGTAAAGCAGTTAAGGATACTACAGGGCTAAAAGAGTACTACGAAAAAAATAAAAATAACTACATGTGGGCAGAGCGTATAAATGCAAAAATATACCAATGTGCCACGCCTGAAATTGCTGCTTCGGTAAGGAAGATGCTGAAGAAAAAGAAAGACGATGCTGAAATGTTGCAGGAAGTAAACAAAGACTCTCAATTGAACTTAACCATAAAGGAAGGCAAATACAGCAAAGGTGATAATGAAATTATTGATGGCATAACGTGGACCAAAGGAATTTCGGCCGACATGCAAAAAAATAATCAAACGGTATTTGTTGATGTAAAGGAAGTATTGACGCCAATGCCAAAGGCCCTTGATGAAGCCAAAGGGATTATTACTGCCGACTATCAGAACCATTTGGAGAAAAATTGGATCGAAGAGTTACGTAAAAAACACCCCGTTAATGTAGATGAGGCTGTGCTTAGAACCATCATCAAAGAGTAAATCACTTGACAAAATAAATTTTATAAAAGTGAGTAACATGATAATATGTACTCACTTTTGTTTTTTTGCATAGATGAATACCGGATTGAAAAATATATTGATTGCATGTTTAGCGATAAGCATGCTAGCTTCTTGCAAAAATCCGTTTTCGTTGAATGAAACTGAAAGTACAAGCAAGATTAAAATTGCGCAGGTTCATGACTTTGCATTGTATACAGACGAAATATTAAAAGTATTGCCCGAAAAATTGAGCCCTGCCGACAGCATTAAATTCTTAAAAGCATATGTTGACAACTGGACACGCGAAAAAGTATTACTTCATAAAGCCTCGCAAGGAGAAGATGCAAGTAACGAAACCATTGAAAAGCAAGTAGAAGAATATCGTAAATCACTCATTCTGTATAATTATGAACGCACGGTAGTGCTGCGCATGCTCGATACCATTGTAACCGATGATGCTATACAGGAATATTACGATAACAATCAGGCAAATTTTCAATTGAAAGAAAACATCACACGTTGCTTATATGCACGCTTCCCGCGAAATGTAAAGAACCTGCAAAAGTTTAAGCAATGGCTCATGAGCAATGATGAGAACTCACGTCAGCAGGTTGACAATTTTTGCTTTCAGCATGCCACCGATTATTTTTTAAATGATGATGTATGGATGCCCTTTACCGATATAATGATGCGTACAGGAATAAAAACTTACAATCAGGAACAATTTCTTCAATACACCAAAGTGATTGACATTCCTGATAGCAACAGCAATATGGTGGTGAAATTTTTCGATTTTAAAATAAAAGAAAGTATGTCACCGTTGAGCTTTGAAACCGAGAACATAAAAACCTTATCATAAATAAACGCAAAAACGAAGTACTTGAAAAATGGCGTCAGAGCACTTACAACAATGCTATTAAGAATAACGAAGTACAATTGTTTTTCAAGTAGCATTTATAAACATAAATTTAATTATCAATATCGACACTAATGAAACTGTATAAAATAATATTTGTTGCCTCAAGCCTGCTCTGCGGCACTATAACGCTATGTAACGCACAACCTGCGGTGGCTGATAAAATAGTGGGTATAGCGGGCAGCAAAATCCTTTTGCTTAGCGAAGTTGAGCAAAATTATCTGGAATGGATAGCACGTGGCAACTATGCAGACGAAGCCATGAAATGCAAAATATACAATCAGTTGTTGCTTAATAAGATGATGTTGCATCATGCCATATTAGATAGTGTTGAAGTAAGCGAAGGGCAAATAACCGATCAGCTGGAAAGCCGTTTCCGTTATTTTATAAATCAGTTTGGTGGAGAAAAAGAATTGGAAAAACAATACGGCAAATCGATAGTTGAATTAAAAGAAGAATTCCGGCCAATAGTACGCGATCAGATTATGATTCAACAAATGCAGGGAAAAATTTCGAAAGCTACTTCGGTAAGTCCGCAAGATGTACTCAACTACTATAACGCGATACCAAAGGATAGTTTGCCTTTAATAAATTCGGAAATAGAATTTTCACAAATTGTGATGATGGTATCATATAGCGATGCCGCAAAAAAAGATTGTATTGAAAGATTGAAAGGGTATCGTGATCGTGTGATTAATGGCGAAGACTTTGCAGCATTAGCAGTGCTATATAGCGAAGACCTGGTATCGGCCAAGCAAAGTGGCGAGCTGGGATTTGTTAACCGTGGCGATCTTGTACCTGAATTTGAAGCAACCGCTTTTAAACTTAAGCCGGGCGAGGTTTCGCAAATCGTAGAATCAAAATTTGGTTATCACCTTATTCAAATGATTGAACGAAAAGGCGATATGTTTAATGCACGTCATATTTTGCTTCGTCCAAAAGTTGGCACTGAAGATAATATTAGCGTTGCCAACAAACTCGACAGTATTGCTACCCTGGTAAAATATGATAGCCTTAGTTTTGCTCAAGCTGCATCGCGGTTTTCAGATGATTCTGAAACACGATATAATGGAGGCAAAATGATAAATCCACAAACCAGCAGTATTCGATTTGAAGCCGATCAGATAGAAGGCAGCATATTTTTTCAACTCGATCAATTAAAGCCCGGAGAAATAACAAAGGTTTTACCTTACACCAATCAGGAGGGCAATACCGGCTATCGAATATTACAACTCAATAAGCGTACATCCCCACATGTTACCAACCTTAAAGATGACTATCAACGCCTGAGCGAAGCAGCATCAAACGAAAAATCGGAAAAGGCCATGATGGATTGGATTAAGAAAAAGAAAGCGTCTACCTACTTCCGCATTGATGATCAATTTGCACAATGCGACAATGAGTACGGATGGAAGGAATAATTACTTCCATTCTTAAGCAAGTGAAAGGTAGGACTTAAAAAGCCAACGCGTTTACATTAACATCAACATCATGTGGATGAATCAGTTTGCTATCTTTCAATTACAACCTACTGAAGCAAAGGCATTAATATTTACTTCAAAAGTAAAATCAGTTTAATATAAGCTTGCTGTTAAATTTATTGCTGTTATTATTTAGTTCGACAATATAGCAGCCTTTACTAAAGTCAGTTAAGAGTAGCGATTCTTTACCTACTAAATTTTCTTTGCGCAACACCACTCTACCTGCCACATCATATATAGTGATGGTATAAGCCTCGCGCCAGCCAACGTTAATATTGATGATTTCGTTTGCCGGATTAGGGTAAATGGAATACTGCGATTGCAACCAGTTTTCGGTGCCACCAAGCGAGAAGTTGCATCCATTATAGGCGGGCACAGAAGTGCTTGTGTCAACAATAATATTTTCATCACCCGGTAAATATATTGTCCAATAAAAATAAATAAGCATCATTTCGTCAGTGGTAGCCTCTCCAAGATATACCGGTTGCGGTGGTGAGTTAGGATTAAATGGATTGGAGGCCGTGTTGTTATAAATGGCTTCTGAATGCAGTACCGTCCCTTGTGGTACTTTCATAGGCTTCCGGAACCAATACATATTTTGCCAGTGAAAATCCCATTTGGGAATATCAACCAATCGAAGTGTATCGTTAAGCGGAGTTATTCCATGTGCACGTATTTCGGTGCCCACCAGGTGCATGTGCGGAGCACATGCCAAGAGTGTTACATTTGCCGGAACAGTATAGTCACATGTAAAAGTCCGCATGCTATCGGCAGGAATGTAAAGGAACCCTTCATTAAGATCTCCATGATTTAAAATAGGATCAATAGCTACTTCGCGTGTAAAGCCAGAAGTGCTCCATTTTAAATTTACTTTGGTACTATCCCATTGCCCGGATGTACCTATCGGATAATGAATTTGTAAAATAATATGCGAGTTAGCTTTAAGTTTAATGCCCATGCCTGTAGGGAAAAAGTTGGCCTCGCCTCCGGGAGCCCATACACCAAGCAATTCAGCTGAATTGCTTCCAATACCACCAAAAGCGGTATAGCCTGGCCCGGGATCGGCATTATCTAAATTGATAACCGTATTTCCCTGATCGGCAAAAACAAGTACATGATGCACAATGTTGCGATTGCCCGGAATAACCTCAAGCCCTGAAATAAACTTGTCAACTGCATTCACATTTTGAATTACAAAGCATCGGTACAAATCAGTTGTAATAGGAGGTATTTGGTAAAGTTGCATTTGTGCCGTCACATCGGGATTGGCAATTAATGCAGTAGAAGCATAAACCGGAGGAGTAGGGGCATTTTGCATATTACCTTGTTGCGTACCGTTTATCACCCAATTGTGTATGACATCTTTTTCATCTTGCGTAAGTACTTTTTCGTGTGCATACGTTTGATAATTTTGGTCGGGGGGCCATGGTGGCATAATGTTGTGTTGTACAAACGAATCAATTTCTTGTGCGTAACTGATGGCATCAAAATAATCTACAAACGATTGATTCTTTGCAATGCCATTGGGATTATGGCACGATGTACATCGTGTGTAAATAACACATGCTGCCTGATCGGCCCAGGTTGCCACTTGGGCATTCGCAGTAAAGCTTGAGATTGAAATGGCAAAAAGAAAAAATAATTTTTTCATCCGTATTTTTTTTAAAATTCGATTTAGCAAATATAAGAAAGTTTAAATATAATGAAATATTAATAAGTCAAATAACACAGTAAACCAATTTACCCATTTTCCCTTTTAGCTTTTGGGACTTGAGTTGCAGGTAAATGCAAACTCTGCTCACGAAATTGGATATTGCGGAAAACGATTGCAACAATTAATATTAATAAACAACTTATAACACAATACTTTCATCTATTGAAGTGCTCGCTACTTCTCCACAAAAATTAATGCTTGAAGTGGCGTTGCCCGGTGATGACCATGCTAAGGTTTTGTGTGTTGCAATATTGAATACTGTCGCTATCCTTGATGCTGCCACCCGGCTGCACTACTGCTACTATGCCTGCTTGGTGTGCTATCTCGACACAATCGGGAAAGGGAAAAAAAGCATCGCTTGCCATAACTGCTCCTTGCAGGCTATGTCCAAATTCGGCAGCTTTGCTGATGGCATGCCGTAGTGCATCTACCCTGCTCGTCATGCCGCAACCGCTGCCAAGCAATTGCCCGTTGCGGGCAAGCACAATGGCATTGGATTTATGATTTTTGCAAACCTGGTTTGCAAAAATTAAATCGGCCATTTGCGAGGGTGTTGGTTTTGTAACGGTAACTGTATTCCATGTTGCACTTGCTTGTATTTCATTTCCATTATCGGCCTGCTGCCAAATAACTCCGTTGAGTAAACTTCGAAACTGACTTGTAGGCTTTTTGAATTCTTTGGCAAGAAGCACAATGCGGTTCTTTTTTGATTTAATAAGTTCAAGGGCATCGATATCGATAGCCGGTGCAATGAGTATCTCCATAAAAAGGATATTCATTTCGGCAGCTACTGCTGCATCGATGTTGCGGTTGGCTATTACTATGCCACCAAAGGCACTAACAGGATCACCGGCAAGAGCGTTGATGTAGGCTGATTTTATATCTGCGCTTGTGGCTATGCCACAAGCGTTATTATGTTTGATGATGGCAACGGCCGGGGCTGAAAATTCGCTGATATAGTTGAAAGCCGCATCTATATCTAATAGATTGTTGTATGATA
This sequence comes from Bacteroidota bacterium, assembly GCA_016714535.1. NCBI lineage: Bacteria > Pseudomonadati > Bacteroidota > Bacteroidota bacterium. The sequence continues at coordinate 165,991 of JADKDR010000001.1, forward strand.
TTTCTTTACCGTGCACTTGAGTAAACAACTGGCTCAGGTCGCCAAAATATTTTCCTTGTTGATGTGGGTTTTCTCCATAGCGAAGTGTGCGGCTTTGAAGCTGGGAGCTTTTGAAGAAATCATCTTGCTTATCGAACCACTTGCAAATGGCAGCATCGTAATGCGATGTTATTGCAAATGATTTGCCGGCCAGTGCTTTGCGTTGCACCAGGTTTGAATCACCTTGTTGGTCGCTTAATATGGTTAGCGCCTCTTGGTAATCGCTTTGTGATGGGATTATTACTACATCCTTGTAATTTTTTGCGGCACCACGTATGAGTGCTATTCCGCCTACATCTATTTTTTCTATAATATCATCATGTGTTGCATTGGATGCTGCGGTTTGCTCAAACGGGTATAAGTCAACTATTACCATATCGATGGGTGGTATTTGATGTTGTGCTGCCTGCTGTATATCTTCAGCATTATCTCTGCGATGCAGAATGCCGCCAAATACAGTAGGGTGCAGTGTTTTTACACGGCCCCCAAATACTTCGGGAAAACCGGTAAGGGTACTTACATCGATAACATCAACTTGTAAACTTTGAATGTACTGCGAAGTACCACCGGTTGAGTAAATGGTGATGCCCAACTTTTGCATTTGTATAATGATAGGCTCTAATCCATCTTTGTGATAAACGGATACTAAGGCGGATTTTATTTTTTTTGTTGAGGACATGATACTGGTGGGTTATTATTGAACTGGAATAATTGTTTTTAGTAAGGAGAAATGGATTGGCAGCAGGGCCTTTTGCGTGAAGGATGGTAGCGGATACCCCGCAGTAGCCGGGCCTTGCGGGCAGCACGAGGAGTATGAGCGAACAGCCTGACCCTTGCGGCTGGTGGTGGGCAGTGGGGCACGCCCAACCCTACCTGAGAGAAATTCAACATTAGATTTATAAATAACACATGTCGCTTGCCACTTGACTGATGCGTATGTTTGGTTGATGGAAGTATGGTTTGTAACGGTGCCTATATACATTGATCGCTTGCTGTTTTTTTGGAGGGTGCAATGTTAGCAATAAGGTCAAAAAGTATGGAGAAGATAATATCACCAAAAAACGGCAAAGTGTTGATAACTGAAAACTAGCGGGCGAAGTGGGGCGCCATTTGTGCTACCATAGAAGCGGCTTCGATAGCTGCGGCCTGGGCAAAGTCATCGTGCTTTGATGCATAGATGATGCTACGCGAAGCGTTGATAAGGAGGCCACCATGCTCATTTGCGCCATAGGTTATTACATCGGCAAGCCTACCTCCCTGGGCACCCACACCGGGCACAAGCAAAAAGTGGTGGGGTATAATGCTGCGAATGTGTTGCAGGTTTTGTGCTTGTGTAGCGCCTATTACAAACATGGTATTGTGCGGTGTGCCATAACCGGCCACGGTTTCAATAACCTGCTGGTACAAAGGTTTGTCATTGGTCAGGGTTAAATGCTGGAAATCGTTGCTGCCTTGATTGGAGGTCAGGCCAAGTACGATAACATATTTATGTTCGACTTGCAGGAATGGCTGAATGGAGTCGCTACCCATGTAAGGTGCTACTGTGATGGCATGGAAAGGCATGTTTTGCAAAAATGCTTTGGCATACATGCGCGAGGTGTTGCCAATATCGCCACGCTTGGCATCAGCTATCAGGAATATGTTGGGGTGATGTTGGTGTATGTATTGGGCGGTTTGTTCCATGGCTTGCCAACCGGCAATGCCATCGCACTCATAAAACGCGGTGTTTATTTTGTATGCAACGGTATGTGTATACGTAGCATCTATGATAGCTTTGTTGAATTGGAAAACGGCTTTGGGCTTTCCAATAAGTGATGGTGGTAATTGACTGCTGTCGGTATCGAGGCCTACACAGAGAAAGGATTTTTTTTCAAGTATCTGTCCGGTAAGGATTTGATTATTCACGTGCTTCTCAAATTTTTACATGGCCATTTCTTTCATTTTCTCAGCATTCTCTGCTACTTGCAGGGCATCGATAAACTCCTGAATGTTGCCATCCATAAACCCCGGCAGGTTAAATGTTGAAATACCGATGCGATGATCGGTAACGCGCGACTGCGAATAATTGTATGTGCGGATTTTAGCACTACGGTCGCCACTGCTTACCATGGTTTTGCGCTTGCGAGCAATTTCATCCATGCGCTTGCTATACTCAAGCTCGTATATGCGGGCACGTAATACACCAAGTGCCTTTTGGTAATTTTTTATTTGCGACTTTTCGTCCTGGCATTGCACTACAATACCGGTAGGTATGTGTGTAAGGCGCACGGCTGAGTAGGTGGTGTTAACACTTTGTCCGCCCGGGCCACTACTGCAAAAGAGGTCTTTGCGCACATCGTTTTCTTTGATGTCAACATCAAACTCATCGGCTTCGGGCAGCACTGCAACTGTGGCGGCACTGGTATGTACACGCCCCTGTGTTTCGGTAACAGGTACGCGTTGCACGCGGTGCACTCCGCTCTCGTACTTGAGCACGCCATAGCTGCCATCTCCGAGTATATTAAAAATTACCTCTTTATATCCTCCGGTGGTACCATCACTAAAATCAACCAACTCGGTACGCCAACCGCGGGCTTCACAATAACGCTGGTACATGCGATAAAGGTCGCCAGCAAATATACTTGCTTCATCGCCTCCGGTGCCTGCACGTATTTCGAATATGGCCTTTTTAGCATCTTCGGGGTCGGCAGGTATGAGCAGAATACGAATTTCTTCTTCGAGCGCTTCTTGCTTGGCTTGCAATTCATCCAGTTCAAGCAAGGCCATTTCTTTCATTTCTAAATCTTTTTCGGTTGCAATTATATCCTTTGCGTTTTTCAGATTGCCTAAGATGAGTTTGTATTCTTCGTACTTGTGTACTACCGGTTGCATCTCTTTGTAGCTGCGGTTTAGTTGGGCATATCGTTTCATATCTGATAATGCCTCGGGGGTGCTTATCTCCGCCTGTACTTCGTCAAACTTATCTTTTATTGCTGCTAGTTTCTCTATCATTGGGAAAATTAAAGTGCGAAGATACCTTTAAAAATTGTGAAAAGAAATAGCCTGAACTAATGCGTGTTTGTCGGCTCAAATTATTGTAAAGCGGTTAACTTTAACACCACCTTAAGCGACTGTTGCACCTAACTCACAAATATTGATTAAACTTGCATTTTGTAAAAATAAGCAACATAAAGTGAGAAATATTTTTGTTTTACTAATTGCCATACTAATTGCGGGCATTACCGTTGCCCAACCTAATAATGATTGGCAACTTGCTCAACAATATTTTAATGCGGGCGAATATGAAAAGGCATTGGTATATTTTGAAAAGCGCTATGACTTTGACCCCAACGGCACTTACGATGGCTATTTAAAATGCCTTATTGCATTGCGCGAGTACGACAAAGGCGAGAAACTTATTCGTAAGCAAATGAAAAAAACGGATGACGATGCTCCCTATTATATAGATCTTGCAAATTTGTATGAGCTTCAAATGGATGATGCCAAGGCAAAAGAAAATTATTTGAAAGCCATAAAAGAAGTTGCCAAAAACCAACCGGCATACATAAATCTTGCAAATAAGTTTATAGAGAAAGGGCATGTTGAATATGCAGTAGAAACGTATAAGGAAGGGAGAAAAAATCTGCGTGGTCAATATCCATTTATATTCGAAATGGCAGAGGCTTACGGGCAAATGCAAAATGCCGATATGATGATAGAAGAGTTGCTAACTATTCCTGAAACGGCACCACAGTTTATTCCAAGCCTACAATCGATACTTCAAAATAAATTACACAACGATTATGATGGCATTATTGCCGGCAAATTCAGGGAAGGGCTGTTGCGTAGAATTCAAAAGAATCCAAATGAAACCACCTACTCCGAGTTATTGTATTGGCTGTACTTGCAAGAAAAAGATTTTGATGGGGCCTTAATGCAGGCCAAAGCTCTTGATAAGCGCAAAGATCACAATGGAATTCGCGTAAGCGAAATAGGCCACATGGCAATGTCAAATCAACAATACAGTACTGCCGAAGAGGCGTTTCAATATCTGGTTGAAACCTATAGCGACAACAAGACCATATACGTTGGTGCAAGGCAACAACAAATTCAATCGTTATACTTGCGTATTACATCGCAAAAAAATTTCACGCAAAATGATTTACAAAAATTAGATGCTGCTTACAATGGCGCGTTAGACGAACTTGGCCGCAATTCGATGACAGCCGACTTGATGCGTGGACATGCCCACTTAAAGGCCTTTTATTTGAATGATGTAAACAATGCTGATTCTATTTTAAATCAGCTTATAGTAATGCCGGCACTGCGCCCCGAAGATTTGGCTGAAGTAAAATTAGAGTTGGGCGATTTATTAATTCTAAAAGATGAAGTATGGGATGCGCTCTTGTATTATGGTCAGGTAGATAAAGATTTTAAACACGATGAACTTGGCCGTGAGGCCAAATTCAGGGTAGCGCGTGCATATTATTACGAAGGGCAATTTGAATGGGCTGCCGGACAATTGAATGTATTGAAAGCTGCAACAACCCAACTCATTAGCAATGATGCCATGTCGCTGGCTTTGCTAATCCAGGATAATATTACGGTTGATACCAATCCTATTCCCCTTATATTGTATGCGCATGCCGAATTAATGGCATTTCAAAACCGAATACCTGAGGCTTTGGTTGCCTTGGATAGTTTAACCAAAGAATTCCCCGGACATTCGCTGCAAGACGAAGCCACATTTAAAAAAGCAGAAATAGCTGCCCGACAAGGCGACTACGACCTTGCTCTTAAATTATACAATGATATTGTACTATATCACGGTGACGATATACTTAGTGACGATTCCCAATTTCGTATTGCAGGAATTTACGACAACATAAAACAAGACAAACAAAAAGCGATGGATGCTTACGAATTGTTTCTACAAAAATATTCGGGTAGTTTGTTTGTTGCCGAAGCGCGTAAGCGCTTCAGAACCTTGCGAGGCGATAAGATAAATTAATTTCAACACAAAACTACCTCTAAGTTCTTTCTTAAAAAGCCAAATAATTTGCTTTAATTCTTGCCTCGAAAGCACGAATTAAAAAATCGAATTTCTATTCTTAAAATTCAATTCTCCTTGAGAATTATCCGTGCCCATTCGTGCATTCGTGCCAATTGTATTTTTTGCCACGAATGCACTAATTTTCACGAATGAGAAAACCAACTCCAAACGCGATTAATTCAATTCGATTCTTCCCTTCATATTATCCGCGCCCATTCGTGTATTGGTGGCAATAACTTATAATTATCCAAGGCAATAGGATGTAAGAAAAAAAAAGGCTGCAACACTGCAGCCTCATTTCTATTCCCTTTCTGATTTCTTATTTTTTACCACCAAGTTCCTGTTCGATCATGTTGTAAAACTGATCGAGTTTAGGCATGATGATGATACGTGTTCTGCGATTGGCAGCGCGGCCTGCAACAGTGGCATTTGTTGTTAGCGGCACATAATAGCTGCGACCCGCTGCCGTAAGGCGGGCAGGGTCTATCTTAAAGTCCTTTTGCAACATACGCACCAATGCTGTGCTGCGCTTCACACTTAAATCCCAATTATCAAGCAATACACCGTTGATATATTGCAATGAATCTGTATGACCTTCAACCATTACTTCCATATCTGGCTTCGATTCAATAATACGTGCTACCTTACCTAATACATTCTTTGCATTTGAATTGATCTCGTAACTACCGCTTTTAAAAAGAAAACGATCGCTAAGCGAAACAAAAACTACACCTTTATCTACATTGATTTGAATGTCGCTATCGTTTTCGTTTACCAATGCACGCTTAAGGTTTGTAACCAGTGCTATGGTCATCGAGTCTTTGCGGGTAAGAGCCTCGTTAAGCGATTTAATATGCAGATCTTTTTCTTTCATCGACTCAAGTGATTTTTCAAGATTTTCTGCCTGCTTAGATGATAGTGAACTGGCATCAGTAATATTCTGCGATAGTTTCTTGTTCATTTCTTTCAGGAAATCAACCTCGGTGCGGCACTTGTCCTTATCACTTTCGCACACAGCAAGCAGCGTTTTGGCGGTGCTTAACTCTGCTTCTGTCTTATCGTACTTATCACTTAGGGCATTAAATTTTTTCTTGGTAACACAGGCGCTTAAAGTCGTTACAGCTACAAATAGAATCACTAGTCTTTTCATCTCTTCGATTAAAATATTAAAATAGATTGTTTTTATGTTCTTTGATTAACGCGTGCAAAATTAATTTTTGAAACTTCCAAACAAGTGTATAAACAAGCATTAACAAAAGATTTTATTCACAAGATAAAAACGGAAGCCAAACAGCTCATTTGTTTGTGAGAGAACTGAATAAAAAAAATTAGGGAAGAAAGAATTTGTAATTAATACGCCCATTTAAGATAAACGGCACCCCATGTAAAGCCACCGCCAAAGGCAGCAAGAATAATGTTGTCGCCACGTTTCATACGATTTTCGTATTCCCACAAACAAATTGGAATAGTGCCATTGGTAGTGTTACCATACCGCTCAATGTTGAGCATTACCTTTTCATCGGGTAGGCCCATGCGCTTGGCAGTAGCATCTATAATGCGCTTATTGGCCTGATGTGGTGCCAGCCATGCTATGTCATCAGCTGTGAGGTGATTGCGTTCCATTATCTGGGCACTTACTTCAGCCATATTGGTAACGGCAAACTTAAATACCGTTTGCCCTTCCTGATAAACGTAATGCTCGCGTGCATCTATGGTAGCATGCGATGCAGGCTTTGCACTGCCTCCGGCCTTTTGATGTAAAAAGGCACGTCCACTTCCATCAGTGCGTAAGAGGTTGTCAATAATACCAAGTCCTTCTGTGTTAGGCTCCAGTAGTACCGCTCCTCCCCCATCACCAAAAATGATACAGGTAGCGCGATCGGTATAGTCAATGATTGCTGACATTTTATCGGCACCAACCACAATTACTCGCTTATGTTGCCCTGTCTCGATGAACTTAGACGCTGTGGTAAGAGCAAATAAAAAGCCTGAACATGCCGCATTAATATCATAGCCCCAGGCATTTACTGCGCCTACTTTATCGGCAATAATATTGGCGGTTGCCGGAAACTGAAGGTCGGGTGTGGTAGTTGCACAGATAATCAAATCAATATCTGTAGCTCCCAGGTTTTTCTTTTTAAGAATGCCATTAATAGCCTGCACTGCTATTTCGGATGTGCCCATGCCTTCGCCCTTAAGTATATGGCGCTCTTTAATTCCGGTGCGCGATAGTATCCACTCGTCCGTAGTATCAACCATTTTTTCAAGGTCATGATTGGTAAGAATATCGGGCGGAACCCAAGCATGCACTGCAGTTATTGCCGCGGTTATTTTTTGCATATAATTGGTATAAGGGGCGGCTAAATTAGAAACATTACGCTTAATAATAAAATCGAATCGATTTTATGTTTCTCTGACATCATTCTTCTAGCCCGAAATGATTGTTCAGCCAATGGAAGCTTGCACTTCCAAAATACAAAATCATGCAAGTTTGCTTGCCAATTCAACTTGATAAGCAGGGTGAGTAGAAATTAAATCCTTTTATATACTTTCGCCCAGCAAAAAAAGGCAATGAAAGAAGTAACAGTACAAGAACTAAAAGCCATGCGCGACCGTGGTGACGATTTTCAATTGATAGATGTGCGCGAAGAGCATGAATTTGATATGGCCAACCTGAATGGCGAGTTAATACCTTTGGGATCAGTGATGGACAGTATAGATAAGATAAGCCGCGACAAAACGGTTGTTGTGCATTGTCGCAGTGGCGCACGCAGTGGCACTGCAATAATGGCACTCGAAGCACAGCATGGCTTTACCAATCTTTATAACCTAAAAGGAGGAATATTAGCTTATGCTCGCGAAATAGATAATTCATTACAGGTTTCTTAATTTCACGCTTTATGGTCGATTTTTTTCAAACTCTTTTAGATCTCTTGCGCGATCCATACAATGGGCTTATTGGGTTAATCGCCAAGTACGATACATTTATCTATGTAATTCTCTTCCTTATTGTTTTTGCCGAAACAGGTCTTGTATTTGCGCCACTATTACCGGGCGACTCTCTTCTGTTTGCTGCCGGTGCTATAGCAGCTGCCGATAATGCTCCACTTAATATCAATACCTTAATTGTCCTTTTGTTTTGTGCCGTATTTCTAGGTGACAACACCAATTACTTTGTTGGAAAATTTTTGGGAGCAAAAGTTTACGAACAGAACTATAAACTTTTTAAACGCGAATACCTTGACAAAACAAATCAGTTCTATGAAAAACATGGAGGCAAAACTGTAATCATGGCTCGTTTTGTTCCCATAGTGCGAACCTTTGCTCCTTTTGTGGCCGGTGTGGGTGCTATGAAATACCCTCGATTTATTTTTAATAGTATTTTAGGAAGTATACTTTGGATAAATGTTTGCCTTTGGGCAGGATATTTCTTCGGAAATATTCCGTGGGTAAAAGCCAACTTTGAAAAGGTAGTGCTGCTTATCATTTTTGTATCCGTATTGCCTATCATCATTGGTATTATCAAAGCTAAATTCAAAAAAGAAGATGCCTGATTTTGGATTAATCGGTTATCCGCTTACCCATTCCTTTTCTAAAAAATATTTTGAAAAAAAATTCAGAGAATTAAATCTTTCCCAACATCATTACCATAATTTCGAAATCAATTCGCTTGATTCGTTGGAGGCCGTAATAACTAATAATTCAAGCCTGACAGGATTAAATGTTACAATTCCCTACAAAGAAAAAATTATTCCTTTGCTGCACGCCATTGAAGACGAAGCTGTTCAAGTTGGTGCTGTAAACACCATAAAAATTATCCGTACAGATAATGCAATCAAGCTTTGGGGATTTAATACGGATATTACGGGCTTTGAAAAGACGCTTCAGTTTTTTGACGACAAAAAATATTTCAAAGCACTAATTTTTGGAAATGGAGGTGCAGCAAAAGCGGTACGCTATATTCTACAAAAGCAAAACATTGCTTTTGATATCGTATCGCGAAATAATACAAAAAATAGTTTTACTTTTCTTGAATTAGAAAAAGTAGACTCATCTGCTTACGACCTGCTTATAAATTGCACACCAGTAGGTATGTATCCTCAAGAAGAAATGCTCCCCATTCCCAATCATTTTATTTTGCCCCAACATACTTGCATTGATTTGATATACAATCCTGAACTTACACCATTTTTGAAACAAGCCGCAAGTCGCAACTGCCGCATAAGTAATGGGTCACTTATGTTGCATACTCAGGCCGAAGCGGCCTGGGAAATTTGGAATAGCAATTCATTTTAGTTGATTTGCAAACCGAAACAAAAACAACATTTTGAAAAACTTCGAAACAGAAATAGAAGGCCTTCGCGGGTTTGCAGCTTTTACCGTTGCTCTTTGGCATATTGTCTATTTTAAATATGCACTCGATCCGAATTTTGCACTGCATGGTCCGCTGGTTGAAGTTAACTTTGCTCACAATAGCGTACTGTTGTTTTTTATTCTTTCAGGATATGTAATTGGCCTTACCAATAAAAATACCTTTTCACTTGACATTGCACTAACTTATTTAAAAAAGAGGTGGGTGCGTTTGTACCCACTTTACTTTTTTGCCATTGTATTTGCAGTTGCAGTAATGCCCATTGATAATCTTACAACCATAACAGGCAATTTATTTTTTCTGCAATACCTGGTAACCGATACCATCAAAGCAAACTCCGTATTGTGGACGCTCAACTACGAAGCTATCTACTATCTTTTGTTTTTGCTCATTCTGGCTATTAGACCAAACCTATGGATACTTGCCATAACCGTATTTGTCTTAAGTGCCTTTATTATTGTGTACCATCAGCTACCTATAAAAATTTCGGACTATGCTACTGGTTGGTTTTTTTGGTTATCAGGGCCTGATAGCTGCCTGGAAATTGGATTATACCAACCTCCGCAACCGTGGTGGTTTTATATTAAGCCTTCTTATTTTATTTCTTGCCACTTCTTTTATAGAGCCCGATCTTTTTTTCTTTGGTCAATTGCACTTGTTAGATAAGTGGAAATGGAACATCATAAATGTTGGAGACCTGTTTGCCTATCCCGTTTGTCTGTCCTTAGTGTTATTGGCAGGAAACCGTCAATTTAAGCATGAAAAATATTTACACCTGCTAGCTTATGGTATGATTGGTGCTTGTTGTGTCGCCCTGCTTGTTACCCAGAAAGCATTCGAGAGCCCCGTTTACATTTTTGGCATTGTTCTATTTTTATTATCGCTTGCTTTTAGGTTTGTAAAAACCGAATTCAATTTATTTCATAAAATTACCTGGCTGGGTAGTGTGTCTTATTCGGTGTACATTATACATGTACCTGTAATGAATTTGATTGGAAAAATCGAACTTGCTTCGGGCAATTTGTTCACCTTTCTTTTGCGTGGCTTGCTATTTATTGTGATTACTTTGTTGCTCTCATGGGTGCTCGAATTGATAGTTCAACCTTTAATCAGAAAATTTTTCCTAGCAAAGAGCAATCATTGAGAACATTTTTCCATTACGCCAAAAGCAATTTCCATTACTTCTTTAGCTTGCTGTAATCCAATTACTGGTTCTTTATTTTCAGTTATTGCATTTTTAAAAAGTTGATGTTCGTAAACAATACTGTTTATAGCATCAAGTTTAGGCTGTTTTATGGTAATCTGCCGCTTGCCCTTTTCATGTAGGTCAAGTATTAATGCAAACGGATTTGATTCATCCACATTAGAATCAATTTTAATGACTTCACTTTTTTTATTTAAAAAATCAATAGAAATGTAAGCATCACTTTGAAACACGCGAGTCTTGCGCATGTTCTTTAACGAGATGCGGCTTGCAGTTAAGTTGGCAACACATCCGTTTTCAAATTCAATGCGAGCATTGGCAATATCAGGCGTATCGCTTACAATGGCTACTGCATTTGCTAAAATATTTTTTACTTTACTCTGTACAATCGCATACACAATATCGAGGTCGTGTACCATAAGGTCGAGCACTACCGATACATCAGTGCCTCTTGGATTAAACTGTGCAAGGCGATGTGTTTCGATAAAGCGTGGTTGATTTATTTGGTGCTGCACAATTAAGAATGCAGGATTAAAGCGCTCCACATGCCCTACCTGCACTTTCACTCTTGAATGATTCTGACATGCCACAAGCGCATTAATTTCATCGCGATGCAAGGTTACAGGCTTTTCAATAAATACATGTTTGCCTTGTTGCATGGCATAGGTTGCAATTTCACAATGCGAAGCAGTAGGTGTCACAATTATTACCACATCTGCTTGTGCTACTGCTTCTTGCAAATTTTCAAAAACATGACATTCTATTTCGGTTGCAAACTTCTGTGCCTTATCTGGCAATATATCGTAAACTCCGGCAAGTTGAAAGTGATGGTTCTCCTTCAACAATCGGGCATGTATTTTTCCTAAATGACCTACTCCTATCACACTTGCTTTCAGCATTGTTCTTTAATGTTTGCCACAAAGAAACAAATGCCTGTTATATGCTTTGCAAAAAGTCAAGAATTATTTTTACACCTTGTAACGTTAATTGTTTTTTGTATTTGCTTAGAAAATAGCTTTAGGAATATAAAATAAGTTACGGTCTTTGCTTCGGCTATCAGAACACACGCACATTCCCAATCAATAAAAGTTACCTAAAGCAAGCTTTCTCCATAAAATCAAATTATAAAATACCCTTTCTTAAAGAATAATAAATATGTTACCAAGTCAAAGCATAGAGGACAGCTTCCGCCATCAAGGCATGCGCAGGCGCATGGTGGAAGGCTTGCGTGCTAAGGGCATTGTGAACGAACCCGTTTTACAAGCCATTAACAAAGTGCCGCGTCATGCTTTTATGGATACCGCCTTTTTAGAGATGGCTTATGAAGACCGCGCCTTCCCTATTGCCGCTGACCAAACTATTTCGCAACCTTATACGGTTGCTTACCAAACATCGCTGCTCGATATTAAGCGAGGCGATAAGATTCTGGAAATAGGAACCGGTAGCGGTTATCAGGCTTGTGTATTGCTCGAAATGGGAGCCCGTGTATTTACCATTGAGCGGCAACGCGAACTGTTTGACAAAACAAGCAAACTACTTGCAGCATTAAAGTATAAACCAAAAATGTTTTTTGGCGATGGATTTAAAGGCTTGCCTGTTGATGCGCCATTTGATAAAATTATTATTACCTGTGGTGCCCCCTTTATTCCGCCCTTACTAGTACAGCAAGTGAAAATTGGTGGTTGGATGGTGATACCTCTGGGCGAGAAAGAACAACGCATGACAATCGTGCTACGCACGAGTGAAGACGATTTTGAAACACGCGAATTTGACATGTTTAAATTTGTACCTATGTTGCCTGATAAAGTAAAAAATCAACTTAAATGAAAAACATTTTAGGCGCGTGCTTGCTGTTAATTTTTGCCGCATGTGGCGCACGTAAAGAAGTAGATTCAATTTTTTTGAACGGAAAAATTTATACGGTAGATAGTGCTTTCAATGTAGTGCAAGCTATGGCTGTGCAAGACGGAAAGATAATTGCAACCGGCACCAATGAGCAGATCAATCAGCAATACCAATCAAAAAATAAAGTTGACTTGAATGGTCAGTTTGTTTATCCGGGATTTTACGATGCTCATTGTCACTTCTACGGATATGGAATTGATCAGAAAAAAATAAATCTTACTGCCACAACCTCTTTTGAAAATTTGGTTGATACTTTAATTAAATACCGTGACAAAAAATTTTCGGGTTGGATTTATGGGCGAGGATGGGATCAGAATGATTGGTCAGAAAAAAAATTTCCTACCAGAGAAAAACTTGACAGCTTATTTCCTGATGTTCCTGTTTTGCTTATTCGCGTTGATGGACATGCAGCACTTTGCAATCAAAAGGCACTAACACTTGCTAATATAACGGCATCTACAAAAATACCGGGTGGAGAGATTATTACAACCAATGGGCAACCTACAGGCTTATTAATAGACAATGCGGTAGATATTGTAAAAGCAAAAGTACCTAAACCATCGCGAGCTGATCAGATAGCAGCTTTAATTACTGCTCAGGAAAATTGTTTTGCTGTTGGCCTTACCTCCATTGCCGATGCAGGGCTGGATCGTTCTGAAATTGAACTTATTGATTCATTACAAAAAGAAGGTAAGATTAAGATGCGTTGTTATACCATGATCAGTTACACACCTGATAATGCTGCTTATTATTTTAAGAAAGGAAAAATTAAAACTGATTACCTCAATGTACGATCTTTTAAAGTGTATGCAGATGGTGCGCTAGGGTCGCGAGGTGCTTGCCTGAGTCATGACTATGCTGATTTGCCGGGACATCGTGGTTTTCTCCTTACCAGCGTTAGTGATATGCAGGATGCTGCAAACCAAATTTACAAGAACGGCTTTCAAATGAATACGCATTGTATAGGTGATAGTGCTAATCATTTATTATTACAACTATATAAAAAAGCTTTTGGCAACGACAAGCAAACAAGGTGGCGCATAGAACATGCGCAGGTACTGCAACCTGGCGATATCAGTGAGTTTGGCAAACTTGGAATTATTCCTTCGGTGCAACCTACTCATGCTACCAGCGACATGTACTGGGCCGATGAACGCTTAGGCAATGAGCGATTAAAAACTGCCTACGCTTACCATGAGTTGTTGCTATCATATGGTCTTGTTGCATGTGGCAGCGACTTTCCTGTAGAAAGCATTAACCCGCTTTTTGGATTTTATGCTGCGGTAGTGCGTAAAGACCAACAGGGTTTTCCGCAACAGGGTTTTCAAACAGAAAATAAACTTTCGCGCGAGCAAGCATTGCGTGGTATGACCATTTGGGCTGCTTATGCTGCCTTTGAAGAAAATGAAAAAGGAAGTATTGAAAAAGGAAAATTTGCTGACTTTGTTATCACTCGCCAAGACCTGTTAACTGCTCCTGACTCTATCTTGTACCAAGTAGCAATAGATCGCGTATACAGTAACGGTATAAAGGTTTATTAGCCTTGTTTACTATCTGTTGATGCTGAACAAAAATTTCTGATCGGTCATTTTTGCTAAATATTCTTCTAGGCAGTTGATTGAACTACATTTGCACCTGAAATTTTTTTTGCAATGAGTAATTTTTCTATTCTAAAATTTGGAGGCACTTCGGTAGGTAGTGCTTCACGTATTAAAGCCCTGTATGAAATTGTAACTACGCTTGGTAAAACCAAAAAACTAATTGTTGTATGCAGCGCTGTTTCCGGTATTACGGATATGCTTCTTTTGGCCAGCAACGCAGCTACACATAGCGAAGATGAAATGCGACATCATCTAAAGCACATTAAATCCAAACAGCTGGAAATTATTAATGATCTTTTTAATGGCCGCTCGCGTGTAGAAATTTCGAAATCCATCAATACACTTTTAAATGAACTTGAAAAACTTTTGATGGGTGTGTGCTATACGCAAGAACTATCACCCCGTACTTCAGATGCTATTGCAGGTTTTGGCGAACAATTATCGTGCACCATTATTGCTGAATACTTTAAGTATTGCAAAACAGCTGCGATTTATTGTGATGCACGAAAATTTATTACTACCGATGACAAGTATGGCGAGGCGCAGGTTGACTTTAAAGTGACCGATGAAAAAATAAAATCCTTCTTTAAAGAAACCAACACCATATACGTTGTTACCGGATTTATCGGAAGCACAGCTTCGGGAATATCAACTACCTTAGGTCGAGGTGGTAGTGACTATACGGCAAGCATCATTGGCGGAGCCTTGCAGGTCCGCGAAATACAAATATGGACAGATGTAAGTGGTGTTTATACTGCCGACCCACGCAAAGTGCCCGAAGCATTTCCAATTGCCAAACTATCCTATATCGAAGCTTTGGAGATGTGTTATTTTGGAGCGAAAGTTATTCATCCTCCAACCATACAGCCTGCCCTTAACCGCAACATACCCTTGTTTATAAAAAACAGCATGCGTCCTGATGATACAGGAACGTTTATTTCGCTCGACTCAGGCGACCGCAGCCATTATGTAAAAGGAATTACATCCATAGACAAGGTGCATGTAGTAACCTTACAAGGTAGTGGAATGATAGGTGTTGCAGGTGTTGCAGCGCGCGTGTTTGGTACATTGGCAACCCATCACATCAGTGTTATATTAATCACCCAAGGAAGCTCGGAACATAACATCACCTTTGCTATAAAACCCGAAGTGAGCGCATTAGCAAAAAAGTAATTGAAGAAACTTTTAAATTTGAATTAAAACTTGGTCTGCTTGATCCTGTTCAAATTACCCGTGAACTATCTATTGTTGCCATCATTGGTGAGAATATGAAAAACACCCCGGGTGTATCGGGTCGATTATTTCAAGCACTTGGAAAAAATGGTATTAGCGTAATTGCCACTGCTCAGGGTTCGTCAGAACTAAATATTTCGGTAGTAATTAAAAACGAACATCTCGATAAAGCACTAAACACTCTGCATCAGGCATTCTTTTTATCTCATCACAAAATTGTTCACTTATACTGCATTGGCACCGGCCTCATTGGTAAGCAATTGCTCGATCAAATTTCGAAAAACAAAAAATTCCTTCTTGACAAACATGCTATTGAACTGCGCCTGTGTGGTATTGCTAATTCGCGCAAAATGTTTTTTGATAAGCACCTCATTAAATTATCGCAATCGCTACACTTACTCGATACAGAGGGCGAACCAATGAGTCTGAAACGTTTTGTAAAACGCATGCACGAGCTTAATCTCTCGAACAGTGTATTTGTAGATTGCACTGCCAATGAAGATGTAGCCGAAGCATATCAAACTATTCTTGAAAGCAGTATCAGCATAGTTACACCCAACAAAATTGCAAACAGCGGTAGTTATTCAAAATATTTTCAACTTAAAGAAACCGCAAAAAATCATCATGTAAAATATTTGTATGAAACCAATGTAGGTGCAGGCTTGCCTGTAATCAGTGTATTGCGCGACTTAATACTTAGTGGCGATCGCATTGTAAAAATTGAAGCCGTGCTATCGGGAACTCTATCATACATCTTTAATACATTTGATGGCACCGTACCCTTTAGCGAAATAGTAAAATCGGCTAAGGAAAAAGGATATACCGAACCCGACCCAAGAGATGACCTGTCATGCAAAGACTTTGCACGCAAGCTATTAATACTTGCACGCGATGCAGGCCAACAGCTTGAATTAGATGAGGTATCAATAACCCCGCTTCTTCCGGCAGCATGTATGAAGGCAAAAACCGTGGACGAATTTTTTATCGTATTACAAAAACACAATGACTATTTTGAAAAGCTTGCTGCCTCGGCACAAAAAAAATCAGAAAAACTAAGAGCCATAGGCACATTTGAAAATGGGAAGGCTTCTATACAAACGGCTCAAGTAAAATCAGACAGTCCCTTTTATACCATGAGTGGCACTGATAATCTAATTGCGTTTACCACCCAACGCTATTCGCGACAACCCTTGGTAGTAAAAGGACCTGGCGCAGGTGCCGAAGTAACTGCTGCAGGTGTATTTGCCGAAATAATAAGTATCAGCAATTATCTCGTATGAGCATGATAACAGCCTTTGCCCCAGCCACCATTGCCAACCTTGGCAGTGCCTTCGACATTGCAGGGCTTGCCATTTGTACCCTTGGCGATTTTGTAACGGTAACCATAAACGACACGCAAAAACTACGCATTACAAGCATTGCAGGTGATGGTGGAAAACTTCCGCTTGAAGCAGAAAAAAATACATGCACCGTTGCCATGCAATCTATGTTAGATGCATTGCAAAGCACACAGGGCGTTGATGTTACTATAAACAAAAAACTTCCTTTAGGTAGTGGCCTGGGAAGCAGCGCAGCAAGTGCCGTAGCCGGAGTTGTTGCACTAAATAAATTATTGGGTACTCCATTTTCAAAACAAGACCTTATACCGCATGCCCTTGCTGGAGAATTTATTGCAAGCAAAGCTTACCATGCTGATAATATTGCACCTTGCATGCTAGGTGGCATTACCATTTGCCATGGACATGGACAACAAGTGCAGGTTACCAAGATTGCCCCACCAGCCTGGTTTGTAGTGGTGTTGCACCAACCAATTGCCATATTAACCAGCGAAGCACGAAAACTTTTGCCATCGATATATGCCAAAGAAAAAGTAATAGAACAAACGTTTAACCTTGCAGCCTTGCTGCAAGGATTTCATCATCATGATGCAAATTTGGTAAAGAAAGGCATGGAGGATAATATAGCAGTACCGTTTCGAAAGCAATTAATACCTAACTTTGATGAATTAATGTTATGCGCTAATGAGAACAATGCTATTGGAAGTTCTATTAGCGGAAGTGGCCCAACCGTATTTGCACTGTGCGAATCTGAAACTACTGCCCAAAGGGTAAAAAGAAGCATGGAGTAAGATTGCTTCGAAACTCTTTGCCGAACATGTATGTGCCGTTTCGCCAATCAATACAGAAGGTGCTACCATCATTTCATAAATTATTGAACCTATGAAATTTTACTCAACGCGAAACAAAGAAAAAATGTTTAGCCTGCCGGAGGCAGTGCTTGGTGGGCTTGCAGCTGATGGCGGCCTATATGTACCCGCTACTGATTTTAAAGATATTAGCAAGCGCACAGATGCATGCTCGCTAAAAGAAGTCGCTAATGAACTACTCACTCCTTTTTGTTTAGAAGACTTTACCAAAGCAGCAATAGCCCAAATGATTGAGGCTGCATTTAATTTTCCACTTCCTGTTATTGAATTACAAAAAAAATTATTTGTGTGCGAATTGTTTCATGGGCCAACCTTAGCCTTTAAAGATTTTGGTGGCAGGTTTATTGCGCAAATTATGAGCAGGTGTATGCAGCAGCAAACAGGCAAACTGCAAATTCTGGTGGCTACCTCTGGCGATACTGGCAGTGCTGTAGCAAGTGGATTTTACAGGTTACCAAATATTGAAGTTATCATACTTTACCCTGAGGGTAAAGTAAGCCCTTTGCAGGAAAAACAACTAACTACCTATGGAGAAAATATTACAGCAGTAAAAGTCAAAGGCTCTTTCGATACATGTCAGCAATTGGTAAAGCAAGCGTTTAATGATACAGACTTAGCAAACCAGGTAAATTTATCGTCTGCAAACTCTATCAACATTGGTCGTTTGTTGCCGCAAATGATTTATTATGGAGCCGTTGCCAGACAGATGCTTGAAGCTACAGGTAAGAAAGCTACGATGGTGGTGCCAAGTGGCAATTTCGGAAACCTCATGGCAGGGCTGATGGCTTTAAAAATGTGCGAACCCATTAAACACTTTATAGCTGCCGTAAATGCAAACAAGGTAGTGCCTGATTATCTGGCAAGTGGATTTTATCAGCCGCAATCAAGTATTCAAACATTGAGCAACGCCATGGATGTGGGTGCACCAAGCAACCTGGAACGTATACAGTGGTTGTATAAGAACAATGTGGATGAAATGAAAACCGATTTTAATTCGGTAAGCATTACTGATGAGCAAACACTTGTGGCCATGAAAGAAACGTATGCTAACTATGGATATATTGCCGACCCTCATACTTGCGTAGCAATTGCAGCGCATAAAAAAATTGAATCGCAAGGACCCGTAGTTATTATGTCAACTGCGCATCCGGCAAAGTTTAAAGAAACCGTAGAGCAAACGCTTGGCATGGATATTAAGCTGCCACCACAACTAGAAATTATTGCCAAAAAAGAATCGCATGCTTTACAAATAGATGCTGAATATGCTTCTTTAAAAAAAATTATCCTGTCAGGTAAAAACTAAATTGGGATTGAATGTGGTTGGAAAATCTAGCAGTTTGTAAATATAGTTTTTGATATTTTTATTTTTGAATTCATATGAATTGAATTAAAAAATTGAATTTTTGTTAGTATCCATAAACCCGGTTTAATCAATTAGTATACTTATGGAGAATACTGGAGTAATAAGGAAAGATTTTGTGTTTTTTTTCATAGAAATAATACTTTAAACAACTTTTGCTTCTAACTATGTTTTTGCAATAAAAATTTACTAGCTTGTAGCTTTAACTTGTGCATTTCTAATATCATTTTGCTTCATTAAAAACCAAATTGGATACCCAAAACTAGGTAAGAAACTGACATAAGAAAGCTAAGGCAAAAAAATATTTAGTGTTTGATGTTTTTTATCTTTTGATGCTTTGGCCATTTTTCTGTGCATCTATTTGTCTATTTCCGCAGCTAAATTATTGCCCTGTTAAAAGGAGAGATTAATGAGCAAGCCATAATTACTCGTACCTAAAGCACCAACTTAGACAGCACCCTCAAACTCGAATGTGCCAATACTAAATTCATTCAAAGTTTTTCAAAACACCTCCCTTATCAAATCATTATCTATAAGCGTTGCAACTTGCACGAATAAGACTTGTTCTTTCCCGCAACTTTAATTAATAGTATCCCTGCCAAATGCTTAAAATCATCGGTATTTAATAAGACTTGTTGTGTTCCAGAAAATTGAGCGATGTAAGGTTTGCTTACTAACTCGCGTCCATCAGAAGCATATACGGTAATCGTATATTTTTCATTTTCATTTCCATTAAACTGTACGGTGCAACGCTCGTTAGAAGGATTTGGAAAGCACATCAACTCTTCACTATCCTGAAAAAATGTTACGGCCCCATAACGTTGTGTTCCGGATTTTACAATCCGAAACTGATCGTAAATCACACCGGTAGAAGTAAGAAATTTAGAATGCAATGTGTCGCCCTCAATTTCGAGAATTCCACTTCCATAAAGTGTATTGGCATAAGAAAGCATTGCATTATGCGGCCAGGCAGGTTGAACGGTAACGCTTCCACCCTTTCCGCTGCATCCTATAACTTGATATACCGTTCCATAAAAATTAGGGGAAGATTTTAAATAGTGTGGTAACATTCCAGTTGAAGAATCAACTACATGCGAAGAATTAAAAGTAGGCTCCAATCCGTAATGACCCTGCATCAGCACACTGCGCTCATAATTGTGACTGTGCCCACTATACACCACATCTGCATGATATAATTCAAGCAAGGGCATAATATTATTTCGCATGGCTATTGATTCAATTTCGTTGTCGCTATTGTGTGTACCCATCGTATAAGGCGGATGGTGAAAGTAAACAATAGTAAATCTCATGGTATTAGCAGCTAGATCACTTTGCAACCAATTATACATTGGACTTCCGGGTGCGCTTAGCGAGCCATAGCTATCTAACGCAATGAAGTGGGCATTTCCAAAATTGTACGAATAATATTTTTCGGTAGCTGAAGCTAACCCTCCTGCTTCGGCATTTGTAGGAACAGTAAATGCCGAAAAATAATGTGCATTATATCCCATAGCCACACTGCCTAAATATCCTGCATTGCCATAATCATGATTACCTAAACAAGGATAAACCGGTATGCGTTTGAACTGCTTTGGATATCGCGCAAACACGTTGGTAGTATATTCTGCTTCTGTTCCGGTATTGTATGCGTTATCACCAAGCCATAACCAAAAATCGGTGCCCTTGTTTGAGGTATATTCTTCCATACGCTTAGCAACACTATCCTGATTATTGGAGTTGTTGCCAAAATCTCCGGTAACCCACACACGTACTAAACCTGAATCTCCATATACAGGCATGGTTACAAATGTATTGGCAGTATCACCTTGCAAATCCTCGGTATTGCTGCCTATGCTATAGTAATAACGCGTTTTTGGACTTAGCCCGGTAATACGCACTTCGTGTTCGGAAATTGTATTGTTGCTATCAACAGTATTTATTAAAGCCATATCTGTTGAAAATCGCACCCGCGATGGTGATGCCAAATCTGTGCGCCACCGTATAGTGATCGCATCAGGAGTTACCATTTGCAAGTAGGGGCTGCGCACTAAATTAGTTACTGATAAAGTTGTAACTCCTTCAAGCAAGAGATCAAAACCTAAGTCGGAACTCGTTCGTGAATTCTGATGCACTTCAACGGCAATTACATTGGTATCATTTTGCAAAAAGCTGGTTGCAAAAGTAAATAGATAAAAGGTTGATTCTCCCGAACCGCTTACTGCGGATGCGGCAAGTGTGGTATCTCTGATAATTCCGGTGGGCATGTTGCTGCGGGCAACTTCATTGCCATTAATGTATACTACGGCACCATCATCGCGTAAAAGCCGAATACGCATAAAACTGTATTGCGAAGGATTGGCCAAATAGAATTTTTTACGAAAATAAGTAGTCACGTATTTATTAGAGCTGTTTGGGCCATAGCTTACCACGGTAGTTTCATCACCATCACCATAACCAAACTGTGCATTTCCTTGCGGCCATGCCTGATCATTAAAGGTAAGCTCCTGCCATGCTGTATCTTGATTAGAGCCATTATCCAAATATTTCCAATTGGTACCTGCGTAAAATATGGTGTCAATTAATTGCGCAACCTGAATGGTTGTAAAAGATACCGAAGGTGCATAATTGCTGCTGCCTCCTGCGCAAATAGCGGCAACACGCACCTCATAGGTGCGTGCCTGTGTCAACCCTGTAAGTGTAATGCTTGTGCCGGCTATAGTTTGAGACACCCATGAGCCTCCTATATTCCTATATTCAACAACATAGGACAATGCACCAGTAACAGGTAAAAAAGAAACGATGGCACTAGTTGCAGTTGGGAACGAAACTTTTAATCCGAGCGGCACATCACAAACAGGAAAGGTTGTGAAATCGCCTCCATTTGCAAATTGACTTTTGTTGACCAAACAATTTTTACGAACCTGCCAGTTATAGGTGGTTGCCGGTAACAAACCACTAAGCACAAAGGCGCTCGTTGCTATATCATTCATTTCTGTCCAATCTGTGTCGTTTGCTTTCTTATATCGCACATCATATAATGCAGCAGTGGTATCCCAATTTAGCGTAAGCTAGAGTAATCCAATATTGGAAACAGCATTGGTGGGCTCTATTGTACAAGGGGTATAGTCTGCACGCAAGCGGCAATTAAAACTTATATCACTATTACCTTGTCTGCGTTGATGTATTTCTACACACAACACATTATCGCCACTTATAAGCAACGATAGTGGAATTGCATAGCTGTAAAATGTGCTTTCATCAGCACCAATCACATCATTTACTGCAAGTGTCTTATAACCGATGCTTCCGGTAGTTGGCATATTATCGGCCAACACAAGGGTACCATTAAGATACACCATTGCACCATCATCGCGCAATAAATCCAGTGTAAGCGTTGTATACTGCAGTGGATTTTCAACAATAAATTTTTTGCGGAAATAGGTAGTAATGTATTTATACTTAGCGTTTGGGCCAAAGCTTACAACGGTTGCTTCTCCCCCATCTCCATATCCCAATTCGGCAAAACCTGATTTCCAACTGGTGTCGACAAAAGCAAGATTTCGCCATGGTTTACCTTGATTGGTACCATTATCCAGATAGCGCCACACTGAGTTGTGAAATATAAGTGTATCAGTTGCCGCACTCGCTAAGCTATTAATTAAAAATGATAGACATACAATTAGTAACGAAAGTTTACTTCGATTTTTCATTTGAATTTTATAAGAAAACAAATGTAAATTAATTGAGCGTTATTCCGCACCAAGATAAAAAGATTCCGGTGTTACTGACATTATGGAAACATGGTTAAGCAGTTCCGGATACTGCTCAGTAATAAGTTTTTTATAATCCACCTTGCTTTCTTTTCCGGTTGGTTTTATTCTATTAAAATCGATAACAATTTCTGGACTTGGATAATTCCATTTTACGTAAAGTAAATCATATCCTCTGCCGGCAATAGTTGCAGTCACCTTTTTTTGCAATGCTCCTGTTTCAGAATAAACCGGATTGGTATATTTAAGCGTAAAAACAAAACTATCCTGTGCCGGCCTGCTCAATGCATGAAGCACCCACACGAACGCAGCAACAAGTACAAACAGCAAAAATATATAGACCTTGCGTCCGGGTAGTTTCATTTTCCTCAATACTGCGATTTACTTTTTTGTATCGGATGATTCCGCTATACCTTTAGCCTTGCGCATAGCAGCAGTAGCTTCAGCAGAGATTGCTTTGCGCTCAAAACGAATGCGCACATTGCTGTCCACTTCAACCAAAAAAGTACGCTCGTCTTCATCAACAATTTTACCATGTATGCCACCGAGTGTAACTATACGATCTCCTTTTTTTGTTTCGCCAATAAACTTTGCTTCTTCCTTTGCTTTGCGCATCTGCGGACGAATCATAAAAAAATACATGATACCAAACATAAGTATCATCATCAATGCAAAACTCCATGTGCTGCCTCCGCTTTGTGCCTGAAGCATTACGCTTAAAATCAAATTCATATTCATTAATTAAAAAATAAAATTACTCTTTAGGATAGACCTCAGCACTAATAATTAATATGCGAGTGCTTGGAACCGCATTTGTTTTCACCGAAATAGTCTTGCTTACTGTGCCGGTTTTGCCGGTAGAATTAAATTGTACATCAATTTTTCCTTTTTCTCCGGGCTTTATAGGCTCTTTGGTATAGTTAGGTGTGGTACAACCACAACTGCTAAGTACGGTAGCAATAACTAAATCCGATTGTCCAGTATTGGTAAAGTTAAAGGAATACTCCACTACATCGCCATCTTTGAGCTCGCCAAAATCATGTCGGGTTGTTTCAAACTCCATTTCGGGCATATCGGTATCCTTAGTACCTTCGGCAGAAGCAGGATTGTTTACAACATCCGGTGAAATGCGTTCTTCACCTCCTCCTGATTTGCACGCAGCTATTATAAAACACATTGTTATTAATACTAATCGCATACTTGATTAAATTGGGAGGGCAAATGTAGAAAATTTGATTTTAGTACATAATATCAAGTACACTGCACTGTAGTCATACAGTAAAATATCACACAAAGTTAATAAACCCCAATAATTGCTCAACACGAAGGTGTTTCGGCCATGCCCTGTCCTATGTTAGTTTTAATTAATGGCCAACCTAAATTTGCAACTAGGTTCTTATTCAAACTTTGCTAAATAATGCTGTCATTTTAAACAAGAGTATCAAGGCCAGTAATCTTAATATCTTGTATGCTTATATGCTGCCTTTTAACCTGAACAAAAAAAAAGTTGACATCATATACACTCACCGTTAACGTTTTAGCGCCTAGGAAATTACTATTTCACTAAACGAACTGTTTTTACAGCATTACGTTCAACTACCTTTACCAGATAGATGCCGCTTTTCAATAATTCAACTGAAATAAAATCTTTGTTATTGATCTGCGTTTCAATTGCCAATTCACCTTTTGCATTAAAGATTGAAACTTTTGCAAGTGCCTCTTCTATTCCTGAAAAATAAATTTTATCGTTGGCAGGATTGGGCCAAATCATCAATTTATCATTCGTACTTTGCTCATCAAAAGCTACTACATCTGATATCATGAAATCATCAATTGTTACCCCATCCATATTAATAGACAAGTCCGAAATAAAACGAAAGCGACATTGTACCAGGTTATTCCCATCTAGAAAAGGTGTAGGTAGTATGGCAAATTTCCATCCTTGCGAATTAAATGACCATCCCGGTTGATTGTCCCACAAATATGAATTATACCAATTTGTACCCTGCCCTATTCCACCAAGTATATTCCAATCCTTGCCATTGGTAGTAAATTCAAGTCGCAGCCCATCGGCCCCATACTCCGTATTGGTGTTGTAGTAAAACCCTAGCTTACTATTCTGTAATCCTATATAATTAAAAAAGGGAGAAGTCAATGTTGAATTTCCAAAAATCTTATAGCCTGCATACAAATTAATATCCCAACATTGGTTACCACTATAACAAGAATTTGTTTGCCCAAAACTGGGACTTCCATATTCCCACTTACTATTCAAATTGCCGCTATTAATAAACCATCCACTAGTAGCAGAATCAAAATTATCAATGTAAGGAGCATTGTACGAAAGTATTCCATTAAAAGCAGCAAAAGCGGTATCGTTAAATTTATTAATATCCAATCCCCAATCAACATAAGCCTTAAAGGTATTGATACCTACAGGCACATTGAAAGGCGGTAGCGTAACCGTTTGGGTATCACCATAATTGAGACTCCCGGTCCAGGAATAACTATTCATGTATATGTTGTTTAGCATATATTTAATCTCTACACTATTAAGCGTTAAGCTTCCATTATTAGAAAGGATAACCTTAGGCGTTAGCATAGTATTGGCTGTAGCCACCAACCCGGGCTCGAGCACGTATGCTATGCCAGCATCTTGTTGCAAGGCAACTGAAATTTTAAAGTCGTCAATAGATACACCGTCATCGTAGGTACCTCCAAATGCTGAACTAATAAAACCAAAGCGGAACTGCACCGGGCCTGATAAGGAAAGTAGTTCTAGATTGTATTGTGCATTTTGCCATCCAAAAGATTCATTAGTCCAGGCGTTATGATTATTTACATAAGAGTTTGCCGTGTACCAATTGATGCCGGCCGTATCGATTGCTGAGCCTATCAAATTCCAGGTGCCTCCATCGGTGGTATACTCTAGAAACGCACCATCGTTATACCAATCGGTCCTATAATTAAGCCAGCTTGAAAAACGCGGTGCATACGCATTTGTAAAATCAAATATGGGGGAGTAAACATAAGTTTCGGCACCACTTGTGTATGGTACATTTAAATTAACATCCCAGCAATTTATTCCTGAATATGCACCAGTAGTAACACCATAACTGGGTGTGCCAAACTCCCAATTGGTAGACGAAATTCCGAAGGCCTCGCTAAACCATAACCCCAGCCCTGTCTCAAAATCTGACTGATAAGGCAATGCAGTGTAGGTAATAGCATTCATGGCAAACGGAATAGAAATAGTATCGTTTGCATGATTAGCATCAGTAGGATAATTAATAAACACTCGTAGTATATGGTTACCGTTACTACAATTTATTGATGGCAATTGAACACTCGTTTGTTCAAGATATTGTAACGAAAGTGCCTTGCCAGTATTTGATTGTAGTATGCCATCTAGTTCGGTTATAAAATTACAATTTATGATAGGATCAACACCAAAGTTGGTAATATTAAGTACAACGGGCATGGTTCCAAAGTTATACGTAATCGCTCTTGGATATCGAAAATAATCTAAAGCAACATCGTTTGATGGAGGAGCGATTATCTTGAAATCATCTATAGACACTCCATCTCCATTAGGCAGGCTGTTGTTACTCGCAAACCGAAATCTAAATTGCACATTGCTACCAAATGCAATATTTTGCAAATTTATGGAATGCTTAGTCCAGCCGCATGCAAGACCGGTATATGTATTAATCAAATACCAATAGGTAGAATCATACGTATATTCGAGAAAAACAGATTCACCATTACAAAAGTTCATCCAAAATTCCATGGTGATGCCGGGCAAATCAGGAAGATAAAAAAGCGGAGAGTTTAAAGTTACAGTTGCATTGTTAGTGTATGGAACATTTAAATTTACATCCCAACATTTAGTACCACTATGGCATGTATTTGTACTACCCCATGTAGGAGTTCCTAATTCCCATTTGGTATTGATGCCTCCTAGTTCATCGGTATACCAACCATTATTGGCGCCTTCAAAATCATCAAAATAAGGAGTGGCTTGTAACTGCCTTACAAAAATTTTTTTTATCAGGGTGTCGTTGCCGGGGAGTGAATCATTTGTTGCTAAAGTAAATGCCCTAATTTCATGCTTACCAACAGTGGTTGTAACCTGAGGAAAATTATAACTGGTGGTGGCGCCTGATGCCAATGGTCCTGCTACTATGCCATTAACCACCGCCCCTCCGTCTATAGAATAACCAACGGGAATATTTTGTAAGGGCGCAGTACCATTGTTTGTAACAGAAATTGAAATAGGAAAGGCAGTAGAAATAGGGTATGAAGGATTGTTTAAGGAAAGCAATTCGGCATCAATTGATGGATAATAGTACACTTGAAAATCGTCTATTGAAATGCCATCCATCTGGAAAATATTATCGCTATTAAACACAAAACGAAATTTAACATGACTGTTAAGATTAAGCATCCCCAACTTGTAACGTGCCTTTATCCAAGTACCAGAACTTCCCGAAATTGCCGGCAACCCGCTTGAAACTAATTGAGGTTCATTATACCAATTCAAGCCTTGTGGGTCAAGATATCCGCCAAGTACTTGCCACAAGGTGCCGTTAGTACTGTATTCAACTCGCATTCCATCGTAGCTTGTTTCTACATCGTAATTCATCCAAAACTCGATGACACTATTTGCATGGCCGGTTACATTAAAAAACGGAGTAACGAGAAACTCGTCATTGTTGATTAAGTAAGGTTGGGTTAGTTTAATATCGTAACTAGAAGGTGCTGAGTGAGTACTATTAGTAACACCATAACTTGGCAAACCATGTTCCCAACTGCTTTGCCCATAACTATTGCTAAAGGTGTACCATGGAATAAAATTGGGATCGTCAAAATTCTCGGTAAAAGGCACAGTCACAGTATCGCTTGCAAGTGTGATTAGTTTGCAGATGGTATCGTTTGTTTTAAGAAGGTCGAGCGGAGAATTTACAATTCCACACAAGGTGAAATTTGACATTGGTACTGTAAAAGTACTTGCAGATAAGGTTACCGAGTCATTAGGCTGAATGGTAAATGCATACGTTGCAATATTGCTTTGAACTCCATTCAACTTATAGGAGTATTGAAAATTTGAAATGGGAGTATTGCCTGCATTCCTAATAGTGATAACAGCATTGCTGCTTGTACCTCCCTGAGGTGAAGAGGATTTTACATTTGTTACTGCAAGGTCTACAGCGCAATAAACCGTGCTACTTAAATATATAATAAGCTGTAGGCACAGTGAAATCTTCTTCATGATGTTATTATTTTAGGAAGCACCAAGGTAACAAATTAATTTACACAAGGAACGAAATGAAAAAAAAACTATATACCAAGCATCTCCTTCAGCCTTGCATAACCTGCACGGCTAATGGGAATTTTTTTTCCATTAGTTAACAGAGCCAGGTATTTTGATTTCTCGTATGGTTCTACCCGCGTTATTTTTTTTAGTTGAATAATAAACGATCGGTGACAACGAATAAACTCTGTCTCGCTGAGTTGAACTTCTAATTCGCTCATCGTTTTCTTTTTTAAAAAATAATCCTTCTCGGTAAATATTTTAACGTAGTCGTCAAATGCTTCAATGTAAAAAATTTCTTCCGCAGGAATTATTTTGATATTGCCATTAAACTTAACAACAATTCTGTTTTTTCTCCGGCCTGAGCTGTCATCGATATGGCAAGGGGTTTGGTATTAGCCGTAATTTTTTCTTTGACACGCTGCACAGCTTTTTCAAGGCGATGTTTCGAAACCGGCTTTTGTACATAATCTATCGCATTTGCTTCAAAAGCGCGTAAGGCGTAACTGTCAAATGCAGTAATAAAAATAACATGGGGAGGATTATCAAGCAATTCAAGCATTTCAAAACCATTAATCTTTGGCATTTGCACATCCAATAAAATTAAATCAGGTTTCGATTTGGTAATTGCCTTTACTCCTTCAAAGCCATCTTCACATTCACCAACTACTTCCATATCCTCAATGCCCTCGAGAAATTCGCGAAGCAACGCACGTGCAAGTGGCTCATCGTCTATTAATAACGTGCGTATCATGAAGCTTGTGGAATGGTAATTTTTGCAACAAACTCTCCCCCAGATTTTTGCACTTCAAATAAATCGTTGCGGTGATAGAGTAAGGCAAGTCTTCGTTGCACAGCATTTATTCCAAAGCCTGTTCCCTTATGCGTGTTAATATCCTCCTCACCAATTGGGTTGATGATTGACAAAACCAGGTTTTGTTTTATTTCTTCGGCAATAATGGTAATGGTTACGGTGCCTGTATTGCCATAGAGTCCAAACTTAATGGCATTTTCGAGCAATGGCTGCAGGATAAGCGAAGGGAGATTCATTTCATGACATGCTTCGTCAATTTGGTATGCTACTGCTAGCCGGTTGCCAAAACGCACTTTTTCAATTTCAAGATAACGACCAATTTGTTGCAATTCGTTTTTTAAAGAAACGCGTTGCATATGATCTTGTGCAAGAGAGCCTCGCAAAAAGTCTGCTAGCAATTCTATCATCCTACGGGCATCATCGGTTTTACTGCCTGCCAATGCCGAAATTGAATTAAGGCTATTAAATAAAAAGTGTGGTTGTAATTGCATGCGAAGGCCTGATAATTCAGCGTCACGCTGCAACAAGGTTAATTCATTTTTTCTACGCTCAAATTCCTTTTCTTCGGCATAGTAATGCCGAAGGCCGCTGCTAACCGCTACCAATAATAACATAAGCGTAGTATACATGTACCGTGACGGCACAGTAAATCCATAAAAGAATTTATTGAAGTTATCGTTGATATAATTGGTAATTACGTAATCGCCTAAATAATTAACCAACACTATCATCAACACTAAATAGAGCATTAAATAAATGGCATTGGTGCGCTGTATGGTTAAAAATCGCGATACGTTAAAAATTGCAAAACCAGCCATGGCCAATAATAAATGAGTAATAGCACTATCGGCTATCGCTTGCGAAAATTTAATTCCTATGGTGTTTAAGGTATAAGCAAAGATAAATGTCCACACTACCCACCACAGCAGGTACAAGAGGATAAATTGAAAAGAGGAGTTATACTTCAATTGAAAAATGTTGAGGGCAAATATATGGGTACTTGCGACAAAGGCAACAATAAACCAATGGAACCGAAAAAGCGATTGGTAGTGAAGACAAGCATAATAGCGAAGAAATATCTTACGTTCAATTACATATAAAAGAAAGGATACATGGAAGCGAGCAGGTTATTTGTAATAGAAATCAAATTAATCCTACCAATGCAATAGAACAACTGTATAAAACCGATTAAGAAATATTTATTTTAAAATCCTTGATAGATGTATGTTTATGAAATTACTTTGCCGCAAATTTTAAGGAAGCAAGCTGTATGAAAATTCTAATGGTATGTTTGGGTAATATTTGTCGCTCTCCAATGGCCGAGGGTATATTTAAAGACAAGATAAAACAACTCAAATTAAACTGGAAGGTTGATAGTGCGGGTACATCATCATGGCATCAGGGCGATAAGCCCGATAAGCGTGCTATTGCCGAAATGAAACGCAAGGGAATAGATATTAGTTCTCAGCGTAGCCGGCCGTTTTTGCCTTCTGATTTTTCGGAGTTTCAAAAAATATTTGTGATGGACGAAAACAACAAACGCGATTTGCTAGAGTACGCTCAAACCGACCGGCAGGCAAAAAAAATCGAATTGCTACTAACGTATGCAGGGCACGATATGCTCAGCGTTCCAGATCCATACTACGGCACCGAAAAAGATTTTGAAGCCACCTATACGCTCTTGAACGATGCCTGCGACAAAGTTATAGACAGGCTCATCAAAGAAAACGCTTAGGACATGGCAGGCAGGCTCTTTCTTATTCCTTGCAGCCTTAGCGATGAATATGATGTTAGTTTTATTGCACCAAGTGTGATAGATCAATTTAAACATATCAAACACTTTATAGCGGAACGCGAAAAATCGGCCCGCAAATTTTTAAAGAATTGCAACATCAATCACCCACAATCAGAACTAATTATTTTGGAAATTGATAAGCACAACCCACAACAGGATTTTAAAAATTTTTTGCAAGACCATGGCAATGAAAATGACATTGGTTTGTTGAGTGAATCGGGCATGCCAGCCATAGCTGATCCTGGAGCAAGAGCAGTAATGCAGGCACATGAGATATCTTTGGGTGTTATTCCATTGCCGGGCTATACTTCATTAATGCTAGCATTAATGGCTTCGGGTCTTGGAGGACAACAATTTGCTTTTCATGGATACTTGCCAAAAGAGAAAGAATTGCTTGCTCAAAAAATAAAATCGCTCGAAAAAGAATCGGAACAAAAACACCAAACCCAACTAATAATAGAAACCAATTACCGCAACCAGGCTACCTTTGAAGCATTATGTCAGCATTTACAACCAGACACAAAACTATGTGTAGCCGAAAATCTCACCTTGCCTACGCAATGTGTAAAAAACGAAAAGGTAAAAGATTGGAAAAAGAAAAAGTAAACCTCAAAGACAAGTATTGTGTATTTTGTTTCAGGTAATAAAAATCACTTGAGCCATTCAACCAAATCTTTAAGCATAGCCTCATTTATTTCATGACCCGCTTCATATTCTTTAAACTGAACAAATTTTAATTTTTCTTTGAGCAAGTTGTTGGCTTCCATGCCTAGTTGAATTGATATTACTTCATCCTGTTTTCCATGAGAAATAAAAACCCTTAGCGAGGCATCAGGCGTAAACCCAGTAAGGGCAGCCTTGGCTTCATCGTTCATTCGGCCGCTCATAGCTATTAATCCGGTCATTGGCATTTTTTTTACAATTGCCAGCGTGTAGCACATCATAGCGCCCTGGCTAAATCCCATCCAATACACGGGGCTGTTACCTAATTGGTATTTTTCTTTAATGCGAGCAATCAATTTTATTAGCGAGTCGCAACTTGCCAGTGCTTCAACAGGATTCGACTTAACTTTTTTATTCTCCACACTCAAACTGCTCCACATATAACTCCCCTCTTCCATTTTAAATGGAGCACGTACCGAAACGATATAATAATTTTTCGGCAAAACCTCTTTTAAAGAAAAAAGATCTTCTTCGTTACTTCCAAAACCGTGTAGCAAAACTATCATGGGCGGATTATCTGATTTTTCCTGAGGCGTTTGTATTAAGTAGTATATGCTGCTATCGGTATCATCATCTGTTTGAGCAAAGGTTGCTGTTGCAAGCAAAACTAATAATGCACTAAAGATTTTCTTCATATTATTTAAACTTTATCGATTCTAACTGATGTCATAGTAAGGCTTCCACCTATTGCTTTATCATTAAACAATTGAGGTTGTTCATCCTTGTCTTGCAATGCAAGTATATATAATAATGGCAAATAATGTTCAGGAGTAGGAATTGACAACTCAAATGCACGGCCATGTTTGTTATAGTTTATTAACGATTGGTGATTCTTTTGATGAATAAACTTTTTCATACTAGCCTGTGCTTCCAAGGCCCAATCATAACCAAACTCCTTTTCGTTTAATTTATCCCAGGCAACGAGGCCAAGGTTATGTATCATATTGCCACTTCCTATTATCAAAATTCCCTTGCTGCGCAGCGCAGCAAGTTGCACTGCAAGATCGTAATGATATTGCGGAGGCTTTGTATAATCAAGGCTCAACTGCACTACCGGCACGTTTGCCTTGGGATACATTTGTTTTATTACACTCCACGCTCCATGATCAAGGCCCCATTGATGATCCATACCAACCTCAGTTGCTGTAACCATCTCTTTAGTAGTTTGCGCTAGTAACGCACTACCAGGAGCGGGGTATTGCACATCAAATAATGCCTGTGGAAAACCACCAAAATCTTGAATCGTTCGTGGATGATCCATAGCCGTAACAAAAGTTCCTTTAGTTTCCCAATGTGCCGAAATACATAGGATGGCTTGTGGCGATGCAATTTCAGATGCCACGGTACGAAAGCCTCTAACAAATTCATTTTCTTCAATCGCATTCATGGGGCTGCCATGACCTAAAAATAATACCGGCATACGCGCAGTATTACTAAATCCCAAAGCAATGCTTCCGAATACTTTTACATCGAGAATAGAACCGGCAGCAGGAATCAAGGCCATAGTCTTTAAAAAATCTTTACGATTCAATTTAATAATCTATTTCTGTATGCAAAAGTACACGAATAAAAGGTTATCACATTATAAAAAAATGAAAGCCATGTAGTGACAAGTTAGAACCAACACGAGCTTATCCCAATATCATTGAAGTAGTTCTTATCCAGTGGCAGTTATTTGTCAGTTCTCGAAATATAAAAGTGTAGTAAAAACACCCACCGCTGTGTAAACCGTTTGGCTCTTATTTTTTTTATTTGTTATAGTCAGCTCTTAAAGTGGTACATGCATAAACTTATTCGCATGATAGGCATGTTTTGCTCACTACCGAATTTCTATTGATTCTATAATCAATATATTTGCCCGCAAAACGAACCGTTTATGAGTAAGCACGAAATAGCAAGTAAATACGATCCAGCACAAGTAGAAGACAAATGGTATGCCCATTGGTTGGAGCAAAAATTTTTTCGCTCAGTACCTGATGAGCGTGAGCCATACACGATTGTAATACCTCCGCCTAATGTTACGGGTGTATTACACATGGGCCATATGCTTAATAATACGATTCAGGATGTGCTCATTCGCAGGGCACGCATGATGAATAAAAATGCCTGTTGGGTGCCGGGTACCGATCATGCTTCGATTGCTACCGAAGCCAAGGTAGTGGCCATGTTAAAAGAAAAAGGAATTAACAAAAAGGATTTGACACGGGAAGAATTTTTGAAACATGCATGGGAGTGGAAAGAAAAATATGGAGGCATCATACTAAAGCAACTTGAAAAACTTGGTGCGTCATGCGACTGGGAGCGCACGCGCTTTACCATGGAAGATGACCTGAGCGAAGCAGTAATAGAAGTATTTATTGACTTATATCGAAAAGGTCAAATTTATCGTGGAGTGCGGATGGTAAACTGGGACCCGCAAGGCCTAACTGCCGTTAGCGATGAAGAGGTTATTCGCAAAGAAGTAATGCAAAAACTTTATTACGTGCAGTATCCTGTGGTTGATATGGAAGAGCATTTTAATCCGGATGATGCGGATGAATTAAATAAAAAATTCGAAACGGGAAATTATATTACCATTGCCACCGTGCGACCAGAAACAATTTTGGGTGATACGGCAGTGTGCGTTCATCCCGAAGATGAACGCTACAAGAAATTCCATGGTAAGTTTGTTATGGTTCCTTTTACAGGAAGAAAAGTACCCATAATTTGTGATGATTATGTAACCATAGAATTTGGAACCGGTGCATTGAAAGTTACCCCTGCGCATGATGCCAATGACTATGCCCTTGGTGTAAAACACAAATTGCAAACGATTGATGTATTAAATGAAAACGGCACCATGCACGAACGTGCAGGGCGCTATGTGAATGAGGATAGATTTGTGGCACGCAAGAAAATATCTAAAGAGCTGGAAACTGCCGGGTACCTTATAAAGATTGAAGATTATAAAAGCCAGGTAGGTTATAGCGAACGCACCGATGCAGCCATAGAACCAAAGCTAAGTATGCAATGGTTTCTAAAAATGGATAAAGTATCGCAACCTGCACTAGCCAATGTATTAAATGGAAACATTAAGCTGGTGCCCGATAAATACATTAACACCTATAAACACTGGATGGCCAATGTGCATGACTGGTGCATATCGCGTCAATTGTGGTGGGGCCAACGTATACCGGCATGGTATACAAATGATGGCGAATTTGTGGTTGCTAAAACAGCCGATGAGGCAATAAAACTTTTTTCCGAAAAAGGAATTACGATCAGTGCAAAAGACATTGCGCAGGACGAAGATGTGCTTGACACCTGGTTTTCATCATGGTTATGGCCTATAAGCGTGTTTGATGGATTTAAAGATCCTGCTAATGCAGACATCAACTATTATTATCCAACCAATGATTTGGTTACTGCCCCAGAGATATTATTCTTTTGGGTTGCACGAATGATTATTGCAGGATATGAATACCGCAACGAGCGTCCTTTTAATAATGTTTACCTCACCGGCATTGTTCGCGATAAGCAAGGCCGCAAAATGAGTAAGTCGTTGGGCAATAGCCCCGACCCTATTGAATTGATGCAGAAATACAGTGCCGATGGCGTGCGTGTAGGCATGTTGCTATGCTCACCTGCAGGAAATGATTTATTATATGATGACAGCTTATGCGAACAGGGAAGAAATTTTGCCAACAAAATCTGGAATGCGTTTAGATTAATTTATGGCTGGGAAGTGGATACCGAGGCCCAACCAACCCTGCTCGAAACTCAGAGTGTGCAATGGTATCGTAACAAACTATCACTTGTAATTAATGAACTAAACGAATTCTATGATAAGTTACGCATCAATGATGCGCTGCTCACTAGTTACAAATTACTTTGGGATGATTTCTGCGCATGGTTTTTAGAAATGGTTAAACCCGAATACAAGGATGGACAAGCTGCACCGGTATCACAATGGTTGTATAACGAAGCCATTAAACTGTTTGAAGACTCTATCAAGTTGTTACATCCATTTATGCCATTTATTACCGAAGAGTTATGGCATCTTGCCCGCACACGCGATACGCGCGAATGCATTGTAGTTTCATCCTGGCCCACAGCCGTAACTGCTGATGCAAAAGTGATACAAGATTTTGAAGAAACATCGCAAGTAGTTATTCAAATTAGAAACATACGTGCTTCAAAGCAGTTGTCGCCCAAAGATGCTTTGCAATTGATGATTAAATCAAAGAAGTCAATTGCGATGGAAGAGATGATTAAGAAACTAGGCAACATTAGCGGTATAGATTACGTAGATGCTGCTATTGATAATGCAGCTACATTTATTATTAATCAAACTGAATATTTTATTCCATTATCCGGAAAAATAGATGCAGCCTCTGAGCGCGAAAAAATAGGCAAGGAAATAGAATACCTAAAAGGCTTTTTGAAATCGCTTGATGCTAAGCTTAGCAACGAAAAATTTACTGCCAAAGCCAAGCCTGAAGTAATTGCTATGGAGCAAAAAAAGAAATCGGATGCCGAGGGAAAAATTGCAATCTTAGAAAAGCAGTTGCAAGGATTAGGATAATTTCCAGTGGGTGAACGAATTACCTCAGCCGATAAATTTCTTTTATAATAAAGTGCTGAAGCACAAAAAAAATACCGGAGCAATGCTCCGGTATTTTTTTTAACTATAATAAAAAATGATAATTACTTGCGTGCCATCAAGTCAATCTTCAAAGCAATATTATCACTAAGTACCATATCCTTAGCAGCTTTGTAAGCTACACCATACTTCTGACGATCGAAGGTAAGGTTACCTGAAACTTTATAAGCATCACCTTCCTGGGTAACGGTAATGTCTTTAACTTGCTCTTCGTTGGTTTTGCCACGAACTGTTAGGTTACCGGTTGCCACATTGCCTTCTACTTTTGTGATTTCAAATGAAGCAGTTGGGATGCTGTCAACAGCAAAGAAATCCCCAGTTGCTAAATGTCCCACCAACTTGTCAGCAGTATGACCTTCCGCAGCATTGTAATTGCTATCGGTAGGGTTAATGCTTTTCATATCAACAGTAAATTTACCACCGGTTACATTCGTACCAGCAAGCATAACTTCGCCACTGCTCAGTTTTACTGTTCCGCTATGCGAATAAACGCCAAGCATTTCGCCCATCCAATTAACTGAACTTGATGCAGGATCTACATTCAAAGTCATAGCTTCTCCAGCTGTAGTTGCTGTAGAGTCTGTGGTAGCTGTTTCGCTTCCACTTCCGCCACAAGAGATAAAAATTGTGCTTGCCACTAATGCTAGCACGGTCAATACTGAAATGTTCTTTTTCATTTTTTTTGATTTCGATTTTTAAAATTAAGGGCGCAAAAATACAAAATTACATGTACGTACATGAATTTTTTTTGGGGGTTATTAACACAATGAGATACATCCTTGCTTCGGAGAAAAATCGCGTTATTTGATTCTTAAAACTGTTGGACGATGATGCCATTGTATGATGATAATTCAGACAGAATTATCACCCCCTTTGTAAACTACACACTTATTGCAATTAATATTTTTGTATTTGTTGTATTGCAGGGCATGGGGCCAATGATGGTTTCACCTACGCTTTTTCTTGCGTACCTGCCGAAATCCTGACGGGGCGCGATCTTATAACCGACTCGAAAATCATTATTGATGAAATTACCGGTCACCAATGGAGATTACCGGGGCTTGCCGAAACACCGATTCCGGTTTGGGGCACATTAATTACGAGCATTTTTATGCACGGAGGTTGGGCACACCTTGGCGGAAACATGCTTTACCTTTTTGTATTTGGCGATAATATTGAAAACCGTTTGGGGCATGTGCGCTACATTCTGTTTTATTTGCTCACCGGAATAATTGCTTCACTTAGTCATGTATTTGCTACCCAATTACTAGCACAAAATTCTCAAATGCCAAGTCTTGGCGCATCAGGCGCCATTTCTGCTGTATTGGGTGCCTACCTTTTATTGTTTCCTCGCAATACGGTTTATGTTTTAGTATTACGTTTTATCTCTCCCTTGAAAGCTATTTGGGCGCTAGGTATTTGGATTGGATTTCAAATTGTAAGTGGTCTTGGCATGCTTGGTGGCAAATCGGATGGGGTTGCGTATGCCGCGCACATCGGTGGATTTATTGTCGGGCTTTTAACAATTAAAATTTTTGATAGAAGCCAAAACGACAATTGATAAGACAAAATATTTAGAGAAAAATAAACTTGCAGCTTTTATGCAACTTTAATTTTTGTTGCCCCTTTGCTTTTATCCGTGTCACGTTTTTCCATTATCATTTTTCGGTTGGCTGCATAAAAGAAAAACAATAGCAATGCTATAAAATAGATGGCAAAAATTACTTCATAATTTTTGTTCCAGGCATTGATAAAGTATTTAATAAAAAGCAACATGATGGTTGAGTTAGCAGCAATAATTGCAAACACGATAGCCACTTGCTTATCCGTCAAACCCATGTAAGCAAGGCTATGCGTAGTATGATCGCGACCGCCAACAAATGGCGATTTCCCTTGCCGCAATCGATTAACAACAACCACCGTAGTGTCTACTATGGGCAATACAAATGCAACTGCCACCGTAAGTACTCGTTTCATTATCGAAAAATCGGCTGAAAGATCAACATAGTAGTCGTTCCAAAAATAAATGATACCAAATGCTGAAAGAAACACGCCCAGAAACTGACTGCCGGTATCTCCCATATACATTTTGCTTGGGTTCCAGTTAAAGTATAAAAATCCGCAAAGTGAAGCAAGTACACCGGTAATGATTATCAAATGCAGGTTATTATAATCCTTATGTAAAATAATGAGACCCAAAAAATGCACACATAATGAAAGCAGAAACAGTGGTTGTTATTCCATCCATATTATCGAGCATATTTACACTATTCATAATTCCTACTACCCAAAACATGGTTAAGGCATAGTTGATGTAATTATTATCGAATATTTTTATGTACACCCCTGTTGCAATTAAAATAAAGCCACAAGCAAACTGAGCAGAAAACTTCAGAAAAGGCTTGGTGTTATAGGCATCATCGGCAAGACCCACTAAGAAACCTACAGCCATCGACAGAATAATTCCAATAAACGAATTGCTAACCGTGCTCACATTGACACCGGTATTAAAAAAGGCAAAGTATATGGCCACCGACATAAGGAAAAGTATATAAAAAGACAAACCTCCTAATACCGGTTTGGTTGTGGCACTCCATCGTATCACCTCTCCTGCTCCATTATTTTTTGTTCCTAGTGTATCGCTGAATTTCAAAAACAACTTATTTAATAAAAAGGAAAACAGAAGCGAAAAAATAAAATAGCTTCCATAAATAAGAAAGGTACTGGTGTGTAGTATGGATGTATTGATGTCTTGCATTTTTTTAAAAGACTTTAACCATCTTGGAAAACAATGGTAGGTCTAAATCTTTTTCGCTTAAGAGTGGGTTCGATATTTTCCAGGCGATAGCCAAATCAGCATCATTCCAAACAATTCCACTCTCTGCTTCTTTCTTATAATATTCTGAACACTTATACTGAAAAATTGTATTGTCTTCCAATGTCAAAAATCCATGTGCAAAGCCAACCGGAATATAAAGGTACTGTACCTTGTTGGCAGTAAGTTCAAATGAGATATGCTTGCCGTAGGAAGGCGATGAATTCCGTAAATCTACCACCACATCGAGCACGCTGCCTTGCACAACACGAATTAGCTTAGCCTGAGCATAAGGTGGGCATTGAAAATGCAACCCTCGCAAAACATTTTTTTGCGAAATAGACTCATTATCCTGAACAAAGTCATCTGTAACACCTACCTCCATAAATCTTAGTTTGTTATAAGATTCAAAAAAATGCCCGCGATTATCCTCAAAAATTCTCGGTGCAAGTAAAAGCAATCCATCTATCTGAAATTTTTCAACCAGCATAAATTACTTCAACTTAAGAGTCGCTCTTATTAAGAAATGGAATTGAAGACTTAATTCTTCCCATCAGGGAATTGTCTTGTGCGTCTTCTTCGTAATAGCCATACCCGTAGCCATACCCGTAGCCATACCCATAGCCATACCCGTAGCCATAGCTATACCCATAGCCATAGCCATATTTGAGTTTCGACATTTCGACACCGTTCAATATAACAGCTAATCTTGAAATCTTATTCTCATCCATTAGTTTATTGATATTGTGAATGAACATTTTTCGAGAATAGTTTGCTCGAACAATATAAATTGGATAATCAACTTTTTGAATAATTGGAATTCCATCACTGACTATTCCAACAGGCGGAAGGTCAATAATTATCATATCATAACTTTCCTTAAGCTTAACAATCATTTCATCCATGCGTGCGGCAAGAATAAGCTCTGAAGGGTTGGGAGGAATTGGGCCTGCAGTAATAAAATCGAGATTTTCAAGCGAACTATGGATAATGCAATTTTCTACCGAATCTTTGCCTATCAAAATTGTTGAAACCCCACGCAGATTCTCAGCATTAAAGCCAAGGTGAATTTTAGGCTTGCGCAAATCGAGATCCAGAATTATTACCCGTTTTCCTGAAAAAGCTATAACCCCAGCAAGATTAATAGCATTAAACGTTTTTCCTTCACCTGAAATGGTTGAAGTTACCGCCATTACTTTCTTAGGGCCTTCTACATTGATAAATTGTAAGTTAGTTCGAATACTCCTAAATGATTCCGAAATTATGGATTTGGGATTCTTATCAACCAATAATTGTGAAATAGGAATTGCGCGCTTATACTTTGGAACTATTCCCAATAATGCAGCATCGGTATATTGTCCAATTTCGTCAAGTGAGGTAATTTCGTTGTACATAAGGTACTTACTCACTATGAGAATAAAACTTGAAAAAATACCTAACAATAAGGCGGTACTTAGAATTAATGGTTTCTTTGGCGAAACAGGATAGCGAGGCGCTGCTGCTTGTTCAAGTATAATATTTTCTGCTACATACCCTGCTTTAATAATTGAAAACTCAGCCTTTTTCTCTAGTAAGAGTTCATAGAATTTTTCGTTTACATTAAACAATCGTTCAAGCCTGGCAAATCGAGCTTCTTGCTCCGGCAACTTATTTACAAGACCTTCTATTTCTCCAATTTGTTTGCGTGTAGCTTGAATTCTTGCGTTAATAATTTCTTGCTGATTAATTATTGACCTTACAATAAAACTTACAGTTGACTGAATTTGTGTATCGAGCAACTTATACGAACTGGTTTCGCTTGTTGTTTGTGCCAACATGCGATTTTTTTCATTCATCATCATTACTAACTGCTCAAGTAAATCTCCTATACCTCCCTCATCGCGAATACCAAAGAGTGACAACACCATTTGATTGGGTTCTTTGCTCAAGGATAATTCTTTTTTTAGATCATCGTAAATGCTGTATTCCAACTGCGCATTGATTAATGTTTGATGCAAAGCATTAAACTGATTTTGCAAGTTGGTAATAGTACCTGCTGGTGTAAAAACTTTAGTTTCCTTTTTAAAGTCCTGCAATGAATCTTCGCTATTATTCATCAGTAACTCTACATTTAAAATAGTACTATTAATAAACTCCAGTACTTTATTGGCAGTGGCATTATTTCGCTCAACATCGTAGTTGATAAATTCATTGGCTATGTTATTTACTACATCTGAACTTTTAGGCCCATTATAATCCTGCAATTTTATTTGCAGTGTGCGTGCTTCAGGGTTTACCACTGTTAGTTGCAACTTAGCAGCATAATCGCGCACAAGTGCTGCCATATCATTTAAGATAAAATAATACGAAGCGCCTCCTTTTATTGTTGCCTGATGTTCCAATATTCTTGGCCAATCGATGGGTATTACTTTGATGCGCAGTGCCGGCAAATCAACCCAGGTGTCTGCCTTATAGGTTGCTTTTAATTCTTCTTTGCCATCGTAATTTTTATACGAGATGGTATAGTTGTTTTTATCTACAAATTCAATATTAAAAGCTCTTCCAAAAATACTTGAATCTTTAATTTCATACCCTATATAAAAAGGACAAGAACGATACATCTCAAAATCGAGAACGGCACCTCGCAAAAAATAACTGATGTCGAGCGGCAATCTGACTAATGAGCGCTCTACAATCACTTTTGAACGAATCATTTCCATTTCGCTTGCAAGTCGCGAACGATCGTCATTCAGGTAATTGCTACTTATATCTAATATTTTGTTTGCTTTGTTTTCACTCGAAATTTTTATTAACGATGCCGCCTCAAAAGTAGGTTGTGTATACCGGATGAATAGAAAACCCGAC
The DNA here is from genome assembly GCA_016714535.1 of Bacteroidota bacterium. Lineage (NCBI taxonomy): Bacteria > Pseudomonadati > Bacteroidota > Bacteroidota bacterium. The sequence goes on from JADKDR010000001.1 coordinate 207,660, forward strand.
AACATACAAACTCCGATAAAAAGCATTACCCAAATTACATTTTTGCGTGCAATGGTTGCAAATAACCGAAAATCGAAATCTTCGTTAAACTGGGTTATCTTTTTTTTAGGCATCCTTATTTGGAGTTAATTTGATTGATAAAATTATAGATCAGTAATCCGCTCGTTATGATTCCTACTATGGGGGCAACTTCGGCCAGTATTCCCTGCGATAGTCTTGGTACAGGTTCTACATAAATTATATCGTTTGCCTGTAGTAGCAAATTGCTTTGCCTTAGTCCCTCTACTGTACTTAAATCAATAAGTTGAATTTGTGGGTTTCGTGTATCACCGCGTATCAACTTTATTTTTCTGGCTTTTCCTGTTTGTGTTATTCCTCCAGCTATAGCTATTGCCTCTATCAGTGTTGTGTTTTCATTTTGCAACGGTATTACCCTTCCTAAGCCACCTGTGCCAGTAAATACGATAACTCTTCTATTTATAACATTAACAATTGCAAAAGGCTTTTTATAATAAACCGAATATTTTTCTTCAAGCATTTTTTCAGCTTCCGAAATGGTCATTTCTTTAATCTTTATTTTACCAATTTGCGGAAGTTTTACATTGCCATCCAAATCTACATCATATTGTATGCCACGTTCTATGGCCTGATTGTTTGAAAGGTTAAAAGAGGCATTTGGATTTCCTGAGGATATGGAGCGCTCGATGAGCTTTTCACCATCGTTGCTAAACAACGAAAATTCAATTATGTCGAAGGGTGCAATTCGGTACTCCACATTACCTATTGTTTGATCGGTGGTATAGGGGAAATCGCTTGGAGTTTTAAACATAATACTTGGGTTAATGGTTTTGCCACAACTGCTTAGTATAATTACCACCACTCCCATAAAAAATAAGTTACGCATAGATTTGTTTTAAGTTTAAGAGAAGGCAAAACTAACAAAAGTTTTTAGAATTGTTAATAACTAATTAAATGTAAAAAGCCAAGAAAATTTTGAGTCTTCCATTCGTTGCCAGATGTGGCCTCATTTGTTTATAGAGCTGCCAATATAAGTTGCTTATAAATGCTATTTTAACCGGAATACTTGCTCCTTGACAACCAAGTTACCTCCATAATGAGACTGGATTATGCACGTATTTACCCAAAGAATATTGCTTAAGCCACCCCTATTTTATCTCTCCATTTGAAATCAATTTAACACTCTTAGTTCATGAGAGCTTGCTTAATTATTTAAAATTTTGATTTTGAACTTGAAACCTATAACAAATCGCCTCTCAATAAAAAAGGCCTTTACTTACTTTCACATTGTTTTGTTTTGGCGAAGAGTAGCTGCATATTTTTAGATTAATAATTAAAAGCAAAATCCTGGTCGAATCTCGTAAGTGTTTTATTGAGGTTATGACCATTTTTTTCATAACTTATTAATTCTATTCGGCTTTTGAAATCGAACTGGCTAGTTGGTAATCGTTATCGATTTTTTAAAGGCCTCAAAAAAAATTTATGTAGATTTACAATTCTATTTAATAAGCAGTTTTACTTACTTTATAAAATCTCAATGAAAAATATTTATCGCCAATTTTTCCTGGCTATGTTATTTGTAATATCATTCGACTTGAGCCATGCACAATCTGATATGTGGACATGGATGAACGGAAGCAGTGGCGCAAATGCCTCAGGGGTTTACGGCACAAAGGGAGTAGCCTCTTCACTCAACACACCTCCTGCAATGTACGAGGCTTGTGAATGGACCGATGTGCAAGGAAATTTTTGGCTTTATGGAGGGTATAATAATTCGTCACAATTTTATTCTGACTTATGGAAATTTAATCCACTCACCAATGAATGGACTTGGGTTGAAGGACCCGGGGGAACAACAAACCAAATACCGTTACACGGCACATTGGGTATAGCATCCACATCCAATACCCCCGGAGCACGCGGCTGGGGCTTTGCCTCATGGATAGACTTAAATGGTTACTTATGGTTATTTGGTGGCTGGAGTCCTGCACTGAATGGCCCAATGAACGACCTCTGGCGTTACAACATAGCTACAAACGAATGGACATGGATGCATGGAAGTAACACGTCTAACACAACAGGGAATTATGGAACATATCAAGTGTCTTCGCCAAGCAACGATCCTCCACCACGATTTGAATGTGGAACAAGCTGGACCGATACAAATAATAATTTGTGGCTGTTTGGCGGTGGCGATAATGGTAATATTAATAATAACGATTTATGGAAATATGATATAGCAACCAATAGCTGGACATGGATGCATGGTTCGTCTTTAATAGGGGCACCGGGTAATTATGGAACATTAGGAGTAGCAACACCATCTAATACTCCTGGTTCGCGATTAAACTTTGCGCACTGGAAAGATTTGACAGGCAACCTTTGGTTGATGGGTGGTAAAACACCCAATGGATTTTATAACGATATGTGGATGTATAATACCAACACATTAATGTGGACATGGGTAAATGGAAATTCAAATTTAAATACTGCAGCCAACTATGTTTCAAATTGCACATCGGCAATTTCTGATATGCCCGGAGGACGTGGCGAAAACCGCTATTGCTGGACCGATGCTTGCGGAAAGTTTTGGATGTTTGGTGGTGCCAATAATAGTTATGGCACTTTCTTCAATGATTTGTGGCAATATGACCCAGCATTAAATTTATGGAGGAGAATAAATGGGAGTATCTCTTCCAATCAGGCTGGTAATTATGGAATTAAAGGCCTTGCGGCAGCGACAAATTTTCCATCTTCTCGATGGGGTGGCAATGCAGCTATCGATTTGCAAGGTAATCTTTGGTTGTTTGGGGGTTCTGAAAATTGGCCTACTTTTAAAAATGACGTATGGCGTTTCGTTCCTGATTCAACTTGTGGTGGTTGCATAAATGTTGCTCAAGCTCCAATTATAAACCTCCAATCAAGCGATACCATTTTTTGCGAAAAGCAATGCATTAATTTTACCGATCTTAGTACAAATAATCCTACATCGTGGCAATGGAATTTTACCGGTGCATTGCCCTCAACTTCGACCGACCAAAACCCAATTGGTATTTGCTATAACAACTATGGCAGCTTTGATGTTACGCTTATAGCCTGTAACAGCGGGGGTTGCGACACGTTGACTTTACCCGGCTTTATAAACGAATATCAAATACCAGCACCATCAATTACACAATCGGGCGATACATTGTTTTCGTCAGCAGCTGTTTCGTATCAATGGTTTAGTGTAGATAGTGGATCAATAAATGGTGCCACTAACTATTACTATATACCAACCTATACAGGAAGTTTTTATGTTATAGTAACAGACACGAATGAGTGTGAAGGTGCATCAAGTACTATTGTTATCACAAGGGTAAATAATTTTGAAAATCCCAATTTTCAATTTGAAATTATTCCCAATCCGTTTAACGATTTCATTATTGTGACCTTGTATTTAAAAAATCAAACTAACAAAAAAGTAGTAGTTGAAATAAAAAATACGTTGGGGCAAAGTGTTTACAATTCCGAATTAAATAATGAGAATAATAAATACACCAAAGCCATAAATTTATCATTTCTCGAAAAAGGAATTTATTTTGTTGAAGTGGTTGTAGACGGAAATAATTTGTCAAAGAAAATAATGAAGCAATGAAAATAAGTAATCGAAACTAAAAAATTAGAAATGAAAAAAGTAAAACATTTAATCGTAGCAATACTATTTCTGACTACTTACATGCCATTTGCAACTGCACAAAAACAAGCTTGGCATTGGTATTTTGGGTATAACGCAGGTATCGATTTTAGCTCTGGTGCGCCTGGTGTTGTTACCAATGGTGCTATCAATTGTTTAGAAGGTGTGGCTTCTATGAGTGATAGCCTTGGCAATTTACTTTTTTATACCGATGGTAGAAATGTATATGATGCTACTCACAATAATATGCCAAATGGATTTAATTTGTTGGGTCATACATCGTCAACGCAAAGTGCTGTAATAGTGAAAAAACCTGGCGCAAATAATTTGTATTATATTTTTACAATGGATTATAATCACGATGGATTAAGTGCCGGTGATGGTTTTAATTATTCAATAGTAGACATGAATTTGAATGGCTCACTTGGCGATGTGGTAACTGCAAACATGCCAATAAGAGCAAATGTTTTTGAAAAAATTTGTGCAACAAAACATGGAAATAATATGGATTATTGGATAATGATTAATGACTGGATTGATGATGATATATATGCTTACCTACTCGACTCTACCGGACTTAATTTGACACCTGTGATAAGCAATGCCGGGCCGTTTCATGGGCAAGATATTGGGCAGAGCGCAGGTTATTTTAAAGCCAATAGACAAGGCAATAAACTTGCATTGGCATTGTGGGCAAAAACTCGTTTGATATTTTAGACTTTAATAATCAAACAGGTATTGCAAGCAATCACATCATATTGCAAGCTCCCGACATGGAATACACTTATGGTGCAGAGTTTTCGCCCAGTGGAAAGTATTTATATGGCACCAGAATGAATCCTCCATCAAAATTATTTCAATTTGACTTAAGTGCCGGCTCACAAGTTGCAATATTGAATAGTAGAACTACCTTGGATTCCAATCTCAATTCTTATTATTATTCTGCCTTACAAATTGCCCCTGATTTTAAAATTTATGCTGCCCACCGCGATAACAATACCCTTGGAGTAATAGACCAACCCGATTCTGCTGCGTTGAATTGCAGCTATATTGACAATGCCGTTTATTTTTCAGGAAATATTTGCGCATCCGGTTTGCCCAATTTTGTGCCAGATTATGTTTTCCCAATTACGGCTACAATTCCAACGGCAAATCTGCAATCATCCGACACCATCTTCTGTGAAAAGCAATCCATCAACTTTTTTGATTTGTCAACTAATAATCCTACTTCATGGCAATGGTATTTTACTGGTGCACAACCTAATTCTTCTACGTTGCAAAATCCTAATGGAATATATTATCCAAACTATGGACAGTTTGATGTAAGCCTCAAAGTATGTAATGTTGGCGGTTGCGACAGTTTGTTTTTCCCAAATTTTATTGCTGAATTACAAAGCCCACCAGCGCCAATTGTAACTGTTAATGGCAGCATAATGTGCTCATCGCCTGCATATTCTTACGCATGGTACGAGACTTCTAGCTTATCTACCATTTTATCAACTACCCAATGTTTTCAACCACTAATACCGGGAGATTATTTTGTAATTATTGCAGATAGTAACGGTTGCAGTACACCTTCGGCTACCGTGATTATCACATCAATAAAAGAACATGAAACCAACCCTTGCAAACTATGGCTTAGTGGCACTAAATTAAATTTACAAAGTAATTGCATCACTGACCCTGAATCTTTTTTACAGGTATATGATGCACAAGGCAAAGAAGTTTTCAAATCGCAACTTTCATCATCGAGTGTTGACCTGCCCCTAACCAACAGTGGAATTTATTTTTATCGTTTGGTATCGCGCGGATTAGAATCGCAAGGGAAGTTTTCGTTTCTGAAGTAAGAGGTTCACATTTTTTTGACTCTTAGTTCGTTAGCGTTGTTGACTACAAAATCGCAATATTTGGATTGTATTCTACAAAAGTTATGTTTTTTTTGGAATCAATTCCAAAAAAGTCGTAAGTGCGTCCTGCTTCTTAGATCGTATATGGTGATAGATACAGTCCTGTCATTAGCCACGTAGTTATCTATTGACAACACATTGTGTGTCCCATTACTATTTCAAGACAATTCAGGAATGCATTTGTTCAACTGAGGGAGAGCAATATCACTGGGATAGGAAATGATGTGTATATGGTGTTGCAAAGTAAGCCACAACTAATCTATCGCATTTGAAAAGTCAAACTTAAAAACTAGTTCTGAATAATTTTTTATAGCCGGGTTGTTGGGTTACGTTTTCTTCAAAACGCTTGATATAAAAAATGCCTGCAACTTTTACATTGCAGGCATTACTATTATAGGATTTCGGGGTTTACTTAGTTACTAATACAGTACCATTGGCTATGATAGTTGTTCCAGATGTAACGCTGTATATATACGTTCCATCGGCAAGACCATCTGTACTTACGTTCATGGCGCGGTTGTTTATTTGTTGAGAATAAACTACCTTGCCTTCAGCGCTGATAATAGTAAGGGTGGCATTTGCTACATCAGACTGCATTACAAAATTGATATTAGTTTTTGCAGGATTTGGGCTTACAGTTACCAATGACGCTCCTGCTACTCCATTGCGTAAGCTATTTTGCTGAACAAGCTGCGCTATCGATTTTTCCATCAAAGCAATTTTTGCCTTCATTTCTTCAAGAGCCATATCTTTCGCTATGATTGCTTCTTGTTGTTGATTAACAGCGCTAACCAATACTGGAATTAACCCAATATAATTTACAGCATCAAACTCGTACGCTTCGCGAATCACGTTACCCTTGCGGTCAACCTTAGGAGGAATGGCCACAGACTTTACAAGCTCAGGAAAAGTTTGCGCAACATTTTCAGCAATCAAACCAATGTGACGGCCCATTGGAGCACTTAGTGGCACATCATGACGATACTCATAAGACGATGGCTTAATAGCTGCCAATTGATTTAAAGCACTTGTATAAGGAGTAATGTTTTGCTTAACTCGTGCATCCGAAGCTTGATAATAACGTACAGCAAACATATCTCCATTCATTATTCCTGCATAATCCAAGCCTGCAGTATCAGGAGGTGTATCGGTTGATCCATAAACACCATAATTTCTCCAGCCAAGCTCTGCGTGACCTTCAACTCCAATTGAAAAGTGACCACGTGTAGACTCGCCAAACACACCGGTTACAACAGGATTGTTAGCATTGGTTGTATCAGCTGCTATGGCGAAGCCACCTACTCCCGATACAGAACTTAACCCTACAACCCCATAAGAACCGCCTGTTCCGTAGGCACCTATCCATCCACCAACAGCATTCATACCAATTCCGTAGCCCGCTGCAGGTTCTGAATAAGCGTAAATAGCTTGAACATCTTTAGTTCCTACAAATCCAACAGTAGCGCTAAATGCAGGAAAGGTATCAGCAGCAAGCTTTCCTCCCAATAATTCAAGAGATGACTTTGGCGCAGCCACACCAATTCCTACCTTGCCATTGCCCATTATAGTCATTCGGGTTTTGTTGGCAGTAATTAATTTTAAAGGCTTAGAATTCAGGCTACCCAATTTTTCGGTACCGCCAAGTGTATTACCGGCAGTTAGCCAATTACCTTGCGCATTTACTTGTGTATAAGCAAAGGCTAATACGCAAGCGCTTAGAAATAATTTTTTCATAATTAATAAATTTTTTTTGATTAATAGTATGGCGAAGGTATCATTTCAATTGTTCCAAAAGCTAAATAAATTTAACCTGTGGATAAATAAATTTGCCTAGTTGTTTTTGTTTTTTTTTAGATTTGCACCCCGAAAAACATGGTGATTGTAGCTCAGTTGGTTAGAGCATCAGATTGTGGTTCTGAGGGTCGTGGGTTCGAGCCCCATCTTTCACCCTTCTTTCAAAAAAAAAGCCTCCTGTGGGGGCTTTTTTCATTTTATTCAAATGAAAGTACAGTTATCTCTACACGGTTATTATCCTCATGCTCTTCATCTATGCAAATAATACCATTCTTACAATGGTTGATTATTTTATTTTCACCTTCTCCTTTGGTTACAACTCGAGCAGCATTTATTCCTCTTCGCATAAGCGATTCTTTTAATGCTATTCCGCGTTCATTGGTAAGTTTAAGGTTAGATTTATCATCACTTCGCGAATCGGTATATGAAGTAATTTGTATTTTGATTTGAGGGTTTTGCTTGAGCATGTTTGCCAAATCGTCCAAGGCGGGATTGGTTGTTTTTCTATAAATAGTTGACTTGGTTTCGAACCTTATTTTTCCATTAATTTTTGGCTTGTTCAAAATAATATGATCAAGGGCCACAGGTACATCCAACACCTCCGATGATTTTTTTCCTAACGTACTAATATCAAACTCTGCACTGTAATAGCTTTTATCACCTACATATACTTTATAATTCATTTCCAAATCAAGTTTGTATTTAAACTCCCCTTTGGCATCCGCTGCAAATGTGGTATCTATTCCGGCATTGTTGTAAATTCTAATAATAGCTTGTGGTATAATCTCACCATCCGGAAAACCGGTAACTTTGCCGGCAATACTTATTTGTGGCGGCAGTTTTTTTATAGAATAAATCTTGTCAACTTTACTATTCCTATTGGAAGTAAAATAACCTTCATTGTTTTTATTTATAATGATTGCAAAATCATCGGCAGCGCTGTTTACAGGGTGGCCAAGATTGTAGGTATAAGCCCACTTGTCTTCCTTAAGTTCTGCACTATAGATATCAAAGCCTCCCAACCCACCATGACCTGTACTCGAAAAATAAAGTATGCTGTCACCTACTATAAAAGGAAATGCTTCATTGCCAAGGCTGTTTACCTGACTTCCCAGATTTTCAGGTTTCGACCATCGCCCATTTATAAAACGCACACGGTAGATGTCAGTGCCTCCATATCCCCAGGGCATATCGCTTGCAAAATACATGGTTTGACCATTGCTTGCCATAGCAGGATGAAAAGAAGAATAGGTGGTCGCATTAAATGAAAGTTCTCCGGTTGTTTTCCATGTATTATTATCGAGTATTCCTTTGTAAATCTTCAGGATACTTTCGTCTTTGTTATTCTTCGAAATTTTGTTTTTATCGTAATTATTCCGGGTAAAATAAATGATACTAAAATCTTTATTAAACACACAAGGCCCTTCATTATAGGGGGTGTTTATTTCATCACCAAAAGGTACCGGTATTGACCACACACCCTTATCTTCTGGTTCGGTAACGTATAGGTCGTAATACTTTTGCCCTGTCCAAGGCGAACGATAATTTTTTGATTGGGCAGAAGGTCGGTCACTTACAAACACTACGCCATCTTTGTAAAATGCGGCACTATAAGAATTGACATTAGTCGCATTAAAAGGAGCCTCACTAATAATATACAATTCCGAATCTTTGTGGTACAACATAATTGAATCGCATGCTGCCTGCAGTTCTTTGGCTCTTGGATCATTCATACTGGTATTACTCAGATAAGAGCCAAACCAGTTTTTAGCATCCTTATATCTCCCTGCTTTCATTAAAGATTCTGCATAATAGAGTCTGTGCTGGGCTTGACAGTTTTTTAAGGTCACTATCTTACCATAGGTTGCAATCGACTTATTATTATTACCGGTCAAACGATAGCAATCACCTAACTTAAAAATCAAGTCAGGATATTTATTTTTATCACTTACTCTTTCAAACTTCTTTATAGCATCTGTATAAGCAAGTTCATTATAGTAAGAAACTCCTGACCGGTATCGTATAGTGTTACAGTTACTAAATACAACAGCTAGTATTAAAATCAGTACATTCCTAAGCATTTTTTTAATCAACATAATCGGGGCAACCTCCTTTTAAAAATATCTTGGGTTTTTTATTTTTAATATATCATATCCAAAATCGTAACCAATGGAAATTTCATGACTTCCAAAAGTAGTGTTTTGTAGGCGCGACAATGTATAGTCAAATGAGTATCCTAATCTTAATTGTCTTGATGTTTGATACTCTAACAACACGGTTATGGCATCACCACTTCGATACCCTGCCCCAACCCACAATATTTTACTAAACAATAAATTCAGATTAATATCATATTGAACCGGAGCAGCTTTAACATACTTAAGCAAGACCGAAGGTTTAAAATCAATATCATTTTTGCCTTCTATTACCATTCCCGTGTGAAGGTAATAATGCGGTGTGGGCCTATGCGCTGCCGCCACCTGATCGCCACCTTTTGTTCTGTTATAATAGCTGATTATTTGAGGTACAGATAGCCCCGCATAATATTTCTCATGATAATAATATGCACCTGCCCCAAAATTAGGTAGGGTAATACTAATGCTGTTGGCATTATACACGGCATCACCCGCATCCCAAATTACCGCATCACTCAATTGCGACCGTATAAAACTTGCGCCACCACTCAAACCCATGCTAAATTTTCCCCGAGGCAATGAAATATGATAACTATAACTTCCGTAAACATCCGATTGCGAAACAATACCTGCGCGGTCATGATTAAAAACAAATCCTAATCCACTCTTCTTATCTTTCAAAGGACCATGCCAGGCAATACTTTGCGTAAATGGAGAGCGGTCAACACCTACCCACTGTTTGCGAGTGATTGAGTTTAAAGTCATATAAGGCCGCGACCCTGCATAGGCAGGATTAATAGTGAGCCCATTAAATATATACTGCGAAAATAACGGATGTTGCTGGGCCTTTACTTTTACAAATAAAACCACTAAAATTATTATTGCAATTAATTGTCTCATTTTACCTCCTTATATCTACAAAATTTGTGAAGTACTTCTTAAAACCTGCAATTTTAATCGTAACATAATATGTTCCTTCGGGTAATATATCTCCATCAAGATTGGTTCCGCGCCACTCATTGGCGTAGCTTTTCTTTTCATATACAATATTACCCCAACGATTGTAAACAATCAGGATATTGTCAGGATACTCTAAAACTCCTTTAATCACATAATACTCGTTAAAATTATCACCATTAGGTGAAAAACCGGTTGGAAACTCTAATGGAGACAAGCAATCTATCGAATCCTTAACAAAAATATTTACTTCATCTGTATCAACGCAAGCTCCGTTTACTACTATCCATTGAAAACTATTATTCCCCTGATTTAATTGAAATGCTTGTGTGGTCGATTTAGTGCTGTCAAAAACAATAGCACCACCTGACGAAACAATCCATGCTCCAAAACCGAATTGAGGTGCAGTTGCATTGAGCAAAACTTCGTTTTCGCAAATCTCCCGATCGGTACCTGCAATGGCTGTTACTCCATCCAAAACATTGACCAAAACCTGCGAGGTATCCTTACAACTGCTGCTGTCAGCAACAATCCACAAATAGGTACTAATTCCCTGAGGAAGATTATAAACATTACTTGTATTAGATGTTACATTACCAAAATTGCCGCCTCCATTTAAAATAGCCCAAAATCCATATCCATAGGATGGATTAACTGCACCTAAAACTACAGAATCTACTCCGCAAATTTCAATGTTACTACCTGCATCTGAACTTAATGCTGGGGGCTCGGTTAAATTAAATACAACAGTTGCCGTGCAATTATTGGCATCTGTAACAACTACCGTATATGTTCCTGCAGCAAGGCCATTTACTGATGATGAAGTAGACCCAATACTCCATAAATAGTTATAAGGAAATGTGCCTCCGGAAACGCTAATTGAAATACTACCATCACTTGCTCCATTGCAACTGATATTATAAAGTGGGGGATTGTTTATTGCAATTTGTGAATTAATGACCATTGCATTCGGCTCAGTAATTATAACTGTCTCGATGGTCTTACATCCTGCATTATCAGTCACTTCCAATACATAACTTCCGGCAGTTAAGCCACTTAAGGTATAATTGGTACTGCCATTACTCCACAAGGTGGTAAATGGGGGCGAAATGCCACTAACACTTACAGCAATATATGCGTTGGCTCCACCGATACAAGTAACCATATGAATACTGTCTTGCTGAATAGCAGGGCCTGATGTATTACTAACATTTACAATGGCAGTTTTGGAACAATTTTTTGCGTCTGTAACGGTGACAATATAACTGCCGGCAAACAAACCTGAAACAGAACTGGATGTGTCGTTAACAGATGTTGACCATAAAAATGTATAGGGGCCTTGCCCACCAAATAAATTAATTACACTAGCTGAACCATTGGCCGTATTGCAAGGTGAATTTTGCACCTGCACTGTAAACTGTATTTCGGTAGGCTCATTAACATTAAACTGCTGCACCAAGGTACAATTGTTGGCATCAGTCACGGTTATGGTATATGTGCCGGCTGCTATGCTGGTAAGGTCTTCGCTGGTAACACCATTACTCCATAAAAATGTATATGGTTGTTGACCAGAACTAACTGTAATATCAATGCCTCCATCTCCTGCATTGAAACAGGTCAAATCGGTAACACTATCATTAGAAATTATAGGAGCCGGAGTGGTAGCAATTGCAACACTTGCACTGGCAGTGCATAAATTATTATCTGTAATGGTAACTGTATATACTCCAGGAGGCACTCCATTAATTGATTGAGTAACAGAGAATACGTTCCACTGATACGAATAATTTGGTACGCCTCCATTAACTATTACAGTTGCTGAACCGTTAGGAAGAGCACATCCGGCAGGGGTACTAGTAAATGAAAGATGAATAGAATCCGGCTGAAAAACTGTATCCGAAATTATCATTACGCACCCCAATGCGTCAACAATGGTCAACGAATAGACACCAGCAGGAATATTTAATATATCTTCATTCGTATTTCCATTATTCCAAAGATATGAATAAGGCTGTGTACCTCCTGAAGTTGAAACAAATATTGCCCCATTAGCGCCACCTGCACAGCTAACATGTTTGATCGAATCAATGCTCAATACCGGAGCATTTGCATTACTAACATTTACAGTGGTCTGCTTGGTGCAACCAAGCTGATCAGTAATGATAACATCGTATGATCCGGGAAGCAATCCTGACAACGTATCGTTGGTGCTATTATCAAATGGCCAAAAGTAGGAATATGGAGTGATACCTCCTGCAGCGCTCACATAAGCAACACCAGTGCTGCTTCCACATGCGGCATTGATCGAACCAGGTGTTAAAATAATCTCAGGGTTTTCATTTACGCTTATTTGAATTAATGAAGTACACCCTGCAAAGTCTGTTACCGTAACACTATATGTTCCTCCCGCTATTCCGGATAAATCGTCAAGTGTTGATCCATTTGACCATACATAGCTGAACGGCTGATTTCCTGATGCAGTAATATAGATAGCGCCTGAATTACTTCCTCCGCACACGACATTTATAACAGAGTCTACCGCAATAACCGGTGCTCCTACCGCAAACAAATTAAAAGAGACCGACTTACTGCATCCGTTTATATCAGTAACCGTTACTGTATAGGTACCTTGCGCCAAGTTACTTAAGACAGCATCCGTATTTCCATTATCCCAAAGATATGTATATCCTGCTGTGCCTCCGGAAGACTGTGCAGTTATTGATCCATTGGCAGTGTTACAATCAGGAGCAACTGATTGTAAGGCAATGGAAATGCTATCGGGCTGTGTGATATTAAATACTGCCGAATCTTTGCAGCCGGCCGAATCGGTTACTAATACCGAATAATTTCCTGCAAGTAACGTTGTTATATTTTGGCTTGTGGCCCCATTCGACCACTGATAGTTATACAAAGGAATTCCATTCAATGCAGTGATATAGATGCCTCCATTGGATTCTCCATAACACTTTTCATTTATAATGGAATCGGTCACTACTTGTATATTGGAAAGCAACCCAATCACAATACTATCTTCAAACACACATCCATTTAAATCTGTAACGGTGCATGTATAAGTGCCTGACCCTACTCCGGAAATACTATTTATGGTAGCTCCGTTCGACCAGTTATACGAATAAGCTTGTGTACCTCCGCTAACATTTATAGTGGCTGATCCGGTTGCCGAACTGCATGCAGATGCTACCAATTGAAATACTGCGCTAAGCGCAGCAGGTTGCCCAATATTGAAAGTTGTATCGAAACTACAGCCATTAGGACCCGTTATGGAAAGAGTATATAGACCCGCTGCTACTCCGGTCAAATCTTCTGTAGTTGCACCGCCTGTCCACAAGTAACTAAACAAAGATGAGCTTTGCACATTTAGATATACGCCTCCATCGCTCCCTCCGTTGCACAGTGGCTGAACTATTGAATCAACTATAAATAAAACCTTGTTCAAACTTGGAACCGAAACGGTATCGCTAATGATGCATCCGTTAATATCTGTAACTGTTAGGGCAAATAATCCTGCACTAAGCGAACTAATAGTATCACTACTTGAACTAGTACTCCACAAATAAGAGTAAGGCTGACTTCCATTTATGATGGCTGCTGAAATAGCTCCGTTCGAAAGTCCACAATTTGCAGGTACAACACTGAATTGAATTTGCATTGCCAGTGTTTGCGAAATAATAATTGTTGAATCTGTTTGGCAATTATTAGAGTCAGAAATGGCAATGGTATAAGTACCGGCTGGCACTCCTATTAAGTCTTCCAAGGTATTTCCATTCGACCAGAGGTAAGATAACAACCCATTACCTAAAGCAGAAATATAAATGGCAGCATTGGAATCACCAGCGCATAAGGGCTCAATTATCGAATCGATTACAATACCCGGAGAGGCAAGATTGATTAAATTAAATGTGGTTGTGGTAGTACATTGCTGATTGTCTGTAACCGTAACCGTATATACTCCCGCAGGTAAACCAGAAATCGCAGAAGTGGTAGCGTTGTTACTCCATAAATAAAAATACGCACCTGATCCACCGCTCACTATAGATGAAATGCTTCCATTCGGGTTTTCACATGTTGCATTAGTGATGTTTGAAGATATAGAGATGGGATAAAATCCAGGTACGATTATGGTGTCAGTAGAGCTGCATCCATAGTTATTGGTAACGGTTATAGTATATAAGCCGGGCAGCAAACCACTTAAATCCTGCGTAGTAGCTGCATTGCTCCACAAATAAGTGAAAGAGATGCCACCCGTAACAAGGATATCAATTGCACCAACAGGATTACCTGTACAACCAATGCCGGTAACCGAATTAAATGCTATAACAGGATCTGGAGCCTTGCTAATATTCACTGTATCACTCTTAAGACATCCATTACCATCAGTCACAGTGACAGTATATGTTCCAGTATTTTGACCTACAATTGAATTCAAGGTAGATCCGGTGCTCCATAAATACGTATAGGGTGAAACTCCGCCCGAAACATTAACTGAGGCCGTGCCATCTATGCCAAAACATGAAACAAGGGTGCTGTTCATTCCTAAACTGAGCGGCAAAGGTTCAATAATTAATGTGTCTTCGTAAACACTACAGTTGCTTGCATCAGTCACTGTAATAAGCACCAAACCTGCTAATAGTCCATTGGCAACTGAAGTAGTACTTCCGTTTGACCATAAGTAGGAATAGGGTGATGTTCCCCCGGTTACAAAAACAGAAGCATAACCATCACTTCCTCCAAAACAGGAAACATGTTTTACTGAGTCGAAAGTTATTACCGGGGTTGCTAAGGAAATAATAGTTACCGAGGCTGTTTTCGAACATAAATTACCGTCAGTTACCGTAACCGTATATACTCCAGGCAATAGTCCGGTAATGGTGTTTGTTGTGTTGCTGTTGCTCCATAAATAGGCTAAGCTGCCGGTTCCTCCGCTCGCTGAAGCGATGGCTACCCCGTTTGGAGCATTGCACGTTACATCAACCTTGGCAATTAATATATCAATTAGAGCAGGCTCAATAATCAATTGCGATAATGTACTTGTGCATCCATTGGTATCAGTTACCGTTACTGTATACGTTCCTGAAGTTATCAGGCTTATATTCTGGGTAGTCGCAGCATTACTCCATAAAAAATTAAGATTGCCCGCACCTGATGCATTAATATTGATAAACCCGTTGCTTCCTCCATTACAGGATGGACTTCCTATGTTTTGAATAGTTACCACCGGACCATTTATTTGCTGCAAGGAAACCGAAGAAATTACAGTGCAACCGTTGCTATCTGTTACCGTTACAGTATACGTACCAGCCGCCAAATTATTGATAGCAGATGTTGTAGCTGTATTTGACCATAAGAAACTGTAAGGGGTTGTCCCTCCGCTAACACTAGTAGTTATTTGCCCATTATTACTACCGCAAATTGCATTCAGTTTTGTCAGAACTACAGATAAATTTGCAGGCTGAGTTATATTTACAATTAAGGTGTCTTTGCATCCGTTAGCGTCTGTTACCGTAACAGTATAGCTACCTGCAATCAAACCTGCTAGGGAGGTAGTGGTGCCACCTGTAGACCAAAGATACGAATACGCTAATTGTCCGCCCGAAACTGAGACGGTTACTGAACCATTGTTACCTCCATTGCAACTGACATTTACTTGAGACTGCACAGCAAGTTGGGGAGTAGATAGCGCAACAATCGTTTGTGATCCAGACTTGGTACATCCTTTTGCATCAGTAACAGTAACAGTATATGTTCCTGCTGCAAGCCCGTTCTGACTGGCATTCGTATTATTATTCGACCATAAATAAGTATATAATGGTGTACCTCCAATCGCGGTAACGCTCACTAATCCGTTTTGAATGCCGCAGGTTAAGTTGGTTCCTGCTAACAATAAATACAATGAATCGGGCTCAGTCAAAAATTGTGTCGCAGTATCCTTGCAGCCTAAAGAATCTGTAACAACAACCGAATAATTACCTGGAGCTAAATTACTTTGATTTGCTACTGTTGATCCGTTGCTCCATAAATAGGTATAAGGTAGGGTTCCGGAACTTACATTGATGTTGATTACACCATTATTAAATCCATAACAGCTAATATTTGTAAAAGAAGCTATAGACAGGTTGGGTGGAGGAAAATAGATTACTGAAATTGATGTGGTTTTTGTACAAGAATTTTGGTCTGTTACTGTAACCGTATAGATTCCGGAAGACAGACCGTTTAACGTTTGAACGCTTGCTCCTGTTGACCATAAAAAAGTCAATAACCCTGTACCACCGGAAGCAGATACTGTTATACTGCCATTGTCATTTGTGCATATTGCAGGATTCACTGAAGTAACAATATTTATTGAATCAGGCTGTATAATTGTTTGCACAACTACAGATGAGCAATTATTCGTATCTGTCACCGTAGCAGTATACGTTCCCGAAGGAATAAAATTATTATTTAATGTAGTTGTACCATTCGACCAAATCACACTATAAGGCGGAGCACCTCCACTTACTGAAATTACTATAGAGCCACTTGAGTCGCTATTACATGAATTATTTGTAAATCCGGTGACCAGGGCAATCGGCCCATTGGTGTTTAAAATAACTACAGAGGATGATACACTGCAATTAATTGCGTCTGTAACGGTAACAGTATAAGTGCCGGCTCCTGAAGGCCCCGTGGTGTTAGTCGTACTGCCGTTGGACCAGTTATATTGGTATGGGCCAACTCCTCCCGCGGCCAGAACACTCGCACTACCGTTTGCTTGCCCGCACAAACTATTTATAGAACTAGTACTGAGTATAATCTCCGTTGGCTCAGTTATGGTTTCAGATGCAGAGCTTGTGCAGCCTAGCGCATCGGTCACAGTGACTGTATAGGTACCTGCCACCAAACTAACCACATTCTGATTGGTAATTGCATTACTCCATAAAAAACTGTAGGGGGCAACACCACCAACCGGAGTACAACTTATGGCTCCAGTATTTGCTCCATAGCATAGCGCATTTTGAATTACATTCATTTGCACACTGAAACTTCCTGCATTCCCTATTTGAACTGAATCAATAGCAATACATCCATTTACATCTGTAATAGTTAAGGTGTAAGTGCCAGCAAATACATTCGTCAACTGCGAGTTGGTGCTACCACTCGACCACAAATAGCCGTATGGGCCTACCCCTCCGGTAACTGAGGTTAAAACAGATCCATTCTGCAGATTACACTGTGCATTGGTGACATTAAACTGCACTTCAATACTATCATCAATTTGTATACTGTCTGTAAGAATTGAAATGCATCCGGCAGCATCGGTAACTGTTACTGTATAAATGCCAATTTGTTCATTTAACAAATCCTCATTGGTCGATCCATCCGACCATAGAAAAGTATAAGGAAATGTTCCGCTAGTGCATGTAATATAGATTGAACCATTGTTTGGCCCATTACATAAGGGCTGATTTATTGAATCCACAACTATAGATGGGCCATTTATATTACTTAAACTAACAGTTGCTGACTTTGAACAACCATCAAAGTCTGAAATACTGACTGTATATAAGCCAGCAGGAACATTTGAAACAGTATCATTTGTACCACCGGTGCTCCATAAATAGGTGTATGGCGCAGTTCCTCCACTAACATTTACACCAATACTCCCATTAGATAGATTGCATATTGGAGAAGTTGAGTTGAATGTAACTACCAAAGAATCGTTTTGCAAGATTGATTCACTAAAATTTTTTGTGCAACCATTTACATCAGTTACCAAAAGGGTATATAATCCAACTATCAAACCTGTCATACTTAATGTAGTGTTTCCATTGCTCCAGAGATAAGAATATGGTGATGTGCCTCCGGAAACCTGAATTGTTATTGAGCCATTGCTACCACCGTAGCAAGTAACATCATTTTTGTTGATTAAATCAATCTGCAAAAATAATGGCTCTGTAATAGTTGTATCAATTGTCACAGAACAGTTATTAACATCTTTTATGGACAATGTATAGGTTCCTGCAGAGACGTTCGTTAAATTCTGGTTGGTTGCACCATTGCTCCAGTTATAGGTATACCCACCAGCGCCTCCGCCAACAAAAACATTGATTGAGCCATTGTTTTGCCCATTACAGCTAACATTACTAACATTAGTTATTGCCCCAATTAAATTTGGCGGCTGAGTAACTACATACGAAACGGCCTGAATACATCCTATTGAATCGGTCACGGTAACTGAATAATTCCCACTAAGCAAAGAAAAAATGTCCTGCATGGTTACTCCATTTGACCATAAATAACTATAAGGTGGAGTGCCTCCTAAAACTGAAATTTGAATACTTGCAGAACCTACTTGAAAACATGGTGAGTTAATTAATGTGTCAAGTTGTATAATTATAGAGTCTGGCTGCGAAATCAACTGTTGAAGTGTTGTTGTACAACCATTGATATCTGATACAGTAACTAGGTATAGGCCAACTCCAATATTTGTAATATCCTCCGTTGAGCTACCATTACTCCATGTAAACAAATATGGAGGTGTCCCACCTGAAACGCTAATAAATATTGAACCGTTCAAAGCACCATGGCAGTTCGGATTTGAAGTACTGTCCAAATCAATTATAACTCCCGAAACGGATAAAATTATCTGTGAGGTTGTTATAGTACATCCATTCACATCAGTTACCGTGACTGTATAGGTTCCAACTGCAAGACCTGTTTGGTCTTGTAGCGTTGAACTATTGTTCCATAAATAACTGTAAGGGGTAGTGCCTCCGGTGGTCGTTATGCTGATTGTTCCGGTAGTTCCTCCATTGCAAGCAATGTTGGTAAAGCTGCTTACCGCTACACTTAATACTGCAGCAGCGGTTAAGGTTTGTGACACGGTTGCAGTACATCCATTTACATCGGTTACCGTGACTGTATAGGTTCCGGCTGCAAGACCAGTTTGGTCTTGTAGCGTTGAACTATTCATTCATAAATAACTGTAAGGGTAGTGCCTCAGTGGTCGTTATACTGATTGTTCCGGTAGTTCCTCCATTGCACGCAATGTTGGTAAAGCTGCTTACCGCTACACTTAATCCTGCCGCACCGGTCAAAGTTTGGGACACGGTTGCAGTGCATCCATTCACATCAGTTACCGTGACTGTATAGGTACCAACTGCAAGACCTGTTTGGTCTTGTAGCGTTGAACTATTGTTCCATAAATAACTGTAAGGGGTAGTGCCTCCGGTGGTTGTTATGCTGATAGCTCCGGTAGTTCCTCCATTGCAAGCAATGTTGGTAAAGCTGCTTACCGCTACACTTAATCCTGCCGCACCGGTCAAAGTTTGGGACACGGTTGCAGTGCATCCATTCACATCAGTTACCGTGACTGTATAGGTTCCGGCTGCAAGACCTGTTTGGTCTTGCAGCGTTGAACTATTGTTCCATAAATAACTGTAAGGGGGTAGTGCCTCCAGTGGTCGTTATGCTGATGGTTCCCGTGGCTCCTCCATTGCAAGCAATGTTGGTAAAGCTGCTTACCGCTACACTTAATCCTGCCGCACCGGTCAAAGTTTGGGACACGGTTGCAGTGCATCCATTCACATCAGTTACCGTGACTGTATAGGTTCCGGCTGCAAGACCTGTTTGGTCTTGCAGCGTTGAACTATTGTTCCATAAATAACTGTAAGGGGTACTTCCTCCGTTGGTCGTTATGCTGATGGTTCCCGTGGCTCCACCATTGCAAGCAATGTTGGTAAAGCTGCTTACCGCAACACTTAATACTGCCGCACCGGTCAAAGTTTGGGACACGGTTGCAGTGCATCCATTCACATCAGTTACCGTGACTGTATAGGTACCAACTGCAAGACCTGTTTGGTCTTGCAGCGTTGAACTATTGTTCCATAAATAACTGTAAGGGGTAGTGCCTCCAGTGGTCGTTATACTGATTGTTCCGGTAGTTCCTCCATTGCAAGCAATGTTGGTAAAGCTGCTTACCGCTACACTTAATCCTGCCGCACCGGTCAAAGTTTGGGACACGGTTGCAGTGCATCCATTCACATCAGTTACCGTGACTGTATAGGTACCAACTGCAAGACCTGTTTGGTCTTGTAGCGTTGAACTATTGTTCCATAAATAACTGTAAGGGGTAGTGCCTCCAGTGGTCGTTATGCTGATTGTTCCGGTAGTTCCTCCATTACAACCAATGTTGGTAAAGCTGCTTACCGCTGCACTTAATCCTGCCGCACCGGTCAAAGTTTGGGACACGGTTGCAGTGCATCCATTCACATCAGTTACCGTGACTGTATAGGTTCCGGCTGCAAGACCTGTTTGGTCTTGCAGCGTTGAACTATTGTTCCATAAATAACTGTAAGGGGTAGTGCCTCCAGTGGTTGTTATGCTGATAGCTCCGGTAGCTCCTCCATTGCAAGCAATGTTGGTAAAGCTGCTTACCGCTACACTTAATCCTGCCGCACCGGTCAAAGTTTGGGACACGGTTGCAGTGCATCCATTCACATCAGTTACCGTGACTGTAAAGGTTCCAACTGCAAGACCTGTTTGGTCTTGCAACGTTGAACTATTGTTCCATAAATAACTGTAAGGGGGTAGTGCCTCCGGTGGTCGTTATGCTGATTGTTCCCGTAGTTCCTCCATTGCAAGCAATGTTGGTAAAGCTGCTTACCGCTACACTTAATCCTGCCGCACCGGTCAAAGTTTGGGACACGGTTGCAGTGCATCCATTCACATCAGTTACCGTGACTGTATAGGTTCCGGCTGCAAGACCTTTTGTTTGGTCTTGCAGGCGTTGAACTATTGTTCCATAAATAACTGTAAGGGGTACTTCCTCCGTTGGTCGTTATGCTGATGGTTCCCGTGGCTCCTCCATTGCAAGCAATGTTGGTAAAGCTGCTTACCGCTACACTTAATCCTGCCGCACCGGTCAAAGTTTGGGATACAGTTGCAGTGCATCCATTCACATCAGTTACCGTGACTGTATAGGTACCAACTGCAAGACCTGTTTGGTCTTGTAGCGTTGAACTATTGTTCCACAAATAACTGTAAGGACTCGGGGGGGGGGGCGGGGGGGGGGGGGGGGGTAGTGCCTCCGGTGGTCGTTATGCTGATTGTTCCGGTAGTTCCTCCATTGCAACCAATGTTGGTAAAGCTGTTAACAACTGCATTCACTGTAGTTGGTTGTGTCACAGTTTGTGATTCGGTTGCAGTGCATCCATTCGCATCAGTTACGGTAACGGTATAAGTTCCGGCTGCTAAGCCTGTTTGATTCTGGATAGTTGAACCATTACTCCAAACGTATCCATAAGGCGTAGTTCCTCCGCTTGCAGGCTGATGTTGATTGTTCCATTGGATGCACCATTGCAACCAACATTGGTAAAGTTACTAATTACCACATCCAATGTGGATGGTTGTGTCACCGTTTGTGACACGGTTTTGGTGCAACCATTCGCATCAGTTAACTTATTATCACATCCAATGTGGATGGTTGTGTCACCGTTTGTGACACGGTTTTGGTGCAACCATTCGCATCTGTTACGGTAACGGTATATGTTCCGGCTGCAAGGCTTGTTTGATTCTGATTGGTTGAGCCATTGCTCCAAACGTATCCATAAGGTGTAGTTCCTCCGCTTGTATTGATGTTGATTATTCCATTGGATGCTCCATTGCAACCAACATTGGTGAAGTTACTTACCACTACATTCAATGTGGATGGTTGTGTTACTGTTTGTGACAAGGTTTTGGTGCAACCATTCGCATCAGTTACGGTAACGGTATATGTTCCGGCTGCAAGCCCTGTTTGATTCTGAGTGGTTGATCCATTACTCCAAACGTAACCATAAGGTGTAGTTCCTCCGCTTGTATTGATGTTGATTGTTCCATTGGAAGCACCATTGCAGCTAACATTGGTAAAGCTGCTAACCACTACATTCAATGTAGATGGTTGTGTCACCGTTTGCGACACGGTTTTGGTGCAACCATTCGCATCAGTTACGGTAACGGTATATGTTCCGGCTGCAAGGCCTGTTTGATTCTGATTGGTTGAACCATTACTCCAAACGTATCCATAAGGCGTAGTTCCTCCGCTTGCAGTGATGTTGATTGTTCCATTGGAAGCACCATTGCAACCAACATTGATAAAGCTGCTAACCACTATATTCAATGTGGATGGTTGTGTCACCGTTTGTGACACGGTTTTGGTGCAACCATTCGCATCTGTTACGGTAACGGTATAAGTTCCGGCTGCAAGGCCTGTTTGATTCTGATTGGTTGAACCATTACTCCAAACGTATCCATAAGGCGTAGTTCCTCCGCTTGCAGTGATGTTGATTGTTCCATTGGAAGCACCATTGCAACCAACATTGGTGAAGTTACTTATTATCACATCCAATGTGGATGGTTGTGTCACAGTTTGCGACACGGTTTTGGTGCAACCATTCGCATCAGTTACGGTAACGGTATAAGTTCCGGCTGCTAAGCCTGTTTGATTCTGATTGGTTGAACCATTGCTCCAAACGTAACCATAAGGTGTAGTTCCTCCGCTTGTATTGATGTTGATTGTTCCATTGGAAGCACCATTGCAACCAACATTGGTAAAGTTACTTATTATCACATCCAATGTGGATGGTTGTGTCACCGTTTGTGACAAGGTTTTGGTGCAACCATTCGCATCAGTTACGGTAACGGTATATGTTCCGGCTGCAAGCCCTGTTTGATTCTGGATAGTTGAACCATTGCTCCAAACGTATCCATAAGGCGTAGTTCCTCCGCTTGCGGTGATGTTGATTGTTCCATTGGATGCTCCATTGCAGCTAACATTGGTAAAGCTACTAACAACTGCATTCACTGTAGTTGGTTGTGTCACAGTTTGTGATACGGTTTTGGTGCATCCATTCGCATCAGTTACGGTAACGGTATATGTTCCGGCTGCAAGGCCTGTTTGATTCTGGATAGTTGAACCATTACTCCAAACGTATCCATAAGGCGTAGTTCCTCCGCTTGCGGTGATGTTGATTGTTCCATTGGATGCTCCATTGCAACCAACATTGGTAAAGCTACTAACCACTACATTTAATGTGGATGGTTGTGTTAATGTTTGAGAAGCAGATTGGGTGCAACCATTCGCATCAGTTACGGTAACGGTATAAGTTCCGGCTGCTAAGCCTGTTTGATTCTGGATAGTTGAACCATTGCTCCAAACGTATCCATAAGGTGTAGTTCCTCCGCTTGCGGTGATGTTGATTGTTCCATTGGAAGCGCCATTGCAACCAACATTGGTAAAGCTGCTAACCACTACATTCAATGTGGATGGTTGTGTCACCGTTTGCGACACGGTTTTGGTGCAACCATTCGCATCAGTTACGGTAACGGTATAAGTTCCGGCTGCAAGGCCTGTTTGATTCTGATTGGTTGAGCCATTGCTCCAAACGTATCCATAAGGGGTTGTTCCTCCGCTTGCGGTGATGTTGATTGTTCCATTGGAAGCACCATTGCAGCTAACATTGGCAAAGTTGCTTATTATCACATCAAATGTGGATGGTTGTGTCACCGTTTGTGACACGGTTTTGGTGCAACCATTCGCATCAGTTACGGTAACGGTATAAGTTCCGGCTGCTAAGCCTGTTTGATTCTGGATAGTTGAACCATTACTCCAAACGTATCCATAAGGCGTAGTTCCTCCGCTTGCAGTGATGTTGATTGTTCCATTGGAAGCACCATTGCAACCAACATTGGTGAAGTTACTTATTATCACATCCAATGTGGATGGTTGTGTCACTGTTTGAGACAACGGTTTGGGTGCAACCATTCGCATCAGTTACGGTAACGGTATAAGTTCCGGCTGCTAAGCCTGTTTGATTCTGGATAGTTGAACCATTGCTCCAAACGTATCCATAAGGTGTAGTTCCTCCGCTTGCGGTGATGTTGATTGTTCCATTGGAAGCGCCATTGCAACCAACATTGGTAAAGTTGCTTATTATCACATCAAATGTGGACGGCTGTGTTAATATTTGAGAAGCGGTTTTGGTGCAACCATTCGCATCAGTTACGGTAACGGTATATGTTCCGGCTGCAAGCCCTGTTTGATTCTGGATAGTTGAACCATTGCTCCAAACGTATCCATAAGGTGTAGTTCCTCCGCTTGCGGTGATGTTGATTGTTCCATTGGAAGCACCATTGCAACCAACATTGGTAAAGTTACTTATTATCACATCCAATGTGGATGGTTGTGTCACCGTTTGTGACAAGGTTTTGGTGCAACCATTCGCATCAGTTACGGTAACGGTATATGTTCCGGCTGCAAGCCCTGTTTGATTCTGGATAGTTGAACCATTGCTCCAAACGTATCCATAAGGCGTAGTTCCTCCGCTTGCGGTGATGTTGATTGTTCCATTGGATGCTCCATTGCAACCAACATTGGTAAAGCTACTAACCACTACATTTAATGTGGATGGTTGTGTTAATGTTTGAGAAGCAGTTTGGGTGCAACCACTCGCATCAGTTACGGTAACGGTATATGTTCCGGCTGCAAGCCCTGTTTGATTCTGGATAGTTGAACCATTGCTCCAAACGTATCCATAAGGTGTAGTTCCTCAGCGTGCCGTGATGTTGATTGTTCCATTGGAAGCTCCATTGCAGCCAACATTGGTAAAGTTGCTTATTATCACATCAAATGTGGACGGCTGTGTTAATATTTGAGAAGCGGTTTTGGTGCATCCATTCGCATCAGTTACGGTAACGGTATAAGTTCCGGCTACTAGGCCTGTTTGATTCTGGATAGTTGAACCATTACTCCAAACGTATCCATAAGGCGTAGTTCCTCCGCTTGCAGTGATGTTGATTGTTCCATTGGAAGCTCCATTGCAGCTAACATTGGTAAAGTTGCTTATTATCACATCAAATGTGGACGGCTGTGTTAATATTTGAGAAGCGGTTTTGGTGCAACCATTCGCATCTGTTACGGTAACGGTATAAGTTCCGGCTGCAAGGCCAACAAGGTTTTGTGTACTAGCGGCATTACTCCACAAAAATAGATATGGAGCAAAACCACCCGAGATGCTCAAGTTAATACTTCCGTTTGTAAACCCATTGCAATCCGGGTTAGAAAAGCTACCAATTGCTGCAAGTAAAGCTGAAGGCTGACTTATAATCTTGTTTAAATAGGCAAGGCATCCATTTGCATCTGTAACCGTTAACGAATAGGTTGTTGCAATTAGTCCGCTAATATCTTCAATGGTAGCTCCGTTGCTCCAATTATAACTAAAAGGACCAGTGCCTCCTATTATGCTCGTATAAATGGCTCCGGTGCTGTTGCCATTGCATTGTAAATTAATTACCGAATCGGCTACTACGAATAATTGAGACGGCTCTGAAATTGAAAATGTCAAACTGCTCAAACAACTTAGACTATCAATAACAGTAATGGTATATAACCCTGAGCTTAAATTGGTTATATTTTCAACTGTTGCGCCATTACTCCATAAATAGTTGAATGGTGGCGAACCACTGTCAACAGATAAGTAAATCGCCCCATCGTTGATTGCATTGCAAGACACATTCCTAAGGCTATCCAATATAATGATTGGAGGTGGTACATTTAAAACAGTTGCCCATGCAGTATCGGAACAACCATTCTGATCTGTAGCAGTTACAAAGTACGTTCCAGGCGGTATTCCGATTCTATCGTTATCAGAACTGCCATCACTCCAGATATAATTCATAGGAGCTGCACCACCGCTAACCGAGATAAAGATATTACCTGAATTAGCTTGTCCACAAGTTTGATTATTAATGCTATCAACGATTAAATTTAACAGGGAAGGTTGAATTATGGTGTAAAGATCAGAAACCTGACATCCATTATCGTCTGTAATAGTAATTGTATAATCAAATGCTCCCAGATTATTAATATCTTCTGTGGTTTGTCCTCCCGACCAATTATATATATAATTCCCCACCCCTCCTGCAACAGAAATATAAATTGACCCGTTACTAATTCCATAACAAGGTGGGTTAATAATAGAATCTGTTATAATAATTAATGCAGGTGGTTCATTAATGGTTATTTCTATTGAATCCGTATCTGAAACAGCATCCGTAATAATTACCTTATATACCCCTGCGCTGAGATTATTAATGTCCTCATTTGTGCTTCCATTACTCCAATTGAAACTGTAGGGGGCGATTCCTCCGTTCACTGTTAGGTCAACCGAGCCATCAGAAGCATTATTACAACTGACTCCAAAACCATTATAATCCGAAAGTTGATAGGTAATATTAAATGGCAAATTGCCATTTCCAGAACAAATTTCATGTCCTACTAAATCTATGGGCAAGAAGAAAATTTGAAAAATAATGCAGACTCCGAATAACTTAAGAACAGCGCCAAATTTCCAAATGGCTGATTTATAATAACTTAAACTGGACATTAATGCCGTTAAATAGACTAAAACTATAGATTTTTTTGGAGACCGTGAGTCTTTAGTGCAATGATAGCCAATTCGGCTAGTATTAACAAACAAATTGTTAATAAACTCAAATGCAGTCATGCAAAATATTCATAATTAAATTTTTTAAGGATGGGCATTACCTACATTCCCTTCTTGCGAAGTTTTTCTGATTTTCAACA
Source organism: Bacteroidota bacterium (assembly GCA_016714535.1). Taxonomy (NCBI): domain Bacteria; kingdom Pseudomonadati; phylum Bacteroidota; species Bacteroidota bacterium. The sequence continues at coordinate 234,768 of JADKDR010000001.1, forward strand.
ACCAATCATGCTGGAACTTTTAATTTATTACAAAATAAAAAAGCTTATTTGGCAATAGGCATTTTAAAGACTCTTTAAATTTAACTGTTTGTTTTCTTAAAACAAATTTTCCGATTATCATTATGCATTCCAAGAGTATGGGGCAATTACCATAAGGCAATTGCCCTGTGCTGCAGTGTGCCTCTTTGGCCTGCAAAAACCTGCCTTGCTAGTCAAAAATTTCGCTCATAATAAATTCAAAATATAAATCTGAAACGGGCTCTTAGTATTGATATATTTGCCAAGTAATTTTTTTTAGATAAACTCAATTTTAAAAATATATGTCCTCAGAAGAAGAAAAAATAAGGAAGGCATTTGTAGAAAAAGACTGGCAGGAAATTAAAACTCAAGATACATGGTGGATGTTTAAGATGATGGCCGAGTTTGTAGAGGGTTTCGAAAAGCTCAGCAAAATAGGCCCCTGTGTATCCATATTTGGTAGTGCACGTACAAAGCCAGACACCATGTATTACAACCTTGCCGAAGAAATTGCCTATCGCTTATGCAAGCAGGGTTATGGTGTAATTACCGGAGGAGGCCCCGGAATAATGGAAGCTGGAAATAAAGGTGCAAAGAGAGCTGATGGCAAATCGGTAGGTCTAAATATTAAACTACCTTTTGAACAGTACTCTAATCCCTATATAGATCAGGATAAGCTAATAACATTTGATTACTTCTTCGTGCGTAAACTCATGTTTATAAAATATGCTCAAGGTTTTGTGGTAATGCCGGGAGGCTTTGGCACATTGGACGAACTATTTGAATCGCTCACATTAATTCAGACAAAAAAAATTGGCCGCTTTCCTATTGTACTTGTTGGTAAAGACTATTGGGAAGGCTTATTCGATTGGATAAAACAGAAGATGATTAATGAAGGCAATATAAACGAAGAAGATTTATCGTTGGTGCGCATAGTTGACACTGCAGAGGAATGCGTTGCGAAAATAGATGCGTTCTATGAAAAATATATGCTAAAGCCCAATTTTTAAAACTACCACGAAAAGGCACTTAAGCTGTAACAAACTTTTTGGGTTAATTTAAATGCAACTAAAACGTGATTTCTTCAGGAGCGCAGTTTGGCAAATGTTCCTTGCTACGTTTTGGTTTTCGCTTATGAATATTTGTGCACGCAAATTAGAACGACTGCCAGTTTCAGAGATTGTATTTTTCAGGTGTCTTTTGTCAATGCTATTTTGCTATGTGGTTCTTTACCGCGAAAAAGTAAATTTAAAAGGCACCAATTACCTGCTATTAGTAGGGCGTGGCATAGTAGGTACCGTTTCTCTTTTTATGTACATTGGTTCGATAAAGCATATGCCTTTGGGCACCGCAGTTTCTATTCAATATCTCTCACCGGTATTTAGTTTAATAATCGGTTATCTTTTTTTGAAACAAAAAATCACCTTATGGCAAAGTATCTGTTTTCTAACTGCTATCTCAGGTGTATTTATCATCAAAGGTTATGATCATCGTGTAAATACGATTTTCCTGCTTATGGGCTTGTGCTCTGCATGTTTATCGGGGTTGGTATTTACACTTATCAATCAAATGAAAGGAAGCGAACATCCCATGCTTGTTGTTTTTTATTTTATGGCCATAGGAACAATTACCGGATTTGCAGGAACGGTTACAAATTTTGTAACCCCAACTATGTATGAAGTGATTTTTATATTGGGCATAGGTATTACCACTCAATTAGGGCAAATAAATATGACCCGCTCGCTACAGAATAGTTCGGTTACAAAGGTCGGCATAATAACCTATAGCGGAATTGTGCTTGCACTTGTATATGGCTTTTTCTTTTTCAACGAAAGTTATAACCTGGTTGCTTTGCTTGGCATAATTATGATTGTTGGTGCAATGGTAGGGAATGTTTATTTATCAAAAAAACCTGATGCTGTCAAAGTTTAGAGAATTCTGGCAGCATCTGAATTTGGATTTTGCTATGCAAAATTCCTCTGTATAGCAAAAATAATATTCCCCTTTTAAGACTAAAAGAACCTGCAAATGTTTGCAGCTATTGCAACTGCCGGAATTAAAAATACTTATTAGAAATAAGGATAACTCAGCTATCGCAGAACAAACGTGCGGTAACTATCTAGTTTGATTAAAATAAAAATCAATATTGTAAAAGACCATAATGAACTACCTCCGTAACTAAAGAAAGGCAATGGTATTCCGATTACCGGGAGCAACCCGATGGTCATACCAATATTGATAAACACATGAAAAAATATAATAGAGGCAACACCATATCCATACACACGTACGAAATCATTCTTCTGCCGTTCGGCAATAATTAATATTCGAATAAGGAATGCAAGAAATACAAGAACTAAAATTGTAGAGCCAAGAAAACCCCACTCTTCGCCAATGGTGCAAAAAATAAAATCGGTTGCTTGCTCAGGCACAAAGTCATACTTTGTCTGAGTTCCCTGCAAAAATCCTTTTCCAAATAATCCCCCTGAACCAATAGCAATAAGGCTTTGATTAAGATTATACCCAACCCCCTTAGGGTCGGTTTTTTTGCCTAATAATATTTCGATACGATCGCGCTGATGTGTTTGCAATGCATTATTGTAGGCATAGTCTACACTATATACAAGGCCTATTGCCAATATTGCAATGCCTGCGAGTGCAATCATATTGCCCCAGGTTCTACGCATTGTTAAACTTGCAAGTATGGCAATGACAACTATTCCAATTGCAAGTGCAATTTTGGGTAACATCAATGACAACACAAACAATAACACCACCACAAAGCCTAACAACAGTACATTTTGCGAAAGTCCGGCACGGTATAAAACAAAATAAATGAGAAATAAACTAGCGCAGACCCGGTATCGTTTTGCATCAGAATTAACACCATGGGTAACATGGTAATGATGGCAACCCATATTTTGGTTTTATTTTCAACCATACGAACGTATGGCGAACTTAAGTACTTTGCTAATGCAAGGCACGTGGCAAATTTCATAAACTCAGAAGGTTGCAACTTAAAGCTACCTATATCTATCCATGATACTGCACCATTAACATCGCGGGCTACAACCAATACTACCACCAGCAGCATGATAAAGAAAGCGTAAATATGGAAGGCAAAAGTTTCGTAAAATTTTCCATCTATTACAAGAATTACCATCCCTATAATTAATGCACATGCTATCCAAAGCATTTGCTTGCCATAGCGCATGGAGGTATCGAAAATGCTATGATAGCGCTCGTCATAAACTGCAGCATAAATATTTATCCATCCAAAAAGCACTAGCACAAGGTATAATAGTACCGTTAACCAGTCAATGTTTTCGAAAATACTTTTCTGTTGACGCATCCTTACTAGCTTTTATTAATCATTAACTATAGTACTATCAGTCGCATCTTTGGGCTGAGGCAATATTACAGCATTCAACATTTTCTTTTCAAGTTCGGGCCGGGTGATTGAATCATTCAAATATTTTTCTAACAATAAACTTGCTATTGGTGCTGCCCATGTGCCACCAAAGCCGCTGTTTTCAACAATTACTGCAATGGCTATTTTGGGATTTTCGCGTGGTGCAAATGCATAAAACAAGGCGTGGTCTTTTCCATGTGGATTTTGCGCTGTCCCTGTTTTACCACATACGATAATGCTATCCATACGAGCAACACGTGCTGTTCCGGCTTCTACCACAAGTTGCATTCCGTCTTGCACCGCTACAAAGTGTTCGGGACTAACGCTACAATACCTCTTCTTTGTAAATTCAGTTGGTATGTTTTTATTTTTTCCAATAAACTTAACCACATGTGGTACATAGTAATAACCTTTATTTGCAATAATGCACATAATATTGGCCATTTGTAATGGCGTAATTCCTAACTCACCCTGCCCTATCCCTAACGAAAATATCGTGTTAGGTTTCCATTTTCCTTTTCCAAAATATTTATCATAGTATTTAGATGAAGGCACCAAACCTGCAAGTTCATGTGGGATATCGCTACCAAGTTTTTTTCCAACACCAAATGTGAGAACGGCATCTCTCCAATCATTGTATCCTTCTTCGGTTGAGGCAAAAACACTGTTGCCAACATAGTTAGTAAATACACGACAGAAATATGGATTGCAACTAAACTGTATGGCTCTTCTAAAATCGGCACCTGAATGACTTCCATGACATTTTACATGATGACTTCCCACACTAAAGGCGCATGGATAGCGCGTATCTGGTGTCATTAGGCCCTTGTCACAAGCAATTAATCCGTTAATTAATTTGAATGTACTTCCGGGCGGATAATATGCCTGTGTACTTCTATTAAATAAAGGTTTCATAGGATTGTTAAGTAAATAACGGTAGTTGTTAGCCCGAACTCTTCCGACTAACAAATTAGGATCGTAGGCAGGGGCACTTACAATGGCAAGTATTTCTCCGGTACCGGGTTCAATAGCAACAATACCGCCTAGCTTATTTGCCATCAATCTTTCTGCATATTCCTGCAATTCTAGATCAAGAGATAAAATAAGATTTTCTCCGGTATAGGCAGTGCTATCATAAGCTCCATTTTTAAAACTACCCTTTTCGCGATTGTGCACATCTACCATTACCACCTTTAATCCTTTTTTTCCGCGAAGTGCATCCTCGTAGCTGCTTTCGAGCCCGCTAATACCAATATAATCGCCCGACCTATAGTATGGCTTTTTGCTTATTACACGTTCGTCTACTTCACCAACATATCCCAACAAATGCGCAGCAACCGGCCGGGGATAATACCGCAAGGTACGTGGCTGAACAAAAAATCCGGGGAACTTATAAAGCTTTTCCTGCAAGGTGGCAAAATTCACTTTCGATATTTGCTTTTCAAATAGAGATGCTTTGTAAGTTGAATACTGACGTGCGGCAACCATCCTTTTTCTAAACTCTTCCTTATCCATCATCAGTAGCGAACAAAACTCATTTGTATCAATATCTTTTACCTGCCGAGGCACTACGGTAAGATCATAAAACACTTCGTTGTGCACCATAACGCGGCCATGTCGGTCGTAGATAACCCCTCGCGGAGGATATATGGTAACATAACGCAATACATTATTATTGGCCGAAGCCATATACTCATCATCAATTACCTGAATATAAAAGAGTCTGGCAATGAAAACGAACATAACGGCAATGAAAATTCCCAGTATAACATTGCGTTGCCCAGTATTATAGATCATCGTTTTTTAGCCGACTTAAAGAATAAAAATATCGAGAGCAAAATTAATATCATTGTAAATGTTGTGCTTAGCAAAACCCTAAGCAATGTTGTAAAAAAAGAGTTAAAACTGAAAACTTCGAGGAACAATAAAACGAAGTGATGCGCTGTCACCATAATGGTAGCATAAGCCATAAACCAACTTAATCCTAAATCACGAATGGTAGGCGTAGCATCAGAATCATATCCTTCGCGAGGTGAAACTAGTTTAAGCACCGTAGGTCTGATAAAACCAACAAAGGTGCATGCAGCTGCATGCAACCCGGCAGTGTTATTAAATGCACCAACCAACATACCTGTAGCAAAAGCAATAAGCATAAACAATGCCGGGGACAAGCGCAATGGCAACATCAAAATAAACAATATGTATAAATATGGATTGATAAAATAATTCAATTCGATATTATCCAATAATACAACCTGAAGTACTACCAGTATTATAAAACGCAATAAATTGTAAATAGCTTCAATCATTGTTGTTTACCGAATCTGTTTTAAATTCAAGCGACTTTTGCTCTTCTTTGAATTTATTATCAATTACTAAAACATGCGATACCGAATGAAAGTTGGTGGCCAATTTAATCTTGATACTATAGCTTTCTTCTCCCGAAGGGATTTCGGCACTTTCAATGGTTCCAATCATTATGCCCTCTGGAAAAATGGAGGAGAAGGAAGTTGTAATCACCGTATCCCCTTTATTGAATCGTGCACTTGTAGGAATTTCGCGCAGGTAAGCATAGGCTGGTTGACCATCCCACAGAACAGGTCCGAACTCTCCCGTGCGTTTTAGTTTCCCATTAATTTTAGAGTCTTTGTGCAATAAAGAAATTGCGGTAGCATAATTTTTTGAAACTTCCTTAACCACACCTACTACGCCAGCTGCGCCAATTACTCCCATATCGCGCTTTATACCATGCATGGAGCCTTTGTCGAGCGTTATGTAATTGGCAACTTTGTTTACACTATTATTTATTACCCTGGCGCTGGTATAGGTGTATTGCCTTTTATACATGGTATCGTTTGCTTCGCTTTTAATAAAACGTACATCGTAAAAAGAGCGCATATCTGCATTGCGATAAATTTCGAGTTCCGAAAGAAGCAAGTCATTATTTTTTTTCAAGTATAAATATTGCTGCACGTTACTAACGTAACCTAATCCTTTAGCCACAACACTATTAGAAGAATTGACTACCACTGCACGCTGGTAAAATTGGTTTTGAACTATTACATACAGGCAAAAAATTTCTAATAAAAGAAAAAGTATCAGGAAATTATTTTTCCAGAGTAACTGGAAGAGATTGCGCATGTATCAATTGAGAATATGGTAAAGAAACTAATTATGGGATTAGGAATTTATATCGGCCAATATTTTTTAAGGCTATGCCAGTTCCACGCACTACTGCGCGAAGCGGATCATCGGCCACATGTACTGGCAATTTTGTTTTCATACTAATACGTTTATCCAAGCCGCGAAGCAATGCACCGCCTCCGGTAAGATAAATTCCTGTACGATATATATCAGCGCTCAGTTCAGGAGGTGTCATTTCAAGAGCTTTCAAAATGGCCTCTTCTATTTTACTGATTGACTTATCGAGGGCATGCGCTACCTCTGAGTAAGAGACCGTAATTTCTTTAGGAATACCATTCATAAGATCGCGACCATGCACGGCATAATCTGGGGGAGGATTGTCTAATTCAGGCAATGCACTACCAACTTCTATTTTAATTCTTTCGGCACTACGTTCACCAATCAATATATTATGTTGCCTGCGCATATAATCCCAAATATCAGATGTAAAGCCATCACCAGCTACACGTATCGACTGATCGCAAACAATTCCTCCCAGGGCAATTACAGCAATCTCGCTGGTACCACCACCTATGTCAATAATCATATTGCCCATAGGCTCTTCCACATCAATGCCAATTCCAATAGCTGCCGCCATTGGTTCGTGAATCAGATAAACCTCTTTGGCTCCAGCATGTTCGGCACTATCGCGCACCGCACGTTTTTCAACTTCGGTAATTCCCGAAGGAATACAAATTACCATGCGCAGCGAAGGCTGAAATAATCGTTTGCCGGGGTTTATCATTTTTATCATCCCGCGAATCATGTGCTCGGCTGCATCAAAGTCTGCAATTACGCCATCTTTTAACGGACGTACGGTTTTTATATTTTCATGCGTTTTGCCATGCATCATCATGGCTTGTTTGCCTACTGCAAGCACTTTACCGGTGGTGCGGTCCATGGCTACTATCGATGGTTCGTCTACTACTACTTTATCGTTGTGAATAATTAACGTGTTTGCTGTGCCAAGGTCTATGGCAATTTCCTGCGTGAGTAGGTCGAATAAACCCATATCTTGCTTGTGTGTGCTTTAAATAAAAATACTTGTGAAGAATGATACGTTGCAAATGTAAATGAAAACAAGTGGAACATCACAATATTGTAAACATTTTTTGAACAGCAAAAAAGTAAATCAATGTCGCCACAAAAATGCCTTACAACTGATTAAATAAATCGAATGCAAACTCGCGCTCCATGTCGCTGATTATCGCTTATCGATAGTTCAGCATCAAGATTCTGACATAGGGCATCAATTATCTGGAATCCAAGCGACTCGGTATTCTTCCAATCAAAGTTTTTATCGAATCCTTTGCCATTATCGCTAATATTGAGCGCAAAACCCTTATTGGGCAAGCGTTCTACCTCGATACTAATTTTACCGTTATCCTGATTTATAAATGCATACTTAACACTGTTGCTTATCAGTTCGCACACCAACATACCAATATTTTGTGCTTTGTCACTGTTAATCAGAAGTGGAATTAATTTTTTTTCGATAAAGATATTTTTGGTTTGTAATCCCAACCCGTAGTAAAGGCTTTGTATCAATCCATCTAAATAAACCTCCAGATTAATGCTTTGCATATCAGACGAGCGGTATAGATTTTCGTGAATAAGTCCAATGGTACTAATCCGGCTGCGAATAGTTTCAAGAATTTGCTTTGTTTCGGGATTCGTGTAATTATACGATTCAAGGTTTATTAACCCACAAACGGTAGCCAGATTGTTTTTTACGCGATGATGAATTTCTTTCATTAAAAATTCCTTGTCGCTTAAAGCACTGGTCAATGCATTTTCTTTTTCTTCAAGCAGTATATTTTTTTGAATCAATGATTTGTTGCTTTCCTCCAATAATTTTTGGTAGTCGAGAAATTCTTTTCGAAACAAGTAGGTTATGACCGATAACAAAATGAACACTGCCAGCATGTAAGGCAAATACAAATCATTCATTTCGCGTAGCAGATAGAAATTGGCGTTAAACTCATTTTGTCGCATTGCAAATAAAAAGCAAAGTGCAATGGTGATTACTGAATAGGTAAGGCTCAAGGCTTTTTCGAAGAACAGAAATGACAATACAAGCAAAGGTAGCAGGCAATATTCGATACCGGTATAGCCAAACTTAAGCGAAAATATCAAGATAAGCAATGCTGAAAAAGTGATAAAGTAATACCTGGCAAAAATGTACTGACGGTAACGATGCAATAGAAATACGATTGAAAAACCAAAGGGAAACAATGCAGGAATAATGAGTTTGCGAATACCGGCCTCAGGCAATAAGTAGGAATACAATAAAGCACCATGAAATATACTTAAGATAAGTGAAATCAATGCGAGCGCGTTAAGCGTCCGTATTTTTCGCTTTTCAGTAAATATCATTTCGTTGGAAACGCCAATGTTAGTAATGCGGTACCAAAATCCAATCATAATGCCTATTGACCTGTATTTTTAATCGTTTAGTGATGCACTCATGCAAATGTTCAAAATTACGGTGCAACTTAAGCACGTAAAGAACCGCCTTCAAGCAATTGTAACAAAGTAATTAACAAAAAAGCCACCTCAATTGAGGCGGCTTCACTATGTTTTAAAGGCATATTAGTTGCCTGCTTTAGCGTTGGCACGTGTAATATATTTTTCAATATCACGTGCTTCATCACTTTTGCTATATCCTGTTTGGATTTTGGTATAAACATCAACTGCCGATTTAAAATCACCTTTGCTTTCAAAGGCAAAACCTTGTTTCTTCAAAAAGTAAGGTGCGGTAAAAGAATTATTATCCCATGCAGTAGCCTTCTTGTAATAGTTTAATGCTTCGTCCTTGTTTCCTAACTCACTATAGGCATCGCCTATTGCGCCTAAGGCCAAGGCACCAGTAACATCATCTTCGGCATCATAATCCATTAGTGCGTCAATAGCTTCTTGCCACTGCCCTTTTTTCATATAGCACATACCCAAATAGTAATGCGCAAGGTTACCACTCTTGGTGCTTCCATATTCAGCAGCTATCTGCTTAAAGCCCATGGTAGTGCCCTTCCCATTAATGGCAAGGTCAGTACTATCGTTTTTAAAATGAAATTGTGCCGGAAAAATGGCAGATTGTGCCTTTAGTTCCTGTGGCTTGAGCCAGAAATTGGTATAGGCTAGATAACCAGCAAGTACTACTACTATGGCTATAACAATTATAATCAGGCTCTTTTTGTTATTCTCAATAAATGTTTCAGCCTTATTGATACTCTCATTTATATCCAAAACATCTTCGGTTTTTTTAGCCATTTTTTAATGATGGTTTAAAATTTTAAGGGTGCGAATGTAAAAAAAGTATTTTCAATATATACATATGCCACAAAATGTTTTACTTGCGCTCACCCATAAGCATAAATTATACTCATGCGGATTGATAAAACAAAAAAAAACCAACCTACCGAAAAGGCCGTAAAACGAAGCTCCGAAAGCACTTTCGTAAAACGTGGAGGCCATCAACTAAACAAATGGCTAATTATTGGTATTGCTTTGGGTATTGGGATGTTTACCCTAATTGCTTATTATCCTTGTCTCGATAATGGTTTTACAAACTGGGACGACCCAACTTATATTATAGAAAACCCAATCATTAAAGAATTAAGCGCTGCCAATATCAAGCGTATTTTTAGCGAAGTTTATTTTGCCAACTATCAACCTTTGCAAATAGTTTCTTATGCTATCGAATATCATTTTTTTGGACTGAATGCATCGGGTTATCATGCAGTAAGCCTGGCAATGCACATAGTAATTACTTTATTAGTTGGCTTTTTTATTTACCTCCTTATTAATGATATTTGGTTGAGCGCAGCTGCTGCTCTTATTTTTGGAGTGCATAGCATTCACGTTGAATCGGTAGCATGGGCGGCAGAACGCAAAGATTTACTGTACGCCTTGTTTTTATTTTCGGCACTTATTTTTTATACCAAATACGTGCAGTCGGCTTTTAAATTAAAATGGATAGTCCTCGCATTTCTGTTTTTTATTTTATCGGTGTTTTCCAAAACTATGGCGGTATCATTGGTGCCTATGCTAATTCTTATCGATATTCTTTATAAGCGGGAGTTTAATGCACGTGCGATAATTGAAAAAATTCCATTTGTTGTACTTGCAATCATTATGGGATTAATTTCGGTAAATGTTACCAAAGATACTACCGATCCCTATGCTCAGGAATCGGCACCATATCCTCTCATGAGCCGCATCTATTTTGCTTCGCACAATTTGCTCAATTATCTGGTAAAATCAATAGTTCCTATTAATCAAAAAACATATTATCAGTACCCTGTAGTTGGCAATGAGGCCGTGCCTATTGAATATATGATTGCATTTGCAGTAGTATTGATACTTTCAGGTCTTATTATTTATTCTTTAAAATTTACCCGTTGGATATTTTTTGGTGTCGGCTTTTTTACGGTAGCTGTTGCGCTCGTATTGATGTTATATACTATAGGCCCTACCATTTTTTCGGAACGCTATACCTATGTAGCCTCTGCTGGCTTGTATGCGCTTATAGCGTATGGCTTAATGCAACTAGGCACCTCGGGCATTGCAGGTTTTAAGCTAAACAAGAACATTTCGTTGGGAATAATATGTGTATGCGCTTTGCTGCTTATTGTAAAAACCCGCGCCCAATGCGAGGTATGGAAAGACAGTATTACTTTTTGGAGCGATGTTATCAAGCAAGATTCTAAGGTTCCTATTGCCTATAACAATCGTGGAAATGAGTACAAGTCTAAAAATGATTTCGAAAAGGCAATACCCGATTTGAAAGAAGCCATTCGCTTAAAAAAAGATTATCTGGAACCCTATATTATACTTGGCGACATTTACCGCACGCAGGGAAAATCGCAAGAGGCAATGGAAAACTTAAACTATGCTTTAAAGCTAAAACCCAACTCGCCTCAGGCTTTGGTTAATAGAGGTATTGTTTATTGTGTTTTAGGAAACATTGAAGAAGGCAAAAAAGATTTTGATAAGGCTATAGAATACAAGAAAGAAATGTTTGAAGCTTATGGCAACAGAGGTAATTACTATGCAATTAAACGTGACTACCCAACTGCCATACAAAATTATGAGCAAGCTATTCGAATCAATCCAGATTTTCAGGATGCCTACCTGAATCTTGGAAAAACCTATTTCGAACTAAAGCAACCAGAAAAATCCCTCAATTATCTAAGGCAATACCTTAATCGAAATGGCCCAAACCCCGAAGTTTACTGGATGATGGCCTTGGTGTATGCTTCGCAAAATGATTTTGCAAACGCGAGTGCTAAAGCAGCCGAAGCAAAGTCGAAGGGCTTTGCAGTGAATGATGCACAAATAGCCCAATGGGGACAAATGAAACAGTAATCAATTCACTCTTGACACATGAATTATTCCTTTGTGTTCATGATACATCAAACACACAACCTGATTATTGCTGCATTCATCAATCAATTTATAAGTAGCTGTTACCAAAGATCCGCTAGCAAAACCATCAAGTTTCTCATAATTACATACTAAATAGTCATCTCCCTTAAAGGTTAAATAAGTTCCTGTGCAATCGCGGACGATAGTTGCGTTACCTTGCGTTTTTTCGCAACCGGTAAGGCCAAACCCTATAAATGTTAAAGCTCCAAGCATTACAAATACCCTCAAATATTTGCCTACTTTTGTTTCGAAATTTAATATCATGGCGAGAAAGATTTTATTTATTTTCTTTGGAATTATTTTTTTAAGTTCTGTTTCGTGTAAACGTAACCGTAATCAAATTCCGTATGTAAATGTAGATATTTATGTCTATCCTTCGCAACCTGCCTATATAAATTTAAACATCATTGGTGGCTGGATTTACCTTAGCGGAGGCTACAAAGGCATAATCGTGTACCGAAGTACACAGGATGAATTTATTGCCTACGACCGCGCCTGTACTTATGACCCTACCGATGACTGCAGCCTTGTAGAAGTAACCAAAGATAATGTGATTGCTGTAGATTCTTGCTGCAAGTCGCAGTACTTAATTACGGATGGCAATGTTTTTTCCGGAGTCGCTACCCAGCCATTGCAACGCTACCGGGCCGATTTTGATGGTGTTACTTTGCATATTTATAATTAACAACAGTAAGATTTATGTGAGAAACTGCTTACTATTTTTTTATCCCAACAAAAGACATTTTACCCAAAACAGAAAAGAGGAATTCGCCTAAATTAAATTGCACTATTGGGTGATTGATAAATCTGAGCAACTCAACAGCGTTAGCTTTGCACAACTTTTTTAACTATATATAAAAACGATGAGAAACTTTTCACTTCTCATGTTGTGTTTTTCGGTATTTAATTTTTTAACAGCACAACCTGACATAAACAAATCAAAAATTGGCACAAATCGATTAAGTTCGCCATGGCCTTATGCGAACAAATTAGCGCCTTTTTATTCAGAGAATTTTGCAAATTCAATTCCACCAGGCTGGCAGTTAACTGATAGCGCAGGCAATGGAGAGGTATGGAAGCATACTAAAACAGGACCTGCAAATTATGTTAGCGATGCATTACAATCGAGTAGTTCGCAAAACGGTTGGGCGCTAATAGATGACGATAGTTATGGCAACAATGGTGCTATGATGGCCGAATTAATTTCACCGGCAATAGATTGCAGCGCCAAAGCAGCAGTAATGCTTTCGTTCGAAGAGCATTATCGCCATTACACCCTGGCAGGAGCTGAAGCAATTTTACTTTTAAGCAACGATAGTATAAACTGGATCGAATTTCATCATGCAGAAACAGGTTTGGCCAACAATGCTGCTACAACTAATCCAAATTTGATAAGTATAAATATTAGTTCAGTTGCTGCCAATCAACCTGCTGTTTATTTGAAGTTTTTGTACCGGGGCGATTATGGTTATTTCTGGCAAATTGATGATATCGAACTGACCGAAATACCAACCATCGATGTTGAAATATTAAAGGTTGATAATCCTACACAAGCATGTGACTTGTCCAATGCAACCTATATGGCTGTAACCTTACAAAACAATGGCTTTACAGATATTTTCAATTATAAGATTTCATATCAGATAAATAATGGCAACATCACTCATGAAAATGTAAATGATACCATTGCTCCTGGTGCACAAAAATTGTATACCTTTACTCAGCCGGTTGATTTTAGCGTTTATGGTATACAGCGCACAACCATTTTTTTGGAAGTAATGGGAGATGGCAATCAGTTAAATGATACCGTAAAATTTGAATACAATAATCCGGATATATCATCCTTTGCTTTAAACATAGGTTTTGAGCCAATAGATTTATTCAGTGATTGGAAATCGGAAGATACGGATCAGGATTTTTCGACCTGGGCGCCTGTAAACAATGCAAACAGCAATATAGATGCAAACACCGGATTGTGGTGCATGCGCAGACCTGCCACGGGCTTGCCGGATGAGGATTGGCTTTTTTCGGGTTGTTTGTTTTTAAAAAGCACAAGCTATTATTCCTTATCCTATTTCAACTATCAATTTGATTCGAACGCTGCACCAATTCAAGTTCATCTTTCCGATACCGCTTTTAGCGGAGCCTTAAACAAACAATTGATTTTTTCGCAACCATTAGGAGCCGGAAACTGGATTAATTATATAGCACCATTTACAGTAAGTGTTGATGGCTATTACTACCTGGGATTTAAAAGTGCCGGCACGCTTGCCAATGGATCTTCTTCGTCTAGGCTTGATGATATTTCGCTGTCAGCAATTACAGGTAAACCTGAATTGACAGAAGTACACCATCAACTGTATCCAAATCCGGTACGCGATTTTTTGTTTGTGAAAAGCAATACGGATGTGCGGAGTACTGTCACCATTACAAATTTAACCGGACAGGTGGTTTTGCAAACCGTTATTCAAGACCATCAACTTCCGATAGAAATAGCTGCATTATCTCCGGGATTGTATATGGTAACAGTTACAAATTTGACCACTACTTTTAGTCAAAAAATAATTAAATTGTAAATTGAAACAACCACCAAACCCATGATTATTTCTTGTGAAATAAATCATTAAAAAAAAGCACCAAACCTTCTACCAAGTTGGCTGCAAATTTCTGCTGTTGTTATTTTTTTTCTAAAAACTATTGTCATAGGTATTTGTTTTATATTTGACCTCATAAAAAAATACACCTATGATTCTAAAACTCAATGCACGTAATATTGTAATTTTAATTTTAGTTGGTTTGGCAATCATTGCTCGCCTCATTCCACATTGGCCAAACTTTACTCCGGTTGCCGCTATTGCTTTATTTTGTGGTTGCTATTTAAAAGATCGCAGATGGGCAATTGCCATTCCCATTATTGTAATGCTTATTAGCGATATGATACTATTTATATCAAAGGGGTATTCCCCTTCTGTATCGGTATATGCTAGTCTTATGCTTATAAGCACCTTGGGATTTTTACTGAAAGGCCGCGAGCAGCGCCAAACTATTATGGTAGCTTCACTAGTTGGCTCTTTGATTTTTTTCTTTGTAACAAATTTTGGTGTATGGCTACTTAATGATTATTACTCAAAAAATCTGGCAGGTCTTGCAACATGTTACATCAAGGCAATACCATTTTTCAGATACACTGTTATGGGCGATTTGTTTTTCAACTTATTGTTATTTGGATCATTTGCACTTATTCGGTGGCGCAAACCTGCTTTGCTCAAAGCTGATTAATAAAACAGCATATGGCCTTATTGCATTCAATGGAGTCAGAGGGTAACTGGCTGTTTAAACATCGAAGTTACCTACCCCTAATTCTTTTTATATTAGCCTTACCGGCAGTATATTTACAACCCTATGCAACTATTTTTCCACTTAAAGCAACTATAATAAGTATGGTAGCTGTTTGCTTAAGTATACTTGGCGCGTACATACGTGCCTATACCATAGGCACCACTCCCAAAGGAACATCAGGCAGAAATACTGCGGAGCAAGTAGCCGAAACGCTCAACAGCACCGGTATTTATTCTATGGTCAGGCATCCTTTGTATTTAGGTAATTATTTTATGTGGATTGGCATCGTGCTTTACACGTTGAATATTTCTTTTGTAATAATGGTTAGCCTTATGTATTGGCTCTATTACGAACGTATCATGTTTGCCGAAGAAAGGTTTCTTGAAAAAAAGTTTGGACAACGCTATTTGGACTGGTCCCTTAAGGTGCCTGCTTTTATTCCGGCATTTGCCAATTTTGTAAAACCGATTGTTCCTTTTTCTTTTATTAGCGTTCTCAGGCGCGAATACTCTGGTTGGCTGGCAACCGCAATAGGCTTCGTTTTTGTTGATGTGTTACGTAACCTTACTGTTGGTGTCGATTATGAAATTAAAGCTATTCCCTACCAACTAATTATACTTCTTACATTTGGTTTGGTTGCGCTTATTCTTAAATTAATAAAGAAACATACTGGCCTATTGCTAGAAGAAGGAAGATCCTGAATCTTACTTCCACTTCGTTGCAAAAAAAATTAAGGTCTGTTTGATAAAAAATTGTTGACGCTTTTCAAAATCCAACAATTAATAATAAAAATTAATTCGGCTAACAAAATAGAGGGGGGTAAGCCTAGTAACATCAAGAATTTAGGGTATTGGCACCATTAATATCTGTTCTAATCAAAGAAAAATGGTTATTCAACCAATTGAAAAAACACAATCTGCATCCTTACTTTTTCAAAATAATACGTAAAAAGCTAAAATTCTGGCTACAAAAAATAGAACAATGACAGCGCGTATATAGTATATTGACTACAAAAAATGGTCTAATCACCAACATCAACTACTAATTAACACCCATGTTGATAAGTTTTTTGAAAACCAGAAATCCCCCAAATAATTAAAACTTCAAACTTATTTACCTTTATTCTGCAATTAAATTATTGAAATTCATATATTTATAGTTAATAATTTGAATGCCAGTTTGGGTAATCGAGTATTTTAAAAAAAGGCAAGAAGTGAAATTGGGTGGGCGGAAATCAAAATTCATTAGGCGACTTGCATATTGTATTTATTTCGCGACACGTTTTGAAACAACGTCCCTTATATTCTTGTTTACTAGAAAAAATTAATTTAACGAAGATGAAGAAAATTTTTATCTTATGTACGGCAGTGATTTGTTGCCTTGTCACATTAGCAAGTCGGTCGCAAAGTACAGTTTCGTTTGGCACCTCCAATATGGTACCAGCTGACTTTGCCGGTTTTAATGGTAGTAATACTATTCGTACCGATATGGATTTTCCATATATAGATACAGACTGGTTGGTTGATTCAGTGAGGCAAATGGCTCCGGGCAACTTACGTTTCCCTCCAGGTAGTCTTGCCAATTATTGGGATTGGCGCATAGGTCATGTTCAACGTGCCGAAGATTTGCCTCATGGCGAAGAATATGCTTTCGACTATGGCACCATGAAATATAAGGACAATACGTTTGACCGCTTTAAAGGATTTGTTGATCGCAATGGTGTGTCACCCATATTTGTGATGAACGTATTAAATAGCAGCAAATACTACCAAACAGCTTGCTTGTATTATTTGCGCAATCTTAATCTGCCACTAAAATATATTGAATTTGGCAATGAGCTGTACAATGAACACAGTTCTTTTATGAGCAATTTTCCTGATGCTTTTGCTTATGCACGCAGATGCAATGAATACGCAACGTATATGAAAAGCCAACCGGGAATGGGTAACATTAAGGTGGCAGTAGTTGGTGCAACAAGCCGCAGCAATCAGCCTGCATACAGCCGCAGAAATACATGGACACAGCTAGTTTGTGATAGTCTTGATAATTCAGTTGATGCAGTAACCTTGCATCATTATATTGGAGCAAATGTAAATGGAGAGCAATTATCCATGAGCAATATCAATCGTTTTTTTGCCTCACCCTTTGTTGCCTTTGATGATCTATCACCAGAATTGGCTTCAATAAAAGGAGCAGGTAAAGAGGCCTGGTTAACAGAGACAAATATCTACGATCGAACGGTTTGCGTTAATGGTTCTTTTGCACATGGCCTATTAGTTGGAACTTTACTGCTTACTATGAACGAAGATCCCACTATTACAAAATACTGCGCCCACTCAATGGTTGGCAACGGCACCTGGGCAATGATCTATAACGATACTACAGGCCTTACCATGGAATCTTATTATTACCCCAATTCGCCATGCCTTGGAGGTGAACCTAAAACACTACCTCATCATTTTAGCCCGGCAGGTAGTGTTGTTAAGATGATTGGTCAAAGTGTGCGCAATGCTACTACACGCAGAAAACTAACTTTTCCTGGAGTTCCCAAATTATCAAGCGACTATAATTACGATGTAGTGTACGGTTGGTATTTTGATGGTCCACTTGCCGGCAATGCCGTTATAATGAACCTTAGTGGTCAACCACAGGTTATTACCATTCCATCAAACACTTGGAATTTAACAGGGGGAGTATACGAACACTTATCTGCCGGACCGGGAGGCTTGTTAGATTTGGTTACAAAAAATCCTTCGCTTAACCCATCCATCGGAGGCATGAAATCGTCAGGTGTATTGGCTGCCACACAATCAATTACCCTTCCACCGTATTCAGCAACCAGAATTTATAAGAAGAAAAACACAGGGTTAGTACTTTCAGTTGGCTCAACAAAAATTTGTTCAGGAACACAAACAAGTATCGTTGCCGAAGGTGGCAATTCTTTTACTTTTTCGGGTGCTGGAATAACAGGATACCTCTCTGATAATGTTGCTGTTTTCAGCGCAACTTCTACTACCACCAAAAACTATACAGTTACCGTTACAAATAACTTTGGTGTAACCGCATCAACCGTAATTACCGTGTATCCAAAACCTGTATTAAACATTTTAACACCACCAACAGTTATTTGCGGGGCAGGACAACCGGTAAATCTTAAGGCTACACTTACAGGAGGCAATTCAGCGCTGCTAAAAAAGTTTATCTGGACACCCTCTGAGAATATAAACGCTCCCGATGCTGCCAATTGTATCGTATATCCTACCCGATCAACAACGTATACCGTATTTGCTACAGACGGACAATGTTTTTCGGCTTACGATTCTGTTAGGGTAGATATCATTAATGAGCATGAAGAGTCAATAAATATTGAAGCATGTACCGATCAGTTGCCTTACCAAATTAATCTTGACTTTGCTAAACCCGGATTTACTTACAAGTGGTTTATTAATAGCACTCAAGTTAATACAGGCACTTACCTTAATGCTAACCCTTCGGTTGCCAAAACGGTTTATACAATAAAAATAGTAAACAATAACGATGCAAGTTGTGTAGACAGTATGGAAATCACTTTTAATACCTATAAATGCTGCACATCTAATACACCACTGCTTACGATAGCGCCAGGTTCGCGCATTTCTGCAGTATGCGAATTATTCAAAGACTATTGCACCACTAGCGGAATTGGATTTGCTGATGGAAAAATGGTTGAAAACATATCTGCTAATATTGTAATAAATGGCACCTTGTACATTGACCGGAATTATACTTTTATCAACTGTCCTAATATTCGATTTGCCGAAGGTGCAAAAATTGAAATCATTGAAGGCCCCTTTAAACTCGATTTTGAAAAATGCTCGCTCCGACTTGCCGGTTGTGCCACCAAAATGTGGGGAGGCATTGTTACAAACGAATATAATCAGGAAATAACACTAAATGACAGTTATATATGTGATGCTACTTCGGCTATAACTTGCAAAAATGACCCTAACCTGTTTATCAACAACACTACCTTCGATGCTAATTATATTAGTATGACTTTAGTTGATAACGAAGGTACCTTAAAAGGCATAATAGAAAATTCGCGATTTACACAAACAAGGCCTCTAATTGCTCCTTATGCAAACAAGAAAACTTTTGCTCATTTCAAATTGACAAACGTTGCCAATTTTGTTCTTGGAAATAATTTTGGGTTGCCAAATAAAATTGAGAATGCAGAGTTTGGCGTTTATGGAGAAAATGCCACCGTTACAGCTTACAACAATCACTTTAATAATATTCGTTCGAGTGATATTAGTAAGGAATATCTTGCTTCATGTATTTTTATTAAAAACTTAAACGGATATGGCAACATAAATGACTATAATCAGCTATGGCCAATGTTTAGTGTAAATGCCGGGCATCGTAACCTGCAACCAGAATACGGAAACAAATTTAGCAATTGTCGCAATGGCATTTACGTTATAAATGCAGCATTAAATGTGTATGCTAATGAATTTACTAATTGCCGCAGATCAATAAAATCGGTTGGTAGTATGCTCAAGAAGAACTATATTCAAAGCAACACCATGACCAATAGCTTTGCGAGTATAGATTTCGTCTACAATAAAGGATCTGAAATAAATATAGTTGGCAATTTCATCACAACGAATAATGCCACAACGTTGGATCAAACATTTTTTGGAATGCGCGTATCTGATGATCCACTTTCGCCTTCGAATACTGCAATATTGGGCAATACGATTTTTAGTTTTGGAACCTATGGAATATGGATTCAAAATTCACGCCTTGCTGATGTGATAGATAATAAAATATACATGAGTCATCCAACTGCCATACGCGAGTCTTATGGTATCTATCTTGAAAATGCTGACTCGATAGATGTAGATTGTAACCTCATCAAAGGCAATGGTACCTCCACTGCGCTGATGGAAAATAAAACAGGCATCACAATATCTATGGCTCCACTTACACGTGCGTTGTAATACTGTTGACCGACTAGGAAAGGGAATTGAATTTCTTGGCAATTGCGATAATTCGCAAATCCGAAATAACGATATCAAATTTTTGGATATTGGCTTAAGCGTTGGAGCAAAAGGAGTAACCGGTGGCACCATAGGACCACAGCCATTGCAAAAAGGACAAAAGCCAAACAGCAATTTATTTCTTGGAAAATATATAGCGACTAATGGCTATGCTTCAGGCAAAGGCAAATTTGGCTATGCAGCAACGTTAAGTTCGCACTCAGACCTTGCTGGCGAACCCGGTAGCGAAAATCAATTTCTTTCTTATGAAGAAGATTCATTGCAAATACCATTTCCAAATCTTGCCGTAGGACCGGGAGCAACTTCATTAATGCCGGGATATAGCACCAAGGAACCACGTATTTGTGAGGCTACCTGTGCATCACCAAATCCTGAAAAAATCATCCCTTATGCAGAGCAAATTGATGGCCAACTGTTAACGCAAACCCTTGAACGCATTGATGCTAAATTGCCTTATACCGATAATCAAGCTATTACCTGGTATATGAAAAAGAATTTACTTCAGATACTTGAAAGCAATACAGGCTTAATGAATGGAAACAACGATCTTACAAGCACTTACAATTTATTGAATGCTTCTAATATCCGTCAATTTGAAGAAGCTGAAAAGCTAATTTCGAAACTATCTAACTGGAATGGTTCGCAATATGGACGTAGTTTCATTTTAACGCAGGCAGAAGCAATGAATGATGCAATTATGCCTTCAAACAAAATTGAGAAAAACGAACAAATTATTAATCGCCTTACGATAGAAACGCTGAAAGGAAATTTGGAAAGTGTATTGGTTAATGATAAAGCAACCATAGAACAATTAGCATTTGCCTGCCCCTATGCTGAAGGCAATGCGGTGTACAAAGCACGTGCGTTTTATGCATTGCTCAACGAAGATAAGGCATACGAAGACAAGCAAATATGCAACAACCGTTTACCTTATACCGACATTATTAATTTTGAAAATATTGATGTAGATGTATTTCCAAATCCATCGAAAGGTTTGTTCTATATTAAGCTTTTGATGGAACCAAAGTCGAACATGATGATTAGCATTTACAACTTTACAGGGCAGATTGTAAAGACCGTACCAATGACCGAAAGTATGGTGGCACAAATAGATATGACCAATAATTCTTCAGGAATTTACATGTACAGCATATCGTATGATAATAAATCAATCACCAGCGGACGTTTTATCATTGAATAAAAAAAACTGTTATAAGCTATAACCAAAAAAGGCTGCATTGCGCAGCCTTTTTTATTTTCTTACTTTTTATTTCCCTACGCGTTTAAGTCCTTCGCGTGGCATTTTATATGCCGGATTTATATCTATTGCCTTTAAATAATCCTTACGTGCTGCCCCTATATCGCCTCGCATTTCATAGCTATAACCACGATTATAATATGCTTCAAAGTACATGCTGTCGCAATTAATAGCACGCCCAAAATAATCTATTGCTTCGTTGTATTCTCTTAGCTTTACAAGATGAATATAACCGGTATTAAAATATGCATTTTTATTGCCCGGGTTTATTTTCATAAGTGTAGAGTATTCCTTTATTGCCTCATCCAGATAATTGGTATTCTGATATAGCATGGCCTTACCATAAACTGCTTCTTCGCTGTTCGCTTTAATTCGTAAGGCGGCATCATAATAACTAAGCGCTATCTTCTCTTTATTTTCTCCATGTAAAATTCCCAGTTGAATAAAAGAATCATAATGATCTTTTTTGATTTCTGTACAGCGCAAGAAAGCTCTCTTGGCATTGGCAAAATCTTTTTTGTCTTTATAAATAAGGCCTCTTAAAAACATGGCATTCACATCACCCGGCTTCAACCTTTCGATAGTAGCAACATAGTCGAGTGCTGGTTTATAGTCTTGCCCGTAAAAAAGTAATTGAGCAAGTTTAAAAAGTATCTCCGTACTTTCGGGTTTCAAGTCAAGCGCTTTTTGATAAGATATGCGTGCTTTAAATGCTTCCTTCTCAAACATAAACAAATCGCCAATCAAATGATAATACTGTGCGTTGGCAGAGTCAATCTCAATAGCCTTCACCATATCGTTATGCGCGAGTGTGTACTTACGATTGGCAATATAATACCTTGCTCGTTGAAAATAGGAATCGGCAACGGTAGTATCTTCCACAATTTTTGCATCAAGATACTTTTGCACCGAATCGCGTAACATAGCAGGCTTGGTAGTTAATGGCGCCTTGTCGTCAGCTTTTGGGTTTGTGCATGCACCGGCCAGTGAGGTTACAATTAATGCCTTTATAAGTGTTTTGCCCGAACTATTCATTTGCTAAATTATCAAAGCACGAAACTATAAAAAGTAGATGGATGTGTGCATCGATTTTTTGTAAAAAAAGGTGTAATGGGTAAAATAGATGTGTAGTCTGCTCGTGATTGGCTTTTTCAACAAACACATATCGCCAAAGATAGATTTTCTTTTGTTGGTGAAAACAACAAAAGGTAAAATGCAGAGTTTTATCCATAAACTTTTCTACTTTTCACAGATATATTTTATTGAAGCAATACCAATATCAACAAACACTGGCGTAAACGCTTGTGATAACAAATGCAGTACATAGAAAAAAGGCAACCATGCAAATTACGTTTTACAAAGATCAGAGTTGGTCATCTTTATCCATCTCAAACAATTGTGATTAGCTACCTGTTGACAATGAGATTTTTTTGAAGTGTCCAATGTGTGGTGATATGTTTCTATGATAGTATATGATGCCCATTCATCATCAGGCAAAAAAAAAGAGCCTAAAGGCTCTTTTAGTTTAAATCTATTTTTCAGCGGGAAATTATTCTTCCGGGCTACCTTCTGCAAGTGCAAGATTTTCGCGAATCTTTGCTTCTATCTCATTTGATAGTTCGGGATTGTCGTGCATCAATTGTTTTACTCCATCGCGGCCTTGTCCTAGTTTGGTTTCGCCATAGCTAAACCATGAGCCACTCTTTTTTACAATATTACATTCTACTCCCAGGTCAACTATCTCTCCTACTTTACTTATTCCTTCACCATACATAATGTCAAACTCCGTTTGCCTGAAAGGTGGAGCCACTTTATTCTTTACAATTTTTACGCGTGTGCGGTTACCTACAATATTATCACCATCTTTTATCTGCCCAATTCTGCGAATATCAATTCGCACCGATGCATAAAACTTTAGTGCATTACCACCGGTAGTTGTTTCGGGGTTGCCAAACATAACACCAATTTTTTCGCGAAGCTGATTAATAAATATACAACAGCAGCCAGTTTTATTGATTGTACCAGTAAGTTTACGTAAGGCTTGTGACATAAGTCGTGCTTGCAATCCCATTTTGCTATCACCCATTTCTCCTTCAATTTCGCTTTTAGGTGTGAGGGCTGCCACAGAATCAATTACAATAATATCAATGGCTCCCGACCGAATTAGATTGTCTGCTATTTCGAGGGCTTGTTCTCCATTATCGGGTTGTGAGATTAAGAGGTTTTCGATGTCAACCCCAAGCTTTTGAGCATAGGTACGGTCGAAGGCATGCTCGGCATCAATAAAGGCGGCAATGCCACCATTGCTTTGCACTTCGGCAATACAGTGAATGGCTAATGTTGTTTTACCGCTCGATTCAGGTCCGTATATTTCAACCACCCGGCCTTTGGGCAAGCCTCCAATTCCTAAAGCAATATCCAAACCGATACTGCGCGTGCTTATGGCCTCTATGGGTTCAATCACGTTATCTCCCAGGCGCATGATGGTGCCCTTGCCATATGTCTTTTCTAATTTATCAATGGTTAGTTGTAAGGCTTTTAATTTTTCCTTGTTATCTTTTGCTTCGCTAGTTGCTGCCATTTTTTTTATTTTTTTAATGTGGATGGCAAAACTATAAATACTATACAATCAATTGTAATGTGTTGAAAATTTTAATTAACAGGTTATTAATACAATCAATAATTAGATTGTAATACGATCAAATAAATCATTCTTGTAAAAAGATATTGAAAACGCTAAAAAGAGCAGAACCGAAAACTACAACATCTCGAATATTCCTGCAGCACCCTGGCCTGTTCCCACGCACATGGTAACCATGCCGTATTTATTGTTTCTGCGTTTCATTTCGTACAGTAGTTGCACACTTAATTTGGCACCACTACACCCAAGGGGATGCCCCAAGGCAATAGCTCCTCCATTAACGTTGATAAGCGCGGCATCTAAGCCCAGTGAACTTATTACAGCCAACGACTGCGCAGCAAAAGCTTCGTTAAGTTCAATAAGGTCAATTTGGTCTTGCTTAAGGCCCGCCATCTTTAGCGCCCGTGGTATGGCATCTACCGGCCCAATGCCCATTATACGTGGCTCTACCCCAGCTACTGCATAGGACACAAAACGTGCAATGGGTGTAATGCCAAGTTGCTTTACCATGGCCTCGCTCATAAGCATGATAAATGCAGCGCCATCGCTGGTTTGCGATGAATTGCCTGCCGTAATGCTTCCATTATTTGCAAACACGGGTTTAAGGCTACTAAGCTTTTCAATACTTGTATCAGCCCGCGGACCTTCATCGGTATCAAATAGTAACTGACGCGTTTTCTTTTTTTCATTTTCATCAAGATAGGTTTCATTGATGGTATAGGGTGTTATTTCATCTTTGAATTTTCCGGAATTGATTGCCTGTGTAGCTTTCAAATGCGAATGAAAAGAAAACTCGTCCTGTGCATCGCGTGCAATGCCATATTCAGACGCCACAGCTTCTGCAGTAAGTCCCATATTCCAGTAATAGTCAGGATGTTGCTTAGCAACTTCCAAATTTGGCGTAATACGCCAACCACCAAAAGGTATGGGGCTCATACACTCTACCCCACCTGCCACAATACATTGTGCCATATTACTGTTAATTTTAGCTGCAGCTATGGCAATGGTTTCTAATCCAGATGAGCAATATCGGTTAACGGTCATACCGGGAACTTTTACGGTATCAAGTCCCATAAGCGCAATCATACGACCTATATTTAAACCTTGCTCCGCTTCGGGGGTGGCATTACCAACTATAACATCCTCAATTAGACTTTTATCAAGTCCGGGGGTTTTCTCAATTAATTTTTTGAGAATGTATGCTCCCAGATCATCGGGGCGTGTACTTTTTAATTTTCCCTTAGGTGCCTTGCCTACTGCGCTGCGTGTGGCAGCTACTATATATGCATTCATCTGTTTTTGTTAATAAAAAAACACCCTGATGATTTTGAGGCACCAGGGTATTTTTGATTTTATAATTTAATTAAAGATTATTTTGGACTTACCGGAGCCGAAGTAGTTGAGGCAGGACTAGTAGTGCCACCTGCCGGGGCAGGAACAGGCACAGGCACTTTGGGCTTTATGGAATCGTTAGGATTTTTACCTCCAGCTGCCTTCTTCTTCTTTGCTTCGTCTGCTTTCTTTTTGTCGTCTTCAGCCTTTGATACCGCAACATCAACTCCATTTTTATAAGAGGTGGTAGAAATAACATTTCCCTTACGATCATAATACTTCCATTCGCCATCACGCACGCCACGCTTGTACGTGCCTTCCCATGCTACACTTCCATCGCTATAATATTTTGTCCATTTCTCTTCCTTTTTTCCTGCAGCATAAGTACCCTCAAGTGCTGCTTGTCCGCTGTAATAATACTTTTTATACTCCCCTTCCTTCACTCCATACTGATACTCGGTTTCTTCCATTACCTTTTCGTACGGATAGTAAGTGCGCGAAATGCCATGCTTTTGATTATTGAGATATTCGTTTTCGCTCATAAGCGAACCCATTGCGTTGAAAAACTTCCACGATCCCTGCTTTTGGCCTAACTCGTCTATTTTGTTTCGGTGCTTGCGGTTTTTACCTGAGGCATATTGAGGCTTTATTTCTTCTTGCGCCCATACGAGTAATGGAAGAGCTAATAACCCGCAGGCAAAAAAATAAAGGACGGCTACTTTGAAATTTTTCATACTGAAATTTTAGATTCCAAAAATAAATTTTGACAATGATACTGAAATTAATGAATTATGAAAAAAATTAACATAATAAATTAATGATTCATTAAACAAAATAGCGACCAAAATAGATAATAATGTCCGAATTCAAGAAATGGGCCGCTGAATTCAAAAAACGACTTTTAATAGGCTAGCAGAGCGAATACGTTTGTTCAGAATTTAGTAAAAACCATTTTAAAAACACCAAAAAGATGAACACAAAAGCAAACGTAACTTTGTTACCGGTGGTTAATAAAAACAGTGCCTTCTTTAGTGAGAAGGGAATTTTGAAAAATAGTTCGGACAGTTGTCCTTTAAATTTTCAGCCTAAGACAACAGCACGCAGGCTGCTGGTAACATTGGCATTTTACCTGTCGTCATTTTTTGCATTGGTGCAAAAAGTGACCACAGTATGTGGCTGAAAAACAAAATTACCGCGCAGTACTTCAATTGCCTCCAATAATGAAATCACTGCTTGATAATAGATTGTACCGTACTAGCATATAGCAAAAGGAATATGACAGCCAATGAGCAGCTTAAGAATGATAACTTATCGCCAAGCCTGGTGGCTTAAACCCAGCAATTTTGAAGCACTAGACCTTTGTGCAGTGGCTAACAAACCCGGCATTAATAAAGCCTACATGCTAAATGTATATGTCAATATTAACTCATGGATTGCGAAGGATGGCAACGCAACGGTAACCGTTTGCGTTGATGGCGCTACAACTGAAGTAACCCTTACATCAACCTACTGCAACAAACCATTAGATACCAGTGCTCTTAATGTAAGTACCGCTCTCACATGCCTTGCAATTGGTGTGGCATCTCAAAGAATTTATATTAAATCATTATCTATTGTTGCTATGTGCGAATTATGCAGTTCCATTTCGCAGGTGGTTTTTAAAGTGTCCAACCCCGGTGTTTATGTTACCCATGCTTCTAGACACTAGCTTCGATATATTTAAATAGGTAACTTACTTCTAACAATTCAAAACAACTTGGTGGCAAGGTGGGTTTTGGGTTTATGGTAAATCAATCCGTTTTAGGATTGACTAATCAGTAAAGGTGTACTTTGTGAAGAATGTTAAAAAGTGAAGAGACGCATTAACCTGAATGCTTCATTTATCGGGAGTTAGATGTTTATAAATTTTGTGAACTAATTACTGCTACAGCTGCAGGCGTGTTTATATTTGCCGAACAAAATTCTTTAAGAACCCAACATAAACATATACAGTAACAGTGACATTAATTAAATCTATTTCGGGCATACGTGGAACTATTGGGGGCGAAGCCGGAACAGCGCTTACGCCTATCGATATTGTTAAATTTGCGAGTGGTTTTGGCAAACTGGTAATCAATAAAAATAATGGCAACCGGTGCAAAGTAGTGGTTGGCCGTGATGCCCGAATTTCGGGCGAGATGGTCGAACAGCTGGTAACAGCCACCCTTGCAGGACTTGGCATTGATGTTATAAATTTGGGCTTAAGCACTACCCCATCAACCGAAATGGCCGTAGTTCATCATCGTGCTCAAGGTGGCATTATCATTACTGCAAGCCATAATCCAAAACAATGGAATGCGTTAAAATTGCTGAATGACCATGGTGAATTCATTAGCGAATCTGATGGCAAGCAAATGCTTGTGTTGGCAGAAGAACTAAACTTTGGCTATGCTGATGTAATGTCATTAGGGAAAATAACTACTGATACCGAATCAATAACGCGGCACATACAACAAATAATTAATTTACCACTGGTAAACAAAAAAGCGATAGCCGAAGCCAAATTCAAAATAGTGGTTGATGCGGTAAACAGTGTAGGTGGCTTGGCTGTACCACAATTACTAGAAGCCTTGCAGGTAGAAGAAATTACCAAATTGTATTGCGAACCGGATGGCATGTTTGCTCACAATCCTGAACCGCTTCCCGAAAATCTGAACGACATAAGTAAGCTGGTAGTAAAACTAAAGGCCCACCTGGGTATTGTTGTTGATCCTGATGTTGACCGCCTTGCTCTTGTTTGCGAAGATGGAGAAATGTTTGGGGAAGAATATACATTGGTTGCCATTGCAGATTATGTGCTTTCGCATAAGAAAGGAAATACCGTTAGCAACCTGAGCAGCACCCGTGCATTAAGAGATATTACTGAGAAAGCAGGACTTAAATATTTTTCTTCGGCAGTAGGCGAAGTGAATGTTGTGGAAGTAATGAAGGAAAAAAATGCAGTAATAGGCGGTGAAGGAAACGGAGGAATTATACTACCCGAACTTCACTATGGACGTGATGCCTTAGTTGGAATAGCGTTGTTTTTATCGCAGCTGGCAACGTGGGGCAAAACAACTTCTCTATTGCGTAAAAAATATCCGGAGTATCATATTTCGAAAAATAAAATTGAACTCACTCCTGATATAGATGTAGATGATATACTCTCAAAAATGAAGGAGAAATACAAACGTCAACCGCTACATACTATTGATGGAGTAAAAATAGAGTTTGATAATGAATGGGTACATCTGCGCAAATCAAATACAGAACCAATCATTCGTATTTATAGCGAAAGTCAAAGCATGACCACAGCACAATATCTGGCTCAAAAAATAATGAGCGACATCAGGGATATTGTAAAAGACAAACGAAATAACCCTAAAACTTAAGAAAAAATTTTTCTCTTAAAAACTTAGTAGTTTATTTGCACCCCAATCAGGGGATGTAGCTCAGTTGGCTAGAGCGCTTGCATGGCATGCAAGAGGTCGTGGGTTCGAGTCCCATCTTCTCCACAAAAAGGATGGAATGGCACTAATAAGATAGTGCCATTTTTATTTAGAAAGGATTCCTCCTTTTTCTTTCACAGCACTATATATTCGTTCTACTATATAATAAACTGCCGGGCAACGCCAGAAAAAATCTTTATTTACATTATACGAGTAAGTAAAACTTTTGCGTGGGTTATTGGTATGTGGAAACCCTTTGCAATCTACCGGACGTAAGGCATAAATGCTACATTTATTATCGGCCTGTAGAAACTGGCAAGGGACATTCTTATTCATGATATCCCCAGTTTCATCTACATAGGTATACTTTTCTTCAAACTGCTTAGGCGACATTTTCAGGTGCTTTGAAATTCGCTTTATGTCACTCTTTAGGTAAGTAGGGGTCATGGTTTTGCAACAATTGCCGCAGTCAAGGCAATCAATTTTTTTAAATGCTTCGGTATGAAGTCCTAAGGCCATTTTATCTATCTGCTTCTTGTTTTTACGAAGATGCACCCCATGCAAAAAAGACATATACTTCTTTTTGTTTTTAGAAGCTACCTTCTTAAAAACTGCTAAGTCAACTGTTTTACCCATAAATTATAAAATAGAAATTCGGTGCGAAAAGTAATATTAATTTTAACGAAGTTTAAGTATAGCCCCTACATTAATTTTACTTGATGCGGTCATATCGTTCAACTTAAAAAGTCTTTTCAGACGAATTCCATGTAATTGTGATATACTACGAAACGTTTCCCCTTTTAATACCACATGCGAGTTTGCCTGAGCATGCTTGTTTTTTTGTTGCAGATAAACCATTTCGCCAGGTTTTAAAATCTCGTTGCTCGCAGCATCATTATATCGAAGCAAATCATGCAACTCCAACTCTTGCTCTCTGGCAATTTTATACCAGGTATCGCCACGATTTACTTTTACTGCTTTCAAATTATTAAAATCAACTACCTCTGTTGCATTTATCCCTGCATCAGCTCCGGCAATAGTTGTAGGGGCATAAGCATTGGTTGCTGTGGGTATGGCTTCAGCCGTTGGAGCTTTAACGATGTTCGTAATATTGGCATTGGGATTTTTATACAATTGGTCGTTACCTATCGCGTGTTCTCAAAAATTGCGAATGGTCGTCATACGAAGCCTGTACTGATTTATATTTCCTGAAGCACTCGTTTTCGGTATCATCATCCTGATGGAAGGTGTCTCCGTTCCATTCCTTATGACATTTAATTCCGAAATGATTATTTGCTTGCTTTGCCAAAATACTGTTTCCAAAATCCGATTCAAACAATCCCTGTGCTAAGGTAATGCTTGCGGGCACAGCGCTTAGTTTCATATCAGCAATAGCGGCATCTTTATATAATTGAATATAATCGTATGCTGTTAGCCGTTGCAACGCGCTATCCTGAGCTATCAGGCTCTTACTGATTAAAAAAATCAAAAGTTTCACTAAACCTTTTTTCATAATTATTAATGTAGCTGATTTTGAATAGTAGAGGCGGCCAGCATAGTTATGTGCAAAAGTAAACGGTTAGGCAGCCGCAGCAGGTTAGCAACCCTGCCATTTTATAACAATCGGTTGTTAATTGCCGGTCAATTACTTTCTCCCTGCTATCAGTAATGGAAAGAAGAAGCAATACACACCCCGGTGCAAAAAGGCTGAAAGTGCTGTTAAACGTGTATTTCAGCGATAAAAAAAGAATATTTCTTGATTTAGAATTTTGAATTAAAAAAAATCTATATTTGCACTCCATTTTTAAAAAAGTAAAAAAAGCCAAATCATGGATTTAGTTAAAATAGCACAGGAGCAAGTAATGACAAAGCGTGAGTTGCCAAATTTTAAATCGGGTGACACGGTTACAGTAACCTATAAGATTATAGAAGGAAACAAGGAGCGCGAGCAGCTTTTTCAGGGAGTTGTATTACAGCGTAAAGGGACAGGGAATACCCAAACTTTTACAGTTCGTAAAATGTCGCATGGTGTAGGTGTGGAACGCATCTTCCCGCTTATGTCGCCTAAAATTACCAAGTTAGAAGTTAATAAGCGCGGAGTAGTGCGCAGAGCACGTTTGTTTTATCTACGCAAATATTCGGGTAAAGCAGCTCGTATAGAAGAAAAGAAGATGTAATAAATTCACCTTTGTTCATTTTCAAAAAAAGCCTTTCGTAATCCGGAGGGCTTTGTTATTTCTACCAGAATCAAATTTTAACCCCCGCCAAAGAGCATGAGTCAGTTTGTCGTATCTGCACGTAAATATCGCCCCTCCACTTTTGATTTGGTGGTTGGGCAAGCACATATTACAAGCACATTACGCAACGCGATCAAGAATTCGCATCTTGCTCAGGCCTATTTGTTTTGTGGTCCAAGAGGTGTTGGCAAAACGACCTGTGCACGGATTTTAGCTAAAACCCTCAACTGCAGCAATCGCACTGCTG
Organism: Bacteroidota bacterium; assembly: GCA_016714535.1. Lineage (NCBI taxonomy): Bacteria > Pseudomonadati > Bacteroidota > Bacteroidota bacterium. The sequence continues at coordinate 266,371 of JADKDR010000001.1, forward strand.
ACTTTGAAGCATGCAACACATGCGAGTTTTGCGAAACTTTTAATAACGGACAATCTCTAAATATTTATGAACTTGATGCGGCTTCAAACAATTCGGTAGAAGATATCCGTGGTTTGGTTGAGCAAGTTCGCTATCCGCCTCAGTACGGGTCATATAAGGTATATATTATAGATGAGGTTCATATGCTTAGTGCCAACGCCTTCAATGCTTTTCTTAAAACGCTTGAAGAGCCTCCACGCTATGCTATTTTTATTTTAGCTACTACCGAAAGGCATAAAATATTGCCGACCATATTATCTCGGTGCCAGATTTTCGACTTTAAGCGCATAGAGATTAAAGACATTGTATCGCAACTTGAAGTAATAGCAGAAAAAGAAAAAGTAACCACCGAACAGGAAGGGCTGCATATAATAGCGCAAAAAGCAGATGGTGCCATGCGCGATGCATTGAGCATGTTTGACCAGATTGTTAGTTTTTCAGGAAATAATGTGACTTATAAAGATGTTATTGCCAATCTGCATGTGCTAGACTATGACTATTATTTTGAGATAACCGATTACATTAATGCTTCCAATTTGCCTGCGTTAATGGTAATATTTGATGATTTATTACAACAAGGATTTGATGCCCATCATTTTATAAATGGCTTGCATAGCCATTTCAGAGATTTGCTAATGGGTAAAAATTCAGAAACCCTTAAGTTGATGGAGGTAAGCGCGAATATTAAGGAGCGATATAAAAAACAATCAACAGCATTGGAAGAAGAATTCCTGCTTGCATTAATTGACATATGCAACCGGTGCGATATTGAGTTTAAAGCCGCCAAAAACCAACGCCTGCATGTTGAACTTGCCCTTATGAAAATGTGCAGACTTAAAAAAAAAATGATGAATGGGTAGTATCCTTTCTTGATGAGCAGGAGTTTGAACAATTAGGAGAAAGCATCATTTCGGATATTGCTACCAAAACTCCGGCTTCAAAACCAAATGCAGCTCCAATTGAGCCAATCAAACCCGCTCCAATGGTCACCCCTACAACTCCTACTATTGCTTCTGTGCAGCCGGCTCCTCAAAACCCTGAAAGCTCTGCAACTTCTACTTCGGGTAACATTCCCAAGGGTACAACCAAAACGCCATCAATAAGTGCCATAGGTAAAAAACAAGAGGCAGTTCAAGCCGAATTGTTTACACAACAGCGCCATCATCCTTTCGATTTAGAACAGTTGCATCAGGCGGTAAAATTATTTGCCGAACAAATGCATGCAACCAATAAAATAAATACAAGATACAGCCTGCAAACACATTTACCTAAGTTGCAAAATGAAACTCACATCGTATTTGAGTTTAACAATAAGGTACAAGCTGAACAAGTATCGGAAGTAAAAAACGAAATGCTTACATTTATTAAAGATTGTTTACAGAATGATATAATCACCTTTGAACTTACAACTACCGATAAACCAACCGATAACAAAAGAGCCTATACCAACGAAGAAAAGTTTAAAGAGATGGCTGCAGAAAACACCATGCTTAATGAACTGCGCAGACGGTTTGAATTAGACTTATAGTACTGGCTGTATTTTTTGCTTAAGCAAAAATAGAAATCACGAGTAATAAAATCTCATTACGATCCCTTACCATGCAATTCGACCGGCTTTGATTTTTCCTTACGCGCAAATTCAATATTTCGACACCAAATGAAAATGCCATGGCAAAATAAACATAGCCCTTAGGTAATTCGAATTTTTCAACATGGATACCTTCCACCATTAAAAGAAATCCAATAAGAATAAGGAATGATAAGGCAAGCATTTTGAAGGTTGGATGCTGATGAATAAAATCGCTTATCCTCCCTGCAAAAACAAACATAAACATCATTGCAATAATTACAGATGTTATCTGTATCCATGTAACATTGGCCATGCCAATGGCTGTAACAACACCATCAATGCTAAATACAAGATCAACCATCAAGAGTTTGGTCACAACACTTGCAAAGGATGCACCTATCCTTGTAGTTTCTTCGTGACCTGAATCGCCTTCCAGCTTATCATGTATTTCGAGTGTGGTGTTTACCAACAGAAATAAACCACCTGCAAGTAGTATCAAATCCTTAATGGTAAAGTGATGCTCAAAAACAGAAAACAAGGTTGTCTCATTTTTTAAAAAAGTTGCCAGCGTAAACAACAAAATTAATCGCATGGCTATGCCAACTATCATCCAAATCAAGTTGGCTTTGGCACGTTCCTCCTTTTTTAGTTTGCCAATAATAATTGAAACAAATATTACATTGTCAATACCCAACAGAATTTCCAAAAATGATAATGCTGCCAGACTGATAAGCAAATCAGTAATCATATGCTAGTGTATAAAGTAGTTTATTGTTTCAGAAATCGCTTAACCGAATTTTTTATTTTATCAAACGAACAATAATAAATTCCTCTTGGTAAATCGGCAACAGCTATGCGACCGTTATACATCACATTTTTTACTATCCGCCCTCTGGCATCGTATATGGTAACGTATACACCATTAGCAAGATTAGCAAAGTAGATATAATCCGAAGAGGGATTTGGATAAACTTGTATGTCGGGTTGTTGGCTCACCTGACTGAATCCTGCTTGCACTGCACTGGTAACATTTACACTGTATAAACCTTGCCCATGCGTTGCAATACACACATTACCATCGGAAGCACGATAATCCATCATAGGTACGATGGCATTGCCAATCATGTTTTCTGCCTGTCGTGTCCAAATGGTTGTGTTGCCAACTGTGTCAAGTAAATTGGTAGCAAACAGTCCAATGCTTGTACCAACCATATAAGCAGTTCCATCGCTTCTTGGAATTATAGTAGCCCAACGGCACGAAGGGCCATTGCCGGCACCATTAAAATTTTGCTCCAGATTACCGGCAACTTTTTTCCAGGTGTTACCTCCATCAGCAGAATAAAAAATGGAATATACGCTGTAATTGGAAAACACGACCATTACTTTATTGGCATCACTAGGGTCTATAGCAATACAACTTACATAACCATTGGCTGGTAATAGTGTATTTGGTAAAGTTATCGGAGTAGGCACTCCGGAATTGGCATTCGTTATTTTGAAAATCTTTTTCCGGTTGGTTCCATAATAAACCACATTGGCCGGAACAGTGCTAACAGCAACAGCCGTGATTACTTCGCCAACAGTTACAAGTGAATCGGGAAACTTTGTCCATCCTTGTGTAATGGTATCCTGCCCTCCATTGAGTGCAATAGATTGTAAGCTATCGTTTCGCCACATAAATTTGCCACCAGCCATGTACATGATGTTGTTATCATTTGGATCAACAACAAATGGATTTATAAATCCATAGCCCTCGCCACCAATAGGATCCATGCGTCTCCATGCTGTCATTTCTCCATTGGTATTAAGTGTAGCCTTATACATTTTACCAAGCTGTTTGCTGAAGTAATAGGTACTTCCCTGATCGGCAATAGCGCAATAAGAACCATCGCCATCAATTGAATGGTACCATGGAAAAAGATTATTGGTAGTATTGGTATAATATGTTCCGTTATCCTGCAATCCTCCAATAATAATATCACTCGTACTTGCATGGTCTTGTGCTACAGTATAAAACTGACTTACATTATAACCTACATTAAGAGAGCTCCACACTACAACAGAATCTGAAACGCTCAGCGTTTTGTAAACACCTGCATCGCATGATGTAAAACAAACATTAGAATTGGTTGGTGAAAAAATCATTTCGTGCTGATCGGGATGATGTGCAGGATATTCATCAACAAAAGGAAGAGCTGCATTAAAGGCATAACCACCAATGAGCTGCGAATGCAAGGTGTCTTGAAAAGCCGAAGTGCTGCGGAAAATATTGGTGCCGCCAATAAAAACTGTGTTCGAATCGCCCGGCATAACACGCACATAAATATCATACCCCCCTTGGGTAAACACACCATTAAACACGCCATCACCATTATAAGTACTTCCAGGATTTGGTAAATTTTGCGACAGGTTATCCCACTGTCCACCTGCTCCGGAACCATTTCCCGAAAGATATTCGAACTTCCATAAACTATTATATTCTGTTTCGTTAATAAAATTTACAGCAGCAAAACCACTGTTAGGAGTATGAGCAAAAAAGTAAACTTTGTTTTCGTTATTTGGATCGATGCCAATAGCAATGCGGTCGTATTCTGTAGGCATAAACGATGGATTTATGTTTGTAAAATTCACGCCATCGGTGCTACGCCAAATTCCACGTTGAGTTGCAGGAGCATCACTGCTGAGAGTTACATACACAACACCGGTTGATGTAACTTTAACTTCAGTAAAATAGCCATAAGCATTACCGAAAGTATTGCCTTTTACTGCCGACCAGTTGTTACCTCCATCTGTACTGCGCCAAATTGCACCATAGGTTGCAGCATATACTTCATCCTGGCTTAGGTTACTGTTATCAAAAGCAAGGTTCCATGCTACATCCCAAATATTTTCAAATGTTTGTGGTGTATTGCTGGCCGTGGTTGCAAGCGAAACCCAGGTGAGTCCGCTATCTACGGACTTGTATGCACCATTTCCCAAATAAAACGCAGACCCTCCACTATGCGAGGTACCATAGGCTTCGCCACTAAGGCAGTACCAATTATTGGAATGGCCGGATCTGCGATCCTGCACTATAGATATTACATCGGGATTAAAAGTTAATGGGGTTACACGCGTCCATGATAGTCCTGCATTGGTGCTTCGCCATATACCGCCCGATACTCCACCTGCGAGCAGAATGCTTTCATTATTTACATCCATGGCTAATGCACGTGTACGACCTCCTAAGTTGTTAGGCCCGCGAAAAGCATAGTTTAAAGGTGCCATACTTTTTGCATGCATGCTGGCATCTCCCGGAAGCGATTTTCCAAATTCAATTTCGGCTTCGCGCATTCCATTTGGAATTGCGCCTGTTGCAGGATCCATAAGCATATCCTGTTCCCATTGCATACGCTCTCTGGTATTGGCTGCGCCTTCACCATGTCTGGACTTTTTTTCGAATGTATCGTCTTTCTTGTTGCGTATGGTACATGCGCACGTTACTGCTATCAAACAAAGAATAATGTATATGATTCGCATAGTTTTGAGTTTTGATTAAAGGGATAAAAGTAAAAAAAACAAATAGGCATACATGGTATTTATTACAAAGTAAATAACACCTTAGCGGCACTCAACAATAAAAGTATTTTATAAATAGAAGATAACATCAACCATTGTTGATGTGGGTTTTGATTTCAACTGGCAAAAAAAGCCAACTGTTGCCCGAGTTTATTACGCATTTCTTTCCGGCTAACAATCATATCCAAAAAACCATGCTCCAAAACAAACTCAGCAGTTTGAAATCCTTTGGGCAAGTCCTTACCTATTGTTTCCTTTACTACACGAGGGCCAGCAAAGCCGATAAGTGCTCCCGGTTCGGCTATATTAATATCACCCAGCATAGCATAGGATGCCGTTACACCACCGGTAGTAGGATCAGTCAATATAGAAATGTAAGGAAGCTTGGCAGCAGATAATTGCGTTAACTTGGCGCTGGTCTTCGCCATTTGCATTAAGCTCAAGGCAGCTTCCATCATTCGGGCTCCACCCGATTTGGAAATTTGTATAAAGGGCATTTGATGCTCGATACAAAAATCGATGGCGCGAGCGATTTTTTCTCCAACCACTGAACCCATCGATCCGCCTATAAAGCTAAAGTCCATACAAGAAATCATCACCGGATATCCTGCAATTTGTCCGTAAACTGTTCGGTTAGCATCGTTAAGTCCGGTTTTAGCAATGGTATCTTTTAATCGATCGCTATATTTTTTTGTATCGGTAAAGCTTAATGGGTCATCGGCACGTAAACCAACATTAATTTCTGCGTATTTACTATCGTCAAATAATAAATCAAAATACTCTCGCGATCCTATTCGCTCATGATATCCGCATTTTGCGCATACATAAGCCCCAGCAGCGTGGTCAGCAGCTATTTCGATGTGCTTGCATCCCGGGCACTTGTACCATAACCCTTCCGGGGTTTCTTTTTTTTCCTTGGTACTAGTGGTTATGCCCTGCTTTATGCGTGTAAACCAACTCATATTTTTATTATTAAGGGAGCGGTAAAGAAAAACATTTTTTTAGAAATAAATGATTCCAACCACCGGGCACTTGGATTTTCACCACCAAATTCTATCTGTTACTTATTCTTAACCATTATATTTGCCCATTAAATATGAATAAAAAGATGCACCATCCGCTTTTTTTAACCAATTCGCTTTCGCGCACCAAAGAACAATTTATTCCTTTGAGTGCTCCCTATGTGGGTATGTACGTATGCGGCCCTACGGTATATGGACCACCACACTTAGGCCATGCGCGGCCCTACATTACTTTTGATGTATTGTGGCGTTATCTTGAGTATTTGGGATATAAAGTGCGTTATGTTCGAAACATAACCGATGTTGGTCATTTGGAAAACGATGCAGATGAGGGCGAAGACAAGATTGCCAAAAAAGCACGTCTCGAGCAGCTTGAACCTATGGAGATAGTAGAATTATACAAGTCGCAATTTCATGAAGCAATGCGGTTAGTTAATAATCGGCCACCAAGCATAGAACCTAATGCAAGTGGTCACATCATAGAACAGATTGCTATGATTGAAAAAATAATTGAAAATGGTTTTGCCTACGAATCAAATGGGTCAGTATATTTTGATGTAGTAAATTATAGCAAGACGAATGATTATGGGAAATTAAGCGGACGAGTTATTGAAGAATTAATTGCAGGGGCAGGAAATGAACGCAGAGAGTTGGAAGGGCAAGATGAGAAACGCAATCCAGCCGATTTTGCATTATGGAAAAAAGCAGCGCCTGTGCACATTATGCGATGGCCATCACCCTGGAGTGATGGATTTCCGGGATGGCATATTGAATGTAGTGCTATGAGCAAAAAATATCTGGGCGAAACTTTTGACATTCATGGTGGTGGTATGGATTTACTTTTCCCACATCATGAAAGTGAAATTGCACAATCCAAAGGATGTGGTGGTAAAGCGCCTGTGCGTTATTGGATGCATAATAATATGATTACCATCAACGGACAAAAGATGGGAAAGTCGTTAGGTAATTTTATTAATCTGGACGAGTTTTTTAGTGGCTCGCATAGTTTATTAAAGCAGGCATATAGCCCTATGACTGTGCGCTTTTATATGTTGCAGGCGCATTATCGCAGCACACTCGACTTTAGTAACGAGGCATTGCAAGCAGCAGAAAAAGCCTTACAGCGAATTATGGCTGCGTATGATACTTTACAAACGTTAAAACCCTCCGCTGCCTCTACGGTAAATGTAAATGAGATTAGCGAAAAATGTTTTGCTGCACTCAACGATGATTTGAACACAGCCATTGCCTTATCACATATATTTGATGCAGTACGTATTATTAATTCCGCACAAGGGAATACAGAAGAGCTAAACGAAAATGATTTGCATTTGCTACAAAAATTGTTTGATGATATGGTGTTTACCATATTAGGATTGAAAAGCGAAAAATCGGAAGGCAACAACGATACAGAAGGCCTGATGCAATTGATAGTAAGCTTGCGTGCTGATGCACGCAGTCGTAAAGACTTTGCTGCCAGCGATAAAATTCGTGACGAACTTCTCAGGATTGGCATTCAGCTTAAAGATGGTAAAGAAGGTGTTACGTGGGAACGTATTTAGAAAAGCAGCCTACCTGCTTAAATACAAATTCCTCTCTGAATAAATTTTTGTAAAAAACTCATCGTTCAAGTCATCTATAAAGTAGATGGCTTCTCCGGTTGATTTCATTTCAGGACCAAGTTCCTTATTTACATCCTGGAATTTTTCGAAACTAAACACCGGTATTTTTATAGCGTATCCTTTTTGAATTGGATTGAAAGTAAAGTCAGATAGTTTTTTTTCTCCCAGCATCAACTTGGTTGCATAATTTACATAGGGTTCGCTGTATGCTTTTGCTATAAAAGGCACCGTGCGAGATGCGCGCGGGTTAGCCTCTATCACATACACCACTTCGTCTTTAATGGCAAACTGAATATTGATAAGACCTTTTACCTGCATTGCTTTAGCAATGCGGGCGGTATAATCTCTAATCTGATTAATCACATGATCGCTTAAATCGAAAGGCGGGAGCACTGCATTGCTATCTCCACTATGAATGCCTGCGGGCTCAATGTGTTCCATGATACCAATGATGTAACTATTATCTCCATCACAAATGGCATCGGCTTCGGCTTCTATAGCACGTTCAAGAAAGTGATCGAGCAATACTTTGTTGCCGGGTATATCATTGAGTAAATTAATAACATGTTGTTCCAACTCCTGCTCATTGATAACTATTTTCATGCTTTGTCCTCCCAACACATAAGAAGGGCGCACCAATAGCGGGAATCCTAATTGTCGTGAAAGCGCAATTGCCTGATCGGCATCTTCTATCACACCAAACTTTGGATACGGAATTTTTAAATCGCGAAGCAACGTTGAAAAGCTTCCGCGATCTTCTGCCAAATCAAGCGATTTAAAACTTGTACCTATAATTTTTATTCCATAGCGATCAAGCTTTTCAGCAAGCTTCAAAGCGGTTTGTCCACCAAGTTGAACAATGACACCTTCGGGCTTTTCGTGTAAAATGATATCGTAAATATGTTCCCAGAAAACCGGTTCAAAATATAGCTTATCACTTATATCAAAATCGGTACTTACGGTTTCAGGATTACAATTAATCATGATAGTTTCGTAACCACATTCACGCGCAGCAAGTACACCATGTACACAACTATAATCAAACTCTATACCCTGACCAATGCGATTGGGCCCACTGCCAAGCACAATTATTTTTTTTCGGTCGCTTGCTATGCTTTCATTTTCCTGATCGAACGTGGAATAATAATACGGTGTTTTTGCTTCAAACTCTGCAGCACAGGTATCAACTAATTTCCATACTCGTTTTATTTCAAATTCATGTCGCTTATGAAACACCTGACTTTCGAGGCAGCCAATAAGATGGGCAATTTGCCGGTCGGCATACCCTTTTACTTTGGCTTCATAGAGCATCTCTTTAGAAACTGTATCAATTGTATATTTGCGTAAGTCCTGTTCAAATAAAACCAACTCTTCTATTTGGCGCAAAAACCAGGTATCAATCTTTGTAAGTTTATGAATAGTAGTAACAGGAATTCCTAATTTGAGTGCATCGTAAATATGAAACAGCCTGTTCCAACTTGGATTAGCCAGGCTCTCAAGCAAAAAATTCTGATCTTTATTTTCACGGCCATCCGCACCAAGACCATTGCGCTTTATTTCAAGCGACTGTGCTGCCTTTTGCAATGCTTCCTGAAAACTACGACCTATACCCATTGCCTCTCCAACCGACTTCATTTGCAAACCAAGGTGCCTATCGGCACCCTTGAATTTATCAAAATTCCAACGTGGAATTTTTACAATCACATAATCTATGGTAGGCTCAAAAAATGCAGATGTGGTTTTGGTAATCTGATTTTTTAATTCATCAAGATGATAACCAATAGCTAGCTTGGCAGCAATTTTTGCAATGGGATAGCCGGTAGCTTTACTAGCCAATGCCGAGGACCGCGATACTCGCGGGTTAATTTCGATTACTATAATTTCTTCTTCGTCTTCCGGATTCAATGCAAACTGAATGTTGCATCCACCGGCAAAATGCCCAATGCCATTCATACACTTAATGGCAAGATCGCGCATACGCTGATACGTGACATCGCTAAGGGTCATGGCCGGTGCTACCGTTACACTATCACCGGTGTGAATTCCCATGGGGTCAAAATTTTCTATCGAACAAATGATGATGACATTGCCATTGCCATCACGCAATAATTCAAGTTCATACTCTTTCCATCCTTTAATGCTCTTTTCAATCAATACTTCGTGCACAGGGGAAGCATGCAAACCACGTGTAAGCGCCTGATCAAAATCGGCCGCTTCATTTACAAACCCACCTCCGGTTCCACCTAAGGTAAAGGATGGCCGTATTACTAATGGGAAACCAATTTCCTGAGCAATCTCTTTGCCTTCAAGAAAAGAAGTTGCTGTTCTGCCTTTGCAAACACCTGCATTTAACTCTATCATTCGTAAACGAAAAAGTTCTCGGTCTTCAGTAGTGCGAATGGCATCTGTGTTTACACCAATCATTTCTACCTGATACTTTTTCCATATACCTGCTTTTTCACATTCAATTGCAAGATTCAAAGCAGTTTGGCCTCCCATAGTAGGCAGTACGGCATCTATTTTATGCTTCTCAAGAATTTCAACTATTGATTTTCGTGTAAGGGGTTTTAAATAAACATTGTCGGCAGTAATGGGGTCGGTCATGATGGTTGCAGGATTACTGTTGATAAGCGTTACCTCAATACCCTCTTCTTTTAAAGAGCGGGCGGCTTGTGTTCCTGAATAGTCAAATTCGCATGCTTGACCAATGATTATTGGCCCGCTGCCAATAATTAATACAGATTTTAGATTTTGATTACGTGGCATATATTTAAAGGGCAATTAACATGAGAGTTTTCAAATGTTTAAAAGTAGACTTTGGATATTTTAAGTTTAACAAAATTATTTTGAACCTTCGCCAAAATAATTGACTTACTTTCTAACACTATGTTTATCTTTGAAATTCTTCTATTTAGAATTTTATTTAGCATTGGTATCATTTACTTACCTGCCAATTCTATAACTGCTAAAAAAATTCGCTTGCGAAATTAATTTAATAAGTAAAACGCCATTCCAAATATTATGAACAATAACGAAGGTTTTATTCATTATGATGCGTATCATTTGTATTACCAGCGATTTGGAACAGGGCCTAAGGTTTTGCTTGCGTTTCATGGTTTTGATGGCAACTCTGCCGATTTTGAAAAACTCCAAATTTCGTTGGGTATTGATTATTCCATATTTTCTTTTGACTTATTTTTCCATGGTAAAAGTTATATTGATCAATCGGTAGATGATCCTATTCTGAATGATACCACATTTGGCGACCTCATTCAATTTTTTCTTGACAAGCATCAACTTAAAAAAACTTCGTTACTCGGCTATTCCCTTGGAGGTAAACTTGCAATGGGCCTTGTAGAAGTTATGCCTTATAAATGGGAAAATATTTTTCTGATTGCCAGCGATGGCTTCAAGCAGAGTTTGTGGAATAATTTTGTAGCAAGTACTACCTTGGGGCAATTAATTTTTGAACGGGTAATTCGTCATCCACAAATTTTTGTAAAAGTGGCTGCCGTGATGAAGCGCGTAAAACTCCTTCCACATAAGTTGCATAGTTTTCTGTTGTTGCAAATGGAATCGCCCGAAAAGCGGAAAAAAGTTTATGATGTATTATTATTATATCGGGAGTATAGGCCCAACATCAGCCGTTTAGGAAATATTTGCAAACGCTATCAAATCAACTTACAAGTTATTGCAGGCAAAAATGATGAGATTGTTCCGCCACAACCCATGATTGAATTTATGCAAGGTGTAAACTTTGGCAATATGCATTTATTGAATTGCGCTCATAATCTACTTGATCTCCCAAACGAACTTGCAACTATTGTAAAGAATAATTTATTGCACACGGTATCGTGGGAAATGAAGGCTGCACAAAATGTGTAAGCAATAATGTGATTTTATTATTTTCTTTAAGCAATCTGAAGTAAGTGCTTAAATAAACTCTTTTTAATTATTCATGTATTTTTTCATCACATTATTACATGCTTATTAGCGACAATAGCGAAGTAGGATAGGCAATTTGCGAAACTCCAAATTAATCTCTTGTTATTATCGAACAATAAGTGTGTTGGCATGAGGTTAATCGCGAAATATTTTTTAATAAGATTTCTTTATTATTTGCAACATGTATATTTGCGCGCATTAATTCATTTAATAACCACAGAAAATAATAAATCAGCATATTTTTGTGCTACCTAATAAACACTATGGCATCTTACCGTTTTAGAATTACTTTTGAAGATTACGATGATATATCGCGTGATATCGATATTAAACCCTCTCAAACTTTTCGCGATTTACATAACTGCATACAGGAGTCAATAAAGTTTGACAACAGTAAGGCGGCCGCCTTTTACATGAGCAACGACCACTGGATAAAGGGGAGAGAAATAGCCTCAGAACCACGTATATTAAAAGACGGAAGCGAAGTTACCGTAATGGACCAGGCTGTAATGAATAAATTTATAAACGACCCTCATCAAAAAATATATTATGAATTTGATACCTGGACATTTTTTGTGGAACTTATAAAAATAAACGTTGAAAAGGATGACAAATCAGTATATCCACGCTGTGTAAAATCAAGTGGCGATGCCCCCAAGCAATACAAAATGCTTCCTTCGCTGCCGGGCATTGATGAATTAGCATTACCTGTGCTGCCCGGTGAAGATTTGGAACCCGATGATTTGGACATAATAGAAACCGAAACAGAATTAATTGCAGAAACTGAAGAAGCTATAGACATAGATGAAAACCTGGAAGGTTTTGGAGTAGAAGAAGAAGAAAAAAGTGAAACCGAAGACGAAGGCAGTTTTTTTGAAGGAGAACCAGAAAGCGAATAACCACAACAATTAGCTTGAAAACCACACTAGTGGCCATTTGCGGCCCTACCGCAATTGGCAAAACTGAAGTAGCTATTGAATATGCACAACGCCATCAAACAGAAATAGTTAGTTTTGACTCACGGCAATTTTTTAAGGAGCTTAGCATAGGCACTGCTAAACCAAGTAACGAGGAGTTAAAAAAAGTACCGCATCACTTTGTCAACTCACATTCTATTCAGCGTGCATATAATGCAGGCACGTATGCCCAGGAGGCTAACTTGGTAATTAGCGATTTAGCCAAAAAATATTCTACCATAATCCTGGTTGGGGGTTCGGGACTTTACTTGCAATCTTTGCTATACGGATTCGATTCGATACCTTCTATAAATGCAGACACACGACAACATATAAAAAAACTTTTTGACGAGAAGGGCCTGGAATTTTTGCAACAAGAAATATTAAAACACGATGCCGGTTATGCGGCCACTGTGGATATTCATAATCCGGCACGACTGATGCGGGCACTTGAGGTATTTTATCAAACCGGCAAACCCTACACATCCTTCCTTGCAAAAAAAGAAAACCAAATGCCCTATAAGGTTGAGTACAAGTATTTAACCATGAACCGGCAGGAATTGTATAGCCGTATTAATAAACGCGTAGATGCTATGATAGAAGCCGGGCTAGAGGCAGAATGCAGGAGCCTGCTTGCTTATCGTAATCACCATGCATTGCAAACTGTGGGGTACAAAGAAATGTTTGAGTATATAGATGAAGACATGACGTTGGAAATGTGCATTGATAAAATTAAGCAACACACGCGCAACTATGCGAAAAGGCAAATTACATGGTTTTCGAAAATGGTGGCTAATGCATGAATGATTAAAACCGTAATCGTTTTTTTTATTCGATAATTTCTTGTTGACTGTATTAATTCTCTTATTCTTTCACAAATTTAACTCCCAATACATCCCTGGCAATTGGCATCTGAAGGAAATCACCCCCCCGCAAATCCCTTGCCAGATTTGGGCTTTGGAAGAATGCAATTTTTCATCTTAGTTTGGTATTAAAAATTAATTGATATAAATATAAATTAATTTTCGATTGGCAAAATAAAATTCCATTAGTGGCAGACGAAGTATATTTTAGAAACAACTATGTATCAGAAAGAAACCAAAGATTTCTACCTTTGCGCCTCTCAAAAAAAACTCCTGCCCAGGTGGCGAAATTGGTAGACGCACCATCTTGAGGGGGTGGCGGGCAACCGTGCTGGTTCGAATCCAGTCCTGGGCACTACACTCATTTCACTTTTTTCTAAAAAGCCATTGGCTTTTAGATACCATTGCTTCCTGCATCGTACCAAAAAAAATAACCGTGATTTTATTCGTAAGTTATTTTCAATAAGTTGCACATCATACTTAATACTTATTAATTTGCACACATGGCAAACAACGAAGAATTATTTAAGAACATTATTTCGCATAGTAAAGAGTATGGATTTATTTTCCAATCGAGCGAGATATACGATGGGCTAAGTGCCGTATATGATTATGGACAAAGCGGTGCTTTGCTAAAAAATAACTTGCGCGAATATTGGTGGCGCAGTATGGTGCAAATGAATGAAAACATAGCAGGTATAGATGCTGCTATTTTTATGCACCCTACCACATGGAAAGCATCGGGACATGTGGATGCCTTTAGCGACCCATTAATAGACAACCGCGATAGCAAGAAACGATATCGTGCCGATGTTCTTATTGAAGAACATGTGGCGAAAATCGAAACCAAAATTGAAAAAGAAGTAGAAAAGGCTAAGGCGCGTTTTGGAGAAAGCTTTGACCCAACCATTTACCGCCAAACCAATCCACGTGTGATGGAATATCAGAAAAAAGTGGATGAAATAAATGCAAGGTTTAAGTCGAGTCTTGATGCGGGAGATCTTGATCAGGTTAAGCAACTAGTAATTGATCTTGAAATTACATGCCCGGTAAGCGGTACACGCAACTGGACTGATGTACGTCAGTTTAATCTGATGTTTAATACGCAATTAGGTTCGGTAAGCGAAGAAGCTTCTACCATCTACCTTCGTCCTGAAACTGCCCAGGGTATATTTGTCAATTTTTTGAATGTTCAAAAAACAGGAAGGATGAAAATTCCGTTTGGCATAGCCCAAACCGGAAAAGCATTTCGAAATGAGATTGTTGCTCGTCAGTTTATATTCCGCATGCGCGAATTTGAACAGATGGAAATGCAATACTTTGTAAAACCTGGAACAGAACTTGAGTGGTACGAAAAATGGAAAACAACACGCTTAGCATGGCATCGCGCCCTTGGTTTTGCAACAAATAAATATCGCTTTCATGATCATTTAAAACTAGCGCACTATGCCAATGCTGCATGCGATATTGAATTTGAATTTCCTTTTGGTTTTAAGGAATTAGAAGGTATACACTCGCGCACCGATTACGATCTTAAGCGCCATGAAGAGTTTTCAGGAAAAAGACTACAGTATTTTGATTCGGAAGAAAACATTAGCTATGTGCCATATGTTATAGAAACTTCGATTGGGCTTGACCGATTGTTTCTTGCAACCTTGTCAGCAGCCTATACACATGAACAGCTCGAAGATGGCAGCGACCGTGTTGTGCTCAAAATACCACCACCGCTAGCACCTATAAAAGTGGCCGTGTTGCCACTTATAAAAAAAGATGGCCTGCCCGAAAAAGCGCGTCAGGTAATGGATGCATTGAAAATGGATGTCATGTGTTTTTACGAAGAAAAAGATGCCATAGGTAAACGTTACCGCAGGCAAGATGCAATAGGCACACCATATTGTATCACGATTGATCATCAAACATTGAACGATGACACGGTAACCATACGCTTTCGCGATGATATGAAGCAGGAGCGAATATCAGTAAGCGAAGTTAATGCCATAGTTGATGCCAAAGTGAATATGAAAAATTTATTGATGGGTATTCTTTAGTTTTGATTTACCTTGCCTTGATTATTTTTTAAAAAAAATAATTTAACTTTAAAACGCATAGCATCCTTCATAAATTAAGAATTCGCCCCGGCAAATGAAAATGTAAAAACGCAAAAAGAATGCTTGACAAAATAGATCTCGAAAACATTCTGTTTCTGGATATCGAAACCGTTCCGGGATGCAGCAGTTTTGATGAACTCGAAGAGGAGCTCAAAGAAATGTGGTTGCGTAAAGCTGAGTTTTTAAAGAAAGAAGAAGGGCAATCGAACAGGGACATCTATTCACGCGCAGGCATATTTGCAGAATTTGGAAAAATTGTATGTATTTCATGTGGCTATTTTTATTTTTCGAAAGGAGAACGAAAGTTCAGGCTGAAGTCTTTTGCCAGCCATAATGAAACTGAACTGCTCGAAGACTTTAGCATATTATTAAAACAGCATTTTAACAAGCCACAACATTTACTGTGTGCGCATAACGGAAAGGAATTTGATTTCCCCTACATTGTACGTAGAATGATTATCAATAACATTGATGTGCCAGCAATAATGGATATTGTGATGAAAAAACCCTGGGAGGTGCAACACCTTGACACGATGGAGTTGTGGAAATTTGGTGACTACAAAAATTACACGCCACTAAATTTGCTTGCTTATGTACTCGAAATAGAAAGCCCAAAGGATGATATTGATGGAAGCATGGTGCATTGGGTATATTGGCAAGAAAAAGATCTCGAACGCATAACCACCTATTGCAGCAAAGATGTTATTACCATTGCACAAATTATTTTACGCTATAAAAAACTAAACTTGCTGCAGCAGGAAGAAATCATCAAATTATAATGAACACGTATAAAAATATCACGGTATTGCTTTTGTTATTTTGTTTGTCTTTCGCCTGCGCGCAAGCACAGTCATCACGCAAAACCAAAGAAGAGCGCGAAGCAGAGGAGCAAAAAAGGATTGAAAATTTGTGGAATTATCAAAATGGATACATAGCTGTATCAGCAGGCTATGGTATTGGAAATTATTTTAACTCGATACTTGATACATTATTGGTTGACTTATGGACTCGTAAAACGAAGGATAATGCAATAGGTACCATCTATTTAAAATATGATCGAGTTTATCGTTCAGGCATGAGTTTTGGCGTTAGCGGTGCATATTTAAAAATAATTCAGGAGGGAACGATTGGCACTTACGACTCTCTGCGAAATGAAAATACGGGTGAGTTTAGTTATAACACCTTCAGCATTTTATTGCGAGGGAGCTATCATTTTAAAGTAACCAGGCATACAACAATTTATGGTGGGCTTGGGTTAGGTTTCAGGCAAGGATATTTTCTTTATACAGATAATGACCCTAAATTCAGACCTGATATTTTAAAAGAGAACAATTATAATTTCCCTATTGGGGCAGAACTTACTCTTGGAACAAGAATTTTCTTTAGTCCAAAGATGGCAGGCTATGTAGAGGTTGGCCTTGCAAAATCGGTGATGCAATTTGGACTAACATACAGGATAAAAATGAAAGAAGTAACGAAATAATATCGTAAGGGTTAACAAACAGAAAAACAATTTACGCCCAATTAGATTAATTGTTGTAATTGAAAAACGAAGTGGTATAAAAAAAGGCTGACTATAATAACTTGATAAAAAAATTGCCTCGCTATTTTTGCTCCAAAAAACCAATAAGGCGGTAAGCCAATTTAGCCAAGGTATATTCGCTAAGAATGGAGCCTTTCATAGGAGCACATTCTACAATATCAAACCCTACTACGTTTTTATTTTTTATAACTGATTCGAGAAAAGTTACTGTTTCGTCCCAAAACAAACCCTGAGGCTCAGCAGTTCCAACTGCAGGCATAATTGAAGGATCAAATCCATCCGCATCAATTGTAAGGTAAACATTCTCGCTGCAATCAGCCAAAGCCTTAGCAGCCCAGTTCTTATCCTTGCGTATGCGGTGTGCGTAATACGTTTTTATATTTTTTGATTTCTTAATCAAATCCGACTCTTCGATGCATTGAGCACGAATGCCAATCTGAACTAAGTTTAATCCCATGTCATGCACGCGATGCATTACACTTGCATGAGAATACTTATTGTTATGATAAGTATCGCGTAAGTCGCTGTGTGCATCTATTTGCAATACAGTGAGGTTTTTATAACGCTCGCTATATGCCTTTACAAAACCATAGGTAACCGTATGCTCAGCACCAAATGAAACAACATATTTACCGGCATCAAGGTGCTTGGTAGTTTCATTAGCTATTAATTCTACTGCTGCTGCATTTACTTTATTTTTAAAATTAATAGCTGGCACGGTGGCAATACCACACTTGGAATATGATTCGCAATCGAGTACTTCATCATACAACTCTACATACTGCGAAGCTTTTACGATAGCAGCCGGCCCTTTGGCACTACCCGCCAAGTAGGATGATGTATGCTCATACGGCACTTGCTGTATTACATATTTGCTGGTAGCATAATCGTAATATTTCTTTTCAGCAATACCTAGAAAGTTGTCCTTAGCTGTTAGCGATTTAGGCATGATTAAAAATTATTTTAATGTCAATAAAAGTGATTTTATACTCACCTTAGAAATTACAGATTTTTTACAAGGTAAAAAAAACTATTGCATAACCTTAGTAACTAAATCAGCAGCTTCTTTCAACTGAATAGCAGAATAAACTTTGAGGCCACTCTCATCTATTATTCGCTTTGCTTCTTCGGCATTAGTGCCTTGAAGTCTCACAATGATTGGAACTTTAATTTCACCGATGTTCTTGTATGCGTCAACAATACCTTGCGCTACACGGTCGCATCGTACAATACCACCAAAAATATTTACCAGTATTGCTTTTACATTTTCATCGCTTAGTATGATGCGAAATGCTTTTTCTACTCGGGCAGCATTGGCAGTGCACCCTACATCCAAAAAGTTTGCTGGCTCGCCACCGGCAAGTTTTATAATATCCATGGTTGCCATCGCTAATCCGGCACCATTAACCATACAACCTACATTGCCATCCAATTTTACATAGTTGAGTTCGTTTTCGCTTGCAAGTACCTCGGTTGGATCCTCTTCGCTTTTATCACGCATCTCTGCATACTGAGGGTGTCGAAACAATGCATTATCATCGAGGGTAACTTTTGAATCAACAGCAATTATTTTATCATCGGTTGTTTTAAACAGAGGATTAATTTCGAACATGGCTGCATCAATTTGCGAATAACAATTGTATAGGGCAGTCACAAACTTCACCATTTCCTTGAAAGCACTTCCGCTTAAGCCCAGATTAAAAGCCACTTTGCGTGCTTGATACGATTGTATGCCCAAAGCCGGGTCAATTTCTTCTTTGAAAATTTTTTCTGGTGTATGCTCAGCAACATCTTCTATATTCATTCCACCTTCAGTGCTGTACATGATAATATTTTTTCCTGTACTACGATTTAGCAATACGCTCATGTAAAATTCTTTATGCTCTGTTGGGCCGGGATAATATACATCTTGTGCAATCAACACTTTGTTTACTACCTTACCAGTTGGCCCGGTTTGAATAGTTTCGAGCACATTGCCTAAAATATTTTTCGATATCGTTTGTACATCATCTAGCGATTTGGCCAATGCTACTCCGCGTTGTTCGGTTCCTTTAATCTTGCCCTTACCTCTGCCTCCGGCATGTATTTGCGACTTCACCACCCACCAACCTGTGCCAGTTTGTGCTTGTAAATCTTTTGCGGCTTGCACTGCACCATCAACAGTGTCGGCTACTATCCCTTCTTGTATGGCAACGCCAAAACTTTTTAGAATTTGTTTACCTTGATATTCGTGTAGATTCATAACGTGTTTTGTAGATTTTATTAAAGCGCGCAAAAATAACAGAAATTAAATAGCACCATGTATTTTGTTATTGATGATGGTGGTAAATTCAAAAGCAAATACAGAATAAGAATTGCTATAAAAAGAAAGGCCGGAAAAAATTTTCCGACCATATTTATTTTATTTAGAAACAATTAAAAATCGAGTGCTTAATTATTCTCGGGTGCTGATCTGCGTTGCGAACGGTCGCCTCGGTCGTTATCTCTGCGGTCACCTCGTTCGCCATCTCTACGGTTGTCTCTGCGCGGACCACGAGGCCCTTCAGGGCGGGGTCCTCGGGCTGGTGCTTCTACATAGCCATCAGGCTTGGGCAACAACGCCTTTGCCGACAAACGAAACTTACCAGTTTTTTCATCCACTTCAATTAGTTTCACTTTTACTTTATCACCTTCTTTCAGTACACCATCCATGCTATTTAGTCTGTCATAACTGATTTCGCTAATATGTAAGAGTCCATCCTTGCCAGGCATAAACTCTACAAATGCTCCAAACGTTTGTATGTTTCGCACAACCCCTTGGTATGTTCCACCAACTTCTGGAATAGCAACTATAGCCTTTACCCTTTCTATTGCCGCATCCATTGCCACTTTATCAGTTGCAAGTATCTGAACGTAGCCTCTTTCGTTTTTCTCTTCAATGGTAATGGTGGTACCTGTAGTGCGCTGTATTTCCTGTATAATTTTGCCTCCGGGTCCTATTACTGCTCCAATAAATTCTTTGTCAATAATAATTTCTTCAATACGTGGTGCATGTGGCTTATAATCTGCATTAGCTACGCTAATGGTTTTTTCCATTTCTCCAATAATATGCAAACGCCCTTTACGAGCTTGTTCTAATGCTTGTTCCAATACCTGGTATGGTAAACCATTTACTTTAAGATCCATTTGACAACCACATATTCCTTTGGTTGTGCCTGTTACTTTAAAATCCATATCACCCAGATGATCTTCATCGCCTAATATATCGCTTAATACAGCAAACTTGCCTTTACCATCGCTAATCAATCCCATTGCAATGCCTGCACAGGTTGACTTAATTTTAATTCCGGCATCCATTAATGCCATTGAACCAGCGCATACCGTAGCCATAGATGATGAACCATTGGATTCTAGTATATCACTAACAATACGCATGGTATAGGGATTTTCGGTTGAAGGCGGCAATACTTTCTTTAAAGAACGCATGGCAAGGTTACCATGTCCAACTTCGCGTCTGCCTGTTCCACGCATTGGGCGGGCTTCACCTGTACTAAATGGTGGAAAGTTATAATGCAATAAGAATCTATTTTCACCCTTAAACATTGCACCGTCAATCATTTGCTCATCCATTTTTCCTCCAAGTGTAACCGTGGTAAGCGACTGTGTTTCGCCACGTGTGAATAAACCGCTTCCATGTGCTGAAGGAATGTAATTAACCTCGCTCCATATTGGTCGAATTTGTTGCAATTCGCGGCCATCAAGGCGCTTGCTCTCGTTCAATATTGCATCTCTTACGGCATGATACTGTACTTCATAGAAATATTTTTTTACCAACGACTCGTTCAACGCTAATTCTTCCGCAGTAAAAGTTGCTTTGTATTCTTCTAAAACAGCTTTAAACATTTCAGTGCGCTTGTGCTTATCGGCCATGCCCATTAGCGCAATTTCGTATAGCTTTTGGTAGGTGCCTTGCTTCACCTTTTCTTTCAATTCATCATCATTAACCTCATGGTTGTATTCCCTTTTAGTAACACCACCAATTTTTTCAACCAATTCAACTTGCGCCTGACACATTTTTTTTATGGCATCATGGCCAAGCTTTATTGCTTCAATCATTTCAGTCTCGCTTACTTCCTGCATTTCACCTTCTACCATCACAATATTCTCGGCACTACCTGCCACCATAATATCTATATCTGCTACTTCAATTTGTTGTGGGGATGGGTTAATTACAAAATTTCCGTCAACACGCGCTACGCGTACTTCCCCTATTGGCCCACCAAAAGGAATATCGGAAATAGATAGGGCTGCTGATGCTGCCAACCCGGCAAGCGAATCAGGCATCACATTTTTATCTAAAGAAATTGTCGTTAACAATACTTGTACATCGGCATGATAATCTTCGGGGAAAAGCGGACGTAACGCACGATCAACTAATCGGGATATCAATATTTCATATTCGCTCAATCGGGCTTCTCGTTTAAAAAAGCCACCCGGAAAACGGCCTGAACCGGCATATTTTTCCTGGTAATCAACACTTAAAGGTAAAAAGTCAATCCCTTCACGGGCTTCCTGATTACTAACTACGGTGGCTAAGATCATGCAATCGCCACATCTTAAAACTACCGAACCATCGGCTTGCTTTGCTAATTTTCCGGTTTCAATGGAAATTTCTACACCATCGCCTATACTAAAGCTTTGGGTAACTGGAGATTTTAAATTCATTTGTTTTTTTCTCATCACCGCCTCCCTACCGCTGATAATTATTATATGTTATGTTATTGAAATGATGTTGCTTCGGGAGAAAGCAACACGGGCATATGAATGTCCCTCTATTTTGAATTGCTGGTTAAACAAAAAGGCAATTCTCTTTCGAGAACTGCCTTCATTATGCTTATATTATAGTCAAGATTGTATAAGTAATTACTTCCTTATACCTAATTTGCTGATTATTGCACGATAGCGAGAAATCTCTGTATTATGCAAATAATTTAACAAACTTCTACGCTTACCAACCAATTTAATCAATGAACGCTGTGTACCAAAATCTTTAGGTTGTTTTTGTAAGTGACTGGTAAGGTGGGTAATGCGTTGAGTAAACAAGGCAATTTGCGATTCGGCACTTCCTGTGTTAGAATCACTGCCACCATAGGTTTTGAAAATTTCTTTTTTTGCTTCTGCCGTTAATATCATCGGTCTATTTTTTTGAGGGTGCAAATATAGTATTATTTATTTCGCAAATGCCAGTTTTTTAAACTAAAAAATTAAAAATAATCGGGTTAAAGTTTGTTGGAGCCACAAAGGCCTTAAAATATGCGAAAGAATAGACATATTAGTTTTGGAAATGGCTATTGCAATTAATTAAAACACTCCACTTCATTGTTGAAGGTACAAATGCGGCTACCGTTGCGGTTAACCAACTCCGAATGTTGGCTCTTTGAATCATAATAGAAAAGCGGTGTAGATTCGTCTTTGGTTACAAAAACACATTTATATTCAGGTATCTGCATCGAGTTTCCTGCTGATGAGGCTCCATCACAATAGTCTTGCATTTGAACAGTCATCAACCACAAGCCTTCGCGTGTCCTGTACTTTACAATTAAATCGCGTGAGCAGGGTTTGCCATTATCTGCTGCAAAAACAATTAGGTTATCATCAACCATGGATTCGGATATAGCGGTGGAGTTCATAGCATGAATAATGCAGTTACTATCCTTTTCTGAAAAATTCTGAACTGTGTTTGCAATCTCAACCATATGGGCTCTGGCATCGGCCATTGCTATTAGGGCATAGGTGCGCTGGCTGTAATCTGCTTTGTCGTCTTTGCTTTCTTTACTTTGTTTTTTGGTGACAGGAGAATAGGCATTAGCATTTGTCACATTGGTAGCAATTATGTTTTGATCTTGCCTTATTTCGGTTTGCACTGCTTTCAATTGCATGGCCGCCCTATCTATGCGCTCGTATCCACATCCCCAATTGACAGAGAAGAAAGTAACGAGACTTAGTATGAATGCAAATCGTGTCATGTGGTTGAAATTCGACATCAAATGAAAGATTTTTTCGTTCTGAGTATTCATGTTTAACTTTTTTTAACAATAATTTGACAAACGAAAATGGAAAAAGTTACTCCATCCCAGCTTTTTTACCAAAAAATGACGGACAAAAATATTTTTTTGATTTATAGCTAAACAAGCAGGCGCTATTGTTTAAAAATAATCTATAATCTAGTAAAACCCTATTGAACAAAAATAATTGTGCGAGCAATAATTAATTGCGAGCAATAATTTCGAGGTGACCTAAATGATGCTTACCGTGCCATGCATATAATTGAAGCAAATAATAAAGGGATAAATCAGCATTTTTCTCGGGATGAAAAACTTTGCGTTGAAAATCTGACTCTTGCATATTCGAGATTACAAGAACAAGTCTTTTGTGCACCCCATCAATAATGTTTAATGAGGGAATTAAGTCCGTATTCATTCCATCAGGAAGTGTTGCCCACAACTCTTCTCTATAAGGTTTTACGGTTGGATAATCTTCTGTAATTCCTAATTTAAACCGGATAAGTGCATTGGCATGACTATCAGCTATATGATTTACTAATTGAACAGCATTCCAACCATTAGGACGATACGGGATGGCATATTTTTCTTTCGCAATGTGCGAAAGGGATTTTTGCATTTGCCCTGGTAATTTTTCAATATCGGAAATGCAATGAGCAACTGTATCTGCTGAAAAAAAATCTTGAAATTGAAATTTACCAATTGGGTATTGCAAGTTTTCCATAAGCGAGGAATGTGTTTTTTAGAATTTTATCAAATTAAAAAAGCCGGCTCCGAGCGGAGACCGGCTCTACGAAAAGTATTACAACCCTAAACCATTTTATCAATTCTATTTGAAGTATTGATAGTCTTTTTTAAAAGCGATACAAACATACAACATAATTTAATCTACGATTATGAATATTTGAATTATTTTTAAAAAAAGAACTACAACTATTAGTACTCGCGATTCCTTTAATCATCTAAACCAACCCCATACCAAGCACGCAAACCATTTGGATAAATCCCTTCAATAAGAACGCCACCTTTTTTCTCTTTCAAAATTGCCTGAACATCTGATGTTCCACTAATTGGTTGGCGATCTATTCCAGTAATTATGAAGCCTTCCTTTAATCCTGAGCTTCGCAATTTTCCTGCAGAGAGTGCGCTTATCTTTACACCACTTGACACTCCTAGTCTTTTTAGCTCTCCTTGTTCTACCGGACTAAATTTAGCTCCTAGTAATTCAAAGGTCTCATTCTTAACAACAGTTGTTGTACCCATTTTGTTTTTCAAAGTAACAATTGATTCTTTTAAATCACCATTTCGTAAGTAAGAAACTTTAACTCGATCACCCGGACGATGGCTGCCAACTGTTTCGAGCAATGCAGCTGTAGAATTTATTTCGCGACCATCAATTTTCAAAACTACATCACCAGGCTTAAGACCGGCTTCGGCAGCGCCTCCATCTTCACTTGTGCCTTGTATATAAACGCCCTTAACTTCGTCAAGGTTTTTCTCTTTGGCTAAATCTGCATCTAGTTCCTTACTAACAATACCTAAAAAGGCACGTTGTACATTGCCAAACTCCATAAAATCGTTGACTACCTTACGCACAATATTTACAGGCACAGCAAATGAATAACCTGAATAACTCCCTGTGTTGCTTGCAATGGCAGTATTAATTCCAATCAATTCGCCCCGTGTATTCACAAGTGCACCTCCACTATTTCCGGGGTTTACTGCAGCATCGGTTTGAATAAATGATTCAATGGGTGCCGTACCTCCTTGTATTATATTAATGTTACGAGCCTTGGCACTTACAATGCCTGCTGTTACGGTTGAGTTCAATTCCATAGGGTTTCCAACTGCCAATACCCATTGTCCAATTTTTACATCATCGCTATTTCCATATGGAATATATGGTAAGCCTTTGCTTTCAATTTTTACCAATGCCAAATCGGTTGAAGGGTCGGTGCCAATTACTTTGGCCTCAAACTTCTCGTTATTGTTTAATGTTATTTCAATTTTCTCTCCATTAGCAACTACGTGGTTATTAGTTACAATATAGCCATCATCGCTAATGATAACTCCGCTGCCGGTTGCGGCCATCTCGCGCTGCATACCACGGTTTGGGTTGCCAAAAAACAAGTCCTCAAATGGGTTAAAGTAATTTACATTTTGGTTCTCTCCGTAAATCGTTTTTACATGCACCACTCCAGGCACTGTATGTTCTGCTGCTACAGTAAAATCCATTTCGCCCGCTGCCGGCATATTATTGACATACTGCACTGGTGTGCTTTGTGCTCTGGCAATAGAATTTTTTGAATCGGTATGTTGACTGAACTTTACCGCAGACAAGCCGCCAACAAAAGCTGCGCCTATGGCGATTAAAAATAATTTGATGTTGCTTTTCATATGAATTTAAATTTTTGGTTTATTAGACAATGTTTAAGAATTAGGATAAAATTTTTCTGCAAATTTTATACACGCTTATGAATCATTTATGAAATGTGTAGTTAGATTTTTGTTAATCATTCTTACACCATCATTATAACAAATTCAATAGGCATTATGTTCTTTGACGAAGAAAGGAATAAAGTATTTTTGCAAACAAATAAATTAACTGTGGTTTAACCTTAGCGCGCAAAATGCAAATCAGATTTGAAAAATACCAGGGCACCGGCAACGATTTCGTTTTGCTGGATGGCCGTAATGTGGATGTAGAAATTCTTGATATTAAAACGGTAAAAAACCTTTGCGATCGTAAGTTTGGCATTGGTGCCGATGGCTTAATGCTGATTGCAACCAGCACGTTGGCTGATTTTAAAATGATTTATTATAACTCGGATGGAAAAGAAGGAAGCATGTGCGGTAATGGTGCAAGGTGTGCGGTAGCATTTTCTTACAAAGCAGGCATTATAAGCAAAATGCATACACGTTTTGAAACCTGTGATGGTATCCACTATGCCAATATTATGGAGGATGAAAATTCTGATTCGCTGGTTATCGAAATCTCGATGAATGATGTTAATAATGCCGAAAGAGCCGGAGACCAATTTGTAATAAATACCGGATCACCTCATTACATTGAATTCTGCAGCGGCATAGCTACTATGGATGTAACCAAGCAAGGGAGGGCTATTCGCAATCAGGAAAAATTTATTAAGGATGGGATTAATGTGAATTTTGTGGAAGAAAATGACGGCCATATCGCTATGCGCACTTATGAGCGGGGTGTAGAAAACGAAACTTTAAGTTGCGGCACAGGTGTTACAGCAGCGGCCTTAGCCTTTGCAATAAAACACAACCTATCCGGCAAACATTTTCAAGAAGTAAGAACATTAGGCGGACCCTTGCAAGTAAATTTCTATACTGATGGTAAACTATTTTCTGAAATAACTCTAACCGGACCGGCTGCGTTTATTTTTAAAGGTGAAATTACAATATGAACGAATCAGTAATTGCTTTAGATTTTCCAACTAAAGATGAATCGGTTTATATGTTTGAGCTTGAGTGTGCGTGGGCTAATAATTTAGGATTTAAAAAAAATGTTTCGTTAAGCGACATCACTATTTTTATTGAGAACAATAAAATAATAAACGAGGCAACAAGGCAAATCCGATTAACAATAAAAAACACTTATTCCGGATTTGCTTTTGGCTATATTGATTTGTATGAAATGGACCGGGAAAATAAACTTGGCTACGTTGGCATTATAGTATATCCTGAAGAAAACCGTAGACAGGGTATTGCTACCTCAGCACTGCGCCATTTGGAACAATTTGCCATTCATCATTTTGGCTTAAATACATTAGCTTGTCGCATAGAGCAAGGAAATGAAGGCAGTAAAATACTGTTTGAAAAATGCGGCTACCTAATCGACTGCAGGTGCAAGAAGAGGGAACCATTACAATGAATAAAAAAATAAGTTGAAACGAGGGGGCATTTTTATATTGCTCATAAGCAGTGTTTGCTTGCTGGTTTATTGCACTTCGCAACATAGCAATAAATCAGTGGCTTTGTCAAGTTATGCATCGCTAACCGACACAGTGAAATATGTGGGTATGCAGGCATGCAAACAATGCCATGAATCTATTTATAATACCTATATCGAAACCGGTATGGGCCAGTCGTTTGATATTGCATCGGTGCATAAATCAAAAGCTTCGTTCACAAATTCAACCATTTACGACAAGCATAAAAATTTCTACTATCATTCTTATTGGCAAGGCGACAGTTTAAAATTTATGGAATATCGCATGGATGGTAAAGACACCATACATAAGCGCGTGGAAACTATACACTATATTGTTGGGTCGGGGCAACACACCAATTCGCATATGACAAATACGAATGGCTACTTTAATCAGGCACCAATGACCTATTATACTCAAAAAGGAATTTGGGATTTGCCACCTGGATTTGAAGATGGAAATAACTCGCGATTTTCAAGAGAGATTGGTCTTGAATGTATGAGCTGTCATAACTCATTTCCTGACTTTGTGCCTGGCAGCCAAAACAAGTATACCAATGTTCCGAACGGAATTACCTGTGAACGATGCCATGGGCCCGGAGCAATGCATGTGCGTGAAAAAATTGCCGGAAATATTGTTGATATAAATTCTCAAATTGATTATACGATAGTAAATCCGGCCAAGCTACCGATAGACAAACAATTTGATGTTTGTCAGCGTTGTCATATACAAGGCAATGCTGTACTTAACGAAGGAAAAAGTTTTTTTGATTTTAAACCCGGCATGAGCCTTAGCGAAGTAATGAATGTATTTATGCCGGTTTATTCCAACTCAAATAAGCACATTATGGCATCGCATGCCGAACGTCTTAAACAGAGCAAATGCTATTTGGTATCGATGCAAAAATCTGAATCAAGTGCGACAAAAAACAACTTGAAGCCTTATAAAGATGCGTTAACGTGTGTTACATGTCATGACCCGCATGTGAGTGTACGCAAAACAGAAAAAGATTTTTTCAATAAAAAATGTATTGCCTGCCATAGTGGAAAAGAAACCGTATGCACCGCTGACAAAATTGAATTATCGAAAAAAAATAACAACTGTGTTTCATGCCACATGCAAACATCGGGTGCAACCGATATTCCACATGTGAGTGTGCATGATCACCGCATATCCGTTCCGTTAAACGAACAAGATAAAAATGAGATAAAAAAATTTGTAACCATTGCATGTATTAATAATCCGCATGTTGACAAGCGCACCACAGGCAAAGCCTTTATAGCCTATTATGAAAAATTTGCATTAGGAAAAGAGATGCTTGATAGTGCTAAAAAATATTTACCCGGTGCAACCCATGCTGATATAAAAACCAACTTTCATGAGTTGGTGCATCTGGCTTACCTGCAAGATGATTATAATGAGCTACAAAGGTTATTAAACGCGTATAAAGAAAACCTTACCATACTTAGGCTAAAATCAGCGGATAACCACCATGCTTACACAGCATATCGCATTGCTCAAATGTTGGAAACAGCCAATCCGCAACAAGCATTTTGGCTTTTACAAGCGTGCGGCAGAGCTTGCCCCTGAGCATCTTGATTTTTTGAATAAATATGGCAACATACTATTTGCCTTAAACAAACCCAAAGAAGCACTTGCTGTATTTAAGAATATGGTAACATTGAACCCCAAGCATGTGCAGGGACTAAGCAATTTGGGGTATTTAACAATGATGATAAACTCAGATGCAACTACATCTCTCAATTATATTAACCAAGCAATAGCCCTCGACCCTGATTATGAGCAGGCGCATATAAATAAAGCTGCGGTATATGCATCGCAATCGCGCTGGTACGAGGCTACCGAAGCATTGGAATTTTTTATAAAACATCATCCGAATGCAAAGAAAAGCAAAACAACGCTAAGGAAAATAGAACAAGCAGTTAAATAAGGAACATGCTCTATTAATGGATATATCTTGCTTTTTTTGCTTGCACATTTAAATTTCTTTTCGTTTTATTTGTATTGCCAAATAATTTCAACAAGTTCTTTCTTTAAATCTCTAGATGTATTTACTTATAATATTAACAAATTAAACTATACTGAAATGAAAAAACAGATTTCAAAACCCGATTGTGTATCGGTTACTGTATGCGAAGTTGAAAGTAGCTGCAGTAGCGCCTTTGGCGTGGTAGTTGTAGAGAGAGAGAGAGAGAGCATCTAAGTTTATTTCCCTATTAATCAGTCCTTTATTAATTTTATTTTTTATTAGTAGTGTAATGGGACAAAATATTATTTGGGAAGCGGAATACAACAGTGCATTATCCAACAATGCATACAGTGTAATACATAGCAAATTGGGTGGCTATTTAGTAGGTGGCAGCATAGCTACCACAACAGATGGTTTAGATATTTTAATACTACGTGTTGATTCAATAGGCGACACGCTTTGGACAAAACAATTGGGAGGTATATCAGATGATGAAGCATTTTGTGTTATTGAAGATGCAAATAATGACATACTTGTATCAGGCTATACCAAAAGCTATGGCAATGGATTATCCGATTTTTTTATCACCAAACTAAATGCAACCGGTGTAGTACAATGGACACAAACAAGTGGCGGTGTACTTAAAGATGGGAGCTATTCTATCATTGCCACCTTAGATGGTGGCTATCTTACAGCAGGCTATACCAATAGCTCAGGAGCAGGATTAAAAGATTTTTACCTCCTTAAGCTAAGTGCAACGGGTACATTTCAATGGGCAAAAACCTATGGAGGCTCGGGCAATGATGTGGCATGCGATGTAGTACAAAATCAGGATAGCAGTATTATTATTGTTGGCAATACAACTAGTTTTGGCTCGTCCGATTTGAATCCGTATATCATTAAAACAAATAAAAACGGTGATACATTATGGACAAAAGTAATTTATGAAACAGGTATTGATATAATTAATTCTGTGTCATTAGTTGGCAAAACAGGCATATTGCTTGCTGGTAACAAATCCATTACAAATAGGCTTAATGCCCAGTTAATAAAACTTACAGCTACGGGGCATGTTATATGGCAACAAGAGTATGATATAACAGGCGATGATGAGATTAAAGATTGCTACCAAAATGAAAACGGTGCCGTATATCTGGTTGGTAGTAATAGCACACCCGAAGGCACATCACCACTTTGTATAATGACTAATGACTATGGAGATTTGCTGACGAATAAAGTTTTTCAGAGTACCAAGGAGTGTTTAATGGGGTGTATGTTGATGCGGATAATAACATAGCAATGGCAGGTACTAAAGTTAACACTATTGCAAATTTGGCTTGGTTGGTAGTAGCGTATAATTGCCCATATTATCCAAAAAATTTATGGAATATGGATTGTTGGGCATTTAACTCATCCAATTCAGGAGCCAATAAAAATGCATGCTTATTTTTAGATGGTAATGGAGCCAATCCAGCAGCAGCCGTAAAAACAGAAAATTTTATAGAGTATTGCAGAGCCATGCGAATACGCACAGTTGTTTTGGGCCATTTAGAAGATATTATCAGAGAGGATAATCAATGGAATAATAATGGCACGATGACCGACTTTTCAAATTATACTGCCTACAACAAATGTACAGCGTGTACTTTAAATTTTAATATTGCTGGAGCAGACTTGCGCGTGCAACTTGCCAATTTGGTAAACGAATTGCACAAAACAGGGGTAACATACGTATTGGCGCAGTGGCTTGATCAAACACCCGAAGTGTATAAGCCATGCGACAACCTTTGCAGCATTACTTATACTGCTGATGAAGATGCGGCTACTACAACAAATAACGATGAAATATTTACTGCATTTATTGATTGGAATAATTTGCAAACGGGAGGTTATAAATTTGATGGCATCATGCTCGATTATGAATGGTTTGCACCATATTATGGTGCCGGTGCACCTAGGGACCCAAATAAAGATGCTGCAAAAGGAGCTGACTTATGGAAAACACTCGCATCAAGATGTACACTTGCACGAGCAAATAATGATGTTGAATTAGCTGCCATCTATCATACTAATATGCTATTTACTGATGAGCATAGCATAACCAACAATTATTTTAACCGCAACACTGATACAATTACAGACTCTACTGATTCAAGAATACATATTGACACCATAGATGCCTATCGCTTCAATTATATCAGCCTCAACTTTAGCAATAATGATGATATGTGTGAAAACAATCAATTAGTAAACAACCGCCCCGATTGTTTTATGCTTGGTGAAATAGCTAATGGTGTAGAAACAGACCAGCAGCGCGACCGCAGGCGATTGCAATACTTGGGGCATGATATTAATAATATTCGTACACGCATAGTGCCCTATTTGCGAACTGTAAATGTTCCTTTGGACTTGGGCAATAATTCTCAATACGATTGTTTGAATGGAAATAATGCGATTAAAGCCTCCCTTGGCAACTTATTAATTGAAATATGTAATTATAATGGTACGTGTCAAACAGGCGGTGATGCTACTGATTTTGGCTCTACTTATGTTTCTTTACCAACAGTAGCTAATGAGTTTTTAACGCAATTCTATAACTTAGCGGGAATTGATTATAATAGCCAACTACAATGGCCTGAAAATGATTACTATTTACAATACAACAACGTCCGTATCAATGGATTCGACTTTTTTGCCTATCGTACCGAAGGTAATACAGACCAACGTGTATTGCGGCACGATGCATTGTTAGATGCAAATCATAATCTTTTGACCAATGGCAGATTGTTTGATAGATCACCGATATTATGGTGTACCGAAGACCCCCAAAAAATAATGGCTCCATCTGTAACACAGTATGATATTAATGCCATTAATGGAAGAGATAAAAATGAACAAGCCATTTTGCAATTAAATTCCATGCAAGAAAATAACAACATTGATATTAGTAATATTAGCGGGGAACAAATATCAATTTCGCAAATTGAAATTTACAATCACCTTGGCCAAAATGTAACTAATCAGTTTCAATTAAAACAACTGGATAATTCTTTGTTACGAATTGTTTGTGATAATTACATGACTGGTCATTTTGTAGTTCGAATTGCAAATTCAAATAGGAATGTACCTTTTACAGTTATCAAATAGTTTTTTTAATAGAAATGAAAAAATTTAGAATTGTTATGCCATCAAGACTATTAGTCTTGTTGGCAGTAGTTTTTTTGATAGTCGTTGTAAAGCACAGAGCCTTTTTTCTAAAATGTATGACTCAGTAGGCAAGTATTTTGTATATTCAATATCAGAGTTAAATGATAGTAGTCTCGTATTTTATGCTAGAGAATACAATCAAATTTCTGCCAATTTTTTTCACATCAATTCAGTTGGTGATTCAATTATAAAATTCAATGCATCACCACCTATTTGGACTGTATGGAACCACATCACATTCAACGACTCTTTAATCTTAGCAGCTGTACAATCGCAAAATGGCGTTCATGGCATACAAAGTGCAGTTATCAATCCCAAAACATGGCAAATAAGTGATACCGTGCCTTATGCTTTACTTGGTTTTGCCTATCCGGTTTGTGTGTATCGTGCACGCAATGGCGATGTGCTTATAGGCAGTACAGGTCCCAGTGCAGGTTTATACGGCCTCATACGTACCGATAGTTTGTTTAATGTAAAGTGGACACAATATTGTCAGGGTGGGGCATTTAAAATATTGGAAGACAGTCTTGGCAATATACTTGCCTCTGGTAGTGCTCCTTCGCAAACACTGCAACCATTTATACTCAACTACTTCGACTCGGCAGGCAATTTAATTTGGAATCAATGGTATGGAAATAATATTTCCTTTTCCGGAAATATAGGCGCAGGTTATATTTTTTTGCTGCCTGATAGTAATTTTATTTTATTTGGCGAGTCCAATACTTCGGCAGAATATGACTTTATAAAAATTGATAGAGCAACGGGTGATACTATACATACGAACCAACTAAAAACTTGTTGTCCTGCTGCGGCACTGAAAGTTTCCCCAAATAAATATTTTTTGTGCGATTACGATAGCTTTAGATTTTATGATGCATCAGGCAATTTGATTTATAAACAGCTTATTCCTATTCCAAATAAGCGGTTTTTACCCTCATCATCAGTACTTACAAAAGATGGAGGTATTGCAATAGCTGGGGTTACAGTACCGGGAAGTAATATTAATGTACGTCTCCCCACGGTTATCAAAATAGACACCCTTGGCAATAGTGTACCCCTTAGCGCAGAGGATATGGCAATATTTAAGGAGGCCACTCTAACTATTTATCCCAATCCGGTAGGTGATATATTAAATGTGCAAATACCAAACGATATGCAAGGTAAAGATGTAACGGTGCGTGTATATGATGCTTTGGGGAGTTTGAAGTTAGAAGTTAAAAGTTTGAAGATAAATACGGATGCTACTCAAATTGATTGCAGCAGTTTATCAAATGGTATTTACATTATCAGCATTCAAAGTGATGATAAAAGGTATTGGCAGAAGTTTGTGGTGGGGCATTAATGTTGTGAAAAAAAAACTAATAATAAAAAACAATGAAAAAAAAAGAAGTAGTTGGAGAGATTCAATTTTCAGTTGTTGGTGATAACACCAACCACTGGCAAAATGAAAAAAAAAGAAGTAGTTGGAGAGATTCAATTTTCAGTTGTTGATGATAACACCAACCACTGGCAAAAATTCAAATAGGAATGTACCTTTTACAGTTATCAAATAGTTTTTTTAATAGAAATGAAAAAATTTAAATTGTTATGCCATCAAGACTATTAGTCTTGTTGCACAATTGATTTTTGATAGTCGTTGTAAAGCACAGAGCCTTTTTTCTAAAATGTATGACTCAGTAGGCAAGTATTTTGCATATTCAATATCAGAGTTAAATGATAGTAGTCTCGTATTTTATGCTAGATGAATACAATCAAATTTCTGCCAAATTATTTTTCACATACTTAATTCAGTTGGTAGATTCAATTATAAAATTCAATGCATCACCACCTATTTGGACTGTTATGGAACCACATCACATTCAACGACTCTTTAATCTTAGCAGCTGTACAATCGCAAAATGGCGTTCATGGCATACAAAGCAGTTATCAATCCCAAAACATGGCAAATAAGTGATAACAACTTATGCTTTACTTGGTTTTGCCTATCCGGTTTGTGTGTATCGCACACGCAATGGCGATGTGCTTATAGGCAGTGCAGGCCCCAGTGCAGGTATGTATGGCCTCATACGCACCGATAGTTTGTTTAATGTAAAGTGGACACAATTTTGTTCTGGTGGTGCATTTAAAATATTGGAAGATAGTCTCGGCAATATACTAACCTCTGGCAATGCTCCTTCGCAAACACTGCAACCGTTTATACTCAACTACTTCGACTCGGCAGGCAATTTAATTTGGAATCAATGGTATGGAAATAATATTTCCTTTTCCGGAAATATAGGTTCGGGTAATATTTTCTTATTACCAGATAGTAACTTTATACTTATGGGTGAATATGGAGGTTGGAGTCCTGAATACAATTTTATTAAAATTGACCGTATCTTGGGAGACACTATAAGTACAAAAACATTATATAATAGTAGGCCCTTCCCAGCCATTCGAGTGAGTTCCGACAAGTTATTTGTATGTAGCAAATACTTTTTTGAATTTTATAATTTAAATGGCGATTTACTTTACAGCCAGCCACTTCCAATGCCATTTCCACATTTTACTGCATCTTCAGCAGTATTAACTAGAGATGGAGGTATTGCAATTGCAGGCACCACCGTACCTGATCTTAATAACATAAACAAACGCCTGCCCACCGTTATCAAAATAGACACCCTTGGCAATAGTGTGCCACTAAGCGCACAGGATATGGCAATATTTAAGGAGATGACCCTAAAGGTATATCCTAATCCGGTGAGCGATATATTAAATTTGCAAGTGCCAATAGATATGCAGGGCACAGATGTAACGGTAACAGTATATGATGCATTGGGGAGTTTGAAATAAAAGTTAAAAGTTTGAAGATAAATACGGATGCTACTCAAATTGATTGTAGTAGTTTATCAAATGGCTTGTACATTATCAGTATTCAAAGTGATGAGCAAAGGTATTGGCAAAAGTTTGTGGTGAGGAAAAAATGTTGTGAAAAAAAAACTAATAATAAAAAACAATGAAAAAAAAAGAAGTAGTTGGAGAGATTCAATTTTCAGTTGTTGGTGATAACACCAACCACTGGCAAAAATTCAAATAAGAATATACCTTTTACAGTTATCAAATAGTTTTTTTAATAGAAATGAAAAAATTTAGAATTGTTAAGCCATCAAGACTATTAGTCTTGTTGGCAGTAGTTTTTTTTGAAAGTCGTTGCAATGCGCAAAATCTTTTTACAAAAATGTATGATAGCTCAGGAGAGTATTCCACTTTTTCCATATCAGAACAGAGAGATAGTAGTTTAGTTTTTTACGGTATTAATTGGGTGCCCTCAAAAACAGTATTTTTCCATTTAGATTCTTTAGGAGATTCTATCAGTAAATTTGTAGCATCACCACCTATATATGCTGTATGGAATCACATCACATTCAACGACTCCTTAATCTTAGCAGCTGTACAATCACAAAACGGAGTGCATGGCATACAAAGCGCAGTTATCAATCCCAAAACATGGCAAATAAGTGATACCGTGCCTTATGCTTTACTTGGTTTTGCCTATCCGGTTTGTGTGTATCGTGCACGCAATGGCGATGTGCTTATAGGCAGTACAGGTCCCAGTGCAGGTTTATACGGCCTCATACGTACCGATAGTTTGTTTAATATAAAATGGACACAGTTTTGTCAGGGTGGGGCATACAAAATATTGGAAGATAGTCTCGGCAACATACTAACCTCTGGCAATGCTCCTTCGCAAACACTGCAACCGTTTATACTCAACTACTTCGACTCGGCAGGCAATTTAATTTGGAATCAATGGTATGGAAATAATATTTCATTTTCTGGAAATATAGGAGCAGGTTATATCTTCTTATTACCTGATAGTAACTTTGCGCTTATAGGTGAAGGGGGTGGCTATCCAGAATATAATTATGTTAAAATTGATAGGGCTACTGGCGACACACTTAAAACAAAAACTACATCTTATTTCAACCCCCGTCCTGTTATTCGCATTAGTCCTGATATATTGTTTGGATGTAGTTATGATGACTTTTTGTTTTATGATAATAATGGAGATTTGCTTTATAGTAAGCCTATCCCTATTCCAAATAAGCGGTTTTTACCCTCATCATCAGTTCTTACACAAGATGGCGGTATTGCAATAGCCGGAGTTACGGTTCCTGGAAGCAATAATAATGTACGCCTACCCACGGTAATCAAAATAGACACACTTGGCAATAGTGTACCCCTTAGTGCTGAGGATATGGCAATATTTAAGGAGAAGACCCTAACGGTATATCCAAATCCGGTAAGCGATATATTAAATTTGCAAGTGCCAATAGATATGCAGGGCACAGATGTAACGGTAACAGTATATGATGCATTGGGGAGTTTGAAGTTAGAAGTTAAAAGTTTGAAGATAAATACGGATGCTACTCAAATTGATTGTAGTAGTTTATCAAATGGCATTTACATTATCAGCATACAAAGTGAGGAGCGTAGGTATTGGCAAAAGTTTGTGGTGGGGCATTAGGTTTTTTGAGATTGGGCTTTTTGATTCTTTTTTCAGAAAGTTCAATTATTTATTCTTAAAAAAGTACTCAATTTCATTTTAATAAAATAAAGCCAACCACTCGTTTCCTTAATATTTATTAAATTTAAGGTTTCAACACATTTTTTTTCTAATTTAGCAAATGAAAAATAAGAAGAGGAAAATAGCAGGATGAAAAGATTAATTCTTTTAGCTTTATTGTTACTAAATATTGTGTTTGCTTATGCCAAGGAAGAAACTATTCCTGTATTAATTAGAGCATCAAGCAATGCAAGTAAAGACATTGACGATGGCGACTTTGTTAAACTTTTTAATGAAGTGGTATATAACGAAATAATAAACAACCGCATTGTACTTTGGGATTCGCATAGCAAAGACATATACTTGATGGGTAGCACACTTCAAGATATAGAGCGAAATTCTAAAACCAGCTTTAAAGATCAAAAGTTTGTTTACATTTTCGAAAACTGGAAACGCTCGACCCGCGAAATTCAGGCAACCACCATTGGATTTATGTTTACCAATAAAACCGCAGCGGGCGAAGATGTTTCGTATGGCTATATCGAATACAAGGACATAAGCAGTGTTTTGCAAAAAATAAAATTAGGGGTTGCTGCAGATGGAAACCATAACCAAACGCTTGCGCTTTTGCTAAATACCAAAAAATTCAATTTTGACATTTTGCAATTTGCCGGTCAGCCAGTAAAATCTAGTATAGATAGTGAGAAGATTAAACAAGAATATATAGGCAACCTTGGTTTTAATACAACGCTATTTGCCAGCAGCGAACCACAAAAAATGGTATCCTATTTTATTGAACGTAGTGTAAAACTAGACGATGAACTTGCACAAAACGGAGATTTATTTTTAGATGCGCTTGAAATATATTTACTCAATCATCTGGACAAAATTGCTGAACTTGGCAATATTGATATTGCCAATCTTTCGGCACCTGATATTAAAGTAAACCGCTGCGAAGTGCGCGAAATATGGCGCAAAGGCGCTGGCAGTAAAATAATCTTTGCTCCAATGGAGCTCATTATTCACATAAATGAAACTCCACTTAATCCGATTAATGAGCAGCGCATAGCCTCTTACAAAATCGAATTTCAAGGAACAGATTTGTTTACATTTTTGAAGGGAAAGAAATTCAATTACATTGTTTCGTCCATTAATGGACAAAAAATTTCGCGCTCTCAGGCATTCTTTTATCAGCGCGCTTTGTTCGAAGCTAATTGGAGTAACTTAACTGGATTTGTAAAAGATCTTTAAACTTTTTGCCTCTCAGTAGCATTGCCCAATAACTTGCGGCTTATTGTTTTCCCGAACTATCCATTGCCTTATCAATATTTTTTTCAGGACATCGTCCTTCGTTATAAACATCGGTCGCAATAATGCTTCCATCTTCTTTATGCAGTTTCCAGGTGCCTTGTCGCTTGCCGTTTTTATAAGGGCCTTCTAAATAGACAAAACCGGTTAGATGGTACAACTTAAAGTATCCTTCGTACAACCCATTTTTATAAGTTGATTCTTCTTTGGGTTTGCCATTTTCAAAATACGTGCGGAAAGAGCCATTAAGTTTTTGGTTTGCATAATTCTTTTTTTCTGAAATTTTTCCATTTCGGTAATAAACCACACATTCACCATCTAACTTTCCGGCTTTATAATTTTCGATAGATGCTAAGGAATCAAATTCTTGATAAAATAACCATGTACTATCTTTAAGCTGATTAATGTAGTTGCCTCTCGATTTAATTTTGCCATTTTCATAATAATGAACGGCTTCGGCTTTTTTCCGGTGTTATCAAATTTTAATTCAGCCTCCTTTTTTCCGGTCGCATAGTTATAAGTAAAAGTGCCATAAGGCGTATCGTCAGCAAATTGCCCTTTATAAAACACGGTATCGTTTTTATGAAACTTATACCAACTTCCCTGCTTCCATCCCTTAGCATCTTTGCGGTTAATGGTGTCGCCATGATAAATGTTTACAATTTTTTTATCGCTAGTCTTTTGCGACAAAGCAACCATGGTTGTCATGATTAGTGCTGCTAAAATAATTAAAGGTCTTTGCATTCGTTTTAAAAAAGGATTACGACTTCTCGTCAAGTTGAATGTTATGCCCCATTTTATCTCTCTTTGTTTGAAGGTATAAATGATTATGAACATTTGATTGAATGTATATGGGAACATTATCTACAATCTCCAGACCATAACCAATAAGCCCTGCTCGTTTAGTTGGGTTATTTGTCATTAACTTCATTTTACTTACACCCAAATCGCGCAGTATTTGCGCTCCCACACCATAATCTCTTTCATCCATTTTAAATCCAAGTTCAAGGTTGGCCTCTACCGTATCGCGACCTAACTCCTGCAGTTTATAAGCTTTTAATTTGTTCAGAAGACCAATGCCGCGCCCTTCCTGATTCATATACACAATAACGCCTTTGCCTGCAGCATCTATCATTTCCATGGCCTTGTGCAATTGCGGTCCACAATCGCACCGGCACGAGCCAAAAACATCTCCTGTAATGCATGAGGAATGTACACGGACTAAAACCGGCTCGTCTTTTTTCCATTCTCCTTTTACCAAAGCCAAATGTTCCTGATCATTATTGGTTTGCTTATAAGCGTGCAAATCAAATTCACCAAACTGAGTCGGTAACTTAACTACCACTTCTTTCTCAATCAAAGATTCATGGGCAAGCCTATATTTGATAAGGTCTTTTATCGTGATTATTTTAAGATCAAATTTTTTGGCAATAATCATCAGGTCGGGTGTACGTGCCATGGTGCCATCTTCATTCATAATTTCTACCAGCACGCCCGAGGGCTCAAAACCTGCCAACTGAGCAAGGTCGGTTGCCGCTTCGGTATGTCCGCTTCTTCTTAGTACGCCACCATTCATTGCTTTAAGCGGAAAAATATGTCCGGGGCGGCCAAGTTCTTCCGGCTTTATACTCGGATTTATTAATGCCTGTATGGTTTTGCTACGGTCGCTTGCCGAAATACCAGTTGTGCAGCCATGCCCGAGCAAATCAACAGAAACTGTAAACGCTGTTGTATTTGTGGAGGTATTATTATCAACCATCATGTCAAGCTTTAGTTGTTGGCAGCGCTCTTCGGTAAGCGAAACACAAATTAAACCACGGCCATGTGTTGCCATAAAATTTATTAACTCCGGAGTTGCACTGCGCGAAGCAGACACAAAATCTCCTTCATTTTCGCGATCCTCATCATCAAGCACTATGATTACCTTGCCTTTTCTTATATCCTCAAGCGCTTCTTCTATGCTGTTAAAATTATACATGCTGTTTTATTTACCGCAAAGATAGTGAATGATAAACGTGGAAAAAATTACATTCAATATATAGGCTTAGGAAGAATGGTTTATATTTAGTTGTTGCTAGATAAAAGCGTAAACAAGGGCAACTTTTTTACATTCGGCAAAAGCTAAATTAATAAATATCTAAGGCAATAATGGTTTTAAAAGCTCAAGATAAAAGTACACAAAAGGAGCTGACCCTATTAATGCATCAAAGCGATCGAGTATTCCGCCATGACCAGGCATAATATTTCCCGAATCTTTTACCTCCACACTGCGCTTTAGCATGCTTTCTATTAAATCGCCCAAGGTGCCAAACACAACTATGATAATGGATATAATTACAAAATCGACCTTGGAGATAAAATCAAAACGGGTGCTCAAGTACCAAGCAACGGCAATAGTCAATATCAACCCTCCTATTAATCCTTCCCATGATTTTTTTGGTGATATACGCTCAAACAGTTTACTTCTACCAAAACTTCGCCCTGCAAGATATTGGCCTGTATCGCTTGTCCATTGCAATATAAAATAACATAGCACAAAATGGAAATTATAATCTCCTCCTCTCATACTCATGTTTACAAATACAACAAAGGGCAAGACCACGTACATTAAGCCTCCCATAGCAGCCGTAGCAGAACTAAAAGGTTGTTGCCTTGCAGCAAATAACTCGTATAACAAAATAACAAAACAACAAACTACAAAAACCGGAAGTAAATAATTGGGTTGTTGATGACTAGCATAAATGGAAGATGAATAAACAATTGCCCCGATAATGCTTAATAATGTGGAGTTAAATGGCACATGCCTTTGCATCAGGTTGCTATATTCCTTTAAACCTGTAAGTGCTATTAGCAAAAACAGACAAATGAAAGCATATGCATGCAGCCAAGCTGCGCCTAACATAACTATTACAAATGCCGCCCCGGTAAAGGTGCGTTGCCAAAAATTACTCATTGATTTTCAACTACTAATTTAGCAAGATGCTCCTGCCCAGCAACAACATAGATCTCGTACTCACTATATAGCGAATCGTACGAAGAGTCTTTTTTTTCAATCAAATTGCAATCAATATTATTGCTCTCAAGCTTGCTCAATATAACTTTTGCTTGCAGCAAATCTGACAGCACCATCAATCGTATCCATTCCATACTTTAAATTTATAGTGCTGCAATAGTATAAAATTGAACCGGATAAATTATTGCCTAACCACTATCATATTTGCCCTGCATTGACCTAATACATTTTTAAGGTGCAACAAACAATTCAAAATAGACTATGGAGGCAAACCCATTATAAGAAAATTTAACTGTTTATGCACCTTGACTATTGACATCCATCAATGTATAGCTCCAATTTAAGCTATAAGTATAAAGTACAGTGTAACATATGTATCAATCACTTCATTCTTACCCCACTATTATTATTAAACAAGGTATTGACCTTAAGATTACCTGCCTATTGGCTTTGGGCAATAGTATTATTGAGGCAAAAAGCAACTTCCTTTTGCAATTTTTAATTAGACTACTGTTAAAAGATAATAATATTAGCCTAACATTAAACTTTTACATTTGCGGTCCCTTCAATAAAATTAGTTATTTTTTATGAAAAAAATATTTGCACTATCGCTCGCATTATTCGGATTACTAAGCCTGCAGGCACAACAGGCAAAACTTAAAGGCCAGATAGGCAGCGATGCCGACAATGAAAACCTATCAGGCATAACCATTTTGCTACTAGAGTCTAATCAAAAAGTTTCTGCTGATGCAACAGGAAAATTCGAGATTACCAACATTAACTATGGTAGTTATACCATGCAAATACAAGGTGAAGGCTTTGAAATGATTACCAAAGTAATTAAGGTTGACCAACCCGAAATGGTGTTAAGCCTGATTACCTTGCAGGCAGACGACTATAAAGCACAAATAGATAATGGCACCACCGTTGTAGTTGCCGATGATGGCGGCAGCGGTTCATCTCAAATGGTGGCAAGTGTTCTAAATGCATCGCGCGATGTTTTTGTTGCAGCCACCTCATTTAATTTTAGTGCAGCACGTTTTCGCTTGCGTGGTTATGATGCCGAAAATTTTGTAACCCTTATGAATGGCAGCCCCACCACCGACCTTGTTACCGGGCGCACCATGTTCTTTTTGTGGAGTGGGTTGAATGATGTAATGCGAAGTCGCGAGACATCGTTGGGCTTGGCACAAAGCACCTATACGTTTGGTGGTGTTGGAGGTTCTT
The DNA here is from genome assembly GCA_016714535.1 of Bacteroidota bacterium. Taxonomy (NCBI): domain Bacteria; kingdom Pseudomonadati; phylum Bacteroidota; species Bacteroidota bacterium. The sequence continues at coordinate 308,885 of JADKDR010000001.1, forward strand.
TTTCAATAGACAGCAGAGCCTCGCATCAGCGTAAGCAATTGCAGGCATCTTATGCAATAAGCAACCGCACCTACGATAATCGATTTATGTTAACATATGGAAGTGGATGGTTAAAAGGTAATTGGTCTATTGCTGCCAGCATTTCGCGCAGGTGGGCACAAGAAGGCTTTATAAAAGGCACTTTTTTTGACGGTACCAGCTATTTTTTAGCTATTGATAAAAAAATAAATGCTAAGCACATGCTTAGCCTCACAACCTTTGGCACACCAAACAGTTCGGGGCGTGCGGCTCCTGCTACCCTGGAGCAAATAGAACTTGCTGGCGATAAATATTATAATTCGTTTTGGGGTTACCAAAACGGAAAAATGCGTAATTCTTCGGTTGCAAAATCTTTTGACCCTACTGCCATACTTACCCATGAGTGGAATATAAATAACCGCACGCAAGTCATAAGCGCAGCAACCATTACGGTAGGAAGAAATTCGCGTTCAGCTTTTGATTGGTTTAATGCGCCTGACCCACGACCTGAGTATTATAAAAATTTACCTAGCTACTATAATGACCCGCAAGCTGCCAATGCAGTAGCCACCTATTTAAAAGACAATCCAAATATGATGCAGGTGCAATGGGATCAATTGTACGAAGCAAATCGCCTCAATGTTGAAACATTTGAAAATGTGGATGGAGTAGCCGGAAAAAATATAACCGGTGCTTATGCACGTTATGTTTTAGAAGAAAGAAGAATTGACCATACAATTTTCAACTTCAATACATATATCAATACAATGATTAGTGATAATATTTCGGTAAACGGAGGATTAACTTATCAATTCCAAAAATCAAACTACTATAAGGTAATAGGAGATTTAATGGGAGCTGACTATTATGTAGACATCAATCGATTTGCAAGCTTAGACAGCACTGATTATTCGCTGCCATTATTTCAAAGCGATCTTAATAATCCTAACCGCATTTTAAAAGAAGGCGACCGCTTTGGATATGACTATGACGCGGTAGTAGGCAAAGGCACCGGATGGGCATCGGCAACAGCAAGATTTGCAAAGATTGATTTGTTTGCTTCTGCCGAATTATCAAACACCGGATTTTACAGAAATGGAAATATGCGAAATGGAAATTTTGCTGATGAAAGCTACGGCAAATCGGCAAAACAATCGTTTACAAACTATGCACTTAAGGGAGGTGCTACCTACAAAATAAACGGACGCAATTATGTTTTCGCAAATGCAATGACCTTAACGCGCGCACCCTTGTTTGACAATGTTTATGCTGCACCACGAGTTCGCAATCAAATTGCATCAAACCTTATTAACGAAAATATAATGGGGTTAGAAGCCGGCTACTTTTTGCGTGCTCCCAAACTTAGAGGTCGTGCAGTAGCATATTATACAACATTCGAAAATCAATATAACACCTTTAGTGCCTTTACATTTGAAGAAAATGCCTTTGTAAATTTTACAAACACGGCTATAAATAAGACCCACAAAGGAATTGAGCTTGCACTCGAATCATTGCTTCCACATGGTATAACATTAAGCGGAGCAGCATCCATTGGTCAATTCGTTTACACCGATCGTCCCAAGCTAACCATCACGCAAGATAATACTGCTGAGCAGTTGGTAAAAGACGAAACAGTTTATATTAAAAATTTCCATGTAGCCACAGGCCCTCAATCTGCTTACACGGCTGGCATTAGTTACCGTTCTAAAAACTTTTGGTTTGTAAGTTTAAATGCAAATTATTTTGCTCAAATATATGCTGACGTTTATCAATACAGAAGAACTACCTCAGCAACCGACCTGGTAGAACCCGGTTCGCAATTGTGGAACGACATTTTAAAACAAACTCAATATGATGGTCAATATACCATCGACTTTTTTGGAGGCTGGAGTTATCGATTAAATAATAATATAAAATCGCTTAAGCGACCTATGTATATTGTTATTAATGTAGGGGTAAATAATTTGCTGAATAATACCGACTTAGTTACCGGTGCATTTGAGCCATTGCGTTTCGACAAATCGCTTACAACCTTTGCCGAAAATGCGCAACCACGCTTATATTATGGCTTTGGCAGAACCTATTTTATTAACCTTGTATTCCGAATGAACTAAAACCAATAAGATTGTCCAATTAAAATAAAGAAACAAATAACATTCATCATATGAAAAATCAATTTAAAAAATTAATCTACGCACTACTATTAATTAGTGCGTTTGCCTCCTGTGTAAAAAACGAAGTTGACCCTCCGCCAACTGGTGGTTCAGATCCTGTAGTAAGCGGTGTACGAATTAGTATAAAAAACCTGCTTGCATTGTATGATGGCGATACCACAAAAATAAAAACTGATGTTTACGTAGTAGGTATAGTTGCAGCAGATGATCGCGAAGGAAACATCTACAAAGAGCTCATTATACAAGATGAAACAGGTGGTATGTCAATCCAAATAGACATGTCAAACTTTTATACCGACTATCCGGTGGGCCGCAGAGTATTTGTTAAGTGCAAAGACCTTTGGATGGATAAAACAAATGAACTGATAACTTTTGGCGGTTATATAGACACCCAAGGAAGTATTGCACGTATACCATTAACTTTAGTAAATTCCATAATAGTAAAAGGCAGCTATTATCATCCTGTTATGGTTGATACGGTTGACATTGCCAACATTACTGACGACCATATGAACACATTGGTATGCTTGAAAAATGTTGAATTTGATGCAGCCTCCATAAACAGCACCTATGCAGATGCAATAAATAAATTAGACTTAAACAAAGACATTAATGACTGCAATGGAAATACGATAATACTGCGCAGTAGTGGGTATTCAAAATTTGCAGGCGATACGGTACCCAAATTAAACGGCACTATTACAGCTATTTGTCAACGATATAACAATGACTTTCAATTAAAAATACGTGATACCCGTGATGTAGCATTTACGAAACTACGCTGCAATGGCAGCGGAGGAACACCAACACTTACCACGCTTGATTCCATTCGCACCGATTTTAATAATGGAATTACGGTAGTGAATGGTTCGAAAAAAATAAAAGGCATTGTAATCAGCGATAAAGACAATGGAAATGTAGATACACGCAACATGTTTATTCAGGATAGCAAAGGTGGTATAGTGGTTCGATTTGCAGCAACGCATGCCTTTGCATTAAACGATGAAGTAGAAGTGGATGTTAGTGGCATGACCTTGTCTGAGTTTAACGGTTTACTGCAAATAACCAATGTGCCCAATGCCAATGCTGCCAAAACCGGTACCGGCACCATCACACCTAAGGCAGCAACTGTTCAGGATATAATAAACAATCAGGAGGCGTGGGAATCAACACTGGTCATCATTTCTAATGCAACCATCAACAATGGTATTGCTGTAGGATACAATAGTGGTGGCAGTAGCGGATTACCTATTAGTGATGGCACCAATAATGCTATCTTGTACACCCGCACCCAGGCTACCTTTGGAAGCACGCTTACACCAACTACACCAAAGAATGTTACTTGCCTGATTAGCACGTTTAATACGATGCAATTGATGATACGCAATATAAATGATGTACAATAAGAATTGAAAAAAATCATATTCAAAGCTCCGAATTATCGGGGCTTTGTTGTTTTACAAATGATGATGAAAAATATTTTTTTAACCATAACCATATACGTTGCGTTTATTAATTCGCTAAGTGGGCAAAACATTTCGATTGCTGCTGCACGTGCATTGCCCGTAGGCAGCACAGTAACGGTAACAGGAGTTTGTCTAAACGGAGCTGAATTGGGCAGCAACATACGCTATATAAATGATGGTACCGGTTACATTGCAATATTTGGCAACTTGGTAAGCACCTCAACTACTGGAGATGAAATAACCGTAACAGGTGCCACCGTTCAATTTCAAAATTTACTTGAAGTAGGAACTTTGACTAATGCCACCATAAACTCATCGGGCAACCTTTTGCCTGCGGCTGCTTTAATAACTCCTTTTCAATTAGACGAAATGCATGAGTCCTGGTTAATTAAAATGGACAATATATCATTTGCAAACGCGGGAGCAGTAATAGGAGGAAACGCAACTTATAATTTTTCGAATAGCAATGGCGAAACCGGAGTAATGTATGTGCGCGGAGGCAGTCCGCTTATTGGACAAACATTGCCCTTGGGCAATGTGAATGCTACCGGCATTTGCACACAATATCAAAGCAGCTATCAATTCCTGCTGCGCTCGATGGCCGATCTTGTGCCTGTTGGCTCCTTATATTTTACACAGACGCCCTATCCGGTTAACATAACCACTTCGGGTTTCGAACTAGATTGGGAAACCAACATCAACTCTTCGTCCTTTATTAAGTATGGCAAAACGCCATTGCTAGAGTTAGGTGTGATATATGGAAACAGCAATACTACATCGCATATAGTTACCGTTACAGGCGGATTGCCTTCCGAAGTTTACTATGCTCAATGTTTTAGCGTTGCCGGCACTGATACTGCCTTTAGCGATTCAGAAATTTATATAACGGCAAGTGGCAGTTCGGGAGATATTAAATGCTACTTCAACCGCAGTGTTGATCATACGCGCGCCAACCCTCCTACTAATCTTGCTATGCAATTGACTTCGGCAATAGACGATACCCTTAAAGCATACATGGACCGAGCTATAAGCACTATTGACATAACCATCTATAACCTGGATAATAATAATACGAGCAACATCATTCAAGGGATAAATGATGCTTATGCACGCGGGGTACAGGTGCGCATAATTGCCGATGGCAGCAATGCTAACAACGGCCTGCCATTTATAAATTCAAATATTCCGGTGGTATTATCTCCGCAGCTTCCATTGTTTTACTATTCTATCATGCATAATAAATTTGTGGTAATAGATGCAAATCATAGCGATGTAAATAAGGCTGTAGTATGGACAGGTAGCACCAATTGGACCGGCAATCAACTAAACACCGATGCCAACAATGTGATTATTATTCAAGATAAATCACTGGCAAAAGCTTATACCATTGAATTTGAAGAAATGTGGGGAAGCAACACAGCAATTCCAAATGCAAGTAATTCAAAATTTGGCCCCGATAAAATGGATAATACTCCCCATGAGTTTAATATTAATGGCAAACGTGTAGAATGTTATTTTTCACCTTCGGATAAAGTGAATTCGGAAATTGAGCGTACCATATTAACTGCCAACACGCAATTGCAACTTGCTGCCATGGTTATAACCCGCTATGATCTTGCATATGCCATTGCTGCAACGGTAGGCTGGGGAGTAGATGCTAACGCCATTCTTGACGACAGTGCCAATGGAGGTGGCACCAGCTTTTTAATAATGGAAGCGGTTATGCATAACAAAATTGTTATGTATGATCACGCTGCACTGCCGGGAATTTTGCATCACAAGTATATGATTATCGATCAGGACAATGCATCTAATGATGCATTGGTATTAACAGGCTCTCACAATTTTAGTTCTACCGCAAACAGCAAAAATGATGAAAACACGCTGATGGTGCATGATGCTTCTATTGCCAATCAGTACTATCAGGAATTTGTCTCACGATTTAATGAAAGTGGCGGTGGCTTAGGCTTAAACGATGATAACACATATCATGGGCTACAAATTTTTCCTAATCCTACTCGAAGCGAATTTGCGATTATATCAAACGACCGGTCTTTGGTAATGGTAACCATATATAATAGTAAAGGACAGCAGCTATTTCAAACCCGTGGACAATTGCAAGACCGAATTAATGTAGATTTTTTGCCGCAAGGTATTTATCATATTGAAGTATCAGGAACCCTTCAGGCCCATGGCCGACTGGTTAAATATTAATATTTGTATCCATTAAAATACATAAGCTATGATACGCGCATTAATGATTGAAGATGAGATTCAAAGCCAGAATACCTTAAGGCTTATCGTGCAAGACAATTGCCCTCAAGTTGACATTATAGGTATTGCAGCAAGTGTGAGTGAGGCAGTGGAGCTTAACGACACGTTACATCCTGATTTACTTTTCTTAGATGTGCAGTTGATAGGAGGCACCGCCTTTGATTTTCTAATGCAAATTAAATATACCTCGCCTCATATTATTTTTACATCTGCCTATGATAGCTATGCGTTGCAAGCAATAAAATATGCTGCCTTAGACTACCTGCTTAAACCACTTGACATACAAGAAGTAAAAAAGGCAGTAGACAAAGTTCAAAAAACAACAGTAAGCAACGATCACCAATTTATTAGCAAATTTATTGATTCGCTAAAAAACACAAATCGTAATTCCGGATTTTTACCGGTTGCCAATAATGAAGGGTTCAACTTTATTCCTTTTCAGCAAATACTTCGCCTCGAAGCTTCGGGAAGCTACACGTATATTCATGTGCAGGGACGTTCGAAAATACTGGCAAGTAAAAATCTGAAAGAATATGAAAGCATGTTGCCTGAAGATAGTTTTATCAGGGTACACAATTCGCATCTGCTTAACAAACTGCACATTACTAAATATGTAAAAGGCAGTGGAGGTTATTGTGTGATGAGCGATGGCGAATCAGTTTCAATTTCGACCCGCAGAAAAGACTGGTTCCTGCGCATGATGGGAATTTCGGAGTAAGTTATTTTTTTCTGTTGCTTACACCACCATCGAATTAATATCCAAACTAAGTGCATCTAGTTTCGTATGCGCTTTTTCATAATATTTTTCCCGCTCACTTAACAAAGATGCTATTCGCTCTTGAGTTTGCTCGCGCGTGAGATTTGCAAACAATGGTCGTTCTTTGCGGCTATTCACTATTCGCTGATACAAGGCATTGGGGCTCATCTTTAAATAAATAACCGTTCCATGGTCGAGCATACACTGCATGTTATCATAATAACAGGGCATTCCCCCTCCGGTGCTTATTATATGATTGTTGTATTGAAGTGTTTGAGTAAGTGTAAGTTTTTCCATTTCCCGAAAATAGGTTTCGCCTTTTAAATTAAAAATTTCGGAAACAGAAAAACCGGTTTGCTCTTCTATCATTTGGTCGGTGTCAAGAAATTTATACCCCATTTTTTTTGCAAGCTTGCGACCAACTGTGGTTTTACCACTACCCATAAACCCTATAAGGTATATAAGCATGGTTAACGCTTATGATAAAACTTAATCTTGTAATCAGCACTTGCAATACCTGAAGCAATTTTCTCCAGTTTATTTTTTATCAGGCGCTTTCGCAGTGGCGAAATTTTTTCGACAAACAATACCCCTTCCAAATGGTCAAATTCGTGCTGAATGATACGTGCAATTATTCCATCGAAATGTTCTTTACAAGGCTTAAAATTTTCGTCCATGTAGGAAATCGTAAGCTCCGGCATTCGCATCACATCTTCTCTGATACCCGGAATACTAAGGCAGCCTTCGTTAAATTTCCATGGTTCGCCATCCTCTTCGGTTATAGTAGGATTAATAAATACCCGTTTAAAACCATCAACCGATGGATCGTCTTCGCTAAAGGGAGATGCATCCACTACAAAAATCCGTATAGACAAGCCTACCTGAGGTGCAGCAAGACCCACGCCATGGGCGCTGTACATGGTTTCGAACATGTCTTCGACAATCTTATTAAGATGCGGGTAATCTTTTTTTACTTCGGTCGCTTTTTTTTTCAATACCGGATCACCATAAGCTAGAATGGGTAAAATCATATCAGCTGCTTTGTCTTTGTTTTAATATTTCTTTCTCCTGCAAAAACGATTGCAGAATTATTGTTGCGCTTGTAACATCAATCAAACTTTTATTCTGCCGTTGCTTTCGTGTGGTGCCTGAGCTAATAAGAGCATCAATGGCAAGACTGCTTGTATAGCGCTCGTCATATCTTACCAATTGAATGTGGTTGAGCTTAGGCATCAATTCCTTAATAAACTTTTGTATTTGTGGTTCAATTATACTTGGTTGTCCGTTATTCTGCAATGGCTTTCCAATTACAATTGCCTCTACCTGCTCTTTGCCAATGTATGTCTGTAAAAATTGTAATAACTCACTCGTCTTTACAGCTTGCAAAGGCGAAGCAATTAGTTGCAGGGAATCTGTAGCAGCTATGCCACAGCGCTTGGTTCCATAATCAATTGCCAATATTCGAGCCATGCGGCAAAGGTAATTTATTTAGATTTCTATTACCCACTATTTCTGCATGTGAGGCGATATCAAATTAGGCATTGGTAATGCGAATACTTTAATAAATCCCGGTTACACTTTTTTTTAGAAAGCGTAAAAAAACTGGAACTGTAATTTAAGCAATGATGGACTTAATAAAACAAGCTATTGGGTAATCTTCCGAATTCAAAAAAAAACAAGATTAGCTAATTAGGGCTAGCTGATTAAACTCCGTTTTCAAGAGAACGGTGTCGCTACTACGGAGATAAACATTAGGGGGGGCTAATTCATTCTATTAACAGGTCGCTCCTACGGAGCTCTATTTTATCTATGCAGCCGTTAAAACGTAAGCAGGTCGGCATCTTAATATAAAAAGTAAAAAAATTTAAAGTCAAAGAGGAGCTACATATTAGTGCAAATGCAACCAGCAAAAACAGCGATCCCAAAAAAAAAAGAAATTCTCCGTGTTTCTCCGTGCGCCCCTGCATTTATTTATCAAAGATTGCATAAGCAACCGGCAAAAAACAGCGATCCCAAAATATAAAAAGAAATTCTCTGTGCTCCTCCGTGGCTCCGTGTCTCCGTGCGCCACCCGTATTTAATCTTCAAAAAAAGAATTTCTCCGTGTTCCTCCATGTCTCTGTGCGCCCTTGCATTTAATCTCCAAAAAAAAAGAATTTCTCCGTGTTCCTCCTTGTCTCCGTGCGCATTTGCATTTGATGATCAAAGATTCCTTATGCAACCGATATAAAAAAGAAAGCCCTAATTAGGAAATCAATTGCGTGTTATCTCACTGACGAATCTTTTCTTTTTTAAGAAAATACTCCAAAAGGTTTTGGATAGGTTTCGAAATAATTTGCCCTACTTTAATGTGTCTTATTTCGGATTCTAACTTAAGAATGCCCGCAAAATGGAAAGCAATACTGCCAATGAAATGTACAGGGTATTTTTTATAATCTGGTATGTTGCACACATTCACATCCATAAACTCACCCATCGTTTTGCTAACAAGATTTATTATCCAGGGATGCGAAGAGTGTTCAGATAAGAACTTACTGAAAGATGCCAGGTAAACATTTACATTAGGCTGAAAATAAACCGTTTCGAGCACTGCCTCTTTCGTGACATTAAATTTTTTGTAAAACTCTAAACGCAGATCTTCGGGCATCACGTTATAAAAATAATATGCTAAAAGTTTTTTTCCATAATAAGAGCCACTGCCTTCATCACCTAGTATATAGCCAAGGCCATGATTTAGTTCAACAACTCTAGTTCCATCAAAAAAGCAGGAGTTGCTTCCTGTTCCAAGTATGCAAGCAATGCCGGGCTCATCGTTGCAGGTAGCATAAGCAGCAGCCAACAAATCGTGCCCTACGGTTATCTCTGCTTTTGCAAAAACTTTTTTCAATCCGCATACAATGATGGCATTGCGGGATTCATGTGAGCACCCCGCACCATAAAACTTAACGGAATGCACTTGCTCTTTATGTTTGGCTACAACATCTACCGCAAGCATTACTTCGCCAACTGACTCGCTGCTTTGAAAAAAGGGATTCAGCCCAATGGTGCTGAAGGCAGCAATCTCAACACCCTGGTGAGCGAGCTTCCAATCTGCTTTGGTACTTCCGCTGTCACATACAAGTATCATCCTACAGTTTGTTTAAAGGTATTAGTTTAAAGTATATAATCGGTATTCAAAAAATTCGAATTTCTATTTTCAATAATCTCACTCAATATACGCTTATTAGTTTCGCTTGACTTTGCCGCCACCATGGTACGTATACTAAATACGCGTAAGGCATCGCTTACACTTAATGTACCTTCGGCCGAATCTTTTCTACCATTAAACGGATAAACATCGGGACCTCGTTGACACTGTGCATTAATATTGAGCCTGCACACCTGATTTACAAGTGGGTCTATGAGGTCAGCAATACTGGTACTATCGCTGGCAAACAAGCTTGCTTGTTGCCCAAACTTACTATTCACAATATAGTCAACACATGTTTGCACATCATCAAAACCTATGATGGGTACAATGGGGCCAAATTGCTCTTCGTAATAAATTCTCATATCGCTGGTTACATCAACTAATACAGCAGGATGCATGTAGGTATGCCAAATGTTGCCACCCTTATTATTGTATAGAATTGCTCCTTTATCAACGGCATCATCAATTAGCTCCTTAAGGTAATCTACTTTCCCTTTTTCGGGAAGGGGTGTTAACATCACATCCTTTTCCCATGGCATTCCAGCAACAAGGGTATCTAGCTTGGCGCAATATGCTTCGACAAATTTGTTCTTAATTGAATTGTGCACAAAAACAATTTTCAAAGCAGTGCATCGCTGACCATTGTATGAGAGCGTACCTGCAACTACTTCGTTTACTGTATTTAGTATATCGGCATCGTGCATAATGATTACCGGGTTTTTCGCTTCAAGCCCAAGTGCACATCGAAGTCTGTTGGGCTGCGGATGTCCCCTTTTTAAAATATTAGCCACACGTGAAGAACCAATAAATGCCAACACATCAATACCACCTGATTCCATTAATGCTCCGGCTGTTTCTGCACCATGTCCATAAATTATATTAATTACTCCCGGAGGAAACGTTCTTCTAAATATTTCGAGCAATGGAAAATGTAAAAGCACACCATATTTGGCCGGTTTAAAGATTACAGCATTTCCCATTATTAAGGCAGGAATTAGAGTGCAAAATGTTTCGTTCAAGGGATAGTTATATGGACCCATGCACAAAACAACTCCTAAGGGGCCTCTTCTTATCTGCGCATAAATGCCGCCCTGATTTTGTATACGGCTACTATCACGATCAAGATTTTTTAGCGATTCAATCGTATCCTGAATGTATTCTATGGTTCGATCAAATTCCTTTTGAGAATCTGCTAAAGACTTTCCGATTTCCCACATGAGCAAATTAACTACTTGCTCCCTTTTCTCTTTCATTTGACGTGCAAATGATGCCACGGTCTCAATCCGTTGCTTAACCGTCATAGTTGCCCAAGTGCCACAACCATTGTTCCAGGCGGCTTTTGCAGCATCTAAAGCAATCATGGCTGCTTGCTTGTCCATCATGGGTTGCGAGCCAAGCACAAATGGGCGATGCGTTCCATCCTCCTCGCGAATGCATACAGGCGAATGCACTTCTTCAGTAGCTCCCTTCCACTCCACTAACTTACCACCTGCCAAAAACAACTTTGGTGTATAGGAGTAATCAATTTTATTGATTCAGGAATTTCATTGTAGGATGGGAATACAATCATATTGCAAATTTTTAGATTGCTAAAATTTCAGCAATTCTTAAGAGCGATTTATCAAGTACAAAATCTTTGTTGGTTGCATCGGCAAATGGAGTAAAAACAACTTTGTTATTTATTAAACCGGCCATTTTACGACACTCTCCACGTATGAGTGCCTCGGTTGCCTCTACCCCTAACCTACTTGCTAAAACACGGTCAAAGCATGTTGGCGAACCACCACGCTGCACATGTCCCAACACAGTAACTTTAACATCATAATCGCTTGCTCTCTCTTTAACTTTTTCAGCAATCTTATATGCACCTCCGCCCTGTTCACCTTCGGCTACAATGACGATACTTGATGTTTTTTTATTTTTCGCTCCTCGTTCAAGTACTTCAACCAAATGTTCTACGCTCGTACTTCTTTCTGGTAATAATATATGCTCGGCACCACCGCCAATACCAGCGGCAAGCGCTATGCAGCCGGAGTCGCGTCCCATTACTTCTATAAAAAATAACCTATTGTGCGAAGCTGCTGTATCTCTAATTTTATCAATTGCTTCTATTGCTGTATTGATAGCAGTATCATAACCTATGGTATAATCGGTACCATACAAATCATTATCTATTGTTCCGGGAGTGCCAATAATTGGTATTCCATACTCGCTAAAAAAAACTTCGGCACCGGTGAAAGTTCCATCACCACCAATGGCAATTATTCCATCAATTCCATTGGCAATAAGATTTCCGTAAGCTAATCTTCTACCCTCATTGGTGCGGAAGCGCTCGCTTCTGGCAGTTTTAAGAATGGTACCACCACGGTGTATGATGTTGCTAACGCTGCGTGCATCCATCGGTATAAACTCATTGTCAATCATACCCTCATACCCACGCATGATGCCTACTATTTCTTTGTTATGGTAAAGTGCTGTGCGCACCACTGCGCGTATATTTGCATTCATACCGGGACCATCGCCACCAGAAGTAAATACAGCTATTTTATTAATGGGTTTTGCAAAATCTTTTACCATAAAAAAAAGAATGGAGTGGCGAAGATAGTGTAAATTCTACACTATGAAAGAGTAGAAATATTTTTTTTTAAAAATATGAGCCACTCTATTTTAATGGAAGAGTTGCTATGATGTGATTAAAAAATTCTAAAAAGAAAAATGCTGTAACTAAAGGAAAGATGGAATGGTTTTGCAAACGCAGGTTCTATGCATTTTGATTATGATACATTACACTCTTTACGGCTTCGATAACACGAGCAGGGTTAGGTAAGTAGGCTTCGATAAGCGTGGGAGCATAAGGAAGCGGCACATCTCCACCCATAACACGAATAATAGGTGCATCGAGGTAATCAAAAGCGAGGCGTTGTACCATAAAGGTTATTTCGGAGGCAATACTTGCCAAAGGCCAACTTTCTTCAACAATTACAAGTCGATTAGTTTTCTTAACTGAGTTAATAACCGTTGTGTAGTCGATGGGTCTAACTGAGCGCAGGTCAATTACTTCGGCACTTACCTGCTCTTTGGCTAATTCTTCTGCAGCTTTTAAGGCCACCTTCATCATCTTGCCAAAGGATACAATGGTAACATCGGTGCCAGTCTGTTTTATATCAGCTACTCCAATTGGCATAAGGTATTCCCCATCCGGAATCATTCCTTTATCGCCATACATTTGTTCTGACTCCATAAAAATGACCGGGTCATTATCTCGAATTGCAGATTTTAATAATCCTTTGGCATCGGCCGGATTAGAAGGAACAACAACTTTTAACCCCGGACAATTGGCATACCAGTTTTCGAAAGCCTGCGAATGTTGCGAGCTCAACATACCGGCACTTGCAGTGGGTCCTCTAAAAACTATAGGTACAGTAAATTGACCACCACTCATACTCATCATTTTGGCAGCACTATTTATTACCTGATCTATTGCCACCAGCGAGAAATTGAAAGTCATAAACTCAATAATAGGTCGCAAGCCATTCATGGCTGCACCAACACCAATACCTGCAAAACCCAATTCGGCAATTGGAGTATCAATCACTCGCTTGGGACCAAATTCGTCCAGCATTCCCTGCGAAACCTTGTATGCACCATTATATTCTGCCACCTCTTCGCCCATAAGGAATACGCGCTCATCTCTGCGCATTTCTTCACTCAATGCTTCACGTAATGCTTCTCTAAATTGTACTTCTCTCATCTTATTGTTTTTAGGGGTGGCAAATCTAATTTAATTTGAAATAACAATCAATTGTAATTGCTTTTTGAAACTGAACATAATGTGTAATGAATTTTAATTACGAAAATGTAATTATCGAAAATTGATTTAGTACGAATAAAATGGGAAGGTAAAATTAACTTGCGAACAGCCAATATACAGCTATGGTAACAATTAAGCCAACCAGATAAGAACCAATAATAAATTTTCGCGCCCTTTGCTTATCTATTTTATGAAACTGAGGATTTCCAACTTCCTGCTTGTTACCAAACTCAGAAAAGTTAAAAACTCCATCGAATGCATACTTAACACAAAACCTATACTTAACTTGTAACAATGTTAGTATGAAGTTACTTAAGCTTAGAAAAAAAAGAACCGCAACAATCCAATGCTGCGGGAATGCAATAAAAAAAGACAGTAAACCAATACTTAAAATGGCAGTTGTAAGGCACATAACAAGGCGCACTTTAATTTCAACTTGTCCAATGTTACACAGACCGGGTATATATGGTGAATTGTTGTTCATTAGTATGAAACAATTATTAATTAAAAAAGTTTAACTAAATTAATGAGGTTCATAAATCTTGTGCTCTAAGGCAAAAATAACCAGGCCAACCATATTTTTGCTTTGCGTTTTCTGAAGCAGTTTTAACCGATGTCCTTCAATGGTTTTTTCACTTAGGAAGAGTTTTTCGGCAATTTCTTTCGTTGAGTATTGTTCGCAAACCAAACACAGCACTTCCTTTTCGCGATCGGTTAAAGGTTCGATGTAATGAGTTGGTTTATGCAAATTTAAATTGATCATTTTTTGAAGCAATATATCACTCACTTCACGCGAATAGTATTTACCACCATCCATTACTTCTTCTATTGCTTCTTGAATCTCAGTCTTGTTAGTATTCTTGAGTAAATATCCCGAAGCTCCTGCTTTAAACATTTCAATTATGTTATCCTTATCATCAAGCATGCTTAAGGCGATAACCTTTACCGAAGGAAATTCCTTACTAACTATTTTTGTAGTTGCAATGCCATCTTGTTGCGGCATATTAATATCCATAAATATAAGGTCGACCGGATTGTTGCGCAAATGTTCAATAACCTTTAATCCATTTTCAGCCTGATCAATTTTTTTAATTACTTGAATAAGCTTCAATGTTGATTCTAGGCCTTTACGAAAAAGCGAATGATCATCGGCAATTAATATGGAATAAGACATAAACTAAAAAAGTAGCGTTTGTATTAAAAAATAAAGTTGCACGTTCTCAATCTTCAAACCGTTCAACGCCACAAAGTTAATTTTTTACCTATACATTATATTACTTACCACGAGGTCTCTAAAATTAAATTTAATCTTAAAGAAAGGATAAAATAAAAGCAACTTTAAGTAATGCTTGTGGTTTCATGTTGAAAAATATTAATCTTTGAGAGTTGCAAGAATTTATTTAAAACCGAGAAAATAAAAAGTTTTCTATTTGAAACGGATATGTACATTAGCCGCATCTTATACAAACAAACAGGAACTTGCAGCAGAATGATTGAAAAATCACCAGTCTATACTCAATCGCTGCTATAGCAAACAATTCCATACAAGAAAAAAGCCGGTAATGTCAATTTCCTTTTGGGTTAATGCACCCTTTTCGCTCTGTTCTACTTTTATCTATCCGATATAAGTTGGCATACCGGTTTTTATCAAAATGTCTTTTAACAAATACTGCTCGTTCCCAAATGAAATAATCTTCATGTTTCTGCATATATTTTACCCACTATTTTCTTTAATTCAATCCAATTATTTTATCCATTTACCACATTTTTTGGACAATTAGGGTATATGATTCATTTTTTGGAACTGAATTTGAAAAGGGTCACCTTGGTTTTGTAATCCAAAACAAAACTAGTCAACAGTTGAAAAAAATCAGTGCATTTTTCAACTGTTCATCTAAATCAAAATATAAAAAATGAAAAAAATTATCACGATTGTGGTATGGGTTTTTATTGCCCTATTTGAAGCAAATGCGCAATGCACCACATCAAATGCTACCAGTTGCCAATGTGCAAATCCAAATCAGGTAAACTGCGAATTATTGCCAGACATTACTGTTGCTACACAGCCCCTGTTAACTAGCGGTACATATGGTGTTATGGAATACGCTTATAACGATTTATCGTCAAAGAAAAGCCAGTTACGAATCAGTGTATCTACCCCAAATATAGGGCGCGGACCGCTAGAAGTTAGAACAACAAACAGCTATGTGTGCGGCACCGATACCATTATTGGCACACCACCAACTCTTTGCCCGAATACAGGCGTTGCCCCAAAGCAAATTATAGAACAACGCATTTATCAGAAGAATCAAAATGCAATGAGCTACTATTCAAAGCCTGCGGGCTCCATGACTTTTCATCCAACGCATGGACATATGCATGTGGACAATTGGGCAAATTTTTCGCTACGAACTGCAACCGCTGATCCTAACCCATTAAATTGGCCCATGGTAACGCAAGGAACTAAGCTGGCTTTTTGTTTAATGGATTATGGTTATTGCAGCATTTATAATCAGGCTTGCAAGGATACACTAGGCAATACGCTTACCAGCTCAAATATTCCCAATTATGGATTAGGAGGTGCAACATACTCTTGCAGCAATGTGGTACAAGGAATTTCGGCTGGCTATCTGGATATATATTATCAATACCTTGACGGAATGCAAATGCAACTTGATACGTTAATGTGCAATGGAGATTATTGGATTGTTGTAGAAATTGATCCGCTGAATATTTTTAAAGAATCGAATGAAAAAAACAATGTTGTTGCTGTACCTTTTACAATAACCAAGCAACGTCCACAACCTGAAATAGTGGTATCGCCAAGTCAAACCATGTGCTCTGGAAATAGCGTACAACTTAATGCAAGCGGAGCTTCTAATTACAAATGGCTGGCCAATAATTTTAATGCAACTGGAGATAAGATTACTGTATCTCCTGCAACTACAACTACATATACAGTTATCGGCCAAGGTGCCGGAACTGGATGCATAGATACAAATTATGTAACGGTGCAAGTTGATTCGTCACCCACGGTAAGCACAAGCGGTTCGTCAACCCTTTGTGCCGGTGGCAGTGCCACACTCGAGGCAAACGGAGCAATCAATTACTCCTGGCAACCAACGCAGTCTTTGGGCGACACAAGTGCGGCTATAACATCTGCTTCACCTGCCGTATCAACCATCTATACAGTAACCGGCACAAACACATCAGGTTGCTCTGCTACAGCAACAGCAATGGTTAATGTATCAACCTTAAATTTGACCATAAGTGCACCGAGCACAAAAATATGCAGTGGCCAATCGGCAATAATGCAAGCGCAAGGTGCGGGCACTTTTGCATGGTCGCCAGGCGGAGGTCTCAACAGTACTACTGCAAGCACTGTAACTTGTGCAGCAGCAACATCCACAACATATACTGTAACGGGTACAGATGCCTATGGATGCACCGCCACCGCATCGATGGCTATGCAGGTGCTGCCATTACCGGTAGTTAGCTTTACTCCATTGTTATCCTCTTATCATAATAACACAGTGAGCGTTCCACTATTTGCATCTCCTGCAGGAGGAAGCTTTACCGGGCCGGGTGTAGCAGGCACATCGTGGAATCCATACAACCTGCTACCAGCATCTTACTCGCTAACCTATAAATATACAGATATCAATGGCTGCAGCAATCAAGCTAAAGCAACCACATTGCTTACTTATACTTGCACCAAACCTACCGGATTAATTATTAATAATATTGGAGCTACCAGTGCTAATATCTTTTGGGGCTCGGCATCAACAGCACAAACTTTTATTATCAAGTACAAGCCTGTTACTTCAACCATTTGGAGCTCGATTACTGTAAACGGCAATCCACATGTAACCTCTGCACTTGTATCATCGCTAAAACCTAATACAACTTATCAAATCAATGTAATGACCAATTGCGGAATTAAAAGTGCTACAAGCAGCACAATCACTTTTACTACTAAAGGTAATCCACGCTTAATGGCAAGCTATGACGGAAGCCAATCGCTGCAAGTAGTGCCAAATCCTTCGCATGGATTGTGCTACACTGAGTTTGAAAGTGATATTGCACAAGAATCTGTAATCAAAATCATCGATCTTACCGGCAAAACTTGCTTTAATAAGTCGCTGCAAGTCAATGCAGGCTATAACAAACTGGAATTTGATTTAACACATTTGTCACGGGGTGTGTATATGATGCAAATGCAACTAGTAAACGAAATGCTAGTTTCAAAAATTATTATCGAATAACAAAAATACCCTTTCTTTATAGTTTCTTAAAAACCGCTTAATGAGCGGTTTTTTTATTGCTGCCTCAACAACAAAATAAACAATATTGCAGAGGCGAATAAAACCAATAAAGCACCATTAGCAGTACTTGGCTTATTCCATTTAATGTAATTCATTCTAAAAAAAATCACCACCGAGACCATGGATGCCATTAACAACTTGGTATTTGGAACTGGGCTAGCAACCACCTTAAACTTTAATAAAGAAAGACTACTGAAAAAAACGCATAGAAAAGACAATGCTGCAAGCAATAATGAAATAGTTATTCCGGTAAGAATCGAATCTTTACTATTGACAAACTTAGGCATGAATTTTATTTCCAATCGAAGGTGTTAAGCGAAGCAATGGCATGATGAGCAGTGAAATCAAACATTACAGGCACAACACTAATGTACTTGTTTTTCAACGCCCACTCATCGGTATCTTTTCCTAAATCATGATTAACAAACTTACCTGTAAGCCAATAATATTTACGATGCGATGGATCGAAACGTTCGTCAAAATCTTCATACCATTTTGCTAATGCCTGCCTGCATACTTTTA
Organism: Bacteroidota bacterium; assembly: GCA_016714535.1. NCBI lineage: Bacteria > Pseudomonadati > Bacteroidota > Bacteroidota bacterium. Next base: position 327,422 of record JADKDR010000001.1, read on the forward strand.
TTCCTTTAATTGATTTTATTGGCAGGTCCGGAATATTTACATTTAATAACACATTGCGAGGTAGTCCGTGTTTTAACACGTTTCGTGCAATTCTTAATGCAAAATGAGATGCTGCTTCAAAGCTTGCATTATAAGCAAAGTTATTTAATGAAAACCCTATCGAAGGTATTCCCTCAATAGCGCCTTCCATGGCGGCACTCATGGTGCCCGAATAGATTACATTAATAGACGAATTATTACCATGATTTATACCGCTCACACACAAATCAGGCTTGCGGTGCAACACTTTGTTTACGGCAAGTTTAACACAATCAACTGGTGTTCCGCTGCATTGCCATGCTTCTATATGGCCATGTACATCAACCTTATCAAGCCGCAATGGCTTGTTCATCGTAATTGCGTGCCCCATACCCGATTGAGGGCTATCAGGCGCAACGATCACTACCCGGCCAATTTTGCTCATGGCTTCGGCCAATGCCCTAATGCCAGGTGCCGATATACCATCATCATTTACTACTAAAATTACAGGCTTTTCCTTTTTAATCACCGGCATTTGTTATATGTTTTTTTTAGAGTTTGACAAATTCGAAGCATCTACATCTTTTACAAAATTTTTATTCGAAGTTTCAATTAACTGCATCACATCTTCCCTACCCAATTTTTTTTCGGCTGATGAAATAATCATTAATGGAAGTTCATCCCAATATAGCGACAAGCTTTTTTTGAAAGAAGAAACAGAGGCTACCAAGGTGGTTTTTCCAAGTTTATCGCTTTTAGTAAAAATAACAATACAAGGTATTTCTGCTTCGCCCAATTGATTTATAAAATCAATGTCAGATTTTTGCGGGGGCACACGGCAATCTATTAAAATAAAAACACACATTAGACTGGTTCGCTCTGAAAGATAATTCCAAATCATGGCACTCCATTGCTTACGCTGTGCTTGCGAAACCTTGGCATAGCCATATCCCGGCAAATCAACCATGTAATAGGCATCTTCAATATTGAAATAATTTATGGTTTGTGTTTTGCCTGGCGATGAAGATGTTTTTGCTAAACCCTTATGATTAACAAGCATATTAATCAACGAAGACTTACCAACGTTGCTACGTCCAATAAATGCATACTCTGGCCTATCTGCTAATGGACATTGCTCCAAAGTAACAGCACTTTTAACAAATTCAGCTTTGATTGACATAGGGATAAAAATATTTATTCACCAAATAATGGTTGAAAAGATGTTGTGCAAATATAGAAGGTTGTGCTTAATAAGTTAACTTTGCAACATTGTTTTTCGGAATTTATAGTTACTAGCTTTATATTCCATTTGAAAACCAACATTAATTCGCTATTCTAAATTCTATTTTATTATTAAGTTAAGTGCAGATAATTCTGCTTATAAATAATTTTTTTAAATCGCTTTCTGTAAAGAATGCTTTTTTTGGTGAATCAATGTATAAGGATCTTTTTGAGAAGTTTTTAAATAATGTAAGTGGTACCTCGGAGAAATTCGCAATTGAAGTGCGAATGTTTAATCTTTCGGCATTATTGATTGGCTGTCTTTTCTTTGTTGGGATTATTGTTAATTATTTCATCGGCCTTAATATTTGGCTCAACACCTCTATTCTTATTTGCGCTATTGTTGTTTTATATTGTTATTGGCAATCGCGATTCCACAACAATTATTTAGAGGTATTGCCCATATTTATTATTGCCAGTATTGCTATGTTATCTTTAAATTGGTTTTTAGGTAGTGGCAGCAATGGCCCCTCTACAATCTACTTTTTGCTCAACATGATTATATTGCTAATAGTAAGTCCACGTAAGCAATATTCGTTTATATTAATAACACAGGTAATCACCTTGCTTTTTCTTTTTTATATTGATGCTTACCATAGCGATTGGGTAGTGCAGTATAGCGATGATCAAATTAGATTGTTCGATATGTTTTTTACCACCTTTGAATGTTTGATTTTCATTTTCCTGATAATTGGTTTGCTTAAAACAAGCTATGTGCGCGACAGGCGCATGATGGAAAATCAGCAAGAAGAAATTTCGAATCAGCATAAAGTGATATTGGAACAATTTGAAAACCTTGAAAAAATAAATCATCTAAAAAACAAACTCTTCTCCATCATATCTCATGATCTTCGTTCGCCTTTGTCAACGCTGCATAGTGCTATTAATATATTAAATGAAACCGAGTTGAGCGAAGCAGAACGCACATCCATTATGCGTAACGCTAAAGACCGTCTTGTGCACACCCAGGAAATGCTTGACAACCTGTTAAACTGGGCTAACAGTCAACTCAACGGCATGCAAACTAATATGGTGCAAATTAATATGAAGCACCTGGTAAATTCCGTATTGCTTCATCTTAAACCACAATATGACATGAAGTATATTCAGGTTACTGTTGATATTGAAGATGACCTGGTGGCTTATGCAGATATAGAAATGATAAAGCTTGTTATTCGCAACCTGGCAAGCAATGCTATTAAATTCACTAATGAAGATGGACATATACAAATAAGTGGAGCAAAAATAAACGACAAGGTTTCAATTAGTATTCGCGATAATGGTAAGGGACTTACGCCTATTGAATTGAATAAGATAAAAACTAAAATAAGCTTTTCAACCTTTGGCACTAACAATGAAAAAGGAACAGGACTTGGCCTTATTCTTTGTAAAGATTTTCTGGAAGTTAATAATGGAGAGTTAAGTGTTGAAAGCGATATTGATGCCGGAAGCGCGTTTCGTTTTAGTCTTACTTCATTTGATGAGCTTGAAATTAAAGACTTTATTAATAAAGATTTGTCAGGTAAGCCTAAGGAGAAAAGACCTACTTTTTCTGATATGTATTAACATGCCGGTCTTTTTTGCTATGGTAGATATCTTCTATGGTTACTAAAATTCCGGTTTCTTCCACATCTCCAAAATGCTCATTGGTAGCCGTTCCAAAAGTTTTCATGCTTGGCGAAAGATTCATGTATGAGTTAATTAACGGTGGAATATTTTCGCCCAACGCCCTCACATGATGATTAAGTATTGCATGTGCTTCCTTATATGATTTGCCTTCAAGTTCAACGCTGAAACTTTCCATATTATGGGTATAAGGCAATGAATGCTTTGGAGTTACTAATAGTTCTTTATCGGGAAACAGGTGATTCATAAAAAACAGAATCATATCGCGTGCTTGCCTATCGTAATGAAGGTACATGGTTACTTTTCCAAAAAAATACCTTACATCAGGATAGTCAACTACTAACCCACCAAGGCCATCCCATAAATTATCAAGTGAAAAGAGGCCCTTACGGTTTTCAGATGATGGCTGATACTTAGGTTGTACAAACGAACGTCCCAACTCGATGGTATTGGGCATAAACTCTTCTAAAAATTTCTGACTAAAGTCGAACAATTCGGTAGTTGCCAGCAGGATTTCACCCTTTTCATTTATAGCATTTCTACAATGAATGTATCTATAGCCTCCCACTATTTCATTTTCAATTGGATTCCAAACAATAAGTTGTTGGTAAGCGGGGTCATTTAAATCAAATTCATCCAAATCGCAATCGAGGCCTGTACCGCCACCCGCAGCCCTAAAGGTTAATTCACGCAAGCGACCAATTTCGCGAAGCGTTTGTGGCGCATTGATGTGGTCAATTATATATATTTCGTTGTGGCCATTATTGGTTTGGCGCATAAAAACCTCATGGGTTAATTCGCTTTTAATTGCTTCTACCGGAATGGGTTCAATTATTTTTTGCATACACCAAATTCAAAAAAAATATCAACACGAAAAAAGTAAAATTCTCGCATTTTTTTCAATCGGATTTTTTAATTATCAAGGATTAATCAACAAGTTTATTTAATTATCAAGTTCATAGACACGCTCTTTAACATATTGAGCCCATGCCTCATCCGACATCGATTTATCAAATGTGGTGCAAGGTATAGGCTTTCCAATAACAATTCCAATTTCCTTGTTTTTATAATTATACATTTCATCGGGCAAATACAACATTTCGATATTAGCGCCAATACCAACGCTTTTGCGTATGTTGGCAAGGTTATAAAAAAACATGGAGTTGCGCCCCGAAATATAAACTGGTATTACATTACGCTTGTACCTGCGAGCCTTGCTTACAAAGCTTTTCTTCCATTCCAAATCCTTTATAACACCATTTTGCTTGCGCGAAACTAAGCCTGCCGGAAAAATCAACACCGAGTCGCTGCTTCCATAAAGTTTATCGATTGCACCAAGCATTTGTCTGCTATTACCTGAAATCTTATTCACTCCGGCAAACAAAGGCTCCAGGTTCTTTAAATTCAGAAGAATATCGTTCACTATAAATTTGAGGTCATTGCGCTTTCCTCCCAATACATGAAGCAATGCCATTGCATCAAGTCCGCCAAGAGGATGATTGGCAGCAAAAATATAATTACCCGTAGGAGTTACGTTTTCCAATCCCTTGTACGAAATTCTTATTTTAAAATCTTCGACTATAGCTCTTACAAAATCGAAGGCATATTGATGCCCGTGCGTTAATATAAATTCGTTTATCTCATCCTGATGTGTTATGCGCTTGAGATAGTTAATAACAAACCGAGGTATCCATTTATATACCGCAGGATTTTTTTCGTAAAACACTTTATCAATATCAATAAACTTAGAAGGAGTATCCATAGGGAGCAAAAATATGTTTATTACTAACTTCTGTATAAGAACCGCCAACAAAATACAGCTTCAAATAATTCATGTATCAACTAACTAAAATTTTAATCAAATAGACAATAAAATAACGTTCTTGTTTCATCAGGTAACGAGGCTTTCGTAAGGAGTACGATTAACAATGCTTCGTCCAAGGGTAATTTCATCAGTAAACTCCAACTCGCCACCTATGCTAACACCACGTGCTATACTGGAGACTCTTACAGAAAATGGCGCTAACTTTTTGTACAAATAAAAAGCGGTAGTATCCCCTTCCATATTGGCATTTAAGGCCATAATTACCTCTTTAATTTCGCCTGCATCTACTTTGCTTATCAACGAATCAATAGTTAATTGCGAAGGACCAATTCCCTCAACAGGGCTAATTACCCCACCCAATACATGATATAGTCCCTTATATTGTTGGGTGCGCTCAATAGCTATAACATCGCGGGCATTTTCAACAATACAAATGGTAGCTGAATCGCGCTGAGGATTATTGCAAATTTCGCATAACTCTGTTTCGGCAATGTTATAGCACTTACGGCAATACATGATGCCCTCGGGCAAACGGCTAATAATCTCTCCAAAATTTTTGACCAGCGTTTTATCTTGCCTTAAAAGAAACAAAACCATGCGCAACGCTGATTTATTACCTATTCCCGGCAATCGCGAAAACTCGTTGACTGCCTGTTCGAATAAGCGTGATGGGTAAGAATTCATTCTGTATTGTTTGTTGCGAAAATACAATTTTTCCTTGGTAAGGCTGCTTGTTTCTTGTGATTATTTAACAAGTATATATCCTGCGTACAGCCATAGCTGCCACTAGTATTATTAGCCAACAAAATGATGTGCAGAAAAAAAAACTTCCTCACTAAAGCCTATCAGTATTAAAAATATGTTTGCCTGCTAAATAAACACACATGAGCTCCACGCTGATATTGTTAACGGTAGCCATATACTCTGCCATGCTTTTTGCAGTAGTATGGTTTACCAGTCGCAAAACCAATAACGAAAGTTATTTTATCGGAAACCGTTCATCCAACTGGTTTTTGGTAGCCTATGGTATGATAGGGGCTTCCCTCTCTGGGGTTACGTTTATGTCAGTTCCTGGTGCTGTTTTTACTAGCCAGTTCTCATATTTTCAGATGGTGCTGGGGTATATTTTAGGTTATATGATTATCGCTTTCGTGTTAATGCCTGTTTATTATAAGTTGCAACTCACTTCCATATACACATACCTCGAGCAGCGTTTTGGAAAAGTATCATACAAAACGGGCTCCATGTTTTTTATCATTTCGCGCGTAATAGGTGCATCATTTCGCATGTACATTGTAATTAATGTATTGCAAACATTTGTTTTTGATGCACTACACGTGCCATTTTGGGTAACGGTATTGGTTTTTATTTTATTGATACTGTTATACACCTACGAAGGTGGTGTAAAAACCATTGTAATAACCGACACCTTGCAGACTACTTTTATGCTGATAGCTTTGCTATCAGGTATTTGGATTATTCTTAGCGGCATGAATATTTCGTTGGGCGATTTTTTTAGTAAGCTCTTTTCAATTGCCAATGCTGACGGTGTACCCTATTCAAAAATTGTGGTAACTGATTTCAAAGCGAGCAACTTTGCCTTAAAGCATTTTTTGGGTGGTGCAGCCATAGCAGTTGCTATGACTGGGCTTGACCAGGAAATGATGCAAAAAAATCTTAGCTGTCGCAACATTCGCGAAGCGCAAAAAAACATGATGACTTTTACAGCCGTTTTGGTGGTTGTCAATTTTTTGTTTCTCATTCTTGGCGCTGCATTATGCATGCATGCTGGTCAGCATGGCCTAACTATTGACCCTAAGCATACCGATGATTTGTTTCCTTCCGTTGCCCTCAATCATTGGGGAGCTATTCCTGCAATTATATTTTTAGTTGGTTTAATAAGTGCGGCATACCCAAGTGCCGATGGTGCTCTTACTGCGCTCACTACAGCATTTTGCTTCGATTTTTTAGAATTAGATAAGAATAAGAAACTAACCGAAGCAAATAAAAAAAGAGCAAGGTATATTGTCCATGTTACTTTTGCTTTAGTGCTACTATTGACTATAGTGATTTTTAAGTTGGTAAATAACGATGCTGTGATTTCTTCCATTTTTAAAGCTGCAACACTTACCTACGGCCCATTGTTAGGATTATATGTATTTGGCTTTTTTACAAAATATAAAATTCGGGATTCACTGGTCTGGATTCCGTGCATTCTATCGCCAATTATCTGTTATCTTATCAGCAACTATAGTGCAGAGTATTTATTGGGCTATAAAATTGGATTCGAATTATTGATTGTTAATGCAGGAATAACTTTTTTGGGATTACTAATGTTGAAGAAGAGTAATCACTGATACAAGCTCTGGCATATGCTGATCACTTGATTTATTTTTCGCGAAGCTTAGCATTAAACTTAATGCTTCTTACAAACTCCAGGTGTTGAACATTTTAAACTTCCAGTCAAAATTGTGTGAGTAAAAAATAGCTATCTTTCGGCTTACAAATGTATTAGTGAATACAAAAACGGTAATATATCTACGGATAAGTGTATCATGCTAATTAGATGGAAAATCTCAAAACAGAAAAACTACATTCAAAAAAATAAAGGAACATGAAAACGAAACACAGCTTCATTAATAGGATAATTTATTTAATAGGGATATGCATTTTTTTTCTTTGTAATGATGCACTGCCACAATCGCAATGGGCTTGGATAGGTGGAGATAAATTTTTGCCATCACCTGTATATGGTATCATGGGTGTGCCAAGTATTTCGAATAAACCACAAGCAGTATACGAGGGTGCGCGATGGACCGATAAAGATGGTAATTTTTGGATTTTTGGTCAGGATGTAGATGATATGTGGCGTTATAATCCTTATACACAAGAGTGGACATGGTGGACATGGATGGCCGGGTCGAGCCTTGGCAACGCTACCGCCAGCTACGGTATAAAAGGTGTAGCAAGTCCCACCAATGCTCCTGCCGGACGAGCAGTCTATACTCCATTCAAAGATGTTAATGGGAATTTTTTTGTGTTTGGGGGATTTAATAACGTAGCTTATTCCCCCTTAAACGATGTATGGAAATATGATCCAACAACAAATTTATGGACTTGGGTTAGCGGAGTAGCAGGTCCTAATCAAACAAGCAATTTTACAACTACATGCTCTCCCGACACCATACAATATCCTTGGGGGCGTATTGAGAACAGGGCAACATGGGCATTTGGAAATCACTTTATTAACTTCGGTGGTATGGATATTCAACATGGTTTCTTTAGTGATGTTTGGAGTTTTGATGCTACCTGCAGGGGGGGGGGATGTCAGCGCCGGCATGCCTGCTGTTGGCATCAGGCGTACCGTCGCCGGTAATACCCTGTTAGTGATTTTGGCGGTTTCTCTTTCAAGATAGCCTGGGCAATTTTTTTTGCGGTTGTAGGGCTTGCGTATTATCCCGAACTTGCGGCTCATCCCGGCGTGACCTTAAACTTTAGTTCACTGATTCCTTTGGTGCGAAAATGCATCAACTTTATTGATTTATTAACAATACTTCGTGGGTTTGGACATTTGGTGGAGCAAATCCCGATACTTCTACTGCACAGAATCCCCAAGGTATTTGTTTTAACAACTACGGTACATACAATGTGCAACTTATTGCTTGCAATAGTTTAGGGTGCGATACGCTTTTACTCAATAATTTTATTACAGTACTTCAATCGCCTCCTTTGCCCACCGTAACCTACAGCAATGATACATTATATAGCAGTCCTGCATTTGCTTATCAAGTTATAACCTGGGGTTGGGCCCACTTTTGTTATAAGCTCAGTAAGTGATTTAGAAAACAACGGGGAGGCTTTGCTGCCTTTAAGGGTGTTTACCTGATTAAGCTTATTAGCAAAGAACAATCCTGGCTTGGCAAATTCGTTAAAGAATGATGTTTATTTTGTCAGTATTGGATTAGGACAATTAATCAAAAATTGAAATGAGTTTTTCAGTATATTATCTTTTGCCAAGTTGGTTTTTTTACACATCAATTTAAGCCTGCTAATTTTTTAATCAAATATGTTGAGCCAAGCTAACCATACTAAAGAACTATTAGAAAGGATTGAGATCTTAATGCTTGCTACTTGATAGATGGCATTCTTGATTGCACTTACGAGGGGCACTTGAAGGGAAGTAAAGTCGAATGAAAGAGGTTTTTAAATTGCACAGTTTCAAAACATGATAATTGGTAAGGATGTAATTGCTGTGTCAGGCATATTTGAAATAGATAAAATGCAATTTTCAAAAATTGAATACTCGCTGCGTATGCGCCTCGACCGCGAAGAGGATATGCTTCAACGCATTATAGCTGAAGAGACTATAAACGATAAGAAGTATGAGCATAAGCGTAAAAAAACAGTAAAGTTTATGTTGAATGTATTGAAAGGTAGATATGGCGATGATAATGTAGAGTACGATAAAAAAGCAGACGCATATTTTTTAACCATCATCAGTACCATGCTGGCCATTAAAAGTGGAGCAGGTCATGATTGGAAATTTATTAAATGGATGAATGGTACTGTGTACAAGCGAATTTTTCCTGAGGGGATAGTGAAAAAACTTGCAACAAGGTTTTATTTGATGGATTGACATTTACGGAGAATGGGAACGTGTTTACATGCTACCTAATGATTGAAATTTAATTATTAATGATTGCTTAACGCAAAAAGTAATTTCAACCTTTTGTACTTCGTATTATATTTATTCTATATCTTTACATATCCTTAAATTTTAAAACTATATAGTCATGCACACAACACTAAGTTCAAAGTTCAAAGTTCAAAGTTCAAAGTTCAAAGTTCAAAGTTCAAAGTTCAAAGTTCAAAGTTCAAAGTTCAAAGTTCAAAGTTCAAACTGAGGCTTGCTAAATTATTATTTATTATTTTATTCTTGGTAATAAATAGCAACAGCACGTTTGCTCAAATGAACGTAACACTAACTCCAAGTAATTATAATGGTAATAACATCAGTTGCTTTGGTGCGCAGGATGGAAGTATAAATGCAGTTGTTAGTGGAGGTATTCCACCTTACACGTATAGTTGGAGTAATGGGTTTAATAGTCCCAATGCAATTGAACTTCCGGCAGGATATTATCGCCTCACTGTGCGAGATGCGGCATTAAATACTGTTATTAGCGAAATTACTTTAACCGAACCAGAACAACTTAACTATGAATTGCAGGTGTATGAATATCCTAATGGATACAATGTAAGTTGCCACAGTTGCTATAATGGGAGCGCAACTGTAACCATATACGGAGGAACACCTCCATACACGGCATTGTGGGATGATGGCAATACCAATATTAACCGAACAAGCCTTGGTGCTGGTGCTATTGAAGCTGAGCTTACCGACTTAAACGGTTGCCATGTAAATATAACACGTACCGACATAAGCCAACCGGAACGAAGCGATTGGACTATGCTTGGCAATAGCAACGCTAATCCCTCAATTAATTTTATTGGAACAATTGATAACAAAGATTTTAATGTAAGAACTAATAATATTGAACGATTAAAAATTGCTGCCGATGGTAACTTGATTTTGTCAAATTTAATTGGCAAAAGCGGGCCATTAATTGTTGACCAAAATGGAAAGGTAGGAAGCGGCAATGCTGATGGCTTCTTAGCACCATGTAACAATCCGGTGGCGTTTTGGCAAGGTCTTACAAATCCACTTACTGTATTTACTTGTTTGCCGGTAAAGGTTGGTATAGGCACATACCAGCCCCAAAGTTTAGTAGATATTAAAGGCGGCATAACAATAGGAGAGAACTATGCAGGTGTAAATGCAGCACCTAATAATGGAATGATTGTAGAGGGTAATGTGGGCATAGGAGTAAGTTCAGTTGATCCAAGCATTAAGCTAACAGTAACCTCCGCAAACGATGCATTGGTTTGGATTGGGTCAACAAATACTCAAGGTGCAACTGCTGGATTAATATTAAAAAGCGGACCCAATGGATGGTATAGTTTAAAAGTAAATGCCTTGGGCGAAGGCAGTATAAATGTTGAGCCATCAAATACAGCAATATTAACTTTTAATATGAATGGCAATGTTGGTATTGGCACACTGCCTCAAGATAACCCGCAATACAGATTAGTAGTTGATGGTAAAATTGGTGCACGCGAAATTAATGTAAAGGCATCAGGTGTGTGGCCCGATTATGTGTTTCATCCTGATTATAAACTAATGCCGATAAAGGAATTGCAAGCTTACTTAAACACCAACCACCACCTGCCACATATACCAAGCGCTGCCGAAATAACAACTACAGGAAGCTATGATGTAGGTAAAATGCAACAACTACACTTACTAACCACCGAGGAACTTTACCGCTATGTATTTGAGTTGATGGAGCGGGTGGAGAAGTTGGAGAAGAACAGTGGTAGGTAATTATTCAATAACAGGTATGAAAATTAAATTTGTTATATTTCTTATTCTATTTCAATTGGCAAATATTTTCGAAATGGGAGCACAAAGCTATTGGCAAAAAAATTTGAGAACATTAAATCCTTTTGATCACGAAGAATTTAAATGTATTCAAAGACTAAATGATGGAAGCATAGTTTTTGGTGGTGTTCGTCATGATTTTACAATAGTCCCTGAGATAATAGTCACAAGATTAGATTCAAATGGCATTGTGTTGTTTTCTAAAGGCTATGCTACAAGTGGAACATCAAGAATTTTTATGAATGCTTCGTCATTAATGAAAGATTCTGTAATTTATTTTTCATGCTTTCAATTAGACAGCATAAATGGGCTTAGGAATTTAGGTATTTTAAGTTTAAACATCGATGGCAATTTTAATTTTTTTAAGGTTTATAAAATGCCAGAATTTCATTTCAATACTCACGTTTACAGTTTTACAAATGATAGCAGCGCAATATTAATGACTGGCCTAACCCAACATTTTGATAAAGATTCCAACCTTGGGTTTGTATTAAAAGTAGACTTATATGGTAACCTACAATATGCTGCAGTAACGGATACAAATGTCTTATGTACTGGAATAATTAGTTATAGCGATAATAGTTGCTTAATTACAGCAACATTAAGAGAAGAAGACAGTTTGCAGTATTATGGTAGTTGCGCTTTTATTAGAATTGATAGCAACTTTACTATAACCCAAACAAAAATAATTAAAGCAAATGGAAAATATATAGCTCCATTAGCTTCTACCAAATTAAAAGATAATGGTGTCGCATTGACAGGGTCATATCGTAATTTAGGAGTAAATGATTCTGAGCCTTTTATACTTAAAGTTGACTCTGCCCTTAACCCTGTTTTTTTTAGATATTTCAATATACCAACACAATATTATGGTGATAACATAATTGAAACAAATGACAATGGGTTTGTAGTTTGGGCGACATTGATGCTGATTAAAACGGATAGTACAGGTAACTATCAATTTAGTAAAAGATATATCAATCAAAGTGGCCAAACCCAAATTTCTTCATTGTTTCAAGATAAAAATGATCAGTGGCATATGGCCGGCTTTTCAGGCCTTTGGGGTACTGGTGATGCATATTACATAAAAACTGATGCTAATTATAACAGTGGTTGTTGGCAGCAAGATTATGTGCATACAGAGGCTTTGGTAAGCGTATATGATACTAATTTTAATTTTCAATTGTACCCTTTACAACTAAATACAGATAGCTTGCAACTAGCAGCTTCAAATATAATTTTAAAAGACACAAATTGGTGCATCAACTATACAGATATAGTTGAAAAAAATGATGTAAAGGATATGGTTAATCCAAATCCATTTTCAGAAATTGTCATCATTGAAGTTCAGGAGCATTCAATTCTATACATTTTTAATTTAAATGGTCAACAAGTGCTAGAGAAGGAAATCACGGTTGGAAAAAATATTTTAGGCACAGATTATTTGCCCGAAGGAGGATACCTGTTTTTAATCAGAAATGCTACGGGTGTGAATTATTTAACTTATAAATTAATTAAAATAAAATGAAACGAATAATATTTATTATGATATTCCAAATTGTCAATCAATTTGCAATATCACAAATATCGGTAAATCCATATGATGATTATTCATTACCCAATAAACCATACCCATCCTACATTAACTCGCAACAACAGGAATTATTTACCACTTTTAATTCAATAAAATTATCTTATACAGGGGAATATGAGATATATGTCGCAGACTTTTTTTGGTGGAATTTTTTTCCTAGCAATGCGATTACTTACAAACATGAAGTTGTTGGATTCCCATTTACTTTAAAATGTTTGCATTTGGCACCGTTTGATTGTAGGGATTGCAATAACCCCAGTCCTGAGCGTAATTTATATATGCCAACACAAGCATTTGATTATAGTTTAGATAGATGGGGAGATTACTTAACAAGAAAATCTGAGATGGGTTTGTTTCTTTCTGGTGGCAACAGTTATTATCCAACTAATTTAGGTTTTCATAAATACACAAACCTCATTTCTGCAAAATTTACTAAAATTTGGGACCCAAATTGGGCGATTGATCATAGTACAATGTTACCACATACCGCTATCAAAACCACATTGTTTTTACATTGTAATTCGTCACCAAACAGTGATGTAATTTCAAAGATTAGTTTTACTTATGATAATACGAGAGGAAGGATGAGAGATTACCCTTTTTCATCAAATAATTGCACGTCATCAGAAGCAGATCATGATGTTACTTTTCGCCCGAAAATAATTGTGCCACTTGATGAAAATCTTGATTATGATGATGCTAAAGACAATAGTTCATGGACGGAACAAAGCGGGACAATTAACTATTTTAAATTTTCTGAAATAATTACTAATAATTGCATAGCACCTCCTATTGCAAGCGATATTTTTTACAATTATAATGGACTAAGTTTCGGATTTCCTTATCTATCACCTACTTCACTTATTGCGTCCCCACTTTATGAAGAAGAAGCATCAACGCTTGCGGGTTATTTAAATGTTAATTCACAAACAACTCAACTCATAAATAATGTGGGTATTAGGCAAAACTATTTTATTGATAACAATTTTGAATTGACTCTAGTAAATCCAGTAGAAATGACGATTTTTAATCCAAGCGAAGTTACTATAACAAGTGGAGCAAATAATTTGCATTTTCCATCATACCACACCTTCAAAACCATTAATGGTGTTTTACCTTACAAGTCAAAGGTTTTAGCAGATAGCCAAGACCCACAATGTGGTGGCCCCTACACAGACCTGCGCAATGTGCCTGTACGCACAGACCTACGCAGCGAAAACCCTAATGACCCTAATGATCCAAATAATCCTGACCACAGTGTATTTGCTTCACGTTATTATTTGGAGGGTGGTAGTAAACTTACTATAGATGCATGCTGCAATATTTATGATGCAGCCTTTGATGTAAATGAGGGAGCCACATTAATATTTGAAAACCATCCTACTAATTTAGGCTATGAAGACAAAAGTAACCACGTGTAAGAAAAAATTGTGGTGAGGTAGTAATAATTTAAAAAGAAATTGAAATATGAAAATGACATGAGGCAAAACGATGTAGGCAGAATGCAACAACTGCAACTACTAACCACCGAGGAACTTTACCGCTATGTATTTGAATTGATGGAGCGGGTGGAGAAGTTGGAGAAGAACAATGCTAGGTAATTATTCAATAACAGGTATGAAAATTAAATTTGTTATATTTTTTATTCTATTTCAATTGGCAAATATTTTCGAAATGGGAGCACAAAGCTATTGGCAAAAAACATATGATATACCAGCAAGCAACAATGAGCCCAAGTTTACAGCTATGCAAATTTTGGATGACAACAGTGTTATTATTTTTGGCATTGATAATTATATAATGACTCAAAAATTTGATTTAATCATTACCCGGTTAGATTCTGCCGGCAACCAGATGTTTGCAAAAAAAATAATTATTCCCGGCTATAATATACCTTTGGTATTAAATGTATTGCGCGATGGTAACAATTTATATGTAAGCTTATATATCATTAGCACATCCATATCAGCAAAGAGTGAGCAGGGTGTGGCGAAATTTGATACGTGGGGTAATCTCATTTGGATTAGAAAAATCAAAGACCTCCAACAACATTTCCAGCCACAGGACATAGGTTTTGGGTTTAATACAAACCAAATAGTTGTTGTGGGCTCTACACATAATGATGGTATAGATAGCACCTATTACCCTGTACTGGTTGTGTTGGATACATCGGGTAACATAACACACTCATTTATATCGAACCAAAATGCCCTTGGCAACGGATTTGTAATAATAGACAATGCACATGCCGCCTTGGTTATTAATCACCTGTATAAGGATAGCTTAGGAAATGAACGCTATGCGGGCATTATCAAAATTGATTCGGGCTGGAATGTGGTTAGTCACCTGGTATTGAAGGACACATCGGGATTATTAATACATGGCAACGCAAGTAAATTTGCTAACAATAAATTTGCATTTACCGGCAGCATTCTGAAAAAATCAAACATGAAGAGCAAGCCCTTTCTGTTAGAGTTAGATGCAAATTTGAATGTAACACATTATGCAAACTATTCTACCCCCAATTATTACTCGGGCGAAAAAATTATAAACTTAGATACCGGAGGTTATGCATTTATGGCAGATTTAATTCTCTTTATGATAGATACAAATGGCACCTGTGTAAAAGCCGAGCGTTATATAAACCAAAGTGGTCAAACTGACTTGTACGACTTTCATTTTGACGCCCATAAACAGTTGCACTTAGTAGGGCAATCGGGGCAGTGGTTTTTTGATGCAGAAGCTTATTATGTTAAAACGGATACTATGCTGAACAGCGGGTGCTTTCAGCAGTCCCTTAATTTTGCAACCACCTATGAGTCGTTAATTACGGCATATATTCCGTCTGCATTATCACCATATAATATCAGTCTTGATAGCACCTATAGCACGGGGCAAATAACATTGGTTGATACCAATTGGTGTTATAACACTGTATCGATGGCGCAAGATTACTACCATGGTTCGCATTTTACAATTTCACCAAACCCCGCCACCAATGAGCTATTCATACTTAACAATAGCAGGTATACGCAATTTAAAATCTACGACCTTACAGGACGCATTTACCGCTACATTACTTGCACTCAAAATACAAATAATGCCATTGATATTAGCGACTTACCACCTGGCATCTATCTTATTACTACACATGATATAAAATTGAATTTTAAATTTATTAAAATATAATACCATGAAATTAAAATTACTCACGCTGTTTACGTGCCTAACCATAGGTATGCAAGCGCAAATACTGATTAATCAATACGATAATTTTGCTGGAAAACTATCCCCAAAATATAAAAATAATGCGCAAGTGGAATTATTCACCTCGTTGAATGCAGGCTCATCTTTTTCTTACACAGGTGAGTATGAAATTTTTATTGGTGACTTGTTTTGGCGAACGCAATATCCTAATAATGCCATTAGCTATAAACATGAGCTAGTAGGATTTCCCTTTACTATTGATTGTGCCAATTTTCCATTACAGTGTAAAAATTGTAATCTAAACCCTGCCATAAGAAATTTATATATGCCAAACGCATATAATTCTAATGACATTATGTGGGATAGTTATCTTACCAATGTATCAGGCCAAGGGCAATTTTTGATTGGCAATTTTAGCTATTACCCCACAAGTTTTTTATATAAAAAGTACACTTCGCTAATCTCTTCTTTTTTCACTGCAACTTACCAGCAGAATTGGGCACCACTGCACAGCACATTGCTGCCGCACAGTATAATTAAAACAACCATTTATCTACATTGTAATAACTCTGTAAGTAGTCCTGTTATTAATAAATTTTCATTCTATACGGACAACACCAGAGGGCGTATGCGCGACTATCCCTTTGTTACAAACAATTGTTCCTCGTCAGAAGCAGAGCATGATATAATATTTCGTCCCAAGGTAGTAGTACCTTTGGATATTAACGGTTCAGCATTTCTTAATTACGATGATTTTAGCAGTAATGCTTCTTGGACAGAACAATCAGGCACAATCAATTACTTTAAGTTTAGTGAAATCGCTCCAAACAGTTGCGTTGTTATGCCAACTTCTACAGACAAATTTTGGGAGGAGGCAGTACAATCATTTAATTATGCATATTTACCACCCACTATACTAATTGCTAGTCCTCCATATGAAGAAGAAGGGTCTACCCTTGCAGGCTACTTGCCGGTTTCAAGCAACACTTCACTCATCATAAGAAATGGAATAAGACATAATTATTTTATTGATAAAAATATTGATCTATCAGTTATTAACCCAAGTGAATTGATTGTTTACAATCCAACTGAAGTTAGCATTACAAGTGGAGCAAATGATTTGCATTTTCCATCCTACTATACATTTAAAACTATCAGTGGCAAATTACCATACAAAAGCAAGGTAATTGCTGACAACAACGACCCACAATGTGGAGGACCATACACAGACTTACGCGATGTGCCTGTACGCACTGACCTACGTAGCGAGAATGTTAATGACCCTAATGATCCTAACAATCCTGACCACAGTGTATTTGCATCGCGTTATTATTTGGAGGATGGTAGTAAACTTACTATAGATGCATGCTGCAATATATATGATGCCGCCTTTGATGTAAATGAGGGAGCCACATTAATATTTGAAAACCATCCTACTAATTTGGGCTACGAAGACAAAAGTAGCAATCTTGGCCGCTACAAGGTGCAGGGCCGCAAGGGGGCAATACTTCGCAACTATGATGATATCCAGTATATTCAAAATGGAGAAATAGATCAACCATACTTGTTGCATTATGTTGCCAAAAATGAGATATATGCAGGTAGCGCTGTAGATCCTGATGGAGACCAACAACAAGACTTTTACAACATTAAGCCTGGTGGCAATGTGCAGTTTACCGCGGAAGATGTAATTAGTTTACGCGATGGATTTGGAGCCAAGGCAGGTTGTACATTTAAAGCCAAATGCGAGCCGGCAATAAACCCACCAACTTGCCCGCCTTTGGTAAATGGTAATGGTGGCAGCAAAACTATACAGCCTCAACAAACACTGCAACAAACGCAAAGTAATTTATCTCCTTTTATGGCTTTGCCAAATCCAAGTGATGGTGTAGTTTCAGTTTATTATCCAGTGCATGATGGAAGTGAGTATGCTTTATCCGTTTATAATGCAATGGGCAATTTGATTGAATCGCGCATGGTTACTCAATCACCACATGCACTTGATTTAACAGGATATGGTAGCGGTTTTTATTTTATCAAAGCACACACAGGAAATAATGTGCAAATGAAAAAAATTGTGGTGAGGTAGAAATAATTTAAAAGAAATTGAAATATGAAAAATGACATGAGGCAAAACGATGTAGGCAAAATGCAACAACTACTAAGCACCGAGGAACTTTACCGCTATGTATTTGAACTGATGGAGCGGGTGGAGAGGTTGGAAGGTAAGCAAAATGAACAACGATGACGAAACAATTCATTGCTTTTATATTATTTCTATGCGGCTGTTTTGCTATGCAAGCACAACCTATTTATAAAAAAAGTTTCATACCCAATTATGTCTCTGATAGAATATTTCAGTTTAATAGTAGCCTCTATTTGGTTGGGTTTAATAACTATACCCAGAGAAAGGCAGTAATACTAAAAACAGATTTTGCTGGAAATGCGCAATGGGCTGCCGAAATATCATCACATTGTAATGATATTTTTATCGAAGACTTAATTGTTGCTTCGGATGGGTTTATTTATGCTGTTGGTAGAGCCAACGATTCAGTAACAAATTGTACGTTTACAGGTGGCAATCCGTTTATTACAAAAATAGATAATAATACGGGCGCAGTTATTCATGCAAAGATTGCAAATGATTATGGAGGAGGTAACTATTCATGTATTGTGGAAAGTAATAGTGGTGAGTTGTTCATATTAGGCAATGAATTTAATACCGGAAATCACTATGTACGAGGAACATTATTAAGACTAGATACAGCATTGAATAATATATGGCAAGCTAAGTTTGAAAATGGATACTCAAATATACAGTGGAATGGGTTCAAGAATGATACACTAGGTAATCTTTACGTTACCGGTACAAGATTAGATACCCTTTACTATAAAAATATAGTTTGTAAATTGGATAGCATGGGGAATATTATCTGGAGCAATGTGTATGATGATGGTAATGAAACTGCCGGCTTTCAAGTTATGATGGCTAATGATGGAGTATATATTTGCGGCAATCATAAAAATATTGTGTCAATACAAAGTGGCACTTTTATTTTAAAATTAGATACAACTGGAAACATCCAATGGTGGAGATTATTAATTGGTAATGGCTTTCATGCAGAAGGTAGGATGTATCCCTTCAAAGAAAACTTTTTTATCACACCGGGTACATTTTGTTTGTTAGATAGCAATGCCAATGTGATTAAAACAAAAGATGTATTAATGAGCGGACACTATTTTGGATTTGATGCAGATTGGAATTTGTATAGTGGAGCTAACGTGGGGTTTAGCTTGAATAAATGCGATTCAAATTTTAATTGCTGTGAAGGAACTCCGGTAAGTGTTTCATCTTTGCCGATTACTAATTTTAACAAAGACACTTTTGGCCTTTCGCATGTGATTTACAATCCATCCTATAAGCATATTTTTTATAGCAACAGCATTCAAATAACTGATAGTATGCACTGCACAACGAGCATAGGATTTGAATCAAATGAAGTGACAACCGAACTATTAACTTTATATCCAAATCCGACCACTAATTATTTTTACATTCGTGCTAGCCAAGCAATTTATTTTCAAGATTTAAGTTTGTTTAATAATCTTGGAATGAATGTACCATTCAATTACTCGCAAAACACTAAAGAAGAAATTGAGATACGAGTAGAACTATTGCCAAGTGGGCTGTATTGGCTAAAAATAAAAAATCAAGTAAAACCAGTAATTCTAAATTAATATGAAAACGTACTTAATCATTGGCTTATTATTTAGTTTGATATTGAGAGCAAGAACTCAGGATTTAATTAATCCTTATCAGGAATTCCAAAATACTTGGACTGAACAAAATCCTAACTTTCCATTAAATTGTATTTATCAATATCCACCTCAAGCAAATTATAATGCTCCAAATCTTGATGATTTTTTATATACACCAGCAGCTAGGTTTAAAATAGGTACGGGACAATATGATGGTGAATATCAGATAATTTTAGATCAATTACCTTGGAACTTTGAATATTATGGTCCATGTCCGCAAGGCCTTTGTTTAATAGAATCAAACTTTAAGGAGTTAGGGAAATCACTTAAATTAGAAGTTGTGTCTTTTCCATTTACTATGCCATGTTGGGATCAGCCCAGTTCTTGTACTTATCCCAATTATGGTACTAATACAACACGCGATTTATACATGCCAGATGATCCATTTGCTTCCGGAAAATGGAATAATCTAACTAATACCTTTGAGGGACCTTTTCCAGGACCACTCTACGACATTTCATCGCCAACCGCTTTAGTATCAAGACAATTTATGAATGACCCAGTTAGCAATCCAAGTGCCGACATTTGGCTTCCGCACACAATTATCAAACATACTGTTTTTTTGCATTGTGAAAACAACACATCTTCTCCAATAATAAATCAATTTTCTTGGTATTACGATAATACCAGAGGTAATATGAAAACATATCCATTTAGAGCAGAGAATACAGTTCCACCTACAAATAATGCCGATCACGATGTTTTTTTTCGACCAGAGATATTGACCAACATTGATGATGGTAGTGCTGTTTACCAATGTGATTTTAACAGAAATAGCAATGATGATTGGTTTGATGGTGGTTCATTAGACTATTTCCCTCTTGCAAATAGCAATACAAGTTGTCAAAGTACCAATCAATATGTTACTAACCCCACCCCATTTGATTTATATGTTGATCAATTTACGCCTAATTGGTTTGCAGCACCATTTAACCCTGAACTGAGGGCCCATCTGTATCAAAGTGTTTTCTTTCCACCTTATAGTCTTTTATCTGCTTCATTAAAAAATAAAAATGGGGATGGACCTGCTGGTTATGTAAATAATCTTAATAACACATTTACTTATTTAGCACTAAATAGTATCCCCAATAAATTTAATATCGACCAAAACATCAACCTCAACATTATCAATCCATCTGAAATGACAATTTATAACCCTAGCGAGGTTTATGTAAAAGCAACTGCAAGTGATTTACATTTTCCTTCTTATTATACATTCAAAACAATTAATGGTGTTTTACCCCACAAGTCAAGGTATTAGCAGATAGCCAAGACCCACAATGTGGTGGCCCCTACACAGACCTGCGCAATGTGCCTGTACGCACTGACCTACGCAGCGAAAATGTTAATGACCCCAATGATCCAAATAATCCTGAGCACAGTGTATTTGCTTCACGTTATTATTTGGAGGGTGGTAGTAAACTTACTATAGATGCATGCTGCAATATTTATGATGCAGCCTTTGATGTAATAAATGAAGGAGCCACATTAATATTTGAAAACCATCCTACTAATTTAGGCTATGAAGACAAAAGTAGCCACTTGTAAGAAAAAAATGTGGTGAGGTAGAAATAATTTAAAAGAAATTGAAATATGAAAAATGACATGAGGCAAAACGATGTAGGCAGAATGCAACAACTACAACTACTAACTACCGAAGAGCTTTATCGGTATGTACTTGAATTGATGGAGAGGGTGGAGATGTTGGAAGGAAAAACTTAAGTAATAATTTTCGTTATGAGACTAATAATAGTTGCTTATTTAATAATGCTAGCATTATGCAGTATGGCTAATACAGCATTAGCTCAGCACATTTTTCAATACAGTTATGGTCAAGAAAGTGTTGATGAAGTTGCCTTTCGAATAACCAATGAAAATGATTCGACCTTCGTAATTGCTGGAGAGATGACAAATTCTTATGGCCGTCAACATTTGCTAATGAAGGTAAATGATAAAGGTGAAAAATTATGGTCAAAGTATTATCATCGAAAAGGCGACAATTCAACGTCTACTTTACTTAAATTACAAAATGGAAACTTTCTTGTAAATTCTATTTCATGTCGCGATTCTAATTGCACATCATGGGTGAGTTATTTTTTAGAAATAAATACAAATGGTGACTTAGTAAAATCTTTTTTATTTGATGACTCTGTAAATTTTATTTTCCCAAAACTACAGATGAGCAATGGCGATTTAGTCTTTAGTGGAGGACAAATATCATCGTTTCCTAGTTATCAAAACCCAATTATTTTAAAAACAGACAGCCTTTACAATACGATTTGGTGTAAGGTTTATACCTTCCCTAATACAACATCTTTGTATAGTGCTGTTGAGTTAGATAACAAACAATTATTAATTGCTGGGTATGGTCATCAAAATACCCTAAATACTCAGCAAGGTACAGTGGTAAATATTGACAGCATAGGAAATATTTTGTTGGCAAAGCAGATTGATTCTATAAATTTTACTTCCATTTTTAAGACAAGTAGCAATGATTTTTATTTGGGAGCATGCAGCATACTCGGTGGTGCAAATAGTGGCGCTCAATTAGTAGTAAAATATGATAGTGGATTAAATATGCTATGGGCTAAACAAATAATTGGCGCAGGTTCTACTTGTTTAGGCGAGATGCATAGAGATCAATTAGGTGCCATTTGGGGAGTAAGAAATATTGGCATTACAAAAATAGATAGCAATGGGAATTTTGTTTCAGATTCAAAAATGTACCTTAATCCAGGCTTTTTCTCAATTTTTGGAGGATCCACTGATTTCACTTTTACAAGCGACAAGGGAATTCTTATGGTTTCTTCAATAATTAATAACACGAATTACCCCAAAGCAAATATTATATTGACTAAGGCGGATAGCACAATGAATAGATGTGAAACCCAAAATTATACGTTCCCTTCCTATCAGGTGTTTCCAACTATGCAAACTATTTTGCCTTTAACAAGTACAAAGCAGGCAAATTTAATACCTGTTACGGAGTTTATTCAAGACACAATTTATATGCCTAAGGTAATTGACTGTGATTTAAATACAGGTTTCCAGGATTTTTTGACTGATGATTATTCGGTATCATTATATCCCAATCCATTTATTGATTTAGTAAACTTAAAATTAGCTAGCATTAATGAAATTAATAAATATGAAATTTCGATAATTAACATTACAACAAATAAGATTGAATATAATAGTCAGTTAAATGTAAATGACGTTACTTTAAACTTGATACAACTTAATCCAGGTATATATATATTGCAAATAAACGGAATCAACAGGCTTAATAAACATTTAAAGATAATAAAGCAATAAAAAGGCTATTAATATTGGGTTTGATAATTTTAAATTTTCAAGTAGGAATTAGTCAAGAAATTTTAAACAATTATCAGAAAATTATTCCAACTTGGTATGGTGGAGGGTATCCTCAATTGTATAAAAATTCTGTACCATCTTTTCCATATACTTGGGTAAACCAAGATTTCGCACCAGGGTATTTTGGAGAATATGAAATATTTTTAGATAGGTTTTATTGGAATAAAGTTAATCCAAATTTAGCCACCAGTTTTACAATGGAAGTTGTTTCATTTCCTTTCACCATTGATTGTGCATGGCTTACAAATGGATGTGCATCACCTAGTTTATTTAGAGAATTGTTTTTGCCAACAAATCAATCTTATAACGGAATTGATAAATGGGACAACTTATCAAGAAAGCTACCAGGGATTTGCCATTTTGGTTTTAGTCTTAATGATAATCATCAGACTTTGGTAAGCTATGCTTTTACGCAGAATGCAGCATTAGACTTTTCAACAAGATCAATATTACCTCATTCAATTATTAAGCATACCATAAATCTTCATTGTGGGAATTCAACAACCAATGACATTATTAAGACATTTTCATGGTATTATGATAATACAAGGGGTAGGATGAGATTTTATCCATTTACAAATACTAATAATTTTGGTAGCAGCCAAGCTATGCATGATGTCATTTTTATGCCAACCTTATTTAGTAATCAGATTATTGTAGATCCGCATAAATACGATGAAGCTAATAATTTATTTCTTTTGCAAAACGGGACGATAAATTATTTTCCATATAATGAAATTCCGAACCCTACCAATTGTAACGAAATTGGTGCTAATTACCCACTTTCAAACGAAACTTTTAGTGACTGGGCTAATATTAATGGAGTTAACGTTCAGTCATTTTATAATGTATTTCCACCGCCTTATTCATTATTTAGTGCTCCCATTCTTAACAATAAGGGTAACTATATTGCAGGTTTGAAATGGTCAGGTTCAAGCACTAATTTGGGTCAAGCGGGAGGTATTGAATTTTCAGTCGATCAAGGGATCACTCACCAATACCACATCGACCAAAACATCAATCTCAACATTATCAATCCATCTGAAATGACAATTTACAATCCAAGTGAGGTTAACATTACAAGTGGTGCCAATGATTTACATTTTCCTTCTTATTATACATTTAAAACTATACGTGGAGTTTATCCCAAAGCAGCAGATGTAATTGCAGACAACCAAGACCCGCAATGTGGTGGCCCCTACACAGACCTGCGCAATGTGCCTGTACGCACTGACCTACGCAGCGAAAACCCTAATGACCCTAATGATCCTAACAATCCTGAGCACAGTGTATTTGCTTCACGTTATTATTTGGAGGGTGGTAGTAAACTTACTATAGATGCATGCTGCAATATTTATGATGCAGCCTTTGATGTAAATGAGGGAGCCACATTAATATTTGAAAACCATCCTACTAATTTAGGCTATGAAGACAAAAGTAGCAATCTTGGCCGCTACAAGGTGCAGGGTCGTAAGGGGGCTATACTTCGCAACTATGATGATATTCAGTATATTCAAAATGGAGAAATAGATCAACCATACTTATTGCATTATGTTGCCAAAAATGAGATATATGCAGGTAGCGCTGTAGATCCTGATGGAGACCAACAACAAGACTTTTACAACATTAAGCCTGGTGGCAATGTGCAGTTTACCGCGGAAGAAGTAATTAGTTTACGCGATGGATTTGGAGCCAAGGCAGGTTGTACATTTAAAGCCAAATGCGAACCGGCAATAAACCCACCAACTTGCCCGCCTTTGGTAAATGGTAATGGAGGCAGCAAAACTATACAGCCTCAACAAACACTGCAACAAACGCAAAGTAATTTATCTCCTTTTATGGCTTTGCCAAATCAAGTGATGGTGTAGTTTCAGTTTATTATCCAGTGCATGATGGAAGTGAGTATGCTTTATCCGTTTATAATGCAATGGGCAATTTGATTGAATCGCGCATGGTTACTCAATCACCACATGCACTTGATTTAACAGGATATGGTAGTGGTTTTTATTTTATCAAAGCACACACAGGAAATAATGTGCAAATGAAAAAGATTGTGGTGCGATAAAGTCTTGATAAAAATATTGAACAAATAATTTGCTTTGAATAATTCATCCCTATCCTCATCAACGCCTAAATCCCAAGCCAAGCGCGGTAGTCACGAGGATGCAAATGCGTTAAGTCACCTTTCCAAATTTCCAATCTCCACTCAATAACTTTTCAACCAAGTCATTTTTCAATTTCCTTATAAAATTTCTGTCAAAAAAGTCTGCCATATTGTTCTATCACTTATACTTGCATACTATTTGATTGTAAACTATCAAACAAGAGAGTAAAAAGGGAAAAATATGGAAGCAAAATTTTCACCACGGGTTAAGGATGTTATTACATACAGCCGCGAAGAAGCGTTAAGGTTAGGGCAGGATTATATTGGTACTGAACATTTGTTACTTGGCCTGATTAGAGAGGGCGAGGGCATGGCTATCAAGTTTTTAAAAACGCTTGGTCTCAATCTGGTTGACTTGCGCAGGTCGGTTGAGAATGCTGTAAAAGGCAGCACCGGCAATGTGAGCAACTTAAACAACATCCCCTTGACCAAACAAGCCGAAAAAGCTTTAAAAATAACCTATCTGGAAGCAAAAATTTTTAAAAGCGATATCATTGGTACAGAGCATTTATTGTTGAGTATACTAAAAGACGAAGACAATATAGCCACACAAATTTTAAATCAGTACGGAGTAAATTATGAGTTGGTGCGCGAAGAACTCGAAGTAATGCGCAATAATGGATTTAAAAGTGAAGCACCACAGCAGGGCGAAGATGAAGGATATCCGCAGGATGAGCCGGGAGGTGGCTATCAGGTACCTAAGAAGACCGGAGATAATAAATCCAAAACACCGGTACTTGATAACTTTGGTCGCGACCTTACCAAGAGTGCCGAAGATGGTAAACTTGATCCCATAGTTGGCCGCGAAAAGGAGATAGAGCGTGTGTCTCAAATTCTTGCAAGACGCAAAAAGAATAATCCAATCTTGATTGGAGAACCCGGAGTAGGTAAATCTGCCATTGCCGAAGGTTTGGCACTTCGCATTATACAGCGCAAAGTTTCACGTGTTTTATTTAACAAACGCATTGTTACGCTCGACCTTGCATCGTTGGTGGCTGGTACAAAATACCGTGGTCAGTTTGAAGAGCGTATGAAAGCGGTGATGAATGAGCTTGGAAAAAAGCCCTGATGTAATTTTATTTATTGATGAAATACATACCATCATTGGTGCCGGAGGTGCTTCGGGCTCGCTAGATGCGAGCAACATGTTTAAGCCTGCCCTGGCCCGTGGCGAAATACAATGCATAGGCGCCACTACCCTCGATGAATATCGCGAATACATTGAAAAAGACGGTGCTTTAGACAGACGTTTTCAAAAAGTATTAGTTGACCCAACTTCGGTTGATGAAACTATCGAAATACTGAATAACATTCGCGAACGCTATGAAGAGCATCATCATGTAAGCTATACTCCCGAGGCTATAAAAGCTTGTGTTACCCTAACAGCACGTTACATAACCGACCGCTACTTGCCTGACAAAGCCATTGATGCATTAGATGAGTCGGGCTCTCGTGTGCATCTTAGTAACATTGTTGTTCCTGACTATATTTCCGATTTGGAAAATAAAATCAATGATGTTAAAAACGAAAAAAAATCGTGTGGTACGCAGTCAACGTTACGAAGAGGCTGCCAAGCTCCGCGATACGGAGAAAAATCTATTAGACGAGTTAGAAAAAGCGAAAACTCGTTGGGATGAAGAAACCAAATTGCAACGTTTTGCTGTTACCGAAGATAATGTAGCCGAAGTAGTAGCCATGATGAGTGGAATACCGGTGCACCGTGTGGCACAAGCCGAAACCGCTCGTTTGGTAAAAATGCCGGAAGAGTTAAAAGGCAAAGTGGTTGGGCAGGATGAAGCGATTTCGAAAGTAGTGAAAGCCATACAACGCAACCGTGCAGGATTAAAAGATCCAAACCGCCCCATAGGTTCATTCGTATTCCTTGGCCCTACCGGTGTAGGAAAAACAGAATTGGCAAAAGTGCTTGCCCGATATTTATTTGATAATGACGACTCGCTCATACGTATTGACATGAGTGAGTATATGGAAAAATTTGCTGTAAGTCGCCTCATTGGTGCACCTCCGGGATATGTGGGCTATGAAGAAGGCGGACAGCTAACTGAAAAAGTAAGACGTAAACCTTATGCGGTAGTGTTGTTGGATGAAATAGAAAAAGCGCATCCGGATGTGTTTAACTTATTATTGCAAGTATTGGATGATGGCCAACTTACCGACAGCCTGGGGCGTAAAGTTGATTTTAAGAACTGCATCATCATCATGACTTCCAATATTGGTTCGCGTCAATTAAAAGACTTTGGACAAGGAGTAGGATTTCAAACTTCGGCAAAAATAAAAGGCGCTGACGATCATTCGAAAGGTGTAATTGAAAACGCTTTGAAGAAAGCTTTTGCACCTGAGTTTCTGAATCGTATTGATGACGTTGTCATCTTCAATCATCTTGAAAAAGCTGACATACATAAGATAATTGATATTGAATTATCACACTTATATAAGCGTGTAGAAGAACTCGGATACAAACTTTCGCTGACCGATGAAGCAAAAGACTTTATTAGCGAAAAAGGCTATGACAGCAGTTTTGGAGCCCGACCTTTGAAACGCGCCATTCAAAAATATGTGGAAGATCAACTTGCCGAAGAAATAATAAAATCAGAACTAACCGAAGGTGATAGTATAGAACTAAGTTTTGATAAAGACACAAATATGCTTAAGGCCACTATTACAAAGCCTAATAGTAGTAATGGTAATGGCAACGGAAAAAAATCGAAGAAGAATACCCTATAACTTGTAAATTGGTAAGAAGTATAAGCCCTGCAATGCAGGGCTTTTTTATTAAAATATATTTGAACATGGTAACAAAAAGTATGATCATTGCAGTAAAATCATATTATGAATGTACTAAACTCCATATTACAAAAGTGCGATAACCATAAAAAGCAACTTGCCGTATTAATAGACCCCGACAAAGCGGATGCTAATTCCATTGAAACGATATGTTCTATGTGCAACCGGGCCAGCGTTGACTTAATTTTTGTTGGAGGCAGTTTGATTACGCATGGTGATTTGAATTTTACAATTTCTGAAATAAAAAAAAACACCTCAATACCAATCGTTTCCTTTCCAGGCAATCATTTACAAATTTCAGAATTGACTGATGCATTACTATTTATTTCACTGGTAAGCAGCCGCAATGCAGATATGATTATTGGTCAGCACATACAGGCAGCACCCTACATCAGAAAAAAAAATATTGAAACCATAAGTACTGCTTATATGCTAATAGAAGGGGGAAGCAATACCACTGCACATTACCTAAGTAATAGTAATCCCATACCACGCGAAAAAGCCGAAATAGCAGCAGCAACGGCCATGGCAGCTGAGATGATAGGATATAAGTGCATTTATCTTGAAGCCGGTAGTGGTGCAAAACTTCATGTGCCAGTTGCTATGATTGCTGCGGTAAAAAAATCTATATCGCTACCTATACTATGCGGTGGTGGAATACGTGATGCAAACACAGCAAAGCTAATGGCTGATGCAGGTGCTGATGTTTTAGTAATAGGTACAGCCTTTGAACATCATCCTGCATTGATACAAGAAATTGCTGAGGCAATCAAATGATCTTGCTTGAAATAATTGGAGTAGCCTGCGGAATAGCCGGAATAGTTCTTACGGCAAAAGGTAACATTTTTAATTTTCCGGTGGGCATTGTAAATGTTTTAATTACTGCTTATATAGTTTTTATAAACGGCCTGTATGCAGATGTGGTGCAACAATTTTTTTATTTAATCGTATTGGTTATTGGATGGCTAAGCTGGAACAAATCACACCAACAGGAACAACAACAGTTTTATCATAGCACCATTAATGAGCGCATACTATACTTTGTAGCCATAGTAATTTTAAGTGCTTGCTTGTCGGTATTACTATATCGATTCAATCCCAATGCGTACCTCTTGCTTGATGCTGCCGGAACTGCCATGGCTATTATAGCACAATATATGATTGCTCGGAAAAAAATTGAAAACTGGTACTTATGGTTAATTGTTAACTCCTTATACACTTACTTATTCTTTGCAAAAGAGCTTTATGCTTATTGTGGTCTTTCGATAATTTATTTTTTTCTAGCTATTGTCGGATTGCTTGCCTGGAAAAAAAATACAATTCAACCATTTATCAATTAATGAAATAAGTTATCGCGATTTTTGTAAAAAAAATATTGTGTGCAATTATTTAAAAAAAACTTGTTCCAATAAAACTGTTACTATATTCGCCCCACTTAATAAACAAAAGTATTAACCACTGCGCTTTTTGATTGGAGTATTTAAAGTTAAAGAACAAGAATCTCTGTTGCAGTTAAATATATTGAAACACCAAGTGTAACTATGTTTACAAGATTTAACAATGGTAACCGACCAACACGGCCTCGTGCAGGAGGCACAAGACGTCCGGGGCCTTACAGAGGAGGGCCACATATCCCTGCTCCTGTAAAACGCTCTAATAAGCGCAAGAAAACTGGTGCCGAAGTAGCTATAAAACGCATTGCGATTATTGGTCCGGAATCTACCGGAAAAACTACGATGGCAAAAATGCTGGCAGCCCATTATAAAACCATCATTGTTCCTGAGTATGCACGCGAATACATCATGCAACTTAACAGGCCTTATAGCCCGAAGGACTTATTACCTATAGCAAAAGGTCAGATACAATTAGAAAACCAATTACTGTTTCAAGCCAACCGCTTGTTGATATGCGACACCAACATGACGGTAATGAAAGTTTGGAGCGAATATAAATATGGCTTTTGTGCCGAATGGATATTGAATGTAATTAACAGCCGCTACTACGACCATCATTTTGTTTGTGCACCTGATATGCCCTGGGATGCCGATCCACTTCGCGAACACCCCAATAAGCGCGAAGAATTATTCGATATTTATATCGAAGAAATGAAAAAGCAACAAGTGCGTTATACGGTTTTACGTGGCACACCCGAAGAACGACTAGCACAAATGACCGAGGTGCTCGATAAGTATATCTTGAAAAAGAATAAAAACGCCTAATTCCGTTTTATAATTACTTACCTAACAAGCTGCAAATGCAGCTTGCCTCATCTGCCCTTTTATTTGGTAAGCTAAATCTTGCCTATACCACAGTGAACTGCTTATTGCCGGAGGAAATAAATGGCATCCACTATTATCTCAATTATACTTTTTTAGTTTCCTTTTTTTAACAAACTAGTTTGCTGCATTTGTTCAACTTATAACCATAACTAGACTGAGGGAACTAGGATATTAAAAAGCAATCAGAATAAGAGCCATGATCCTTTTACTTTCTTGCACTCTTTTCCAAATAAGATGTTTTCAAAATTTTCTGTTTCAGCAATCAAATTAAAAAAATCAAAAGATTAAACAGCATTGCTAAAAAGTATAATTTAACATCTTAAGAAAAAGAATCTGAAAACAATTCAAAACGATTATTGTTTATGATTATACTTTTAAAAACAAATTATCATAAAAACAAATTATCTATGAAAAAAATTATTTTTGGAATTATTCTCTTGTTTGTAGCTGGTATTGCCGGAGCGCAAACAATTGTCGGAGGTGGCATTTATCAAAACACTACCTGGACACTGGCAAACTCACCCTATAAGATGACCGGCAGTATTGTCGTGTTTCCCGGAGTTACACTTACCATTGAACCGGGTGTAGTTGTAAATGTAAAAGAATCCGATATTATGAATGGTGAGCCTGCTTATTATTTTGAAGTACGAGGCGCACTAAATATGGTTGGAACACCATCACAACTTATTACCTTTAAATGCGATAGCTTTACCACTCCGGTAGGTGCATGGAATGGCTTTTTAATAAAGAACTCTCAAGGCGGCAGCATTAATACAGATTATGTAAGTATTAGCAATACTCAGATTGCTTTCAATTGGGACGCTGTAATTGGATATCCACTTACCTTTAACGATTCATATTTTGCTTTTAATGGTTATACCATTAGCACCGGTACAGGTGCCAACTTAAAAAATTGTACATTTTATGGAAATAATTCGGCAATTAGCGGCTGGCCTGATTTTCAAATAATCAATTGCATATTTGACAGCAACAGTGCTGCTATATCGGTATACCCCAATTCCTTTATTCTCGATAGTTGTATATTAAAAAATAATAGCTTGGCTATCAATTTTGCTTCTGTACCCTTTAATGCAATGACCATTCAGCATTCAACTTTTACTAATAATGCCCTTGCATGCGGCAATGTTGGAAACGGAAATGTACGCTTCAATAGTTTTATCAACAATGGCGATGCAGTGTCAGGAGGAACAAATGCAACCATAGAAGAAAATACTTTTACTGGAAATGCAAAAGCAGTGATAACTGCCATGGGTGCAATTGTAAAAAATAATATTATCAATCAAAATACAGTGGGTGTGCAATTGGGAGCTATGACTTTTGGGCAACCTGCACCAACTGTAATTGACAACCAAATTTGTGGTAACTCATTATATAATATAGAGAACCTAACCGACCTAAATCTAAACATCCCTACAAATTGCTTTTGCGATACAGATGAGATATTGCTTGAAACAAAAATTTACGATGGCTATGATGACATAACGCGTGGACTTATTAGCTATGCCATTTACGATAGCTCGTGTATAAACATACTAAAGTACGTAAGCAAATTCCCCACTTCGATAACCGATTCAGAAAATGGCATGGAATCCATTTCGCTTCAACCCAACCCGGCTGTGGATTTGGTGCAAATAAGTAATGCAGATAAAATTGAAATGATAAATATTTACTCGACCAATGGGCAGTTAGTTTCTAGTGTTAGCCCTACAAATAATACACTTGACGTGTCGCAACTTGATAAAGGAATTTATCAATTGCAATTAATAGGCGAAGGAAAATCGATTCTTCGAAGAATAGTAAAAATGTAATACCAACATGGTGAGTATCTTTTGAAGATAAATGGATTAAATTTTCAGTCATAGCATATAAGTAGTTTGAATTGAAGCCCGGCATTGCCGGGTTTCGCTTTTTAACCCATTGAGAGTGTCCTTACCAAGACCTTGCACAAGGCCTTGTATGCAATATTGATTGGTGTGTAAATTCGACTATTCGTTATAACAAATTGAGTGGCCTTGTTAATCAAGCTCCCAAATCTAATTGAGCCAAACTCTTGATGGTTTGTGTATACTCATTCCAAATGTTCTGTACAATTTGAGCAGCGGGCAAAATATCATCCAGTGCAGCACTCACCTGCCCTATTTCGAGTTCGCCTTCGTCCATATTACCTTCAAACATACCCAGCTTGGCGCGTCCGCGCCCAAGCAACGTTTCTAAGGTAGCCTTATCGGCTCCTTGTAATTCAGCTTCTTGCACCTGCTTGAAAAATTTATTTTTTATCAACCTTACCGGTGTAAGCTGCTTAAGGCTTAGCTGGGTATCGCCTTCGTTGGTATTAATTACAGCGTTTTTAAAATTGACATGTGCCGATGATTCGGCACTTGCTACAAAACGACTTCCAATTTGTACACCCTGCGCACCGAGACAAAACATAGCTGCCATAGCACGGCCGGTGGCTATGCCACCGGCCGCAATTAACGGTACCTGTATATGCTGAGCAATATTTGGAATAAGGCACAACGTGGTTGTCTCTTCTCGTCCATTGTGCCCTCCGGCTTCAAACCCTTCTGCAACTATTGCATCTACTCCGGCTTCCTGACTCTTCAAAGCAAATTTTAAATTACTTACTACATGCACCACTATACAGCCTGCATTTTTTAATATACTGGTCCACGTTTTGGGGTTGCCAGCTGATGTAAACACGATAGGAACTTTTTCTTCTATAATAACAGCCATATGCTTATCAATATCTGGGTAAAGCAATGGCACATTTACCAAAAGGATAGGTGGTTGCAGCTTTGCATTTTTGGATGTGTGCGCGCAACATATCAGGATACATGCTGCCACTTCCTATTAAGCCCACACCTCCGGCATTGCTTACAGCACTTGCAAGTTCCCAGCCACTGCACCATATCATGCCTGCCTGTATTATAGGATACTGTATTCCAAATAAATCGCAAATCGCGTTTTTCATTCCAATTTTTTTTAACGCGACAAATATACTTGCTTTACTACATGCAAAAGAAAACAGACAAGTATAAAACCGGTAATAATTTCATTACCTAAATTCGGCACAAATTTACTACCAAGTCCTGATACCCAAACAACCGGTATTATTGATCTTTTACATTTTAGACACCTTAATTATTGCTGTTCGCGGGAAATTTATTTCATTTACCAATTAAACACCGTTAACGTATTTATGCGCGAGGCAGCATTCATAAAGCAAAACAGAGAAAAATGGGAGTCGTATGAAAACGAGAGCGATGGCAGTGCCGATGAATTAGCCGAGCGCTACATAGAACTTACAGACGATTTAAGTTATGCCACCACCTTTTATCGGGGTAGCAATGTATCACGATACCTTAATGATATGACACGCGATTTTCATCATCGCATCTATCGAAATAAAGGCGAAACGCTACAAAATCTGATTGAATTTTGGACCCGCACAGTGCCACTTACCGTGTATGCAAATCACACTTTGCTACGCAATACTTTTTTCATTTTTCTAGTTAGCTGTTGTATTGGCTGGCTTAGTGCTTCGCAAGACGATACCTATATCAGGCTTATACTTGGCGACTATTATGTAAATAAAACCATTGCCAATATAGAAGCCGGAGAACCTATGGCTATCTACTCAAGCGCTTCGCAACAAGATATGTTTTTTATGATTACTATAAATAACATCACGGTTTCATTTTATGCTTTTGTGATGGGAATTTTTCTTTCGGTAGGCACGCTGGTCATGATGTTACAAAATGGAATTATGTTAGGAGCATTTCAATTTTTATTTTACAAACACAAGTACTTGCTCATTTGCGTGCTTACTGTGTGGATACATGGCGTACTGGAAATAAGCAGCATTATAGTTGCCGGTGCTGCAGGATTTAGATTGGGCAATGGATTAATTTTTCCATCAACTTACAGCAGGCTCGAATCCTTTAAACGCGGAGCGGTAGAAGGGCTAACATTGGTAGCCGGTTGTATTCCACTTTTTATAATAGCAGGGTTTCTCGAAAGCTTCGTCACCAGGCATTCTACAGTTTCATTGCATATTAGTGCCAGCATTATCTTACTTTCAATTGCATTTATTTATTGGTACTTTATATACTACCCCATACAATTATATAAAAAGATTACATCCAATGCTTGAAACAAAATTGATGCTTGAAGAAGAGCGCGACTTTGGCGAAAAACTAAATAGTACCTTTACATTTATTGCTCAAAATTTTCGCGCACTTTTCGGTGCAGTTTTTTATATCTCTGCTCCTGCAATCATTTTATCTTCTACGGCCTTTGCAACCATCTTTGCCAGTTATATGCGAACCGTAACAGGAATGGTAAATAATGCAAATATGACCAATGACCCATTTTGGATGTTTAATGATCAGATGATTGGCATTATGGTTATTGTTGGGCTATTATTTTACATTGCCTATCAATTAATACCAATGGTGGTAGTTGTGTATATGAAACTTTACAATCAACAAATGACCACCACTATTACTACTACAATGGTATGGAACGAAATGCGAAAATTTATCTTACCCATCCTGTTTTTTCAATTAATCCTGCTTGTAATTACCATTATTGGTTTTGCCTTTTTAATTATTCCGGGCATTTATCTTTCCGGTGTCTTCATGCTATTTAATGCTATTTATATAAACGAAGAACTTGGATTTGCATCTTCAGTTAAGCGTTGTTTCGAATTAATAAAAGATAAATGGTTAAGCACCTTTGGGCTATTTATTGTTTCGAGCATTATCGTTTCATTGGTAAGTTCCATTATTGGTGTTCCCGTTATGATGTTGTCGCTTGCAAGTACCTTTTTGCAATGGGATGTAGAAAAAATGGTAACGATAAATATGATTGGCACTACCGTGAACATGCTATTCCGGTTAATATTACTTATTATTCCGGGAGTTGCTATGTGCCTGCAATATTACAATCTGAAAGAAAGGCAAGATGGCGATGGAATAAAAAAACTAATGAGTCAGATAGGAACACGTCAACAAATTAACGAAGGAGAATATTAATATCGATTTTAAAAACTAAACTTGATAACTAAAAAAGGCATACAATATACTTGCAGCAATCATGCAATGAATTTGTTGATAACAGCATGTCTGTTATTGCTAACTATTTTTGTCAGGGCTGATGGCATTCTTCTTCAAGACAGTATACAAGTGTTGCAACCTACTACTGCCACTATTGAAAAACTACAAGCTGACGATGACCTTAATTATAATGTAGATTTAGACGGAAGCACAAATTTTATTTCGCGCGCATGGCGTAAGTTTTTGAAGTGGCTTGAAGATTTATTTTCAATTGAAGAAAAAGCTAAAGCTGCCGGAAAAAGCGTAGAAGTTTTTCCCTGGAAAGGATTAGGGTATTTCTTTACCGCCATTGTAATTATTTTTCTACTGCTTAAGCTTTTCAAACTTGACCTTAGTTTTTTATTAAAAAATGTGAGGTTGAAAAATGAGCTTGAGTATACCGCGGGGATTGAAAACATTCATGAGCTGATGCTTGACGATTTATACTCTCAATCACTACAACAAAAGAATTACCGACTTGCTACCCGCTACCGTTTTTTAAATTTGCTAAAAACAGCTAATGATAGTGGCTTTATTAAATGGAAACCGGACAAAACCAACATGCACTATATTCAGGAAATCAGTACCGACTATCGCAAGTCATTTGCAAGTATTGTTCGCGATTTCGAATATGTGTGGTATGGCGATTTTGACCTCGATGAATCTACTTTTGAACTTATTGATAAGCGTATGTCTAAATTGCTTAAGGAGCTTAATACAAATTTAATTACTACAGCAAATTGAAAGGCAATAAAATATTTACCATAGTGATCGTAGTGCTGATGCTACTGCTTATACTGTCGCAGATATTTGGGCCTAAAACGATAAGCTGGAATGAAACCTACCTCAAGGACAAAAAAAATCCATATGATTTGTATGCGTTATATGAGATGCTTCCTGATTTATTTAAGAACAAAAAAATCTCTTACCTGCGCATACCCCCATATAATGCAATACTGGAGTCTGACACACTGCTTACCAACCACCCAGTCAATTATTTATTTATAGGAAGCTTCGCTAGCGATTCGCTATCGAAAAAAGCTCTTAGCAATTTTGTGTTGCGAGGCAACAATGTGTTTATATCAGGCACCTACGATCTGCCCGACTATTTACTAGAAGAATGCGGCTTACAAATGCACAGTTATTATTACGATCTGGATACATTGCAATACAGTGATACAATAAAAGTATACGCAGCTTCGGATGTGGAAAGAAAAAACCCTTTTCGAATGCCAGTAGGCGACTGCGCTAATTTTCTTGACTTACAAGAAGGCAGTGCTGCCGAAGTGCTTATGACTGATAGTCTGGGATATGCACTTTTTGTAAGGTATCGCCACGGAAGCGGCTATTACTATCTGAGTGTGATACCAAAAATATTTTCGAATTACTATGTCATGAAAGACCTGAAGAATAACCTGGCCTTACAAACCTTAGCATATTTACCTCAATATGATATATGGTATGACGAGTATGCTAAGCTGGGCCGCGAAGGTGGACAAAGCCCCCTCCGGGTAATATTTTTTAACCCCACCCTCCAATGGTCGTATTATATCATCATTGTGTTACTATTACTATATATGTTGTTTTACAGTAAACGGCTGCAGCGGGTTATACCTGTGCTAACACCTCCGGCAAATACCAGTATTGCATTTTCAAAAACCATAAGCATGCTCTACCTGCGAAAACGCGACCATCGGAGTATTGCTATTAAAAAAGCAGAGCAGTTTTTGGAAATGCTGCGCGAGCGTTATCGTATAAACACCACAGAATTTAACAAGGAAACACTTGCTGAATTATCAGGCAAAAGTGGAGTGCCGTTAGCAATGATTAACGACATAAATAGTCAGATAAATTTGGTACGGCACAACGAAAGTATTGATGGTACTACTTTGCTGGAATTAAATACATTGATTACTAAATTTGAAAAAATAGCAAACACAAATAATTGAAAATGGAGAATAACGAATCACAAACTTTTGAGTCGAGGATAGACTTTGCAGGTTTATATGAAAGCGCAATTGGTGCCCGCAGCGAAATATCGAAAGCAATAGTTGGCTTAGATAAAATAAGCGATTTGATGATGGTTGCCTTATTGAGCAATGGACATGTATTGCTCGAAGGAGTTCCGGGTGTAGCCAAAACACTGATGGCAAAATCCTTTGCCCGCATTATTGATGCGGACTTTAGCCGCATTCAATTTACACCTGACCTTATGCCCAGCGATGTTATTGGAACAAATATTTTCAATCCCGAAAAATCATCCTTTACATTCCGGCAAGGTCCAATTTTTAGCAACATTATTTTGATTGATGAAATAAACCGTGCTCCTGCCAAAACACAATCGGCATTATTCGAAGTGATGGAAGAGCGGCAGATTACCTATGATCATCACACCTATTTACTTAACGAACCGTTTATGGTTGTAGCAACACAAAATCCGATAGAACACGAGGGCACTTACCGTTTGCCCGAAGCACAACTTGACCGATTTATGTTTAAATTAAAAGTGGGATACCCCACTACGGACGAAGAAACAGCAATCTTGTTACTGCATCACCAACCGCAAAGTTCGCAAAAGCCTGTTGACTCTATACAACCTGTTATAACGCAAACGCAACTTGTAACGCACAAAGCCAATGTGGGCAAAGTGCATGTGGAACAAAAACTCATCGATTATATAGTAAGCATCATACAGCATACACGCACTGCCAAGCACATCTACCTGGGTGCTTCGCCACGCGCAGCTGTGGCGTGCCTGCAAGCATCTAAAGCACTGGCAGCACTAAGTGGACGCGACTTTGTTACCCCTGACGATATTCAGTATATATTACCCAACGTATTAAGGCACCGCATTATTCTTACACCCGAAAGAGAAATGGAAGGCGCATCGGCCGATGATGTTATAAAGCAGATGCTGGAAAAAGTGGAAGTTCCCAGATAGTTTTTTTTAACAGCCGAAATAATGGTCTATAAGAATTCTTTTTCATAGATATTATTCACCATCCCAATTGAAGAAAGAAAACAAGTCTAATGATGGCTCATCTATTTTAGATAAGTAACACTTGCCGGGGATTAAATAAGGAGTGCTGTTTACTTTTCATATTCAACAAATTCAATAATTCGCTGGTGAAAAAAAATTAAGTTCTCTAAAATGGCTAAGGCATTAAAAAACTCATGCATCAATACAAGCATATGTGAGTTCAAAACAGATTAGCTTGAAAGAAAACGGTGTCGCTCCTACGGAGCTAAACAACAGGAACGCGAATTCATTCTATTAACCGGTCGTTCCTACGGAGCTATGCCATTTTTAATGTAGCCGTTAAAATGTAAGCAGTGCGATACCTAAATTTAAATTGAAAAGGAATAACTTAAAGCCTCAGTGGTACGACAATGCAAAAAAATGTAACCGATAACAAAAGAAAGTTCACAGTATAAAAAAGAATTTCTCTTTGCCCCTCCGTGTGATCCTTACATTTAATTAAAAAGAATTTCTCCGTGCTCCTCCGTGCCTCTGTGCGCCCCCGTATTTATTCCCAGGACAAAACATCCAACTTTAACCCAATAAAAAAGCCTCACTAAAGTGAGGCCTTGTATTTTTAAAACTGATATCTGTTACTCTTTTCCACCATCTAATTCATCTTGCCAAGCTTTAAGCTCATCAAACTTACCAGCGGCAGCTAATTCAGCTTGTTTAGGCCATGTATCAGGCTTATGCATGGTGTAGCGGCTTCCTGCCTGCTCAAGTATGGCACGCAACTCATCTGCTGATTTATCAGCTAACTGCGCCCAGGTAGTAATACCACTGCCATTTAATATTTTCTCAATAGCAGGTCCTATTCCTTCTATTAGCTTTAGATTATCACCATCACTTGACACAGGTGCTTCTTCTACTTCGGGAGCTACAGGTATAGGTTCTTCAACTATTGGTGCAGCAGCCTTTGCAACTTTTGGAGTAGCTGGTTTCTCAGCTTTTGGAGCGGCTGGTTTCTCAGCTTTTGGAGCTTTTACTTGCTTAGGACCGGCTTCCTTTACTGGTTTTGCTGATCTTGGTGCGGCAGTAACTACTAGACCTGCACCTACTAATTTTGTATCCGCAGCTTTTTGGGGTGTAAGGTCTTTTACTTGTTCTACAACTGCCTTAAATGCTTCCGGGTTATTAAGGGCAAGATCGGCCAATACTTTGCGGCTAAGATTTAAATTACCAGCATGTACTTTACCCATAAAAGTTGAATATGATAAACCATATTCGCGAACACCTGCATTAATACGCTGAATCCATAAAGCACGGAAATTGCGCTTCTTGGTTCTGCGATCGCGATATGCATACTGCAACCCCTTTTCTACTGTGTTTTTGGCAACTGTCCATACATTGCCCCTTGAGCCATAATTACCTTTGGCTAATTTGAGTACCTTTTTTCGTCTTGCACGTGACGCTACCGTGTTTACTGAACGTGGCATTTTGTTTTTTGATTTTGGCAGGCAGCGTTTTTCATTTTATAAAAAATCTTTGGTGCTGGCTTCCGGTTTAACTTAATTGATTTTTTTAGATACAAAGCATGCGCTCTACACGTACCATATCGGTCTTGTCAACCAATCCGGCATGAGTTAAATTACGCTTACGCTTTGTAGACTTTTTGGTGAGGATATGGCTTTTGTAAGCCTTTTTCCTCTTGATTTTTCCTGTACCGGTAATGCTGAAACGCTTCTTGGCACTGGAATTTGATTTCATCTTTGGCATTTTATATACTTTTAATCGTTACTTTCTATTACTTTTTCTTAGGTAGCGGGGCCATATTTAAGAACATTCTGTTCCCTTCAAGGTTTGGCAATCCTTCAATCTTTCCATATTCTGATAATGCCTCAGCAAACTTGAGCAACAACACTTCGCCATGCTCCTTGTATGCTATACTGCGACCA
Organism: Bacteroidota bacterium; assembly: GCA_016714535.1. Taxonomy (NCBI): domain Bacteria; kingdom Pseudomonadati; phylum Bacteroidota; species Bacteroidota bacterium. Next base: position 367,945 of record JADKDR010000001.1, read on the forward strand.
CGAAAGTGCACATACGCGCGCACCTTGTTGCCATCTTCCAAAAAACTTTGAGCATGTTTTACTTTAAAGTTGAAATCATGATCATCGGTTTGCGGACCAAAGCGAATTTCTTTCATCACCGCTTTGGCAGCATTTGCTTTAACTTCTCTCTCCTTCTTTTTCTTATCGTAAAGGAACTTCTTATAATCTACAATTTTACATACTGGTGGGTCAGCATTAGGGCTAATCTCTACCAAATCAAGATTTAATTGATCGGCAAATTTTACGGCTTCCTGAAGCGAATATACACCTGGGGTAACGTTTTCACCTACAAGCCTTACCTCGCTTGCAATGATGTCGGTGTTTATGTTATGCTCGTTTTCTTTTCTTACCCGAAAAGGCCCACGGGGTCGGGGTTTATTACTTCTTATAAATCCACCCGGTCTGTATTGTGTAGCGATGTGTCCTCCTTTTTTTAAAAATTAATATTTATATACTAGCGTTTATTTCCTTTTGCAAATAAGCCACACATTGGTCAAAGGTAAATGATCCAATATCTCCCTGGCCATGTTTACGTAGCGATACCATAACTTCTGTCATTTCCTTTTCACCTACAATGATCATATAAGGTATCTTCGAAATCTCGGCATCGCGAATCTTTTTACCGATTTTTTCATCCCTTTCGTCAAAGAGGCCGCGAATATCGTAATTATTTAAATTCTGTAAAACATTTTTTCCGTAGTCATTGTACTTTTCGCTAATGCTTAAAACCGCCACCTGATCGGGTGATAACCACAGCGGGAAATTGCCTGCACAATGCTCGATCAGTACAGCTATAAAACGTTCTAACGACCCAAAAGGAGCGCGGTGAATCATTACCGGGCGATGCTTCTGATTATCGCTGCCTGTATATTCGAGCTGAAAACGCTCGGGCAAATTATAATCCACCTGTATGGTACCAAGCTGCCACTTGCGGCCAAGGGCATCTTTCACCATAAAATCGAGTTTGGGTCCATAAAATGCAGCTTCGCCAAGTTCAATTACAGTCTTCAAGCCTTTTTCGGCTGCTGCATCTATGATGGCGGCCTCGGCCTTTTGCCAATTCTCGTCCGACCCAATGTATTTGGTCTTATTCTCAGGGTCGCGCAAACTTATTTGTGCTGTATAATTCTCAAATCCCAAGGCATTAAATACATACAATACCAGGTCTATTACTTTGCAAAACTCTTCCTTCACCTGATCGGGGCGACAAAATAAGTGAGCATCGTCCTGGGTAAATCCACGAACGCGGGTAAGGCCGTGCAATTCGCCACTTTGCTCATAACGATAAACGGTGCCAAACTCGGCAAGGCGCAAGGGCAATTCCTTATAAGACCTTGGTCGGCTTTTGTATATTTCGCAATGGTGAGGGCAATTCATTGGTTTTAGAAAAAATTCTTCGCCTTCGGCAGGTGTCTTGATTGGCTGGAAAGAGTCGGCCCCATATTTTTCGTAATGGCCCGATGTGATATATAAATTTTTATGCCCGATATGTGGGGTTACAACAGGCATGTAGCCTGCCTTTACCTGTGCTTTATTTAAAAATGACTGAAGACGCTCGCGCAAGGCGGCCCCTTTGGGAAGCCATAGTGGTAAACCCATTCCCACATTTTCGCTAAATGTAAAAAGCTCAAGTTCCTTGCCCAACTTACGGTGGTCGCGTTTCTTGGCTTCTTCAAGTAAGGTTAGGTATTCGGTCAGTTCCTTTTGTTTTGGAAAGGTGATGGCATACACACGGGTAAGTTGCTTGCTTTTTTCATCACCACGCCAATAGGCACCGGCAATACTCATCACCTTGGCTGCTTTTACAAAACTTGTATCTGGTATATGAGGGCCACGGCATAAGTCAGTAAAATTTCCCTGCGTATAAAAGGTGATGGTTCCATCGGCTAAGTCTTGCAGCAAATCCAGCTTGTAGTTATCTCCCTTTTCTGTAAAATATGCTATCGCATCGCTTTTGCTTACGGCTTTGCGTTCGTATTTACTGGCTTGCTTGGCTAGCTCCAGCATTTTGTCTTCTATCTTTTTAAAATCATCGGGGGTAAAAGCATGGTCGCCAAAATCAACATCGTAATAAAATCCATTTTCGATGGGTGGACCAATGCCGAACTTGGTGCCGGGATAATAAAACTCGAGCGCCTCGGCCATTAAGTGTGCCGATGAGTGCCACATAGTTGACTTGGCTTGAGGATGATCCCATGTAAGTAATTCAAGTGTGGCATCGCCATCAATAGCACGCGAGGCATCCCACACCTCCCCATTTACCTTTGCCGCAAGTACATTGCGCGCCAAGCCCTCGCTTATCGATTTGGCAATATCCATAGCCGATGCACCTTGAGCATACTCGCGCACCGCGCCATCTGGAAAAGTTATATTCATTGGTTAAAAAATATTTTGAAAATATGCTTTGAATCAACTACAAACTTGACCGCCACATTATTTCTGGTTTTTTTATTTAATGCATAGCTTACTTAATAACATTAGTTAGGTAAGCCACCCATTTTTTTTCGGAGTGCGAATGTATTAAAAAAATGAAAGCAAAGTTGAAAAACTTAGCACTGTGCCTGTACTACACATCTTATTGAAATTATAGCAAAGCAATGATTTCAGAAAAAGCGAAAACAATATTGGGTTGTTTTTTTGAAAAAAAACACCTTGGCAACTATATGCGAATGCTTGATATATTAATATGGTACTAACCTTTGCTCTCTTGTCAAAAGATGACTTGTGGGATTGAGCCTTCTATTTTTGTATTGGTGTATCGTAGTTAACTATGAAAAACATGTGCAATATTATTTGAAAGATGGGATACATTTACAAGCGCTTTGACCAACGCTCCCTATCACCAAAACAATAATTATGAAAATGAATTAAACAAAAAACCTCCGCAGGACTGCGGAGGCTTTGACGTGAATTTCTATTTATAGTAACTCTATATTGCGACTTTCAATTATGAACTCTATTTTACTTCGTTACTACCATCAATTTTGTATCTACAGTTTCGCCATTGATAATTAATGTATAGGTGTAAGTACCTTGTGCCAGTTCATTTGCATCTACAGTAATAGTGCCTGCAGTGGTAAGTTTCAATGATTTAACTTGCTCACCATTCAAGCTGCGAATTACGATTGTTGCGTTGGCATTAGCATCAGCTAATTGGTAACGTATAGTAGTAGATTGATTAAATGGATTTGGCTGATTTTGCATCAACACATTTGATTTTGTTGCTACATCATTTGTTTGCTTTTGTGTGTTGTTGCAAATGGTAGATACACATTCCTTCAACTCCACATTTTCAGCTTGCAATGTTGTGATTTGTTCTTGTTGCTCTTGTATTGCTTTTACTAAAACTGGTATAAGCTCAGAATATTTTACGCCTAATACATCATTCTTTGTAGTTTCCATTTTTTGGGTTTCAGGATTGAAGCGTGTAGTGTGATCAACAACTACTTCCTTTACCACTTGCTGTAAATCTTGTGCTACAAAACCGAGATTATTATCGTCACCCATTTTCTCATCTTTCCACTTGTAAATGATAGGTTGTAATTTCATTACTTCATTCAAGCCATAAGGTAAGTCTTTAATTTCTTTTTTCATGCGGGCATCAGAAGTTTGAATAGTGCCGTTTGTAGCATATACTGCAATCCAACGTTTAAAACTTGAACCTGAATAATATAAGTTATCAGCATCTGCTGTAACATCAGCACCAAATTCAAGTTCGTAGAACCCGGGCGAAGTTATCCACTTGTTATCCAAATGAATTCTGTTGCCTTTTACTCGCATGTTGCCTCCAACTGATAAGCGGTAGTCTACATCTGGCACAGTATCGTAAATACCCACGCGGCCATTAATAATACGCATTCCTTCTACAGAGTTTTGTCTATTTGCGTATGATGTACCATTAGTAAAAAATCGCATAATACCTGTCCATGTTCCTGCTGCAGAATCATCGGATTGTATATAGCCCGGACGCCATTCTTGCGCACTTCCTTGTGGATCGCTCCAAAACGACATACGCACAGGGTTAAATGTTCCCAATCCATTCTGTCCTTGTATTCTTAAATCAGGATAGATTCCATATACATGCAGGTTTGATTGCGGGTTTGTTGTTCCCATACCCATGCGACTATCATTTTTTACATATAATCCAGTTGTGCCATTTGCAGTAAATTGAATAGGAATGTTGAATTTAGTTGAGATTAAAAATTTTGTTCCGGCAACATCCTCCATTGAGGCTTCAGTACCTCCCCCAAATGTAAAATCTATTTTGGGTGCAAAGCCATCTATTCTTAAGGCATCTTTTATACTGGCATTACCAGCAACATGTAATTTGTAGGTAGGTGTAGCAATGCCAATACCAACATTATTGTTACTGCTCAAACATGTTATAGCATCTGTACCTAATCCAAAGTTTCTAATCGAATAGTTGTTGTTATTAAGACCACCTGTTTGCCATACTGCGGTGCCATTGGTACGATAGCTTACTGTATTTACATCTGTTGGATTTTTCTTATCCATGTAAATAAATGCACTTGCGGTATTGCTTTTAATCTGCACCGCAGCTCCTCCCGAAGCAGGATTAACATCCAATAAGGTAGCTGGCGAGTTGGTACCAATACCTACCCTACCTTGATTGCTAATAACCATACGTTGGGTGTTATTAGTTCGAAATTTTAAAGCACGACTGTCAGTAGTCCCTACAAAGTTGTTTACCGTGTCGGTGCCTGCATTGCCTGTTAGCGCCCATTGCGCTTGTGTTACTTGTGTTGCACATGCCATTATAATGGCGGAAGCAACAATTTTTATTTTTCTCATTTTTTTGATTAATTTTTTGATGTTTAAGTTTCTGATGCAAATATGTGCATCAAGGCATGCCCAAGTCAATACAACGAAAGTTGTAATTTTAATGGCAAATCAACTTTGTGATAATTTCGTAACCTGCAAAAGCGACTTATATAGTTGCCGTTTTAATAAATTAGACTGCCTTTATGCAAACAAGCACCTCATAGCTAAGGTGCTCAGTGACTGCTCAAAAAAAAATTCAGGGTTAAAGGACAAAAAATAACATAGCAATACAATTGATTATTGCCTTTGCAAATTTTTAGAGGCCTTTTTATGCGTGATAGTTTTTGGGACTTACGAAAACAACTTTATACCTAAAAGAAAAAGAATTTGTTTACTTTATTTAGTGCTTCGGTACGTGTGTTTACATGCAGTTTTTGATATATGTTATGTACATGCCTGCGTACTGTTTCTATACTGATAAAAGATTTTTCTGCAATCTCTTTGTATCGATATCCTTTTGCAAGCAAGTCTAATATTTCGTGCTCGCGGTCGGTTAGCATTTCTGTGTTTCCTGACTTTGTTTTTTTGGGTTGCGAAAATGAACCAACAACTTTACGTGCTATCTGACTGCTCATGGGGGAGCCACCTGCATGCAGTTGGCTTATTGCTTCTAGTAGTTCTTGAGGTGGTGTCTTTTTTAGTATATAGCCGTGTGCTCCAGCTTGCAATGCATCAAACACTTTTTCATCATCCTCATATACTGTACACATGAGGTACTGGGTTTTGTAATTTAGCTTAACTAGTTTTTGAATACATTCTATGCCATTCATACCAGGTAAATTAATATCCATTAGCACCACATCTACATTTTGCGTTGTTAGGTTGTCAACTGCGTCCTCTGCATTTTCATAAGCTGCTATTAGTTTAAATCCAAAGGCATGATTTACGATATCAATCAGAGATTTTCTAATTAAATCAGTATCTTCTACTATTGCAACACGTATATCGTCCATTTTAGTTTAAATTAATGTGATGCAAAAATATTTACCGGCAATTTGATAAGCAATACAACTTTCGTGTTAATCTTTACTTTAATTCAATTTGTAATTTAACATCAGTTCCATTCCCTTGTTTTGTAATTATTTGTGCACTACCTCCTATTTCTTTCATTCGCTCTTGTATATTTTTGAGGCCGCTTCCATTTTTTCTTACGTTGCTCATGTCAAACCCTTTTCCATTATCTGCAATATTAATTTGTAATTGATTTTGCTGCAACATTATTTTTAGATTAAGCTCCGTTGCATCTGAATATTTTAAAGCGTTGTTAATTACCTCTTTTACCGTCAACAGTATATTTCTACGTACTTCTCCTGTTAGTTTTTTATCAGCTATAGTTGCTGGCAATTGCATATTTAATTTTACAGATGAATGCTGTATGGTTTGTTGCGCATACTCATGTATGTAGCTAATCAAATTTTCAAGTGTGTCATTTTTTGTATTCAAGGCCCATACCATCTCGCGCATATTATCTATAAGCGTATTAGCTGTGCCACTTATATCATTCATATTGTTGCCGGATGTGCGTGGGTTGTTGCTCATCATGGCAATGGCTGTAAGGCCGCTGCCTAGCTCATCGTGCAAGTCGCTCGAAATACGTGTGCGTTCCTTTTCAAGTAGCTGTTGCTGCTCCAGTTTTTTCTTTAATTGATAACGATTAAAAAATACAAAGCCAAATACCAGTGCACTTATAAATGCTGCAATGATACCCGTCTGTATTAATTTTTGATTTAGAATTTGGCGTTCATCAATTTGAGCTTGTTGCGCAGCTATTTGCAATTGCTGCTCTTGTGCTATGGTCTGTAATGATTTTTGTTGCAGATCATTTTGTTGTTGTATTATTCTTAGCTCACCGAGTTCACTGGTTTGTTTTAGCAAACTAATTTCAGTTTCTTTTTGTTGTGCCTCTTTATAATTACCCGCTATAATGGCTTCTTGTTTTTCTAACTCAAGTTTCGATATTTTTTTTGCTGTTTCAAATTGTTTAATTGTTGCATCTTTTATTTCTGTTTCATATTTTAAATTTAATTCATTTAAGTTCTGAGCAACACTGTTGGAATTTATAGAATCATTAATATGCACAAGGGAATCATTGTAACTTAATGCCGATTCAAAGTCTTTATGCAATTTACAAATAATTACCATGCTTTTGTATGCTGCCAATAGCCGTTGCACATCTCCTACATTTTTTGAAATTTGTATTGCCTCAGCACAACATTTAATAGCTGTATCCGTATTGCCGAGATGAGCGGTAGCCTCAGCATATAAATGCAACCCCCGTGCATGCCATGTTGTAGGTTTTTCATTTTTCGAGATATGCAATGCCTCTTGAGCATAATAAAAAGTGGAGTCATATACTCTACTTGTTTTGAATGCATTAGCTATGTTTAGGTATCCAATAATTATTTGCTCTTTATTTTGCCGTTTTAATGAAATATCAACATTCATTTTATATATATAAACAGCACTATCAATTTTATATTGTTCCAAATAGATAGAGCCAAAAGCAGAATTCAAGTTCCATGATAATTGTTCATCAGGATACGTTAGTAAGTTTGTGCGCGCTTTCTCGAAATATGCCAATGCCATTTTATAATCATTTAATTGCCTGCGATATATGGTGCCAATGTTTATTTGCATGGCAGGAATCCTAGCAAATTCGTGATGCGCTTCGCTATATTTAATTGCCTTAATGTACATGTCAAGAGCTGCATTATAATTGCCTAACCTATTATAGCAAATACCGCTACTATTTGCATAGCTTACATAATAAGTAGAATCATGGTTATTAAGCATCAGTCTATGCAAAGTATCTAAATACAGTTGCGCTTTTTTGTAATCGGACTTGTCAAGAGTAAACAGTGCATAATAAGTTAATGCCATCATTCGACCCTTATTATAGTTGACTTTTTGAGCTATACTATCACAAATATTTAAATAATACATGCCAGAGTCTGCCTTATATAGTTTATAAGCATCACTAAGCTTGCAGTTGCAAATTACCTTCGAGGTATCATGCATTGGCTTTGTGTTAAAGGCAAGTAACGAATCTATTACTGGCCGATTTTTTTGTGCGCTCACATAGGTTGCATTAATACAAACAGTAATGAGTAATAAGATACCTATAAAAAGGGCGGTATGCTTGGTCATCCGTGTAAAATTAATTTTAGGCAAATATAAAATTAACTTTAAAAAAACCTATACAAATTGATAAAAGGAAGTCACTTGTATTCCCCTTACTAACTTACCTTACCGGGCAGTAAAAATCACCTGGTCAATAAATCGGTTAGTTAGAATTTTATTCCATCTTTTACAAGCACCATTGTTTTATCAAACTATTGATAATATATGAACATAGTTTACACCAACATGCAAGGATGATGTCTGATTTTTTTCAAAGAGTACTTTAATAAGATACCTGAAATGAAGCTAACGGTAACGTTATATGTTTGAAGACTTAATGGAAGGATTACTGTTGAAAGTACTCTTTCATACGATCGAAAAATCCTTTTTCATTCTTGCCGGGTTTGGGTTTAAAGTTTTCCGACTGTCCAAGTTTCTCCATAATTTTACGCTCTTCGCTTGTTAGGCTTTGTGGTGTCCACACATTCACATTAATAAGCTGGTCACCATGCTGATAGCTGTTAACTACCGGCATTCCCTTGCCTTTAAGGCGCAGTACTTTACCGGCCTGTGTGCCCGGCTCAATTTTTATGCGTGCCTTTCCGGTAATGGTAGGTACTTCGAGTTGTACACCAAGTGCAGCATCGGTTATGCTGATGTATAAATCGTAAATGAGGTTATGATTATCGCGTTTAAGATGTGCGTGTTCCACTTCTTCAATAAGCACATAGAGGTCGCCTGCCATGCCGCCACGTTCGCCAGCATTGCCCTTTCCTGAAACATTGAGCTGCATACCTTCGGCAACACCTGCCGGAATATTAATGCTGATGGTTTCTTCGGCAGGGCGAGTGCCGCTACCGTAGCAAGTTTTGCATTTATTAGTAATAATCTGCCCTTCGCCTTCGCATGTAGGGCAAATGGTAGCAGTTTGCATCTGACCAAAAATGGTGTTGCTTATACGGTTTACCTGCCCACGTCCCTGACAGGTACTGCACGAATTAAAGCCGCTGCTGCCCTGCGCTCCTGAGCCACTGCATGAAGTACAACGCGCCTGCTTATGCACTTTTATTTTTTTCTCACATCCATTAGCAACTTCTTCCAGCGTAAGTGCAACCTTTATGCGCAAGTTACTGCCCTTGCGGCCCTGTCCTCGCTGCTGCCTGCGGTTGCCACCAAAAAATCCATCAAATCCCGACCCTTCGAATACGCTGCCAAAATGCTCGAAGATATCATCCATGCTCATGCCGCCACCAAAGCCATTGCCACCACCACCTGCAGCCCCACCTACTCCGGCATGTCCAAATTGATCGTAGCGTTGCTTTTTTTCGGGGTTGCTAAGTACTTCGTAAGCCTCGGCTGCTTCCTTAAATTTTTCTTCGGCTGCTTTATCGCCAGGATTTTTATCGGGATGAAATTTGATTGCTAACTGTCGGTAAGCTTTTTTCAACTCTGCTTCCGAAGCACTTTTGCTTACACCCAGTATTTCGTAATAATCGCGTTTTGACATTTTCTTTCCTTACATAATTAACCGCCCACTACCACTTTGGCATGTCGGATAACTTTTCCTTTTAATAAATAACCCTTTTCTACTTCTTCAATTACGGTATTCTTTTTTGCCTCATCAGCTGTGGGCATCGTTGTAATGGCCTCGTGCAACTCGGCATCAAATACGGTGCCTGTGCAGTTCATAGCCTCAAGCCCTTTGTTATCAAGTATCGATTTCAGTTTATTATAAATGAGATGTATTCCATCCAGAGCACTTTTATCATCACTTACCGAAATTGCTTTTATAGCTCTTTCAAAATCATCCATCACCGGCAACATAGCAACCATCATATCGCTTGAAGCTGTTGCGAGCAGTTCCATCCGTTCTTTTAATGTGCGCTTTTTGTAATTATCAAACTCTGCATTGAGTCTTAAAATCGATCGCGCATTTCACCGGCTTGCTGTCTTGCTTCTGCCAGTTCCTCTTGTTCGGTTTCTATCTGACCAATAATGTCTTCATCCTGCTCGTGCATAGGCAGTCCCTCGGTATTTTCATCATTTTTTGTGTGCTCTATGGGTTCTTGCGTCTTATTATCTTCCATTTTTGCCTTTTCTTTATTTTTAAAAATATTAAACAAGTTGTTGATTATTAGAAATGTTTAGGGGCTCTTTTTTTTAAAAAAGCCCAATGATGCAACAGCAATAGCTGCGTACTCCTGTTTTTTTTGCTTTTGCTGGCCTGATTCAAATATTTTGCCATCGGCAAATTATGGTCAAATTGTCACACAAAAAAACCGGCTGATTTATCTACTAAACCAACCGGTTATTAAATACTATTGCCCCTGATTGTTAAATTATTTAGCTGTCTTGAGTTTTTCAAGTGCATCTGTCAATGCCTGTCCGCGAAGGCCTATTCCTACAATAATGCCCTTTTCGTTTATTAGCCAATTGGTAGGAATGGAATTTACCCCATAGGTTTCGGCTGCTTTCGAATACCAACCGCCCAGGTCACTAACATGATATGGCCACACCAGTCCATCTGCCGATATTGCCTGAGTCCATTTATCCTTGTTTTGATCTAGCGATACGCTATACACGGTAAAGCCCTTAGCATTTTTATTGAACTTAACATCTTTATATTTGTTGTAAGCCTCCACAACATGGGGATTCTCTTTGCGACAAGGGCCGCACCACGATGCCCAAAAGTCGAGCAAAACGACTTTGCCTCTCAAACTAGAAAGCTTGATTGCTTTTCCTTCAGGACTATTAAAAGTAAGGTCGATGGCTTCATTTCCCACCTGTACCCCTTGTGCAACTTTTGTCTTTTGTTGCTGACTATTTACACAAGTAACGGTTGAGGTTAAAATAACCATAGCAACCAATGACAGAACTACATTTTTCATATTCTTATTTTATTTTGAAAAGAAGTTTTCGAATCGCAAAGATAATACCTCAGTTTACTTTACGATAATAATTAATGAAAAAATCAGAATTCAAAACCGGCCAGATAGCTGCTAACTAGAAGCCTAACCCTTTTCGAATGATATAAATTGACCTTGGGCTATGAAATTGGGGGACTTTTTTTTCCTTTGCTTATAAATTTCCAAAAACAAATACCTGACTTGATGAAAAAGCAAATATCTGCACTGATATTATTAGTTACATTAAACATAGGGATGCTGAAGTCTCAAAGTTGCGAATTGTTTTGTAATGGCGATTTTGACAGCCTTAACTTGGCTGCACCCAACACGATATTTTATGCTACTGCCAGTCAGGTACCGTGTTGGCATACTGACGACCCAAGTCAGGTTTTCGAGATTTGGGGCACTGGATATGTTGGTGTACCTTCATATGATGGGCAGTGTTTTCTTGAATTGAATGGTAGCACTTATTCATCTGCATGGCAAGATATTACGGTATTGCCGGGAAGTAAACTGACTATTTCATTTGCGCACCGTGGCCGTTCGGGCATTGACACTATGGTTGTTAAAGTAGGACCGGTAGGCGGCCCCTATACTCAAGTAATTAAAGTTGCCGATGGTACAACAAGTTGGGGGTATTACTCAGTAACCTATACCATACCAAATAATGGAACCAACTTCAGAGTGATGTTTACACCTACCTATGCAGCGGGTGGTGCAACGGTAGGAAATTTTCTCGATGCCGTTTCGGTAAGTACAACTTGTGCTCTTATTTCCAAAACCTGTTATGGTGATACAACTGAATTTATTGTTTTAGACTCAACAAGTTTTATATCGTTTGGATGGAATTTTGACGACCCTTCCACCGGTCCACTTAATAGTGCCTTTGATGCTTTTGCTACCCATGTTTTTTCGGCACCCGGAAACTACAATGTACAGTTGATAACGGTTGTTCCCTTTCCTCCTTATGCCGATACGGTAATTTATCCGGTTACAATTGTTAATCAACCACAATTTAATTTAGGCAACGACACCATGCTTTGTCTGGGGCAATCTATTTTGCTCAGCCCCGGCATTTCGGGCAATTACTTGTGGAACACGGGAAGCACCAATGCAACCTGGAATGCAAATGCTTCGGGGACGTATATTGTAACCGTGTCGCAATCGGGATGTGCCAATACCGATACCATCGAAATCAGTTACATGCCATGCTCAGGTGTTATTGCAAACCTTGCATGTTCCGATACTAACTTTTGCGAAAAAAAAGCCATCGACTTTTTTGATCTTTCAATCAATAATCCCACTTCGTGGCAATGGACTTTTACCGGAGCCATTCCAAACACCTCTACTGACCAAAACCCGGCTGGGATTTATTACAGCAACTACGGGAGTTTCGATGTTCAATTAATTGCCTGCAATGGAGCCGGATGCGATACCATTCTGTTTTCAGGGTTTATTAATGAGTTCGCCTCGCCTACACCACCTTCGTTAACTATGAGCAACGATACCATCTATTGCCTCGCAACTAATGTTACGTACAATTGGTATAATGTAAATAACCCAAATACAGTGTTGGCCACCACCGGCTATTATTACCCCTTACAAGCAGGACAGTACTATGTAACTATTACTGACAGCAATGAGTGCAACGCTACCTCGGCCTCTTATTCGAGCAATGTAGGCTTTGCCGAAATGGATGGCGCATACATCAATTGCTACGTATCAGATAATTTGGTGCTTATCGAAACCTCCAGCGCCAATGAAAACATCCAATCGGTGTTGCTATATGATGTATCACCTAAATTAATTTCCTCCGAAATAATTACTACGCCCACAAAACGTATAGAGCTTGCTAAACCACAAATTCCAGGATTCTATTATTGCAAGGTATTGACAAATTCAGGCTTATACTTAAAGAAACTAATAGTTAATCATTAATCTAAGTAGTAACTTTGTTCCACTAATAATTTAATTATCATGAAAAAGATTTTTTACCTAATCGGATTAATTCTTTGCAGCACAATTGCGCATTCACAAAAAAACATCACCCAACTTGCCAATATCAACTACGGCTATCAGCTTGCGGGTTGCTGGCATTATGTGGACTCTACGGGACATGAATTTGCCATTGTTGGCACTTACCATGGGGTTAGCATTATTGATATGGCCAACCCTGCCAATCCAATCATTGTTGATTCTACACCGGGAACGCCATCCATATGGCGAGAGGTAAAAGTATGGGGCAAGTATGCGTATGTATCTACCGAGGGTTATGATACTACCGGGGTATTAAATGGTATTCAGATAATTGACTTGAGCAACCTGCCCGGACCGGTGACATACAAATTTTACAAAGGTGATGGGGCAATAGCCAATCAACTTACGCGGGCACATACGGTAACCGTTGACAACGGCTACCTCTACATTAGCGGCTCTCAATTGTTTGGGGGCGGTATTTTAATTTGCGGCCTTAACGACCCGTGGAATCCTGAGTATGTGAGTTCATATTCCAATTTCTATGTGCATGATTGTATTTTAAAAAATGACACCATCTGGAGCAGCGAAATTTGGGCTGGTCAGTTTAGCGCCATTGATATTACTAATAAGGCAAACCCGGTATTGCTGCAGTCGCAGCTCACCCCTTCGCTGTTTAATCATAATGGCTGGTTTAACAATGCAGGCAATGTATTTTTTACAACCGATGAAAAGCCCAGTGCACCGCTAGCTGCTTATGATGTAAGCGATTTACAAAACATCAAATTGCTCGACACCTATCTTTCGGAAACTGCACCTGTAGGCGAAGTGCATAACGTACGTGTGCTAAACGATTTTCTTGTGAATGCAAATTATGCATCGCACATTAGTATTGTTGATGCACAATATCCCGACAACCTGGTTGAAACTGCACACTTCCCCATGGGTGGTGGTGCACTTAGTTGGGATGCCGATCCTTACCTGCCATCGGGTGTTGTGATTGCCACTAACATGAGTACAGGTTTTTTTGTTTTTGATGTAAATTATGTTCGCGCTTGTTATCTCGAAGGTAATGTAAAAGATTCTTTAACCGGAATCTCTTTGCTTAATGCCAAAGTCTTTATTAAATCTCTAGCTAAACTTGATAGCACCAACCTTACAGGTGATTATAAAACAGGAGTTGCCGATGCAGGACTTTATGATGTGGAATTTTCTTATCCCGGATATCAAACCTATACCGCAACCAACATCAGTTTAACTACAGGTGTAAAAACAATATTAAACGTTGCTCTCTTACCAAACAATTTTTCTATTCCTGACAATTCAGGTTGTAACAACCTCCGAGTAGTTTATCAAAATGCACTTGGGTTGTTGACTATTGACAAAGAAAATTGCAACAAAACACAAATAGGAAATTTGCAAATAGTGGATGCAAGCGGCCGTTTGGTTTATTCAAACATTGAATCGCTAGATGATAATAAAATTGTTTTGCCTCTAAGCAAAGGTGTTTATTTTTATTCTATCCTGAATGAAAATAATGAGCTGCTTTCGAATGGGAATTTTTCTGTTTTGAAGTAATTCTAATTAGCTTCTTTGAATTTATACAAGACTGCATTTAGACTTGCACTACTTTTCAAAATGGCATTAACTAAGCGTTTTGTAGGTATTAATTAATCTAAAACCAATATAAACTTGATTAAAAAAAACGGCCGGTTCATTAAAATGAACCGGCTAACTATAACTGCATTTTAGTTTCCTTCAATATCAGTAATCGAAACTTTTCTAATTGCTATTGTAAAATTTTTAGTCCGAAAAATCCAATCATTCTCTTTATAACACCTATGAAATAACTAAGGCGCTGCGCATAGAATCCGAATGCTAGTAACCAAAATTCTTTAACGAATTATCATCATTGCGCCAGTTGTCTTTTACTTTTACGGTAAGTTCAAGATATACTTTCTGTTGTATAAACTCTTCGATACGCTTGCGCGATTCAATGCCAAGATTTTTTATCATATGTCCCTTATTGCCAAGCATAATGGCCTTTTGCGATTCGCGCATTACAAAAATAGTGGCATATATTTTTACAATACTTTTTTCTTCCTTATACCGCTCTATGGCCACTTCGCTACTATAAGGAATTTCTTTATCGTATAATGCAAGAATGCGCTCGCGAATAATCTCGGTAATAAAAAATCGCTCATTGCGGTCAGTCAATTGATCGTCATCAAAATATCGCGGCCCTTCGGGCAGATGTTTTACAACGCTATCAATCAGGTGAGTGGTATTAAAATTATGCAATGCACTTATAGGATAAATCTCGTTCCAATAGTTCATTGCCTTGTATTGTTCTATAGCCTTCTCAAGCTGCTCTTGCTCGATGGTATCAATTTTATTAAGAAGCAAAATTCTTACAGCTGTTGATTTTGAAATTTTATCCACCCAGACATCGTCCAACATGGTATCGCGAATATCATGTACGAATAAAATTACATCGCTGTCATCAAACACTTCTTCTACGCTTTGCAACATGCGCTCGTGCAACTTATTGGCAGGTTTCATTATTCCGGGAGTATCGCTAAGAACAACCTGATAGTTTTCGCCATTAATAATTGCTCTAATGCGATGCCTTGTGGTTTGCGCTTTGGGATTAACTACACATAGGGGTTGCTGAACGAGTAGATTAATAAGCGTTGATTTGCCAGCATTGGGTTTGCCAATTATGTTTACAAAACCTGATTTAAATAATTCGGGCATTTATTTAAAATTAAAAAAGGCGATAATCATGATTATCGCCTTTTACTTAGTAGCGGGAGCCAGACTCGAACTGACGACCTTTGGGTTATGAGCCCAACGAGCTACCACTGCTCCATCCCGCATTATCGAGGCGCAAAAGTAATATATATTTTCAAGAAACAAACTATATTTTAAAAAATAGTGTTTCGCTCCGGTTGTGCTTGAAACCCACTGTTAACAAGGTACAGCAAAAAAAAGAGGCGCGATAAATATCGCGCCCCATCTTTTAAAATCAAAACCTTCAGTTATTAATCCACCTTATCGTGGAAGAATGCGTTGTTCTCTCTAACTCCATTATTACCATTTGCATCCGGCCCCACGGTATGCCTTCCCACATTTGATTCGTTACTTTGTGGAGTATTCTGCATGACGGTATTCTTGCGTATATAAGCAGGTATATCCTTGTTATCGTTTGTGCTATTGTTTTGCAACTTATAGGTTAACTCGCGCAATCTCATTATTCGCTGACGGGTGGCTTCCATGGCATCATCCTTTGGTGCCTCTTCTGTTTCCTGTTTATTTTCAGGTAAAAGAAATTCAAGCTTTGGTGCTTCTTCTATTACTATTTCTTCCTGCTTTATCTCTTCCGCAGGCGGAACTAGATTAAACACAAAGCTATTTGACTCTTCTTCGGGTTCTACAGGCAACTCAATAACCTCCTCTTGAAATGATGGTTCATTCTGAACTTCGGTTTCAACTTTGACTAATTCTTCCTGCATACTTTGACCATTTACAAGCGTGCCTTCCATATCGGTTACAATCATGTTGGTTTCAGCAACCGCATTAAAAATAGCTTCGGGCTTTATCTCATCATTTAAATTGAATACTTCGTGCGCTGGGCTTTCAACCTTATTAACCGGAAGCACGTTTGTTTGCAACTGCGAAATCATTACCGGCTCAATATTATTATTATTGGTTATAACAGTTTGCGATATGGCAGCAGCAGGTGCATCTACCATATTTATTACTTCACGCTTAGGAGCATTCTTGGCTGAAATAATTTCATCACTTGTTTTAAACCCTGTTGCTATTAAAGTGATACAAACATTGTCGCCCAACTCCTCATCGTATCCGGTACCAAGTATCAGGTGTGTATCTTCTCCAGCCTTCTCCTGAATGAAATCGGTAATTTCACCTACCTCGTCCATGCTAATTTCTTCGTTACCCGAAGTTATGTTAAGCAAAATATGTTTGGCATCTGTAATTTCACGATCGTTTAGTAGCGGTGAATCCATTGCAAGCTCCACTGCAAGGCGTGCTCTGTCGGCACCTGAAGCCATACCGCGTCCCATAATTGCTACGCCACTATCACGCAACACCGTTTCAACATCAGCAAAGTCAACATTGATATATCCTGATACAGTAATAATTTCGGCAATGTTTTTTGCTGCTATCGTAAGTATATCATCAGCCTTTCCAAAAGCATTTGTCAATTTTAAATCGCCATGAATTTGGCGCAGCCTGTCATTGCTTATCACAAGCAATGTATCCACATTGCGCTTTAACTCATCGAGGCCATTGGTTGCCTGATCTTTTCTACGCCTTCCTTCAAATACAAATGGGATGGTTACAATACCTACTGTAAGTATGCCCATGGACTTGGCAATACCCGCTATAACCGGTGCAGCGCCTGTACCGGTGCCACCACCCATACCTGCAGTAATAAATACCATCTTGGTACCATCTGAAAGAATTTTCCTTACGTCTTCCACATTTTCGAGGGCTGCTTCGCGACCTTTGTTAGGAATGCTTCCTGCGCCTCTTCCTTCAGTAAGTGTTGGTCCAAGTTGAACTTTAATTGGCACCGGACTAATCTCAAGGGCTTGCAAATCTGTATTGCATACAATAAAATCAACACCCCGAATGCCTTGACGGCACATGTGATTAACAGCATTGCTGCCTCCACCTCCTACACCAATTACCTTAATAATAGAAGGTTCTTTGTTTGTCATTTCAAAATTCATTTTTTTTGTTTGATTTAGTTAGTTAATTTAATCAGTAAAGAATAGCTTTTCGACTGCACAGTTAACTATAGATATATACGTTTTATTTAATTTTTCCTTTTTACAAATTGAATGATGCTTTTGCCGCTGTTCCTAAATGCGCAACTACATGCATTTTACTTATCGCCTTATTATTTTAAATCTTTATCATCATCATCATCAAAAATGGCTTTGATAATCGGCTTCTTAAAAAAGTTTTCAAACCACTTACCCTTCTTACTCTCCACCACTTCTTCTGGCTTATTCTGATTGGTATTGAAACCACTAGCCGACTCGGCAAACCCTTTTATAACAAGCCCTACACCGGTTGCATACATGGGGTGTTGAATCTCCTTAGTATCCTTACCCAAATGCTGATGGGGCAAACCAATGCGTGATTGCATACCCGTAACATATTGAAACAAGTGCTGTATATGTTGCAATTGCGAACCGCCACCGGTGAGCACAGCTCCGAGGATAATTTTCTTTTCCCATCCGGAACTTTTAATTTCAAAATACACTTGCTCAAATATTTCTTCCATGCGTGCCTGAATAATATTAGCAAGATTTTTTAATGACACTTCCTTTGGTGCACGTCCATTCAATCCTGGAATCGAAACAATTTTCATTTCGTCTGCCATACTTGCCATTGCGCTTCCAAACTTTACCTTCACCATTTCGGCCTGCGACTTAATTATTTTACAACCCTCATGAATATCATTGGTAATAATGTTGCCACCAAAAGGAATAACAGCTGTATGACGTATAATGCCATCCTGGAAAATTGCAATATCGGTAGTGCCACCTCCTATATCAACTAATACAACTCCGGCTTCCTTTTCTTCGGCAGATAGTACGGCATCGGCCGATGCTAATGGCTCTAGTATTAAGCCTACAGGTATTAACCCCGCGCGCGAAACACAACGTTGAATATTTTTTGCTGCACTTATCAATCCTGTAACAATGTGACAACTGGCTTCAAGGCGCGCACCAGTCATACCCACTGGGTTTTTCAAGCCCTTGTCGTTATCTACATTATACTCTTGAGGAATAACATGAATAATTTCTTCGCCAGGTTGCATAGCAAGACGATACATATCTTCGACAATGGTTTTAATATCTGCCTTACGAATTTCGTCATCGGGATTCTTGCGCATAAGCATACCGGTGTGCTGCAAACTCTTTATATGTTGACCTGCAATGCCCACATATACTTCCTTAATCACAACATCGGCAGCATCCGAAGCCTGCTTTACTGCATTCACAATAGACTCTACTGTATCGTCAATATTGCTTACTACGCCCTTGCTCACTCCATGCGATTCGGCCTGCCCTTTGCCTATTAGCTCAATTTTGCCAAACTCATTTTTACGGCCAACCATAGCACAAATCTTGGTTGTGCCTATGTCTAGTCCTACTATTAATTCTTCGCTCATTATTAAAATATATTTATAAGGTTTAAAAAACTATTGAATGCTATTGGTAGTTTGTTTAGTAACTGTGGCTGTATCCGTTGGTATTTCCCTTTTTTTCTTCTTAACACACACCACTTGCGACTGATACGTAAGATCAAGCGATTCGTAGTCTGTCCACCCCTTCTTGTTCAATCCATTTTTATAAAATACGAATAGCTTATCTAATTTTTCTTTTAAGTGGGTTGCACTGCCTAGTTTGATTATATGATCGCCTATACGTGGTATTAATTCGATTTCGTAATTCTCTGTAACATACACCTGACCTAGTTGTGCGCTCCAAAACGGATGGTTGCTTACATAACGGGCAATATAATATAGTTGCTGATGTATGCTTGCCTCACGTGCAGTGTCCATGATGCTTTCGGGCATAGGTTGCAATTCGGTACCCGAAGACAAACAAGGAATATTTCCATTAGCACAAAGAACATTGACAGCAAACTTTTTGTGTACAGGCATTACTACTCCCATCGTATCGAAGAAAAAATTCTCACCGCTTTTACATGAAATGTGCAGTATCGGAACACGTTGCGAAGCAGTAATTACCACCTTTCCATCAAGCGTTGAAAGTACTTCGGCTTTATTGATGTATGGATTCGTATAGATGATATTTTCTAACATAGCCGTGTTAATATCACTCATCAATTTATCGAGTGGCGCATGAGCAGACTCGTTCACCATTCGTTTTATATCATTTTCTTCGACAAATGAAAGCAAAGCTGCATCAGTTATTTCGATTGAAACGCCTTTGCAGCGTAGCTTTGCACTATCATGCTCAATAAATGCAAGGCACGTAATACAGGTTACTCCAACCAGTATCCATACAACTAAGGGTATATACTTTTTAATCTTTTGCATTTGACTCTTTTGTTTTTTGAGAAATAAAATCGTGCAAAGGCTCTACCAAGTATCAATATCACCTGCACCTATCGTGAGCAAAACTTCGATTGGTTCATCTTTAAGATGATCTATTAACTCACTCATATGACAATACCGAACCCTATTGGTCATCATGTCTCCTATTAAACTGCTGCTTACTCCGACAATAGGTAGCTCGCGAGCAGGATATAGTGGCAATAAGTAAGTAGTATCTGCAATAGATAAGCTACTGGCAAAGCCCATGGCAAAATCGCGGGTACGGGTGTAGAGGTGAGGTTGAAACACAACTGTAATCTTTTTACCTGTGAACATTTCCTTTACACTATTTAGAAACGCACTTATCTCTTCGGGGTGATGGGCATAGTCATCAATGTAGGTAATGCCATTCGTATTAACTTGAATATCAAACCTGCGCTTTATGCCCTTAAAACTTGACACACCATATTTTATCTCATCAACACCTGCACCTAAAAGCAAGGCTATGGTAATTGCCGCTACCGCATTCTCAACATTGTGACGCCCGGGCAATCCGGTAGTTATATCCCTTATCAGGACATCGCCCCATTGATAATCAAAAACATATTGATTGTTCTGTATACGTATATTATTACCGTTACAATCTGCCTTTTCGGTAATAGAATAAGACAGACCATCCGCGCCCAGATCGAGGCCTTTTTTGTATATCAGTTTACCACCGGGTACAACTTGCTTTGCAAATTGCTGGTAGCTCTCGAGCAATGCATTTGCATTGCCATAAATATCGAGATGATCAGCATCGGTACTTGTAATAATAGCCAGGTACGGATGTAGCGTCAAAAAGGAGCGGTCAAACTCATCAGCCTCTACTACAACAATTGAGTCGCTGCTCTGCGTATTGCCGGCTATAAAATTTGAGCCAAGATTTTTAGAAATACCCCCCAAAAAAGCTGATGGCTTAAGCCCTTTGGTCATAAGCAGATGAGTTACCAGCGAAGATGTAGTTGTCTTACCATGCGTGCCAGCTACAGCCACAGTCTTGAAATTGCGGGTAATAATCCCCAGCACCTGCGAACGCTTATATAGTGTATGATTGAGCTTTAAAAAATTATATTGCTTGCTATCAATTGGAATAGCAGGAGTATACACTACTAATATATGTTCCGGAGATTCGCTTTGCAAAAAATCGGGTAACGATTCAATGGTATCTTCATATCCTATCGAAATAT
The DNA here is from genome assembly GCA_016714535.1 of Bacteroidota bacterium. Classification (NCBI taxonomy): domain Bacteria; kingdom Pseudomonadati; phylum Bacteroidota; species Bacteroidota bacterium. The sequence goes on from JADKDR010000001.1 coordinate 389,142, forward strand.
TTTCGGAAGTCAACTGAGCGGTTAATGGTGTTGGTGTTTTATCATAACCATACACATGTACACCCATTGTATTGAAGTAACGTGCAAGGGCGCTCATACCAATACCTCCTATACCAAGGAAATAAACAAACCGTATGTTATTCAAATCAATCACGCTACTTTGCTAAGTTTAATTACTTCTTCTGCTATTTGACGGGCACTGCCGGGCAATGCAAGTTTTTTAATATTCGTACTCAACATATCCTGTTGTACTTTGTTGGACAATAATGTTGCAGTAACATCACCAAGTTGCACTACTGCATCTTTATCCGTTACCAATAGTGCCGCATTTTTATTTACTAAAGCCATAGCATTTTTTGTTTGATGATCTTCGGCTACATTAGGCGAAGGCACCAACACAACAGGCTTACCAACTAAACATAACTCCGAAATGGTGCTTGCACCTGCTCTGGAGATAATGACATCGGCCGCAGCAAAAGCATAATCCATTCTATAAATAAAATCCAATACACGCACGGTATCACTTTCCTTTGTTTTACCTTCGTTGTAATATGACTTTCCGGTTTGCCATATAATCTGAATATCTCCCGGTAGGTTTTGTAACCATGCTGCTATACTATGGTTAATAGTGCGGGCACCTAAGCTTCCACCAACTACCAATACGGTTTTTTTACCCTTTTCTAATTTAAAAAAGTCAAGTGCTTCGTCTTTGCGTTGCAACAGGGCAGTTACTTCTTCGCGCACCGGGTTGCCTAGCAAAAGAATTTTTTCCTTCGGAAAAAATTTTTCCATACCATCGTATGCCACGCATATTTTTCTGACACGCGAAGCCAGCATTTTGTTGGTTATGCCTGGAAACGAATTTTGCTCCTGAATAAGGCAATTAATGCCCTTTTGTGTTGCTATAAAAAGCAGGGGTCCGCTTGCATAGCCACCAACACCAACCGCAACATCTGGGTTGAAATCGGAAATTATTTTTCGGGCCTTAAGCAGACTGCCTATTAATTTAAATGGGAATAAAATATTTTTGAGAGTAAACGAACGTTGAATACCGGCAATGGGTAGCCCAACAATTTTGTAGCCTGCTGCAGGCACTTTTTCCATCTCCATCTTACCTAGCGCCCCTACAAATAGTATATCAACACCGTTGACAAGTGATTGTAACGCATTTGCTATAGCAATAGCCGGAAATATATGTCCACCAGTACCTCCACCGCTGATGATGACACGCATGTTACTCGATGGCAAGGTCACCCTCCTTCCTGCTCAAACGATTTGCTGATGCTTAATAAGATTCCGATGGCAATGCTGGTAAACCAAATGGAGGTTCCACCCATGCTTACCATTGGTAATGCTTGTCCGGTAACCGGAAACAAATTAGTAGCAACGGCCATATTAATCATGGCCTGAAATACGAGGCTGAAGCAACAGCCAAATGCAAGAAGCGAGGCAAAAGCCTTTGGGCTTTTGCGAACAAAACTTACTGCCCTAAACATAAGTATGATATACATAAATAAGATAAGCGCTGCTCCCCACACACCATACTCTTCGCAAATAATAGCAAAAATAAAATCGTTGAATGCTTGCGGTAAAAAATTCCGCTGTGTACTCTTGCCGGGACCTACCCCAAATGCACCTCCTTTAGCAATGGCTATTTTTGCTTGTGTGGATTGATCTATCTCGTCCGTTTTTGGTTCGCTAAAGTTTTCGATACGCTCCATCCAGGTGGCTATGCGTCCCTCGTAGCCTACCAACTTAGAAACGCCAATAAATAAAACGAGGCAAATAACTCCTGCACCAAACAGCATGGCCATATGCTTAAATGGAATACGCCCTATAAACATGACTGTAAGTGAGGTAACAAACAATACAGCAGCAGTAGAAAAATTGGCTGGAACAATTAAAGCACAAATAACAAGAACAGGTAACAGAATGTTAATGATAAAATCTTTTAGTTCAATGGGCTGATCCTGCCTCTTTGATAAAGCACGTGAGAGAAATAAAAGCAAGGCGATTTTTGCAAAGTCAGATGTTTGAAATGTTAGTCCCATAACCGGAAGCTTTAACCATCGGCTTGCTTCATTAACATTATGTCCGCTTAGAAGTGTAAAAAACAAAAGAGGCACCACCACAATTAAACCTAAGCGAGCAATTTTTGCATAATTGATATAATTAATTTTGTGCGTAAAATAGATGATAACAAAACCAAGTACTAAAATTACCAGATGCTTAAGTACATAGTACTCCGTATTTCCTTGTTGAAACCGATATGCTAACGAGCCTGTGCTGCTGTAAACCGCCAAAATGGAAAACACCGATAGGATAGCAACTACAAGCCAAATCATTCGGTCGCCTTTTAGATACTTATTTATTAAATTGTTTTCCATTTAGTGGTAGAGAGATTAAATCATTTTAACAGCAGCCTTAAATTGATGGCCGCGATCTTCATAGTTTTTGAATAAGTCGAAACTGGCGCAAGCAGGTGAAAGCAAAACTACTTCGCCTTTGCGTGCAATGGCATGAGCCACAGACACTGCCTCTGCTGCGCTGCGTGTTTCATGAAAGTCGGTCACAATGCCTTTAAAGGCTTTTGCAATTTTCTTATTATCAACTCCAAGGCAAACGATAGCTTTTACTTTTTCGCGAACGAGCTCTTCTAATTCACTATAGTCGTTTCCTTTATCTTCTCCACCCACAATCCAGATTACGGGTTTATGCATACTTTCCAGTGCATACCATGCACTGTTAGTATTAGTAGCTTTGCTATCATTAATGTATTCTACTCCATTAATGTTGGCAACAAATTCGAGACGATGCTCTACATTTTTAAAATCCATGAGCGCTTCGCGAATGGTTTCGTTGCGAATTCCCAACAACGAGGCAGGGATTGATGCTGCCATGCTGTTGTACAAATTGTGTTTGCCATGTATGGCAATTTCATAGATAGACATAGTGAATTTATTTGATTTAGTGTTTACGTGTATTTCTTGGTTGGCAACCCATGCATTTACATTATCGCTTCGCAGTTGCGAGAACGGATAAAACATGCAGGGTGGATTTAGTCGTAATAAATTTTGCTTGATAATAGCATCATCATCATTGTACACAAATGCTCCTGAAGCATCCATGTTTCGGAGAATGCCAAATTTGGCATCTATATATTTTTGCATCGAATAGTCGTATCGGTCAAGATGATCGGGAGTAATATTTAGAAGAATAGCAATGTCTGCCTTAAAATCTTTTAAACCATCTATCTGAAAACTGCTTAACTCGAGTACATAATACTCAAAATTATTTTCAGCCACCTGCCAGGCAAAGCTTTTTCCTACATTGCCTGCAAGGCCTACATTAAGCCCTCCTTTTTTAAGCAAATGATACGTGAGCAGCGTAGTAGTCGTTTTGCCGTTAGTACCTGTTATACAAATCTTTTTTGCAGTGGTATGGCGTGCAGCAAACTCAATTTCGCTAATAACAGAAATACCCTTTGCTGTAAAATAGGTTACAACATCTGACTTATCGGGAATGCCGGGGCTCTTAATTACTTCGGTAGCATTTTCAAAATTCGTGAAGGTGTGAACACCTTCTTCAAAGGCTATATTTCTATTTTGTAATTCTATTTTGTATGGTTGTTTAATAGTTCCCTTATCACTCACAAACACCTCCATACCCAAATGCGTTGCCAGAATAGCCGCACCTACTCCGCTTTCACCTGCTCCTAATATAATTAATTTGCCTTTCATTGCTTACAACGTATACTATTTGTGTTATCTTAGTTTTAAAGTGATTATGCTTAGTACAGCTAACATGATTCCAACAATCCAGAAGCGCGTGACGATTTTACTTTCATGATAGCCGAGTTTTTGATAGTGATGATGCAATGGCGACATGAGGAATACTCTTCGTCCTTCGCCATACTTTTTTCGGGTATATTTAAAATAGCTTACCTGTATAATCACGCTTAGGTTTTCTATCAAAAATATTCCGCACATGATGGGTATTAAAAATTCTTTTCGGATACTGATAGCAAATGCTGCTATAATACCTCCCAGCGCAAGGCTCCCCGTATCGCCCATAAAAACCTGAGCCGGATAGGAGTTGTACCACAAAAATCCAACACAGGCTCCAACAAATGCACCGCTAAAGACCATAAGCTCGCCAACATTTGGCAGGTACATAATATTAAGGTAGTTGGCAAACACCGTGTTACCACTTACATACGCTAATACAGCTAATACTGAACCTACAATAGCTGATGTGCCTGTTGCAAGTCCATCGATGCCATCGGTAATATTTGCTCCATTGCTCACTGCAGTAATGATGATGATAACGGCTGGTATAAATATTAACCAGGAATACTTTTTGGCATTGCCTCCAAACCAACTTATAATCCAACCATAATCGAATTCCTGATTTTTTATAAATGGCAACGTGGTAGCTGTCGATTTAACATTGGTGCCACTGTACAAGTTAGAGCTTTTGCTTACATCATCTATCAATGTGCTATTAATAGAAATAGAAACATTGCTGCTTGTATTTTTTTCACGCACCACCACATACTGATTTGTATACAGGGTAATACCAACTATTAATCCCAAGCCAACCTGCCCTATTATTTTAAATCTACCTGCAAGGCCTTCCTTATCCTTCTTAAACACCTTGATATAATCATCAATAAAACCAATGGTTCCACACCAGATGGTTGTTACAATCATGATTACGATATATACATTATCTAACCTTGCAAACAATACGGTTGGTATAAGTATGGCTGATAAGATAATTAATCCTCCCATGGTGGGAGTTCCCTTTTTTTGTTTCTCTCCTTCTAAGCCAAGGTCGCGAATGGTTTCGCCCACCTGCTTGCGATGCAATACACCTATAAGTTTTTTGCCTATAAAAAAAGAAAATACCAACGATGTAATAATTGCCAATGCAGTGCGAAACGAGATATACCTGAAAACGCCTGTTCCCGGTACATTCCAGTTATCATTTAGATAATTAAAAAAATAATAAAGCATTAGTTTTGGAAGAGTTGAAGGGTTAGGTTTAATATCTCGAAGTCATCAAACGGATATTTAACTCCGTTAATTTCCTGGTATTTTTCATGTCCTTTGCCAGCAAGTAAGATGATATCTCCTTTTTTTGCATGGCTGCATGCAGCTTTGATAGCTTCTCTGCGATCGGTTAAGCAAAGTGTTTTCTTTCGCATGCTCAAGCTAACACCTTCTTCCATTTGTTTGATAATATCTTCGGGTACTTCGTTGCGTGGGTTATCGGAAGTAAGAATAACACGACCACTAAGTTCGCAAGCAATGCGGGCCATAACAGGTCGCTTAGTAGCATCGCGATTACCACCACATCCAATAATGGTGATGATATGCTCATTACCTTCTGCAATGTTGTTAATGGTTTTTAAAACATTTTCTAATGCATCAGGTGTGTGTGCGTAATCAACTATTCCGGTAATACCTTGTGCAGTGGTAAAAGATTGAAAGCGTCCTTCGGGCGGATTTAAGTTGCTCAAAATGGTGAGCGCTTGCAAAGGTTCCATACCTAGTTCAATAGCAACTGCGTAAACTCCGGTAATGTTATAGGCATTAAAGCTGCCTATCAATTTGCAAATGGTTTCAATTCCATCTAAGCTAAGAATAAGCGAATTGAAATTGGACTCTACAATCCTGCATTTATATCTGCTGTCGCTCTTAAGCGAATACGTAAGTTTTCGTGCTTTACAATTTTGCAGCATCACCATTCCGTTTCTATCGTCCATATTGGTTATGGCGAAAGCATCAGCCGGAAGGGCATCAAAAAAGCCTTTCTTAGCCTCTATGTATGCAGCAAACGTTTTATGAAAGTCAAGATGATCATGTGTTATATTAGTAAACAAAGCTCCCGAAAAACAAATACATGCAATGCGTTGTTGAACAACTGCATGCGAGCTAACTTCCATAAAACAATGCGTAACGCCATTGTTGGCCATGCGAAACAATAACTGATTTAAATGATAAGCATCAGGTGTGGTATGTGTTGCTTCGAGCAATTCGCTACCAATACGTACATGTATAGTTGATATTAAACCGCAATCGAATCCCGCATCAGTAAAGAGGTTATACAACAAGGTAACGCTTGTAGTTTTGCCATTGGTGCCTGTTACCCCTATAAGCTTTAACTTCTCCGAAGGATTGTCAAACCAGGCACAGCTGATGTATGCAAATGCGGCACGGCTATCTTTTACTTTTACGTATGTAATACCCGGTACAAGTGTTGTTGGCATGTCTTCGCAAACAATCGCATGACAACCTTTTGCAATAGCATCATCAATAAAATGGTGACCATCAACGCTGTAACCTTTTATAGCTACGTATAGCTTGTCTATACCTGCATCGGCACTGTTGACGGCAATATCGGCTATGCGAATGGAGGTATCCCCATGCACTGCTTCCATTGGCGATTTATACAATATATCCTGCAACAGTTTCATTATCTTTTTTAAACGTATATGCTTATAGTTAACTTAATTGAATATACACTTTTTGACCTCTACGTATAGGTGTACCTGAAGGAACCGACTGTGATATGACTTTACCCCTGCCTGAAATAGCAACAGTAACTCCGCAACTCTCAAGCAAGAAAACGGCATCGCGCAATGGCATACCAGCTACATCGGGCATCTGTGTAGAAAAAGCATTCACTGCTTTTTGCGTTCCTTTATTAAAAATAATCCCATAACCTGAAGTTGAGTTTTTTACCCGGTTCATTCCTAAACCTGCTAGTACTGTATTGGCCATTGTTACTGATCCACTCTTTATAACCGGTTGCTTGTTGGCCAGGTTGGAATCAACCGGAATAGCTCCATGCATTTCGATACTTGTAGCATATACCTTATCAGAAATCTCCTTAAATACCGGACCGGCTACTACATTGCCATAATAAAAATCTTTGCCAAGATCATACACTACAACGATGCAGCTATATAAAGGTCTATCAGCCGGAAAGTAACCGCAGAAGGATGCCTGATAGTAAACGGAATCTACCAGCCTGCGTCCATCCTCGGCATTCTTTACTTTGGCAGTACCTGTTTTGCCAGCTATGGAATAGGTATCGAACTTCAAATTTTTGGCTGTGCCATTGAGCACCACGCCTTCGAGCATTTTGTGGGCCTGATTGATGGTTGACTGCGAGCAGATTTTTTCATCAATTACAGTAGGTGTATACGTTTTTACTACTTTTCCATTTTCTAACACCTGTTTTACGAAAAATGGTTTTACCATTTTTCCGTTATTCGCCACGGCATTATAAAAATTCAAAATTTGCAAAGGAGTATACTGAGCTTCATATCCATAACTCATCATAGGCAAAGTTGGGGGCGTCCATCCTTCTGCTTTTGGACTTTTTACTATCGGTTTGCGCTCACCAATTAACTGAATGTCCAGTTTATCGGTTAGATGAAACTTATGTAGCTTATCGATAAATTTTTGAGGCTGCTTGCTATAATACTGATGTATTAATTTAGTAACCCCAACATTACTTGATATTTCAAAAATCTTCTGTACAGAAAGTGTCTGATACTTTCCTTTGTCGTGATCGGCTACGCGTATATCATTAAAGAAAGTTTCGCCACCTTCAATGTCCACTATCTGATTTAGATTGATATACCCATCATCCATGGCCGCCATCAACGAGGGAAGTTTAAATGTTGAGCCGGGCTCGCTTAGCCAACTTGTTGCATAGTTGTATTCTTCATGATACTCGCCATCCCTTCCCTTTTTTAAGTTGGCAATTGCTTTTATTTCTCCCGTTGCTACTTCCATTAAAACAACACAGCCACGCGAAGAGTTGTGTTCCTTTAGCTGCTTGCGCAATGCATTGCTTGCTACATCCTGAATATTAAGATCAATGGTAGAAACAATATCCAATCCATTTTGTGCTTCAAAATCATCTTCATCGTTTAACGGTTTCCATATACCTCCGGCTATGCGCTGTTCAAGGCGCTCGCCACGCTCTCCTTTTAATATGCTATCGAAAGATGCTTCGATACCATATGGCTTGCTAGTGCGATTTGATCCGATTGTGCGCTTGGCAAGTTCCTGATAAAGGCGCTCACGTTTTGATTTCGCTATTACAATAAGTCCACCTTTATACTTGCCAATGTTGAACAATGGTAATTGTTGTGCTGCCTTATATTGTTTGTATGATACACTGTCTTTTAAAAGAAAGTATCGGTTGCCTTTTGAGCGCTCTTCCTTAATTATGCTCTTGTATTCGTAGGCTGTTTTATCAGAAAAAAGTGAGGCCAGTCCACGTGTAAGCGAATCAATTTTTTCAGAATAAATTTTGCCGCAAAAACCTGGTGCTTTGGTATCGATGCGTAAGTCGTACAAGGGCGTGGATGTGGCCATAAGCTTTCCATCGCTTGAGTAGATATTACCTCGCATTGGTTCAATTACAGTGCTTCGAATACTAAGGCTATCGCTTGCCGCTTTCCATTTTTCGCCTTCAACAAATTTGATTCGAATAATCTGTCCGAATATGCAAATGGCAAATAGACATATTAAACCATAAATGGTATATACGCGCCACAGTATGTCTTTTTTTACATCCATTGAAAATATACGTTTCTATGCCAGTAAGGCAATTGATTATTTTAATATAGGTTTATATCGAGGGGAATTCTGAAAAAAATATAGCTGGCAATTATTTGTCAAGAAGCTTTCCGGGAGGAGTTACCGATTCTTTCAACCCTGTAGGCCCTACCTTATCTGCAACTGTTGACTGGTTACTCTTACGCATTAACTCTGACTTGCTTTCGATATATTCTGATCTCAATTCTTTTATTTCTTTTCCGGTACGGTCTATGTCACGTGTAAGTTGCTCTACACGAAAGTTGTAATAAATATAGCCCAACGCCACTGTTACCAGAAATAGCATAAAGGGCAATTGTTTCGACACCAGGCTGCTATCAACTTTTCCAACAAGGTTCAATGGCTTAAAAATATTCCATAGGTTTAGCCTAAAGGTTCTGCCTTGTTCAGGTGCCGGTGCAACTGCTATTTTTTCTTTATACTTATTTGCCATTAGGCTATTGCTATTTTTTTTCTGCTATTCTGAGTTTTGCACTTCGCGCCCGCGAATTGCTTTTTATTTCTTCGGAGGTAGGAACAATTGGTTTTTTTGAAATTATTCTAAAGGGCGACTGTTCTGCATTTCCAAAAAAATCTTTAATCACATTACCTTCCACATTACCACATTTCATTATATTCTTTACCATTCTGTCTTCCAGGCTATGGTATGAGATTACAACCAATCGCCCTCCGGGTTTAAGTGCTTCTATTGACTGCTGAAGAAACTTTTTCAGCGCGCCCATCTCATCATTTACCTCAATCCTTAGTGCCTGAAAAACCTGTGCGTAATAGTCATTCGGATTTGCACCTCGCACGCAACTTGCAATGGCCTCCTTAAATGCAAAGATTGAATCAACAAATGCATTGGTGCGCCATGCGGTTATGCACTTTGCTAACGTTTTTGAGTTGATGACCTCTCCGTTTTGCGAAAACATTTGCTGCAACTGCTGCTCGTTATAAGTCTTGAGCACATGCGCTGCGGTTTGCTTTGTCTGCTTGTCCATGCGCATATCTAAGGGGCCATCGAAACGAATGCTGAAACCTCTGGTTGCCGTATCAAATTGATACGATGAAACTCCAAGGTCGGCTAGGATTCCGTCAGCCGGCAAGGCACTGTAAAACCTCAGATATTGCAGCAGCATGCTGAAGTTACTATGTATAAGAACAAAATTTTTGTCAGGTAAAGCGTTTGCCTTTGCATCGGCATCCTGATCAAACGCTATTAACTTTCCAGTTGACAGCCTCTTTACTATTTCCTTTGAATGACCTCCTCCTCCAAATGTGACATCCACATATACACCTCCTGTTACTATATTCAGACCCTCAATGCTTTCGCTCAATAGCACAGGTTGGTGATAGCTCATTATTTATATATTGGATAATGCATTGCCCAAATATTTCATAGCCATTTCGTTATACTCTTCTTCAGTAAGTTGTTCAAGCGACTTATTATAAAGATCCTGATTCCATATTTCAATCAGTTTTCCACGACAAAAAATCATCGCCTCATCTGTGATTCCTGCAAGCGACAGCAGATGCTTTTGAAGTAGTAACCTGGAGGCAGAGTCAAGGGTAATTTCGATGGCGTCCTGCTTATACTTGCGTTCGAATAATCGCATACGTGGGTCAAACAAATTCTGTTTGCTCATATCATCCAACATGCTATTCCATACATTTAGTGGATACAACTCAAGGCAACCTTCAAATCCTTTCTTGATGATAAACACATCATTGCACTCAGGTGGCAATTGCTTGCGTAAGGCTGCGGGCAGTGATATACGGCCTTTGCTATCGAGCTTGCAGTAGTATGTTCCTTTAAGTGGATTCAATTTGTTTGGGTGCGAAAAATTCAATCGCGGGACGAAGAAAATCAATTTCCCACTAAACTCCAACTAATCCCACTAAAATTGTTCATAAGTTTTTTTTGCCTGCCAATATTCCGTTTGGATTTGGCGAAAAAGTATTGATTGCGCCTCAATACACGGCAAAAACTTGATTTTATACTACTTTTAAGACTTCAACTCAAATCAAGTTGCATTAATCCCGAGAAATCTGCTGTTCTAAACAGTGGTGGGACAATGTGGGGCAAAATTACAAAATTTATTGAAAAAGCAACTATTTTACTAAAAAAAAGTATAATCAATATGGCTATAGAATTGCGCATCCTTTTACGTTACTCCAGCTTTTTTTTAAAAAAAACCTGCAAACACATACTATATTCGCAACCTTAATAAGGCGGTATATAATAGATGCACATTTATCATTCTGTAAGCGAGTGTAACACTCCTACTCAAACCATCGTAACCATTGGAACTTTTGATGGCGTGCATCTTGGTCATAAGACTTTAATTCAGGAACTGAATAAAATAGCGTTTGAGTCATCACTTACTGCGGTCATACTTACGTTTAATCCACATCCGCGACTGGTAATATTTCCTGATGATAATGGATTGCAATTGCTTAATACGCTGGAAGAAAAAATTGAATTGTTTCGTACAAGTGGAGTGCAGCATTTAATTATACATCCCTTTACTAAAGAATTTTCGAGGTTATCATCGGCTGATTTTGTACGAAACATATTGCATAATCAGTTGAAGGTAAAAAAACTAATTATCGGTCACGATCATCATTTTGGGCGCAACCGCCAAGGCAGCATCGCTGAACTTGAAGAACTTGCTCCGTTATACGATTTTGAAGTTACACAATTAAATGAGGTTACTATTGGCAACACGGTTATCAGCAGTACTAAAATCAGAAACGCACTACTTGATGGCAAGGTAGAAGTAGCCAATAAATATCTTGGCTATAGTTACGCACTAACGGGTGCTGTAATACATGGTAAAAAACTGGGCCGCACTCTTGGATTTCCCACAGCCAATATGGCTGTGGTTAACACGAAATTAATCCCTTCTAATGGTGTATATGCTGTAACGGTAACTATAAACGATGAACCCATTACCTATTATGGATTGCTATCCATAGGTAACCGCCCTACTTTTGACAACGGTGAAAAAAGTGTAGAAGTTTTTATAATAAATTTTGATAGGGATATTTACGAAAGAACCATCACAGTTACTCTTCAACATTTTCTGCGCACCGATCAAAAATTTAATTCGGCCGATGAACTAATTACGCAAATGAAAAAAGACAAAGTACAGGCCGAGGAAATATTCGGGGTACGATAAAATCGAATCCACTTCAACTACGCGAGCATGCATTCTATGCACCAGGCTTGGGCCTTCATTTAAATCTGTTACCTTTGTACAACACTTATCTATATCAATTGAACTATAGCCATAATAAAGTAAATAATATGTTCGTTTACTTTAGTGTGAAACAGCTCTGCAATATTTTCTTTTTGCTGGTTCTGGGTAACCATGCAGTGCATAGCCAGAATAGTATTGAAAAAATAAATGCCCTCCAACCCGACACAATTTTAAGCTACACCCGCGATTCAATAAGAGAAAATCAATTTTATCTTGAATCGCCTTTTGCAAAAGCCAGTCTTGAAAAAGATAAAACCCTTGATAAAATAAGCACGAGTGTAATTTATAAAATTGAATTAATATATACCACCTATCGCGAATCGGCAACATTTAATCAGGATAGTCTGAATAAAAAGCGATTAGAAAATTTACAAAAAATATATCCTCAATTTTTCGATGATGACATGATTGAATGGGGGAAAATAGCACTCACAGGTGCCTCGAACAAACGGGAGGGCAAGCAATTGTTTCACGGATTTATTTTCACATACCGACTTCCTCCGGCTACGGTAAAAATCGAAGACGAAATAAAAAAGATTAGCGACCTAATAAAAAATCCATCAACACTTGACAGTTTGCGAAAACTAAAACGCCCCAAGCGACTTATTATGCGGCAAATGCGTTATGATGAAATTACTCCGCCCATCTATCGCGATGGATGTGAAGCTTTAAAATCCTTCGTAAAAAAGAATGCAAAATATCCGGCCAAAGGTATTAAGCAAAATAACACAGGAGCGGTTTATGTAACCTTTAGCATCAATCAGAATGGAAACCTAATTGCACCAAAAATTATTAGCGGAATAGATGAATCCTGCAATGCAGCAGCCATTGCCTTATGCAACCAAATGCCCTTGTGGGGGCCCGGTTTGCGAAATCGCAAACCGGCAATTATTCGCGACACACTGATTTTTTACTTTATCCTGCCCGATAAACGCATAGAGGTTGAATGCACCCTCGAGCGAAAATCGTATAGAGAATATAAAAACACAGGACGCAATATTGAAATGATACCTGATAGCATAAGCGATGATGTGTCGATGAGCCTTCAGGACCTTGAAACTGATAGTGCGGTTACAAAAATTCTTTTGCGACAAAAATTTGAGAATGCCATCTATGTATGTGATGTTACTGGCAGTATGAGTCCGTATACTTCACAAACACTAGGTTACCTTCAAAATCAAATGAAAGGCAAGGTTAGAATAGCAGCTACCTTCTTTAATGATGGTGATGACAAGGCAGACAATGATAAACTTATGGGAGAGACCGGTGGAGTGTATCATGTAGCTACCGACAACTTTGATACGTTGCTGCAAGTAGCATTTAATACGATGCGTAAAGGGAGCGGTGGCGACACGCCAGAAAATAATATTGAAGCTTGCCTGAAAGCATTGCAGTATGCACCCTGGGCCAAGAGTATTGTGATGATTGCAGATAATTATGCTACCCCTCGCGATATTGAATTACTTGAAAAATTAAAAATACCTGTACATGTGATTTTGTGTGGCGCCTACAAGCATGCCAACAAATATTACATAGGTCTTGCTCGCAATACAAAAGGAAGCGTGCATACCATGACCGAAGACCTTTCGGGATTGCATAAATTGCAAGACCGTGATACTTTTCGGTTTATGAACAAGACCTACCGATTATCGCGGGGCGAAATAATATCGATAAACTGATAACGTGGTTTATTCAATTTAAATAACCTCTTCTTTTTTCTTTCTCTACCTTTGCCTCTTCAAAAAAATATTCACTTGCCAACAGATTTTTTAAAAAAAATTCTTTACACACCTGCAATAGTTGCATCACTATTATTGTTTGCGTTGCTATTTGGCACTTTTGCAGCGTACCGGATTTTCTTTTATCAATACACCATCTCTCATATTGAATTACCAAGGGAGGCCATGCTACTAGGCTTTCAGTTTGACAGCGTAGCTGCTGCCTATCTGATGGCAATTCCGGTGTTGCTCTTCATTGTTAGTTTATGGATACTTCGCTTACGAAATATTTTTGCATACGTCACCATCATCTATTTTATTATTGTATCTCTTATTGTTTCACTTTGTATAGCGGCCGATGAATCGTATTTCAAACATTTTAATACACGTATCACTAAGTCTATTCATTTATGGAATCAAAACATGGGTCAGTCGCTCGAATTTATATTTACCGATCAGGCCCTTTATCCTCATATTATTTTCTTCGTGCTTTGGACATTGGTTCTAATCATTTTATCAATTAAGATTATCAAGAAAACCATGTTGCCTGCTAACGAAATTGCTACTATAAAACCTAAAATAATCACAAGTGTAATCCTGCTACTATTGCTTATTATCACTATGCGCAATGGCATAACCGGCCGGCCATTATCGGTGCGTAAAGCATTTACGCTAAACAATGCCATGCACAGTCAGGCAGCACTTAACCCATTACATGCTTATGTGGATAGTTACACATTTGTAAAACTAACGGATATGAATAGCGAGGTTGCGTTGAATAATGTAAGAGGCTTTGTGAATTTGGAAGATACGGAACAACCAGGCCATAGGGAGATAATTTTTAAAGATAGTGCGCAGCATAAAAACATTGTTCTCATTTTGATGGAAAGCATGTGCGCCCCAATGATGGGTTATTATAACCTGCAAAGCAAACTTACCCCATTTTTAGACAGCCTTTCGCACCGCAGCATTGTTTGCAAAAATTTTTACAGCACCGGTATTCATAGTTGTCAGGGAATATACAGTAGTTTGTATGGATTGCCCGGATTAGGAGCCATGCATCCCATGGCCGATAATAATGCTATTTCGAAAAGTTTTATTGGTCTACCACAAACATTGAAATCTAAAAATTATGCAACTACTTTTTTTTGTTCGCATCACGAGTCATTTGATAATTTAGGTATGTTTCTACGCAAGAATGGAGTAGACAGAGTTTTTCACAGCAATGATTATCCTGCCAGCGAAAAAGTAAATTCATGGGGCATAAGTGACCAATACATGTATGAGTTTGCTCTTTCAAAATTTGACTCCATCCATCAGTTATCGAAAAGTTTTCTTGGTTCAATAATTACGATTAGTACACACGAGCCACAACAAGTGCCACCCAATACGGTTTTTAAAGCACGAGCAAAAAATGATTTTGACGCGAGTTTTGAATATGCTGACTGGAGCTTGCAACAATTTTTTGCTATCGCAAAAAATAAACCCTGGTACTCCAATTCTATCTTTGTAATTACTGCCGATCATGGTTTTGTAATTCCTTACATGCCCGGTGATGTATTAATGCAAAATCACTCGCCATTTATACTTTACGATCCTTCACTTAATAGTATCGATAGTATTCTTCCAACTTATGGCAATCAGGCTGATGTATGGGCTACGCTCATGGATCATTTGAATATAAGTTATACAGACTATGGCTTAGGCCAAAGTTTGTTTTCTAAAAAAAGCAACGTTACCTACTTTAACCGCGATGCCGTTTTATGTGCTATTGATTCCGAATTCCTGTATCTGAATAACAGGGGATTTGAAGAAGACTTAATCGCATTGCCATCGCAGCAAAAGTTAAAGGTTGAAATGAATAAAGAACACAAAAAGAAGCTGAAAGAATACGCCACTAGTTTTGTGCAAAGCGCGCAATGGTTGTTTGATAACAAAAAATAAAAATGAGCATGAGTAATGGCTAAAACAATAGGACTAACAGGAGGAATAGGTACCGGAAAAACAGTGGTTGCAAAAATATTTTCGATGCTTGGTGCTGATATCTATAACGCAGATGCAGCTGCCCGGAAGTTGATGACAGAGGATGCGACCATTATTTTACACATTAAACATTTATTGGGTGCTTTATCTTATAATGCTGATGGTAGTTTAAACCGAACCTATGTGGCAGATAAAATTTACCAAGACGAAACTTTACGAAAAAAGTTAAATGAAATTGTACATCCTGTAGTAATTGAAAATGGAAAAAATTATGTCTTAAGTTCCAAGCATAATTATGTAATAAAAGAAGCAGCTATCTTATTCGAAAGCGGAAGCGATGCTTATTGCGATAAAATTATCCTGGTATCATCTCCGCTCGAAATGCGCATTAACAGGGTAATGCAACGCGATGGCCGCAACCGCGAAGAAGTCTTAAAAGTAATAGCTTCTCAAATGCCCGAAGAAGAAAAAATTCGCAAATCAGATTTTATTATTTACAATGATGAAAAGCAAAGCCTCATAACACAGACAATGCAAGTACATGCCCAACTATTAATATGAAACGCACACAAACAAAACTTGATGATGAATTCTATCAAATGGAATATGGCCTGTATTGCTCTGCTGGCGACTTTTTTTTAGATCCATTAAAGCCTTGTAAAACAGCAGTTATTACACATGCTCATGCCGACCATGCTACCTTAGGCCACAAAGAAATTTACTGCACCGCTGGTACTGCTGCACTTATGAAAGCAAGGTTTGGCAATAAACTCAATTCGCATTTTCATTTAAAAGAAGTACACAAAGCATTCCATATAAATGGAATACCCATTTCGTTTTATAATGCCGGACATATTCTTGGGAGTGTGCAAGTGCTGATGAACCTAAGCGGAAAACGAATCTTGTACACAGGAGATATAAAAACCCAGGACGACCCAACCTGTGCAGCATATGAACCGGTGCCTTGTGATGTGCTGGTAACCGAATGTACCTTTGCTACCCCCGAGCATATACACCCACCTATACAAGATGAAATAGCTAAGCTTAATGCTTATACTGATATTCCGGTAATTATTGGTTGCTATATGATAGGTAAGGCTCAGCGCATTTCACAACTTATAGCAACACACTATAACAATAAATTAGTTTTAACACATGCGAACATTACACCTTACCACAAAGTTTATATGCAACAAGGCATCCGGCTAGAAAACTGGATTCCTTTGGAACGATTTGATTTTGCTGATTAAAACCAGTGGAGCGCAAAAAGTGGTTACCTTACATGGCGATGGAAAGTTACTTGCACAACATTTTGATGGAAGTGGCAAAGAGTTTTTAGTTTTGTAGCCAAATGGAAAAAATATTTACCGCAGACCAATTTAGAGCATGGGACACTTACACCATTGAGCATGAGCCCATCGCTTCGCATGCACTAATGGAACGTGCTGCCGGAAAATGTTTCCGCTGGTTGGTGTCGAATTATGACTTTGGCACACGTTACTTAATTATATGTGGCCATGGCAATAACGGAGGCGATGGCCTTGCCATTGCCCGCATGCTGCTCAATGCCGGATATTTTGTTCGGGTATTTATTCCGTTTTTCGATAAAAATAAATTAAGTGCTGATGCCTTAATAAATTTCACAAAACTAGACTCGCTTTTTTTATTTGAATCTGATATAGACTGCATTGCTACCTTTGACAATACAAATTGTGTAATTGTAGATGCCTTATTTGGAACAGGCTTAAAGGGCAAAGTAGATGAAAAATATGCGGGCATCATACATCAGATAAACCGCACCGTAGCGCAAATCGTGAGCATTGATCTACCAAGTGGCTTACCGGCAGATATTGCAGCCATTAATGATTTTACAATTGTAAAATCAAATCATACACTCACCTTCCAATCGTCAAAACCGGTTTGCCTGTTGCCATATTCACATCAGTACTTGGGTATATTGCATATTGTTGATATTGGCCTTTCGCGGTAGTTTTATGAAAACAATGTAGTCAAATATTTTTTGCTGGAGCACGAAGACATCATCGGAATTTTAAAACCACGTAATAAATTTTCGCATAAAGGAAACTTTGGACACGCCTTACTTATTGGTGGAATGTTGGGTAAAGCGGGCGCTTTGCAATTGGCTGCCCGCGCTTGCATGCGCTCAGGTGCTGGGTTATGTACAGTGGCAACCGAAAAACTTTCAGCACTAAGCATACAAATTGCTGTAGCCGAAGTAATGTGCATGATTACCGATCAACAATTTTATAACGAGAATAAAATTGCCGACTTTCATGCAATAGGTATAGGTGTAGGGCTAGGACAAACTACCGACACAATTAAACTACTTGAATTTGTTCTGCAACATTATAGCAAACCCATAGTCATTGATGCCGATTCTATTAATCTGATAGCCACGCATAAACAACTGCTGCCACATATACCACCTAAAAGCATACTTACTCCTCATCCTGGTGAATTGCAACGATTGATTGGAGCCTGGGCAAATGACTTTGAAAAAATAACATTGGCCGAAGAATTTTGCCGCAATCACAATTGTTATTTAATTATTAAAGGACATTACTCGCTAATCGTTTCGCCAGAAGACAAACTCGTTTTTAACATTACAGGCAATGCGGGTATGGCCACTGCGGGCAGTGGCGATGTGCTTACCGGCATTATTACCTCTTTGCTTGCTCAAGGCTATCACCCTTACGAAGCAGCACTTGCAGGGGTATATATACATGGGGCAGCAGGAGATATTGCTGCCGATATGTTGTCGCAAACAGCTATGGTTGCAGGCGACATTATTGACGCGCTTCCGGTCTTTTTCTAAAAAATAAATTATAGTTTACGCTATATTTTTTGTATTGAAATATTTAATATCATCTTTGCCCAATGCATATGTATATTAATGATAAAAGATTGGTATTTACCGATTATAAAAATCGTGGAGTTGTTAATCCGGGATTGCTTTCGAGAGAGTATATGGGCCACGATACTTTACAGCAATGCATAAAACTGCTGCATCACAAGAACAATTTTTCTCATGTGGAGCTATATTCGAATAATATCGATGAACTTTGGGAAGATGCGTGCACCTATTTTGAATTAATAGAAGCAGCAGGAGGAGTGGTTATCGATCAGCAAAAAATGCTGGCCATTTTCAGACATAAAAAATGGGACCTCCCCAAAGGAAAAATTGAAAGAAATGAAAGCACCCAAACCGGTGCTATTCGCGAAGTAATTGAAGAATGCGGCTTGCAGCATTGCCATGTAATGTATTTGCTCGATCAAACCTATCACTCGTACATGTTAAAAGGCGCTCCCATACTTAAACGCACTTCGTGGTTTATGATGCAAGGAAGCCTAACTGACACGCTTACCCCACAACTTGATGAAGATATATCGCTTATACGATGGTTTGGCGAAAACGAACTTGATGAACTATATGCCAATACCTATAGCTCTATTTCAGATTTGATAAAGAAAAATCAGTCCAGGATTTTTTCACCCCTTCCTGATACAACCAAATAATTTAACACAAAACCGCTGATAGTCAGTTGGTTCAATCAGGTTGGCGCTATCCAATTAAATACTTGCTGTAATATTATTTTTATAGCTTTGCGCCCTTTATTTTTCATAGATGACATTAGCTAAAAGATTAAGTGAGATAAGCGAATCGCAAACCATTGCCATGGCTAAGTTGAGCCGCGAATTGCAGGAACAAGGACATGACATAATTAACCTTACACTGGGTGAGCCCGACTTTGTTACCCCTGACCATATACGAAGTGCAGCAAAAAAAGCCATTGACGAAGGCTATACACACTACACTCCTATTGCCGGCTATTCAGATATGCGTAAAGCAATCTGCGAAAAACTTTTACGCGAAAATAATCTCAACTACACGCCTGAACAAATAGTAGTAAGTACAGGTGCCAAGCAAAGCATTGCCAATACTGTTTTAAGTTTAATAAATCCGGGCGATGAAGTTATTGTGCCAACTCCGTATTGGGTGAGCTATTCGCAAATAATAATACTGGCAGGTGGTATACCAGTGTATGTAAACGCAAATATCGAAGATGACTTTAAGCCGAGTATAGAGCAATTTAGAAATGCAATTACTCCCAAAACAAGAATGCTAATTTTTTCGTCACCGTGCAATCCAAGTGGCTCAGTATTTTCGCAACAAGAATTGAATGACCTTGCCAATCTGCTCGAAGAATACAAAGACATCTACATTATTAGTGATGAAATCTATGAACACATTCGTACCGAGTCAAAACACTATAGTATTGCATCTTGCGAAAACATTCGCGACCGAATTATCATTGTAAATGGTGTGAGCAAAGCTTATGCAATGACTGGTTGGAGATTGGGATACATAGCTGCACCTGTTGAGATAGCTAAAGCCTGCGATAAAATTCAAGGACAATTTACTTCTGCAACTTGCTCTATAACCCAAAAAGCTGCTATTGCCGCTTTAAACAGCACCTCTGAACAAATGGCGCCAATGCTTAATGCATTTAAAGTGCGAAAAAATTAATGCACGAAAATCTAAGCGAGATTCCCGGCCTTAAGGTAAATAATCCCAAAGGAGCCTTTTATTATTTCCCAGATGTGAGTTATTATTTTGGCAAAACGGGAGATCAAGGTGTAATTAATTCTGCCGAAGACTTGACGATGTATTTGCTGCGCGATGCCAAAGTAAGCGTTGTAACCGGTGAGGCCTTTGGCAATCCAAAATGTATACGACTTAGCTATGCTACCAGCGACCATCTGATTGTAGAAGCTTGTTCGCGCATCAAAGAATCTTTGGAAAAACTTAAATAAAATAAACCTTAAAAGGATTGGTGCCCGAAAATTATTTCGGGCATTTTTGTTTTATGGTGTTACATTCTGTAATCGTTATTCATCTTACATCTATAAATTCCAAAACGTTTGTACACATGATTGATGGTCTAAAGACAATTATGGCCTTGGGCATACTTTTGCTTTTATCAAAAGTGGTGACTTCAACAGATATAAAAGAAAACGTTGTTACTCCGCAAAATGATCCTGCTGCCTTTGCTACCAAAGGGTTGATAATACATGCCGATAGCACAAACTATATCCGCATTTAATAAGAGCTATACCTCGCAATTCGAAGGAGAAGATTTATTTAATAAACGATGGACAGGATACCTACAGTGTGAAAATGAAATCAACCTTGGCCACAATCTGGTGGCGCAAGTGTCGGGAGATTATATGACCGGAGCGGCCTATGGCATTCTCAATATTCGCCCTCAATATGGCATAGACCTGTGAATTTCGAAAAAGGAGATGAAGGAAAAAGGCACTACCCCGTTTAGGCGTTACCGATGTATTCAACATCAGGCAAAACCTGATAGATGTGCAATTTCAAAATATGGACATTTACCTTCGTGATAAGAATGAAACACGCAGAGTTCACCTTTCTTTTACCTATCGATTCGGAAACAGCGATAACAATCGTAAGCGCAACAGCGCAACCGAGGAAGAACAAAAACGTGTGAAGAAATGGTAATAACCAAAACAAATTAAGCTCGCCACGCTAATTTATTTACCAAATAATTTTGCCCAAAATCCTTTAGTGTTGTTAGTTGATTTTTGCTTCTCCATTTCGTCCATGGCATTTAAGATGGCATGTTTAAATGCAGTTGCACTTTCATATCTTTTTTGTTGTCCGCTCTTTAAATAATTAATTAATTGTTCTTCGCTTAACTGAGATGGAGGCAATGGAAGTTTTTCCTTTTCAGTAGCATGAAGCAATACTTTAAATAATGGTTCGGGTATATTTTTGTGAGGAAGGAGTTTGGTATTTAGTTGCAGGTGCATTACTACTTCGGGGTTTTCATTCATAAAAGGTTTGGTAGCGGTAATGCACTCATACATGCATATCGCAACACTGTACTGATCAGTCGTTTTATTTATAAGCTCTCCATAATTTAACACCTGCTCGGGTGGCGAATACACAAATGAAAAAGGTTGCAGCTCGCGTTTATTAAATGTCTCGGGAATTTTAGCAAGGCCCAAGTCGAGCAATACCACTTGCAAACTATCGAAATCAGTTTCGTTCGATCCCTGCTTATTTAATAGCAAGATGTTCTCTAACCGTATATCACAATGAAATATTTCCTTATCGTTAAGGACTTCTATTATTTTAAGTACTTTTATAAAAACCCTGCAATAAAAGTCAATATCGGTAATGCGCTGCTGATATACTATTTGCGACAATGTTTGTCCATCAATATATTCTTTAATTAAGTAATAGCCTGTTTCATCGTTATAGGCATCTATAGTTTTTTGAAGGTCGGGATGTTCAAAGCTCTTTAGCGCCTCCTTATGAAACCTGATAATGGATGGAGCATCATTATTAAGAGCAGGGTTCATTACTTTAATCACCACTTTGTTTTTCTCAGGCAACTGATACCCAATGTAAACGGAACTGAATTTTCCATTCCTCTTTAGAACCAGGTTATCATTTCCGGGATCGAATAAGTAACTTCCATTATTGGTATTTAGCAAATTCATGCATCAGATATTAAAAGGAAAACCTAAAAATTTTACCGTCATCTCCGGCAGCGATCCATAAATTATCATAAACATTTATAACACAATTGATGTCAGCGTTGTCAAAACTATATGCTTCGTTCCATGAGGTGCCATAATTGGATGTAGTTGCCACACTACCATCATTGCCAAGGGCCACACCATGCTGGTTCTGTAATGCCATGCAATTATAAAAAAATCTTTTACCTGTCAATCTATTTTTACCATTTATGCAATTCCAGTTCTTCCCAAAATCATAACTTTGGTATATACCACCATTAAACGAACAGGAGTAAAAAATATTTTTGTGCGAAGTGCTTCCGGTATAAAAATCATCAGGCGCATTGGCAAACTGCCAATCGTTATTCATCGTTTCTGAATAAAGAATGGCGCCATAGCCCACGGCTATGGCGTGATTGCCAAGCCAATGCATGCTTCTTATTTCATGATTTCGGTGTGCAAAACCTAAGGTTCTCAAAGTATCTGTGGTGTAATAAATTACACCGTCATATAATTTTTCGCCCCCGCAAAAGTAAAAGGCACCGTCAGGTGCACGGCTTATTTTATACATCTCGCTTTGATGCCCGGTTTTGGGCCTGTCAGAAGGAATAACCTGTTTCCAACCTTTCCCTTTGGTAGTGGAGTACAACAACTCCAAGTCTCCGGAGCTCGCTATTAAATTACCGTCCTGCAATATTGCAAAATCGTATATCTGTTTACTATAACTATCACTATATACCTTCCAAATATGACCATAGTCTGTACTTTTATAAATAACTCCCCTGTCCTGATTGCCTCCGCAAACATATATTGCGCCTGTGCTATCCTTATGCATCGAGTAGAAGTTGCAAGCCGAATTTAATTCGATAGTTGTGTAATGAACTTCGGCATGGTTGCGTTGGCATCCATAATAAAAAATCTGAACACAAGTCAGAATACATAAGGCTATGTATTTCTTTATCATTTCCTTTTTCTTACTGTAAGCGCAATTAAGTAATATTTTTTTGTTTATTTTATAAAAACTTAACCCTTGAATCATTTGCTGCTTTATCAAATAAACTACCTTTGGGTGGTTAAAATTAAAGATGATAAACAAACACATTCTGAGTATGATGCTGCTGCTATGCAGCAGTTGTACATTTGCACAAAAAAAATATGAGGTAGGATTAATAGGATTTTACAACCTCGAAAATCTATTTGATACCATAGATGGACCAAACAACGATGCAGACTTTCTGCCTAACGGATCGTATCATTATACGGGCGAAGTTTATCTGGACAAACTAAATAAACTTTCAGACGTGATTTCGCAGATAGGCATAGAAGAAAGTCCCGAAGGATTATCTATGATAGGCGTTGCAGAAATAGAGAACCGCAGCGTACTCGAAGACCTTGTAAAAAATCCAAAGCTAAAAGACCGACATTATAAAATTATACATTATGACTCACCGGATGAACGAGGTATTGATGTTGGGCTGTTGTATAACCCCCGTTATTTTAGCTCGAAAGGGAGCGAAAAATTATTTGTAAATCTGAGTCAGGAAGGTGATACAGCAAGCCGCAAAACAAGAGATGTGCTATATGTTTGGGGCGATTATAAAGGCGAAGCGATACATGTTTTTGTAAATCACTGGCCAAGCCGCAGAGGTGGTGAAGAAGCCTCAGCACCCGGCAGAGCAAAAGCAGCTTTGGTATGTAAATTAAAAATCGACTCCATATTGCAGGCATCTCCCAAGGCAAAGATTTTTCTTATGGGTGACTTGAATGATGACCCAACAAGTCCGAGTGTTGCAAAAGTTTTAGGCGCCAAAGGCGATTTAAAGAAAGTAAATGATAGCGACCTGTATAACCCGTGGATGGATTTTTACTTAAATGGAATAGGCACGTTAGCTTACAACGATGCCTGGAACTTATTTGATCAAATAATAATTTCAGAAGAGCTCACCGATTCGAAGCAAAAAGGTGTTTTCTTTAAACGTGCTGTTATTTTCAATAAACCATTTATGTCTCAACAAACCGGACGATACAAAGGTTATCCAAAGCGCACCTTTGATTTTAATAATTATATAGGTGGTTACAGCGACCATTTTCCAACTTACCTGGTTTTATACAAAGCAATATCAAATTAATACGAGTATGTGGAATGAAGAAAACAATGCGTTGGTAAAAACGTTTCAGTTCAAAAATTTTGCTGATGCTTTTTCGTTTATGACGCGGGTTGCCTTTGAAGCTGAAGCCATGAATCATCATCCTGAATGGACGAATGTTTACAATAAAGTAACCATCAAGCTATCGACACATGATGCAGGCAACATGATTACCGAAAAAGACCGAATGCTTGCCCAGCGTATAGATTCCGTGTATCCTCAAAAGTAGAGCCTGTACAAAGGAATCGGGAAAAAACCAATCTGATACTCAGTTATCGTATTACCTGTGCGAGGATTAAACTGTTGCTGCCAGATGTTTTTTGTACTAAAAATATTGTTGATGTCGAGTGAGATTTCATGTGTTGCCTTTTTATAGTTGATGCGGTAACTAAACTTTACATCGGTTCGGAAATAGTCTTTAAATTTATTCTCATACGCCCGCGACTGATCGTAAACAGACTCATTTAATAAGAATGATTGGTTTAAATCGATTGGTATAAATCGTTTACCTCCGGCATAGGTAGTGCGAATGTTAATAGCAAATACATGCCTTTGGTGAATGGTGAATTCTTTGCCCGCCAAAAAATTAAAAATATAGTTTCCATTAAAGGCGGTATTCCTTCGTATCTTATCGCTTCCCTCATACTTTGAATTAAATAAAGAGGTAGTAACTAAAAAATAAAAACCTTGGCTATAAAATTTTTCTATAGTCAATTCAACTCCTTTATTATCCCCGGTTCCGTTATTGCGCAAACTATCGCGGCTACTGTAATTAAAATCGGCCCCTTCGTTTACTATGCTAAAACTGGAAGGCTGTGTTTCGATGGGAATATCATAGATATATTGATAGTATAACTCTGCCTTTATGCGGTAGTCCTTTTTGAAGCTATAGTCATACGCAAATACAAAGTGTGCGCTCTTGGTCAAGTCGAGGTTGCGGTTGGTTTGTACATCATCTGTAGCGTTAACTTTCGTTTTTACCATGTAAATGTAAATGGGCTGTATTTGACTGTGAAGGCCGGTTCCAAACGAAAGTGTATTGCGCTTATTGATCTCATATCGGATGCCTATGCGTGGCTCTATATTGAAAGTTTTATTAAGCATAAACTGTTGAAAGTGTAGTCCCGTATTTAGCGTTAGCCTGCTACTTAAGTTATGCTGCCATTGCGAATATGCTTGTAGTAATTGCGTTGCACTTTCAGTATTGGTTATAACTCTAAAGTTCAAAGCACGCGAAATACTATCTGCATATTGAAAGTTATAATGCTCCACAATAATTCCTGATTTTAAAAAATTACGAGAGTTAAATCGCTTGTTTAAAGTTGAAGTAATGGTAGAACGTATATTATAAGAGTTGTTTCTATAAAACGGATAAGGAATATTGTTATCGTTGCCAATGCTATCTACCTTCCAGTTTTGAAAAAGTGCACTGGCAGCAAGAGTGGTTTTAATATACATGCCGTTATCAAACACATATAAATGTTGTAAACCTGCTACACCGGTGCTGTTGCCAAAATATCCATTCTGGCGTTCTTCATTATCGTAAAGGCTGTTCTTGGTAGAATCTTTGTCCCTATCCAACGTTTCTACATAGGCTTTGCCTCCGATACCAAAAAAAGAAAAGCGTCCGGCACGCTTCGTAGGAAAGTGAAAATTAAAACTCACATCCTGATATTGCGGTACCGCATTACCGGTACCAAAATTTATGCCTACTGCTTTAAAAACACCCAAGGTAGAATAACGGTAATTAATTAAATAGGTACTTTTAGATGCTTTATTAATGGGGCCTTCGGCACCACCTTCAAAGCCATTGAAACCTACCTGAAAGAGAAACTCATGTTTCTCATCATTGCCATTACGCATTTGCAAATCGAACACACCGGCCAATGCATTACCATATTCAGCCGGAAATGCCGCTGTGATAAAATCAGAATTATCAAGTTGATTATTATTGAGAATGCTGATAGGCCCTCCGGTAGTTCCGAGCGAGCCAAAGTGGTTTGGGTTTGGAATATCTACCCCATTAAGTCGCCATAATAAACCAGCAGGACTGTTGCCACGTATAACAATATCGTTACGGCTATCATTGCTGCTGCTAACACCGGCATAGTTGCCGGCCATGCGTGCTGGGTCATTAAGGCTACCTGCATAACGCGATGTTTCTTCAAAGGTAAACGAACGTGCGCTTACCGTGGCCATCTGATTATTACTGCGCGCTTTTTCGCGCGTAGCCGATACTTCTACTTCCTTACCTTGAATAGCATTTTCTTCCAATTCAATCGTAGTTACTACTTCCTTGCCGCTTGTAACTATTACTGTAAACGTTTTCTCTTTATATCCAAGGTAAGATACCCTAAAAATTTTACGCCCCAGTCCAACATTCGCAAGTTTGTAATAGCCATTGGCATCGGAAGTAGTTGCTACAAACACAGCACTATCTAGCAAAACGATACTGGCACCGGGCAAACTTTGCTTTGTCTGCTTGTCGGTAACTCTGCCTTTTACTATTTGACCTTGCTGGGCATGTGCATTCGTAACAAAAATCAAAATTAAAATTAACGCGAAATATTTTTTAATCATGTAAATAGATTGTACTCTTCGTTTGTGAGTTTGGATTTAAGCACTGATATTTTGTTACGCAAAAGTATCAAGCAAACTTTAACCTGTGCCAAATAAAAATCAATAAACCAAACAACACAAAAGCCATTGCCTGATGCACCACTCCTAATATTAATGGCACATACAAAAGCAAGGTGGTAATACCTAACAACACTTGAAGCAAGGTAACGATGAGTAATATGTTTATGGCATTTTTTTGTTCGCCTTTCAAACTAAAAGCACTCGTGTTGCGGTTATACCAAAAATAGACAACCGCTAGCAAAAATATAATAGCTACCGTACGATGAATAAACTGCACGGTTGCGTGATTGTTAACTAAACTGGCAAAACCTGTTTTTTCGAAAGCTATAAAAACTGAATCGGCAATAACCTGACCATCCATCAGTGGCCATGTATTGAATATGTTGCCTGCTCTTAACCCGGCAACAAAAGCCCCATAGGTCAATTGTATAGCAAACAAAGCAAGCAGTATCCATGAAAATTTCATTGCCTCGCGCTTGGGGCGATACGAAGTAAGTGAGTCGTTGGTATATTGCAAGTCGAGCGTTACCCAATAGATATAGCCAAACAAAATAAAAGCGTTAACCAGGTGAGTTGCTAAATTTATATGTGAAACATGCGGATTGCTTTGCAATCCACTTGCTACCATGAGCCATCCCAAAACACCTTGCCATGCACCTAACAAAAAAATGACACCCAACTTGGGAGCCAATGCTTTGTTAATGCGCTTTTTGACAATAAAATAGATAAGCGGAAAAATAAATACAAGTCCCAGTATGCGTGCTACGAGACGATGAATGTATTCCCACCAATAAATTTGTTGGAAATCGCTTAACTGAAAATGTGAATTTATTCTTTGAAACTGAGGAGATTGCTTATATGCTTCGAATTCAGCTATCCATGCGGCTTCGGACAATGGTGGCAATGTTCCGGTAATAACTTTCCATTCGGTTATACTTAAACCACTGCCCGTTAAGCGGGTTATTCCTCCTATAATAACCATAGCAAAAATGAGGAAGCATCCGCTATACAGCCAAATTAGTATTCCACTATCTCGTTTCAATTCATTGGTTTTATTTGTGCCCTCCATCAGTGTGAAAAATTTATAATTTCTATGCACTAATGAAACAATGCAAATTTAATTAAGTTTTCGCATAACCAATTGTACTGTATGACGGCTTCGCTGCTCCAGCATTAATTCGTTTTTACTCATTAATTGATTGATCGAGTCACTTGTATAGTGCCGCACGGTGTAAAGCATGAGCGACTTATTGTAACGCACCTGATAATTCAATTTTAAAGCTGCCACCAGGTTTTCAAAACGATGTTCTTGAAAATCGATGCACACCGAAAAACTTACGGCTGAATTTTGCATCATGTTAATTTTTGTTTTATGCGTAGCAAAAATTTCGAATATATCGCTCAAATTGTCTTCGGCTATAAAACTAAAATCAGTGGCGCTTATCGTAATAAGCACCTGTTCCTCTTTAAGAATTAAGTTAGGAATAAAAGGGGTGGTAGTCAGGCCATGCCCTATCAATGTTCCATCCGCTCGAGGCTCAATAAAAGATTTTACATACAATGGAATTTTTTTATTCTCAAGCGGTTTAATAGTTTTAGGATGAATAACCGTGGCACCATAATAGGTCATTTCTATAGCATCCAGGTAGCTTATCTGATTAAGCTTTTGCGTATGTTCAAAATATCGAGGGTCAGCATTGAGTACACCAGGCACATCTTTCCATATGGATACCGATTCAGCATTGAGGCAATAAGCAAGTATTGCAGCCGTATAATCTGAACCTTCGCGACCCAATGTGGTAGTATAATTTTTCGCTGGTATTGCCAATAAAGCCCTGGGTGATTATCAAATTATTCCCCGCAAACAACGATGGTATTTTACGCATTGCCATGCTTTCGGTTTTAGCAAAATCCACCTTGGCACTGCGGTACGAATTATCTGTTTGAATAACATCGCGTACATCGAGCCATTTGTTTTTAAGACCTGTACTTTCCAAATAATTACTGACAATGCAGGTACTTACCAACTCACCAACACTTACAATCTGATCATAAAGAAAATCGTAGCTGCGTGGCTCCTCTTCGAGTGTCCAGGCTACTTCAACAAAAAAATTAGTTACTTCATCTATTACCTTATGTTTGGCATCAAACAAATCCTCTATTATATCGGTATGGTATTTTTTTATTTCTTCTAACAACAAAGATGCATTACCGCTTTTATTAAAATGAGCATTTACAATGCGCTCAAGCGCATTGGTAGTTTTGCCCATAGCCGAAATAACAGTGACAACCTGCTCCTTTTCAAAATATGCTAGTATACCTGCAATGTTTTTTACTGCATCGGCACTTTTTACTGAGGCCCCGCCAAACTTAAAGACTTTCATAATTCGTAATATGGAGCAAAAGTAGGTGTATTTCTATTTGAGTTTTCTAAAAAAAAATAATTGCTTTGTAAAAAACCATTTTGCTATGAATAACTGCTTGATCGCTTTACTGTTTGTTTTATTTTCTCTTAATCAATTGTCGGGTCAAAATCAGGCTTCGCAATGGTATTTCGGAAATTACGCTGCTCTTGATTTTATGAGTGGCGCACCTGTAAGCATTGGTACTAGTGCCATGGCCATGCTCGAAGGCGTTTCGTCTATTGCTGATGCTAGTGGCAACTTACTGTTTTATACCAATGGCAGCACGGTTTGGAACGCGAATAACACCATTATGCCCAATGGCACAGGACTATCGGGTAATAATAATTCTGCACAGGCGGCACTAATCATTCCATACCCCGGCAATACTGCTGCTTATATTATTGTTACTACTCCAACCAATGGTCTTGGCACCATGGACTATTCGATAATTGATATGACCTTAAATGGCGGATTAGGAGATGTGGTAATAAAAAACACACCAATAGTAAATAATTCTACCGAGAAAGTTACTGCCGTTGCACACTCCAATGGAACCGATATTTGGATAATTGGACACACTTTTAACACAGCCGATTTTTATGCTTACTTAGTAACATCGGCAGGAGTTAGCAACACACCTGTTATTAGCACAAGTGGTAGTGTTATACAGGGCGTATTGGGCTTTGCCGGCTATATGAAAGCTTCGCATTGCGGACAAAAGGTTGCCTATGCCTCTACCTTGGGAATGGATTTAGTTGAACTATTTGATTTTGACAACAGCACCGGAATAATTAGTAATGCGATTACGTTTCCGAATGTATCGCAGGCATATGGGCTCGAGTTTTCGGGCGATGACAGCAAACTATATGCAACCTTAGAAAACCCGATGGAAATTTTTCAGTGGGATTTAAATGCGGGTTCAGCAGCAGCAATAATAGCTTCTCAAGTAACCTTACCGGGCAATGTAGGTTTTGAGGCATATGCTGCTCTGCAATTAGGAACCGATAGTAATATATATCTGGCAAACAGGTTCAGTAATCAAATGGGTGTAATAAACGAGCCCAATCAAGCAGGTGCCGCCTGCAACTTTATCGACAATGCCTTTACACTTAGCTTTGGTGACAACCAATATGGTTTACCAAACTTATATCAATCGTTGTATACTTACGGTACCGGGCAGGCCCCACAGGTATTGTTCAGCTCTTCGGATACGGTATTGTGTGAAAAGCAAGCGATTGACTTTAATGATCTCAGCACCGGAAATCCAACAAGCTGGCAATGGACATTCACCGGTGCATCACCATCTACTGCTACCGATCAAAATCCGATGGGAATATATTATGCTCAATATGGTACTTTTCCTGTTACTTTAAAAGTAAGCAATTCATTTGGCAACGATTCTGTTACCATTCAACAATTTATTAGTGTTGTCCCTATACCAAATACGCCAACCATAACTGCTACCGGAACCTTGCTATGCTGCGATTCGACAGCGGTAAGCTATCAGTGGTTTTATAACAACCTACCCATTCCAAATGCAACTAACATATGCTATACGGCAACGCAAGTGGGAAACTACTATGTAACTATTACCGATACCAATGGATGCGAAAACGCTAGTGGGCTTGTTGCGGTTACCAATTCGGCAATGGCAGAGCCACATACAGCACAGTTAGCTGTTTATCCTAACCCCGCAAACGATCAAATTACACTATACAGTAATTCGGCAGATAAATTTGTTTCGGTAACCCTATATGATGTGAGCGGAAAAGAAGTAACAACGCACACAACAATTTATACCAACCCATTTAGTATGGATATTGCACACCTGCCACCCGGCTATTATACCATTGCAGTTTGGGGACGAAACACCTTGACTCGAATTCCACTGATTAAGATTAAACCATAAAAAAAAACGCCTTGCTAAAAGCAAGGCGCATATTTTTCAACTCGACTTTATAACTATTGCGTTTTTATAAGTTTAAGCGTTTTGCTACCACCATTCTTATTGGTAAGCGTAGCAAAATATAAACCTGCCTGATATGCAGCGCCAATTCTTATGCTGGCCGAAGTCATAGTAAGTTGTTCAATTATTTTTCCTGTTATATCCTGAATAGTTAATTGATCGCCTGCTTGATTTGTACTTAGCAAAAAGTCGATGCTTGCAGGATTAGGAGCAACCGTAAAATCAGTTGCAACTGCTGTGTGGTCAATACTTAGGAATCCATCACTTACCTGGAATTTATCGAAGGCTGCTTCACATACGTTTCCTTGCGAAAAATCTTCGGCAACTACGCGCACACGCATGGTAGTAGTTGGAGTGAGGTAGTTGTTAAGCGCATACAATTTATTTATCCAATTAGACATGCCTGGTGTGTTGACATGTATTTTTTCGAGCAATACCTCAGTAGCACCGTTGCTAATGTATACATACATGGTATCGTTTGGGGTGCTACCAAACTGACCTCCACCATTATAAAACCATCGTGAATAATATAACACCGGATTTGTATAATTTGACAAATCAAAGAAAGGCGAACGAAGTGTTACACTACCATCGTCAATATCATCGTTGCCCGAGCTTCCACCGCCATTGCCACTCATAAAGCATTTATCATTACAGTCAGTTATAACATCAAAATCGGGATTTACCTGCGTGTTATTACTAGTTGTTCCTATAGGCTCTTCGCGCACCCAAAAACCTGTAGTTGCAGTGCCCTGTGTGCTCCAGGCATTGTCAAATGTAAAGTCATCATACCAGCCTTTGCTAAGTGCAATGGTAACATTGCCCCCATTAATTGG
Source organism: Bacteroidota bacterium (assembly GCA_016714535.1). Taxonomy (NCBI): domain Bacteria; kingdom Pseudomonadati; phylum Bacteroidota; species Bacteroidota bacterium. The sequence goes on from JADKDR010000001.1 coordinate 421,297, forward strand.
TGCTGTGTTGCATGAGGTAATATATCCCCACTGTCCGGCTGTAACTGTATATGTTCCCGTTACAAAATTATTAATAGAAAAATCTCCATTGCCATTGGTGATAACATCCCAATTATACTGCCCATCGCTAATATTAACATTCGCATTAGCTATTGGATTTCCATTTCCGGCATCAATTACGTTGCCGGTAATATTCAAGGTTTGTACTGGTACTAATTCCACATTTAATGCGGTAACAATACCATTAGCTAACGAAACCCCTGTGATGGTTTTGGTTATATAGCCAACTTTTGAAACGGTAACATCGTACAAGCCTGCGGCAGCTAATCCTGTTTTATATACACCCATGGTGTTGGTGAATTTAGTTTTATTAGAACTAACAATAGTTACCGTAGCCCCATTGATAGGTAAAGTTGTTATACTGTCAGTTACCAAGCCTTCAAGATAACACCCACGAATATAGTCGGGGGCGATTACAAACAATCCTTCCTCTATATCGCTAACTACCAGGTTGCCTGAGGGAAGATAACAATATACGCCCCAGCAACCATTAAAGCCGCCACCACTAAAGGGTGAAGTATCATAATGGCCTACCTCAATCATATTATCAGGACGGGCAACATCAACAACAACAACTCCTTCGGTGTACCACGATACTACTTCATAATCATTCAATGTATGCGTATTGTGAACAATGGCCTGCGACCCTGGTGCTGTTTGGTATTGATCAATCAATTTTATGTTTTGAGGATTGCTAATATCGTAAGCAGCAAGCACGCTATTATCTACTTCGTCAGTGGTAAAGAGCACAGTGCCTGCATCATTCAACCAGCTATTATGCGAAAAGTTGTCAGGAGTATTTTGCGTATTCAAAGCAATTGGATTTGCTTTATTGCTAACATCAAAGATGGTAAAGTACCCATCGTATATATGACAGGAAAACAAGGTATCGTTGCGCACATATCCATCATGAATATACGTACCAGGCGTATGGCCCAAATAGTTTGGATTCCATGGGTCGGAATTTAAATCACAGATTAATGCAGCACCATTAAATAAGCTGGTTCCATATAGATAAATATAACCTTCGTCAATGTGCAGTGCATGTATATTGTCAATTTGCCCGCTGATGGCGCCATTACCCAAATAGTTTTTTACAGGAAGATTATTTGCAGGTAAATTGCTGAGATTAATAATTTGCAATCCACCACCACCTTCGGTTGTTACATAGGCATACTTGTCATGGGTTTTAACTTCGCGCCAAATAGACTGAGGTCCTGAAATATTTATAACTTCAAAAATATTAAGTGGGTCGGTTACATCTACAATAGACAAACCAAACTCCCAGCCAACAAGCGCATACTCATTGCCAAGAGAATCTACATAGCCCCCAATGTTAGACAATTCACCGCTGTAAGTTTTCTTGCTTTTAAAAGTCATGTTTAACTGCGCAAAAGCGAATGTGTAAACAAGCATGCAAATAGTACTAAGTACAATTTTTTTCATTTGATATATTTTATTATTTAAATTAAAGTTCTTTCGAAATCAGACCAAGAACATCGACCCTACGGCCGATGCGGTTTAAAAATGCCGTGCGAAATTAAACTTTTATTCACATTCTAAAATAGCTACTTTAGCCAACCTTAACATAACCTGCTATTTTATTTATGAACAAGGAAAAAAAGCCATTGAAAAAGCAAAGTAAACCGGTGGCTACAAAAAACTCTACCAACAGTATCGTATGGCTGTGCTCGGCTATTTGTGGTGTTTTTGCATTATTACTGTATGCCAATACGTTGGGCCATCAATGGGCATTGGACGATTTTCCAACCATTTATGGGAATGCCGTAACTCAACAGGGGTTTGATGGCATTTCAACATTACTTAAAACCTCTTACTGGTATGGGCTTGATGGAAAAAATGATTGGTTGTACCGCCCCATGAGTATGATCATGTTTGCTATTGAGTGGGAATTGGCACCCAACAATCCCATATTAGGTCATTGGATAAATGTGCTTATGTATGGACTTACCGGCTTCTTTCTATTTCGTTTTATGAAAAACCTATTTGAAGGAAAAAACATACTTCTGCCGTTTGCAATTACCTTGCTATTTGTAGCGCACCCTATTCATACCGAAGTAGTAGCCAACATTAAAAGCCGTGACGAAATACTTACGTTCCTTTTCTCCATACTTACACTAAACCAGATACTGCAATACATAAAGGCCGAAAGAATGATTTCGTTGGCTCTTGCATTTTTATTTTTTCTGATTGCCTCTTTCAGCAAAGAGAGTGCAATAAGTATACTTGGTGTTGTACCGGTAATGATATACTTTTTTAGCAACAGCGATATTAAAAAATATGCTTACGCCATGCTTCCGGTGATGGCAGCAGCTGGCATTTATTTAATTGCTCGCGGCAATGTACTTACATCGCAAACAGCACAGGAAGGTATTTTAATCAGTGACAATTCGCTGGTTGCTACATCCAATGTAGGCATGCAAAAAGCTACCGCTATCTACATCATGGGCCTATACTTAAAGCTATTGGTATTTCCACATCCAATGAGTTGCGACTATTCGTATAACGAAATTAAGATTGTTGGTTTCGATAATTGGTTTGTAATCGTTTCTATTTTACTTCATTTAGGCATGGGTGTTTATGCCTTGATGGGCATAAAAAAGAAAGATCCTGTTTCATTTGGCATTATCTTTTATTTAGGAACCATTATTCTGGTTACTAATTTATTTTTCCTAACCCGCTCCACCATGGCCGATCGCTTTTTATATATGCCCTCGCTCGGATTTTGTATCGCCCTGATTGTGCTGCTATCGCGATTGTTAAAAATAGATTTTTCGAGCGCAGTTAATTTTCCATCTATCGGAAACATGGTTGGTTACCATAAAGCATTTACCGGAATAATTGGTGTGCTTTTGCTTATAGCAAGTGTAAAAACATTTGCCCGCAATCAAGATTGGGAAAACGACACCACCATTTTTAGTTCCGATGCCGAACATGCTCCGGGAAGTGCACGAATTCATTATTTGTATGGCAACCATTTTTTGCAAGACTTAAATCAAAATCTGGTACCTGCTGCCGAACAGGAAGAACACTGGCAAATAGCTGTGCGCGAACTAAAACGAAGCATCGAGTGTCATGCTGACTACCTTGAGTCTTACATGGGTCTAGGAGATTGTTATGTGCGCAAAAGTATGTTTAAAGAGGCGCTTGATATTTACTCTGCGGCAATAAAACGAAATCCAAATTTTGGAAATGCTTATAATAATCTTGGCAACTGTTATTTTAAAATGGGACAGTATGATAATGCGATAGCCGAACTTACGAAAGCGGTTACTGTAAATCCACAGTATAGCGAAGGTTTTAACAACCTGGGCTCAGCATATTTTGCCAAACAAGATTTTAATAATGCAATTGCAGCCTTTAACAAAGCTATCAGTATAGCACCTTCGTATTCCGATGCATATAAGAATCTGGGAAGTACTTATGGTACCATGGGGCAGTTGGACCAGGCAATAGGTGCTTTTTTAAAAGGGTTGGAGTATAAGCCAAATGATGCTACTATTAACTACTACCTCGGTATCACCTACAATAATAAAGGCGATGCCATGAATGGCAATCGCTACTTAAACCGTGCTTATGAACTCGATCCAAAGTTGAGAAAGTAACCAAGAGATTCAGCTCACGTTTTAAGTTGTGAAAAAGTTTTTTTTATCATCTGCATAACAGAAAAAATAAAATTCACTTTTGCAAGAGGTATTTCATTTCGGCATGCGAGTTCTATTCAGAGCTATGTTGAATAGTTAACCTTTCTAACTAATTAAATATTAATTTTAATAAATCAGGCTGTAAGTTTAGACTGCATAACATTTTAAGATTTGTTTACAACATTCAACATACTGACGGCCAAACATTTTTTTTTTAAAAAACTATATTATTAATACATAAACAAAAAGCTATATGAAGATTGCAATTATAGGTACGCGTGGTATTCCCAACAATTATGGAGGGCTTGAGCAATTTGCCGAACGCGTGTCGGAATTACTTGTAAAAAAAGGACATGAAGTGCTGGTTTATAATGCATCGCACCATCCGTATGATAAACCGGAATATCATGGCGTGCGCGTGATAAAAAAATATAACCCCGAAAAAAAGATTGGCTCAGGTGGAAATTTCATTTATGACCTGTTAAGCTATCATCATGCCTCTAAACAAAACTGCGATGCTATATTGGTATGTGGCTACACTACCATGACCTTTGCTTACCTGCTGGTAAAACCAAAATGCAAAGTGGTAACCAATATAGATGGGATGGAATGGTGGCGCAGTAAACACAACAATCTGGTTAAGAAATTTACCTATTGGACCGAAAAACTTTCGATAAAAAATTCGGATGCTATTATAAGTGATAATATTGGCATACAGGATTATGTTACTAAGGATTATAAACGCGACTCCTATTTTATTGCCTATGCAGCAGATCTTTTCGAAAATGACAAGCCAGAAATTTTAAAGGAGTTTAACCTTGAACCTTTTAAATATAATGCCATGATTTGCAGGCTTGAGCCTGAAAACAATATCGAAATTATTTTGGATGGAGTGGCACTTTCAAAGTCTGACATGAAAACATACGTATGTGCTTCGTACGAACATAAGTATGGATTTTATTTAAAGGATAAATATAAGAATTGCGATAAAATTGTTTTTATGGGTTGGGTTGCAAGGCAAGAAATTTTACATCAAATAAGAAACTACAGCAACTTGTATTTTCATGGGCACTCAGTAGGAGGCACCAACCCCTCGCTATTAGAAGCTATGGCAGGCAAGGCTTTTATAGCTGCACATGATAATGTATTTAATCGCCATGTTACCGGCCCCGATGCTTTATATTTTAAAACACCTGCTGATGTTGCAACTATGATTGATAACTACGATGAAGTAAAAAGTAAGCGCGCTATTTTTACTTCAAACAATCTTGAAAAAATAAAAAATGAATACAACTGGCAAAACATTGCTGATCAATATGAGCGGATGTTTAAGGAGGTAATAGGGAATTAGACATTTGATATTGATTTGTGCCCAATAGTTACTTCTCGATAAGCATACATATTATTGCTTCACAAATTTACCTTTCAAATATTCTTTCTCCGTTTGTATTGTTACAACATAAAGCCCTTTATTCCAATTTACACAATCAATGTCAATTGCAAAATACTTTTCATTTTCGTCAAACCACATACGCTCAAACATTCTACTTCCTTTTGCATCATATACCGTTACCATTACATCCCTTCCTTCCAATGCTTGTGCTTTAATTGTTATTTTATCATCTGAAGGATTTGGATAAATAGACATCACCTTTATTTGCTTAGGCAACTCATACTCGCTTGTAAATACCATGTTGCCACCTGAATCTATTTTGGCTACTGTCATTTTGCTTGGGTTTCCTCTTGTACCAACTGCAATTACCCCACCTTCCAGCGTTGGTTGAATTGATCGTATTTCCATTCCCAAATTGGGTGTTTTCCAAATTATATTACCTAATTCATCTAAAGCAGCTACCGTCATGCCGTAGTCCATTATAGCGGTTAATACATTTTTTTTTGTTCGAGTCATATACCATATATCAGAATGGTCATGCCATAAATTGCTATCAGGATAATATCGCGACCAAATAGTATCTCCTGTGTAACGATTAACTTTTAACAGCTGGTAATCATCACCAGCGGTACTTATTAGCAAATTAGTATCTGCACTAAAGGCTATGTCATAATTAAGAAAATACCCTAAATTAGTTGGATACGGAATATTGCCATAATCATATTGCCATTGCAAAGTCAAGGTACTATCAAATTTTTCTATGCGGTAATTGGGAAACTGCGCCCCTGTTGATGATGCAGCATAAATATAGCCCTCAGGGTCTTCAATTGGAGCATTTGTACAACATGTAGATGCATTGGTATAATACTTCAAATTTAAATTACTATCCAATATACTAATAGCGTGTACTGGGTCAAAAAAGGGATGGATGGTTAATAAATAATTGCCTCGGGGGCTGCGCCTGGCTTGGCGGAATTTGCCTCCATTTTGAGATTTAAAAGGCGAGTTTACACAACAGTAATTTCCATTGTTTTTATCAATCAAATTAAATGAGGAAATTGCTTGATTAATTGTATCAAAAATAAATGAAAATGCTACAATATTGTTTGAATCAAATTGTTCGATATTTACGATTCCCCCGAATTTATTTATATAAGGCAATGTCCATATTGTATCACCACATGGCTCAAATTTTGCTAAAAATCCAATTTGATTCTGACCCTGACCTAAATTAATTCGTCCACTTACAATTATAGAAGAATCACTCAATTCGATCACATCGAATCCCCATGTGCTATTGCCGGTTGCTAATTCTTTAATAAAGCTACATTGCGCTTTTGAGTTAGTATAATAAATAGAAAACAATGTGATTAATATTATTATTTTTTTCATCATAGTTTACAAAAAAACAAGCCTTGATATTTCTTTCAAGGCTTGTATGTTCAAATTAATTTGATTTAATAATTTTTAACCATGAAGTTTTTTCCTCATCAATAATCCCAAGAAAATAAATTCCGTTGGTTAGTTGATTAAATGATAAAGTAACTTGATTAGAACCTTTTACGTTCGATCCTATTCTACTAATAGCATTTAATTCTCTAAATTCCGAATCAAATAATTTTAAATTCAACGAGCTTTTTAATTCTGTTGTTGAAATAGTGACTTGATCAATAAACGGATTGGGGACAATTGAATAATTTGTTTGAGTTTCAATTGATTTATTTGTCTTTGGTTTGCGTAAGGCAGTACAATAAATATATGGTGCAACAATAGTTGCTTGAGTGCGGTCACCTGTCCGGGTTGGAAGATCGAGTACATTTAATGAAGTATTGCCGTTACCGTATTGATGATAATAAAAACCTCCAAAGACGCTTACGTTGCCCCACCACTGATAGTTAACCTGCCCAGCATCATTAACTGTTGGGTCAGTAGAGAAATCAGATGAACCCGTATAATCATTAAACTGACTTACATATTCTTGTTCAATTTCAGGTAAAAAGTGAGGTTGGATAGTGGAAGTGCCTAATGGCCATGCATGCGTACTCCAATAACACTGTTGCAACAATACATCTCCAAACTTGGTATCTCCTGTTGGATTAGCACAATTTAATCCATCTTGCTCCTGCGGCCAAAACTCAGGACTGATACGTGTTTTGCGTGGTGTGCCTCCTCCTTCGTGGTCATTGCCAAATAGTAGCATAGCCCAGCGGTATAATTGTGGATTTGATAAATCTCCATTTGATAATGGATCTGATTTTAAGAAATTGGTAGGACACCAAGGCGTTCTTCTATTAGTTCCATTGTAAACAAATCCGTCCATTTTATCTTCAATAAAATATGCATGTGCAATTTGATTAAAACCTTTTTCATCTATAATATCAATCTCCAAACGAGAATCCGCTAAAGTAGTAGCCCCTGAACTATTTATATCAAATTTTCCATTGGTAAATCCATTATTGGTGCTTGTATGTATATCCATCATAAATACAATTCTACTCACATAGCAATCAACTGCTCTTAAGCGGTAATAATTTTTATTATTACCAACAACTTTATATCGTTTGTCAATATAAGCGTCAGCTAAGGTTTTCCAATGGTCCCATCCATCTTTTACCTCTCCAAATTGCTCTACCCAATTAGGTGATGCATTACCATAATCGGGTGCAAAGTATTCATAGTCTAAAAGTAAACCATCAAAACCTAAGGCCAAGCCGCCATCAGCTACGCTACGGTTAAGGCTACAAAGGGCATTAAGTATTTGTGTATTATTGGTAATAGCAACATTGGGCTCGTCATAGGTATAAGTGTAATCATATTGGCCGGGTCCAATTTCCCTATCACGCACTTGTGCATAAATATTGTCAACACCACCGTTATGCAACATTTGAATAAATAATTTTAATCTTTGTCTTAATACAGTCCCATCATAATCTGCTAATATGGTTGGAATGGGCAATGGATGCACAGCATCATGATCTTGATAATTTGAAAATGTTCCATTATCTTCTCTCACTATATCTTCTAAATGCCCAAGAATAACGGTCGAAATCCTTAATTCTTTACATAATTGTATAAATCGATTTGCCTTATCTTGCCAACAACTTACTCCATTTGTACAAGGTACTACATCATCCAATAATATCATTTCGTCACGTTTGGTTAACTGATAATTGTTAGAATTGTTAGGTTCTTGATATCGCCAACTATCTTGCATCCAAATTTTGCGTGGAAGTCTGTAGTTGCAATTTGCAAGCATAACAACTATAATATCGGCTGGCGTATTGTTTTCTTCATTTAACGATGTGCCTACCACCGCAAAGTTGATATCATCAACTACACAGGCTCCTTTAAACTCATCTATTGTTTCGCTTTCAAAATAATTTTCCCATGTAACTTCACCATAAGCGTTGGTATGTACTGCACATCCCAACTTGCCAGCCTCCATATTTTTATAACCTACAAGTGTATAACCTGAGGTTCTCTGTTTGTATTACACCAAATGCTACTTGGTCAGTAGTGCCATCACCATATTCAGTATAAAATACTTTGTTGCCATTATCTGTAATTTTTAATAAAAACATGCGAGATACATTGGCTGATGCATCCCAACTTTTACCTGCAATGACATAACTCTGCAATTGACCGGGACATACTGAATAGGCAAATTGAGACAAATTAACGTTATAGGTACTATCCCATAGTTTTGTACCATCTCCATCAATCTTTACTACCATTACATCTTGTTGTGCTAATGCACCTGTACTGCCTACTAAAATAAACCCATTATCATCATTTGATTTACAAGCTGCAAAGCATACATCATTATCTGTACTACCATAATTATATGACCACAATTTAGTTCCTTGGTCATTAAATTTAGCAGCTACCATATCACGTTGTCCATGAACTCCGGCATTAGTATAACCAAAGGCAAGGTAATTTACACCATCAACAACAATGCTATAACTGCCATCTGCTAATGCACTACCGGTACTTGTTGACCATACTTCATCACCATCTGATTCTGTTCTTATTAGAAAAAAATCTGCCGCACCATTTCCAAAGCTATTCGTATAGCCTGCAATAATAAATCCCCCATCCGCAGTTTCGCGTATTGCCATTCCCTCATCATTATATATTCCTCCATAAGCATGTGACCAGAGTTCTTCTCCTTCATTACTAATTCTAACCAAATACACATCTTTCAATCCATTGTTTTCGCTTGTTCTACTTCCAATTATTGCAAATCCACCATCCATTGTATTTATGATAGCATTGCCAGTTTCATTTCGACTACTGATACCAATGGTTTGCGACCACATTACTCCTTGCCCTATTGTATAATTAGTATTAAAAATTGCAAAAAGTATTAAAATAAATGTAGTAAATTTGATGTGTTGCCTGTTGCCTGTTCATTATACCTTCTGATACAATAGAACTAAATTTTAATGTTGAATCCATTTGTTTTGATTTTGTTTTAGGAAAATTAATTAAAATAAGAACCGTGTAGTTTGCAAACTATGAATGTGAAATTATAGAAAAGAAATGTTAAATAGCAAATAAACTTATGAACCGGTATTGTAAGTATTAATTTTTTCTCTAGAAAAATAAACCACTAACCCCAACCAATTAAAAGAAATAGAAAATAATACAAGTTGCAAATGCCCTTTATTTTAAATCACCAACCGATGTTGCCAACATGATTGACAATTATGATGAAGTAAAAACCAAACGAGATTCATTTACAGCAAATAATCTCAATAAAATAAAAAATGAATACAACTGACAAAAAATTGCGGATCAATACGAGCGGATGTTTAAGGAGGTAATTGGGAAGAAATAATTTTTTGCATCAATTAATTTGGTTTTTACCCTTTTACCAAGATAAATGACTGCTAACTAATTCTTAAAAGAACGTATATAGAAGCCATTACAAATGTTTGTAACGGCCTTTTTTAGTAAAAATAATTGCATAATTCTGATAAAGTAAACTTATCGCAATATAAATGCAATATCAGTTTTGAAACTAAAAATTTTGGCAGTTTTGTCTCAGCAACCTTAAAACTACCACCATGCTTAAAATCTACTTGCTTTTTTTTATGTTACTTCTGTGCTTTCATACTAAATCTCAATCAAACTATTTACAAAGTTTTGGAAGTACCGCCACAGATGAAGCATTAAAAAACACAACCGATATATGGGGCAATGTTTACACAACAGGCTTCTTTAGCAATACGTGCAAATTTGATACGGTAACACTTACTTCTAAGGGAGCCGCTGATATATTTGTTTGCAAACAAAATGCTTCAGGCACATTACTTTGGTCTATCTCTGCGGGCGGCAATGGTAGTGATAGGGCTTATGGCTTATCAAGCGATAAATGGGGTAACCTGTTTATCACTGGTGTGTTTGCTGACTCTGCTTCCTTTGGCAATTTTACATTACTATCAAAAAATAACACACAGGATATTTTTATTGCAAAAATTGATAGTGGCGGGAATTTTCTTTGGGCTAAACTTTTTGGTGGCAATGATATTGACATTTCGTTATCCTGCATGGCCGACACCAATGGCAATGTAATTTTTACAGGTCAGTTCAAAGATTCTATTTACTTTGGCAACAACGGCTATCTGAGTGCCTTTAATCCAATTACTAACTCCGTATCTTTTGATATGTTTATTGCCAAGTGCGATTCGGCTGGAAATATCGTATGGTCTAAAACGGGGAGTAGCAAGTATGATGACCGTGGCCTGGCTTTAACCATAGATGAAAAGAATTCAATTTATCTTGGATTCCAATTTAGCGACACGCTCGACTTCGGCACTGTTTATAACAACATCGGCTTTAATGCATCAGCCTTATGCAAGATGGATGAAAATGGAAATATCACCTGGTTTAAAAAATTTATTGCATCAAGTGTGAGTTTATATAACCTTGCTTATGCTCAGAATAGCATTTACATGGCGGGAGATTATTCTGGAAAAATGATACTTCCTCAAAATCCAATTAGCTATCTGCAGACGCCATTTATTAATCAACTTTTTTTAATTAGAATGCGTCCGGATGGCTCGGTTGCCAATGCATTTGCCACAGGCAGCAATAATCAGTTGCACTGTTATTCGCTTGCGTCAGATGCTCAGGGAACTGCTTGTATTGGTGGAGTTTTTGAATGCGAAATGACAGCACTTAACCAAGAGTTTGGAGATGCGCTTTTCAAATCAGTTGGAGAGTACGATGTGTTCTATGCAGCGTATGATACGCTTGCCAACCGACTTTACGCAAGGCACATAGGTGGGCATGGAAAAGATAATTGCGCCTCGGTGACCATGCAAAATAAATATCACCCTACACTCTGTGGTAGCTTCGAACATATCATCAATGTTCCCGATGGAAATAATTTTCAACCTCATGGAAGTAATTCAAATGTATCTTCGCAAGGGCCGGGCATTAAACCCAATCATTGTGGCGAAGCATGGTATGGGAAATTTATTTCTTGTTTGACCAATGGAAATAAGGACATATTTTTTGCTCAACCATTTGATTCAACACGAGCAATTTACGATTACTATTTTCGTACAGATACAAATTGTGTTCATCCGGTAGTTTCTCCATTTATTAATGGTAAGGATACCATTATCGGGTGCGACTCTGTGCCGGTAAGCGTGTGGCTGCCAACAGGACAAAATGCAGTAATAGGGCCACAGTATAATTTCCTATGGTCAAATGGAAAGACCGAGCAAAGTATATGCAACCAATACAGGGTTCTTGTATGTAACAATAAGTACCAATGATAATTGCATGAGTTATAAGGATAGCATTTACATCATACTTTATCCCGCTCCTAATCTTCCTTCCATTACCAATTACGGTGGCATTCCATTTACAGCAATACCAATAGACACCTGCATAAAAAACATTCTTGTAAATTTTCCGGATACCATAATGCTAGTTGGTATCAATTCTAATCAAGGATATAGCACCTATTGGCAAACGCCAAATGGCATTGAAAATGGCGATAGTTTACAAGTATGGCAACCGGGAGCATACACGTATAATGTAACTGCCCCAGGAGGTATATGCAGCAAGAATGATTGCATTGAAGTTTACTATTACGCCTATAATGGCGATTCAAGCCAATGCATTGGGGACACTATCTATCCGCAGATATATTTTGTTGACTCACTACATGAGGCAACGGATACTGTTACCTTATGCGCAGGTGAAAGTTTTAAAATGTTTGTGGCCGACAGTATTGATTATTATAACGGCAATGATACAACCCTGCTTGATGTGTTGATGGAGTGGAAAATAACCGGAGGGTTTCATTGGCAGCTTGACAGTTCATTCACACATACTTTTGAATTTCACTATCAAAAATATATTGCAGACTCTACTTCTCTTTGTAATGTCGAGGTTATAATACACCACCTGATTTCAGGATTAGTGATAGCCACCATTTCGCGCGACTTTTATTTAAAAGTAAATCAACCACCCGCTGATACCGTTGTCGCTTATGCCCCTGCCATTATTTGCCCGGGCGATACAGAACTGGTTTACCTCACAGGTTGTGATAGTTTTACAGTGGCCGGGTCCGGCATTGCATACATTTCTCAATATGGCGACTCTATTCTGATTTATAAAGGAGGCGCTTACTCTGCAACATATACACTTACCGATACACTTACAGGATGTTCAGTAACGAAAACCAAAACTATTAGTATTGACCAAATTGAAACTCCCGATATAACTGCAATTCCTAACAATGCCCTACTTTGCCCGGGTGATAGTGTTTTATTAATTGCAGACACTGGTATTGCATTTGTATGGTATGGCCCACTCAGCACTATTATTGGATATACACAAAGTATCTATGCCACATCCCCGGGGTTATATCATTATGTATGGACAGATACAGGAGGATGCACGTTAACCTCTAACTTTATGGAAATTATCGCTTATACCTCTCCATTTATTACTGCAAGCCCAGGCAATCAACTCTGTGAGGGTGGAACTATAACCTTGAATATTTCTACCAATGATAGCTCAGTAATCAACTGGCACCCCCCATTGAGTGGCAGCATGCTTACACAGGTAATTGACTCGGCCGGTACTTATAGTTGCGATGTTACTGTTTGCGGTATTACTACAACTCTGTCTATAGTTATTACCAATTCCAATTTGCAAGCTACAATTGTGCCTTCGGGCCCTATTCAAATTTGCCAGAATAGCGGCACTATGCTTGTTGCCAACCTCGGCATGATATTATATGATTGGCAGCCCGGTGGAAATTCACAGCCATATAATTATGTAACCAATGCTGGTACATATACGGTAATGATTACAGACTCATTTGGCTGCACTGCTATGGACACTGTTATCGTTGATACTCTCCCTACAATTAGCCCCCCTTCGGCTTTGCAATTTACTATCTGCAAAGGTGACTCGTTGCTCATTAATGCTACCAATCCCGTTGCCTGGTTTAGTCAAGCCGATCTGAATTCATTGATTTCCATTGCAGACACTTTTCAAACCTCCGCTATATTCAACGATACAATAATCTATATTGCTGCTAACGACTCTCCATGTTTTAGTGATTTTGTACCGGTGAGTATATATGTTAACCCTGCTTCATTATTGAGCATCCTACTTGATGATACTATTATCTGTAAAGGAGATTCAATAATTTTATACGCTACCTATTTACCGCAAGTGAATTATCAATGGTCAGGACCCGGAAATATTACTGCTACCAATGATTCTTTAATCATTTATAATTTTGATAGTACTAATGTTGGTTATTATTTTCTGCAATTTTCTGATTCATTGTGCCCTGGTGGATTAGATTCTATATTTTTAAATTTGATTAATTCAACTGCCATAACTGTTACCGAAAACATGCAGCTTTGTAATGGTGATACGCTATTACTTATTGCCAATTCTGTTTCAAGTACAACTTACTCATGGACATCTCCATTAGGCACCCATACCACCAATGATACATTATTAATTTACCCCGCTACATTGGCAGATAGCGGCACTTACATTCTAAATGCTACGCAATTTAATTGCTTGATGGATTCAATATCTATTCCTGTAAGTGTATTTCCAGTTCCTGCTTTGCCTATTATCACTGGAGATACAATTTATTGTATGGGTGATACAATTAAATTACAAGCACTTGTTGCAGATACGGGTACCTATTTATGGAATTATCTATTAGGAATACAAGCTGGCTACACCTCCTTGCTGTTACCTGCAAATAATCTTACTATGGGTGGTCTGTATACTTTTAGCATTACTGCAAATGGATGCAAAGCGCAGGATTCAGTTTTAATTTTAGTAAAGCCATTACCTTTTGTAAATAATTTTCAATCAATTGAAAAATGCGTTGGCGACTCTATCTCTATCAATCAAGCTACACAAGCAAACACAACTTATCAATGGCTGTTCAATGGGAATAATTTTTCTTCAAATGCTAATTTATTCTTCAACTCGTTGCAATCTGGAAATGGCGGGCAATATCAGTTAATAGCCAACATGAATGGCTGTACAAATATATCAGACACTTTTAGCATCAGCGTTTATGACTATCCAAATTTTGATTTGGGCGAAGAGAAATATGAGTGTATAAATATACCTATAGATTTTTTAGGGCCCATTGGCTATGCCAACTACAATTGGAATGGGCTACTATATAATTCAAATAATTATACCGCCAACGATAGTGGTTGGGTGATACTGGTAATTGACAATCAGGGTTGCAAAACTGCAGACAGTACCTATCTGCATTGGCTTGATTGTAATATTTTTATTCCAAATGTATTTACACCTAATAATGATAACTTCAACGATACCTGGCAGGTTTACTATGGAAGTGTAAAACAAATTTCTATACAGATATTAAACAGATGGGGGCAGCAAATAAAAATTCTAAATTCTGTAGAAGACAGCTGGGACGGCACATATAAAGATGGTGCTTTTGCGCCCGAAGGTGTGTATTACTATTTGATTGATGCAATTGATTTTTATAATAAGCCAAAAAGTTTTACCGGGAGTTTGACATTAATTCGAGATTGAGAAATAAATTTCTCCCCGATCTGGCTTTGTTGAAGTACCTTTCCATCAATACCAAAATGTCGCCCCGATGGGGCTATGTTGAAGTTGGATTCCATTATTACCAAAATTTCGCCCCTAACAGGGCTAAATGCTAAAATATTTTTTTGCTTAATTCTAACAAGATGAAATCTGCATCTTCTCTAAATATATATTAGCCATACTGCTATTCGAATAAAGCCCGTAGGGCTGAAACTTTGGTAATGTTGAATAAATGAGCATGCTATAGCCCCATCGGGGCGACATTTGACATAAGTTGTAAAATTCAAACAAATAAATCTTACTTGAATTCTACATCAAAAATTCTGATGCTTTTTAATATGCTAATTCGGGTTGAAGCTCTTCAAATGAGAAATAAATATTTACTCAGTTTTCAACTGCAAAACAGATTGAATTGAAATTTAAGTAAAAGTTTTAGCTATGAAATTAAATTCTCCCCGATATAGCTTCGTTAAAGTAACGTTCCTTTATTTCCAAAATTTCGCCCCGTTGGGGCTATGTTGTAGTTGGATTACATTGATGAGATTTGGCAAGAATCCAAAGACAACTTTGATGTCTTTGGATATCAACTAGAGCCGCAGTATACACGATATATTGTTAATAATATTTGCGGAATAGCAAATATGAATATTGAACGAATGCTCAATAAAAAAGTGGCTATCGGTACAAATTTAGAATGGCAGGCCGGTGGAATGTATGCTTCAAGCCTTGCGGCAGGTTTGTATGTAGGAGTGAAATTTTAGGTAAGAAATAAATCCTGTAGGTAGGACTTTTTCAATTCGCTTCAGAATTTATTATTTGCTAAAATTCAATAGCCAATGGAAAAGACATTTATAAATCTTACCAATGGGGCTTTACAAATGTATCACCTCGCCATACGCAGCAGCGGTGGCTTCCATCATGGCTTCGCTCATGGTAGGATGGGGATGCACGGACTTAAGAATTTCATGCCATGTGGTTTCTAATTTTCGCGCCACTACGGCTTCGGCTATCATTTCGGTAACGTTGTAGCCAATCATGTGGCAGCCTAATAGCTCCCCATATTTAGCATCATATATTACTTTTACAAAACCATCTTTGGCACCTGCAGCACTTGCTTTACCACTTGCACTAAAAGGAAACTTACCCACTTTAATTTCGTATCCTGCTTCTTTAGCAGCTTTCTCGGTATAGCCTACACTTGCTATTTCGGGACTGCAATAGGTGCAGCCGGGTATATTGTTATAGTTAACAGGTTCAGGATGATGTCCTGCAATTTTCTCTACACAAATAATACCTTCGGCACTTGCCACATGTGCCAGTGCCTGACCGGGGGTAACATCGCCAATAGCATATATTCCCGGTATGTTGGTTTGCGAATATTCATTCACCAGAATTTTTCCCTTATCCGTAATAACGCCAACATCTTCCAATCCGATGTTTTCAATGTTAGGGGATTATTCCTACGGCACTAAGCACGATATCGCAACTGATCTTTTCTTCTCCCTTTTTAGTTTTTATGGTTACAACACATCCATCTCCCGTTGTGTCTACGCTCTCAACACTCGACTCAGTCATCACCGTTATACCCGACTTCTTAAATGATTTTTCAAGTTGCTTGCTCACCTCCTCATCCTCTACAGGCACTATGGCAGGCATAAATTCAACCATGGTAACTTTGGTACCCATGGCATTATAAAAATAAGCAAATTCACTACCGATGGCACCGCTTCCAACTACTACCATCGACCTGGGTTGCGAGGGCAAGGTCATGGCTTCACGGTACCCGATTATTTTTTTTCCGTCTTGTTTAAGATTTGGCAACTCCCTGCTACGCGCACCCGTTGCAACAATTATATTTGGGGCCTCTTCGGTTCTCTTTTTGCCATCAGGTGCAGTTATTTCAACCTTTTTGCCGGCAACTAATTTGGCCGAACCCATAATGACATCAATCTTATTCTTCTTCATCAGAAATTGTACCCCCTTGCTCATACCTTCGGCTACACCGCGACTGCGGTTAACTACTTTGGTAAAGTCTGCACTGCCTCCACTAACGGTTATACCATAATCTGCTGCATGCTGCAAGTATTCGAATACCTGTGCACTCTTCAATAACGCCTTAGTAGGTATGCAACCCCAGTTAAGGCATACTCCTCCTAATGATTCGCGCTCAATAATGGCGGTTTTTAAACCCAACTGTGAGGCACGTATAGCGGCCACATATCCACCGGGACCGCTTCCAATTACTATGACATCGTAACCCATATAAAATGATTTTTATTAGTTTTTTAAATGATAAATGAATGTGGCAAATGTAACAGAAGTTAGCTGGTTTATAAAAAAAACAACGTTCATTTGACGAGTGGGAGATGGTGGCTTAATGAGGGGAGTTTTTTTCGGGAAAAAAGTTTTACAAATGCCGAAAATACAAGCTTGGGTGTTTATAAATTTCCGACTATTTAGGACAAGCACTAATATAAACCTGATTTCTTACGTACTTTTGCAAAGGTGTTATAATAACATGATTAACAAAGAAACCAACAAGCTTGAATATAATTACAAGGCAACAGCCCTAGCTTGCTTTTTACGTAGAAATATGTATTCCTTAATATTTTAAGAACCCGTCTGATAAGTTAATCATACGAACACAAAAAACAACGACTTTGCATAATTCAGGAACAAAAAATAAAAATCAAAAATAACAATGAAAAGAGTTTTACTAAGCGCTTTTGTTTACTATGCTTTGTACAAGCCTACTCGCAAGTTTTACCCAACGGCTTCTTCAAAGCCAATGTAATTTCATCTTCCAACAATTTAAAATCTATAGAAGGTATTACCTGGGATAAAAATGGACGTGGATATATTTGGGATAAGAAAGGATATGTTTTTCTGTTAGACCAAAATGATCAACTCATGCCCGATACGCTTATTAATATTTCAGAAGAGATTGGATTGGTGGGTGATAATGGCTTAAATGGTTTTGCACTCGATCCAAATTTTTTAACCAATGGGTATTTTTATCTGGCTTATTCTGTTGACCGTTATTTCTATGAATATTCTGACTCATTGAATTACAATCCTGCTATAACATGGAATGATACAGCCACCTTTGGTCGTATAACACGCTACACTGCCGATGCTACAAACGATTTAAAATCTACCATTTACAGTTCACGGTATATTTTGTTGGGCGATAGTATGCAAGATGGTTTTCCGGTTGTATATTTTTCGCATAGCAATGGAGCTATCGAGTTTGGTACTGATGGAAGTTTAATTTGTGCCATGGCCGATGCTGCAAGTTATGGTTCTGACCCTGATACAGGCAGCAATAGCGATACCTGGTGGCAGCAGGGCTTAGTAGATGGCACCATTACTCCTGGTCAAAATGTAGGATGTTATAGAGCGCAAATGCTCGGAACACTGGCAGGCAAAATTTTACGCCTCGATCCGGCCAATGGAAATGGACTAAGTACAAATCCGTATTGGGATGCTAACAAGCCTAAGTCACCGCAGTCGCGTATATGGACCATCGGTTTTAGAAACCCTTTCCGCTTTCAGGTAATACCAAATTCGGGTGATACCGACATTACAGCAGGAAATCCGGGTTATCTTATTGTGGGCGATGTGGGCTGGAGCGATTGGGAAGAAATTTCGCTTGTAAAAACGAAAGGCCTTAATTGTGGGTGGCCCGTTTTTGAAGGAATGACAGCTACCGTTAAATTAAAAAATGCTAAGGTTGAAAACACCGAAGTTCCTAATAGTTTTTATCCGGGTTGTGGAGCACCCTTTTATAAGTTTAATGATTTGATAGATCAGGAATACAATATTCCTCACGTGCTTAAAGACCCTTGCGATACAAATCAGCTAACTCCTAATCAATGGAAACATACAAGACCCTTAATTGAATGGCATCATAAAAATGCAAACTTTCCTGCTAATGCCCGTGCGCCTATTTTTTCAAACCAAACCGGCAAAGGCATACCCATTGATATTAGCAACATCAGCTCGCCCATACAGGGAGCTATGTATCCCGGCAATGCGGCTATGGGTGGCTTCTTCTTAAACTCGTTGCTGGTGCCTGAAGATTTCCGTAATTCCATCTGGTTTGGCGATTATGGCGAAGGTTGGATTCGCTTTTTAAAAGTAAATAGCAACTATGTACCCGATAGTGTGGTATTGTTTGATAGCTCTGCCGAAAATATTGTTGACCTTAAATTTAATCCAAATAACGGTTGTATTTATTATGTTGCATATCCTAATGAGGTTTACAAATATTGCTTTCCGGGATTTATCAATAATCCGCCTATATCCATTCCAACTGCAAACGTAAACTACGGACCAACGGGCACTACAATCAACTTTGATGGTACTGCTTCTTTCGATCCGGAAAACAGTCCACTCACTTATGATTGGGATTTTGATGATAATGGTGCTATTGGATCGGGGCCATTGGTTATGCACACTTTTTCACCAGGAAATGTGGGCCCGGTTACGTATGATGTTAAGCTATGCGTAAACGATACGCAAGGGCTTGTTGGTTGTAAAGTATTTAAAATCTTTATTAATAACACCCCACCTGTAGTAAACATTACCAGTCCATCGCCTACTCAACTATGTTCTGGTCAGTCGTTATTAAATTTAGCAGCACAAGTAAGCGATGCCGAGTCTCCTAATAGCGCTCTTAGCTACTATTGGTTTGTGCACAAGGAGCATAACTTGCACTTCCATCCCGAAGAACAGTGCGACTCATACGATAGTGCAGACTATTGCATTGTTGATTGCGAAAACTGCTTGTATAATGATGGCGATACGGTCTGGTTTAGTGTTCACTTATGCATACAGGATCCGCAAGGCATGGAGAGCTGCGATGTGGTTAACATTGCACCGGCATGTGCGCAAAGTATAGAACAGTTTCTTGCCCAGGCCAATGCAGAAATTTTGGTATATCCCAATCCCATGCAGGGCAATCAATTGTTTGTAAGATTAAACAATAGCAACCTTAAAAATGCACCTCGCGTAATTGCCGATATTTATAGTATGGATGGCAAAAAACTTAATAACTATGACTATATATTAAGTGTTCAAAAAAATAATATTATACAAATAGACTTTAAAAACTCGCTTGCAGGAGGAATGTATTTTATCCGTATATCAGATGGCAAAAAAATGAGCTCCGCCAAATTTATACGTTAGAAATTATGCACACTTAAACCAAAGCCCCGCAATTGCGGGGCTTTGGTTTATAAACACAAGTTGATTACTCCTTAATCATGACAAGCTTTTAATTTTGTGATAGAAAAATGTACTTTGTTGCTGCCTACGTTATAATCTAAACATTAAACACCAATAACTTAATATTAAAAAAAAATTTTTGAGTGCACTTATGGGAGTTGTTGATATACCAACAGTAGATTATGTCTATTTTAAACCGATTTTTTTACAAGCTTGCTTGTAGATTCAAAAAAACTTTATATTTATAGGCAAATCTTTAAAACTTAATCATATTAAAACACTACTTCGAAAACTATTAAGCATGCAAGGATTTTCAACATACAGTAATCATCAACTATGCCCTGATAATTGCAAGGGCTTTTCGGGGCACCAAATAACTTCTATCAAATAGATTCCAGAATGGACTACATTTCTGAGAAAAACGGTGTCGCTCCTACGGAGCTCAACAACTGGGGCGCGAATTCATTCCATTTATAGGTCGCTTCTACGGGACTATGTTACAGCGGCACCAATTCCTTCTATTAACATGTCGCTCCTATGGAGCTCTAAGATTTTTTATACAGCCATTAAAACCCATGAGGGTCGGCATCTTTATATAAAAGGAAAAAATAAAAATTCCGGGTGGTGCAATATGTTAGTACATATGCAACCGGCAAAAAACAGCTCCCTCAAATATAAAAAGAAATTCTCCTTGCGCCATCGTACGCCCTTACATTTAATCATCAAAAAAAGAATTTCTTCGTGCGCAACTGTGTTTTTATCATCCAAAAAAAATCTCCGTAATCCTCCGTTCCTCCGTGCGCCACACACTCAATCATCAAAAAGAATTTCTCCGTGCCCCTCCGTGTCTCCATGCGCCTAAACATTTAACCATCAAAAAGAGAATTTCTTCGTGGGCCTCCGTGCGCCACACATTCAATCATCAAACAAAGTATTTCTCCGTGCACCTCCGTGCCTCTGTGCGCAATTGTATTTTATCATCAAACAAAGAAATTATCTGTGCTCCTTCGTCTCCCCATGCGCAACTGTATTTTATTATCAAAAAAAAAATCCACTTCGCTTGAAGTGGATTTTTTTTGTTTAAGAAATCAATATTATTTTTTATTGTCCTTATCCGTTTTGCCTAGGGAATCGCGCATGTTTGTATCGGCTTGCATGTTTAGCATGCGGTAATAGTCCATTACACCGAGGCTGCCATTTTTAAATGCTTCGGCTATGGCAAGCGGAATCTGTGCTTCTGCATCAATCACACGGGCGCGGGCTTCCTGCGCCTTTGCTTTCATTTCCTGCTCGGTTGCTACAGCCATTGCCCTGCGCTCTTCAGCTTTTGCTTGCGCAACTTTTAAATCTGCCGCTGCCTGATCTTGTTGTAACTTGGCACCAATATTATCACCAACATCAATGTCGGCAATATCTATAGACAGAATTTCAAATGCAGTACCTGCATCCAACCCTTTGGCAAGAACTGTTTTCGATATCTGATCCGGATTTTCTAAAACTAATTTATGATCATCGGTACTACCTATATTAGTTACGATGCCTTCGCCTACACGGGCAAGTATAGTTTCTTCGCCTGCTCCACCAACCAACTGATTAATGTTAGTGCGCACAGTTACACGAGCTTTTACTATTAGTTGTATTCCATTTTTTGCAACCGCACTAACAGGTGGGGTATCAATTACACGTGGATTAACACTTAACTGAACGGCATCGGCAACATCACGACCAGCCAAATCAATGGCAGTTGCCATTTTAAAGCTCATGGGTATATTCGCCTTGTCGGCACTAATCATGGCCTTAATCACATTGTTTACATTACCTCCGGCAAGGAAGTGCGTTTCCAACTCATTACAGGTAATATCGAGACCTGCCTTACTGCTGGTAATAAGTGCATTTACAATGATGGAAGGTGGTACTTTTCGTAATCGCATGGTAACTAAATCAAGAATGCCTATGCGTACATTACTAAACACAGCGGTAATCCATAGATTGACCGGTACAAAATAGAAGAACATGAACAGGAGGACTAAACCTCCTATTACCGAAATAATAAAGAATGCGGGTGTGGCCATTATAAAATATTTTTATTTGTTATTATCATTTTTTGTACGCCTGATTGCCTTCTATTTTATGCAGCTTTAAAACGGTGCCTTCAATAAAAAGGCTAATTGAAATTATCTTGAGTTAACTTAATAAGATACTAGCCTGTATAACAGCATATAAGTACGTGTTTCAATATAATGTGAAGCTTTTTCAAGTTAGCGTATGTGCAAAGCAAGCAATAAATTTGAAAGAAATGAAAATTAAATGCATCGCTTTTTCTTAATCGTGTTATCTTGAACAACCAAATCATTTACCTTTGCTCGACTTTCAAAAAAAAATTACTTGAACAAATTTGATAACCTCTTTCTTGGCATCCTTGTAGGCTTGCTTATGCCATTAATAGGAGCCGTGTTTTTTAAAATCACTTTTTGGGGCGATGCCTCGTTTACTTCTATATTACCTGTATTACTTGAACATCGCATGCTTAGCCCATTTATTAGCTTATCATTATTGTTGAATGGTGGGGCATTTTATTTGTTTTTACACAAAGACATGGAACATAGTGCTCGCGGAGTTTTGCTTTCAACATTTATGTATGCGCTGGTGGTTATTTATTTTAAATTCTTTTAAACACGGGAATGAAGTTTTATATCATAGCAGGAGAGGCTTCGGGCGATTTGCACGGTAGTAACCTTATCAAAGCTTTAAAGCATAAATTTCCAACAGCTAATTTTAGAAGTTGGGGAGGCGATTTAATGCAAGAACAAGGAGCTACCATTGTAAAACATTACCGCGAACTTGCCTTTATGGGTTTTGCCGAAGTGTTGTTTAACATTCGTACCATTCTTAATAATCTCTCTTTTTGCAAAGAAGATATTGCTGCTTATCAACCTGACTGTGTCATCTTTATTGATTATCCTGGCTTTAATATGCGAATTGCCGAATTTGTGCATGATCAAGGCATTAAATCCATTTACTACATAGCGCCTCAGGTTTGGGCATGGAAAAAATCGCGCGTTCATAAATTAAAACGTACCATTGATAAGATGCTGGTTATCCTTCCATTCGAAAAGGCCTTTTATGCAAAATACAATGTGGAGGCGTGTTTTGTTGGACACCCGTTGCTTGATGCAGTGCAACAATATCGATCGCAACAAAAATCAAGTTTGCAGGTTGACAAACCGGTGATTGCGCTATTACCCGGAAGCAGAAAACAAGAAATAAATGCAATGTTGCCTTTAATGCTGCGTATGCCGGCAGAATTTCCTGATTATAAATTTGTTCTTGCTGCTGCACCTTCTATAGATGATTCTTTTTATGCTTCCATTATAAACAACGCCAGTGTAGAAATAGTGCGCAATAAAACATACGATGTGCTTAACATAGCACATGCTGCCATAGTTGCCAGTGGCACCGCAACCCTTGAAACAGCGCTATTCCGTGTACCGCAAGTTGTTTGTTATAAAGGCAATTGGGTAAGCATACAAATTGCAAAACGCCTGGTTGATATTAAATACATATCGCTTGTAAATCTGATAGCAGATAAAAAGATTGTAACCGAGCTTATACAAGAAGATTTTAATTTTGAAAGATTAAGAAGCGAAACAGAAAAAATTATTGCAGGCAACGGACGCCAACAAATGATTGCTGACTACGACCAGCTCATTACCCTACTTGGTAACAGTGGCGCAAGCGATAAGGCTGCTACTGAAATTGCAAATTTCATGATTTAGCAAAATAAATGAAAGGGTGTTTTTAAAATAAAATCAATTGACCAATAATCGCAATACCTTTTGATACTTTTCATTACCTAACCGTACAAAGTAATTACCCGCAGCCATGTTAATTTTATTGGCCGAAAGGCTTAATTGATTGGATGCTCTGAAGTTATAAGGTTGAGCATATACCAAGCGAGCGATGTCATCAAATATTTCTACCTCTATATTTTCGGCTAAGGAACCTATGTCATCGTTAAAAAAAATTGTAAACCCATCATCGGTATAATTGTAACCAATGTATGTGGTGGTGTTTGGAGTTTGTGCAATACCAGAGTCGTTTGTGTGATAGTATATTTTTAACTTGGGAGCGTTTTGTATTGTTGATTTACCAGAATGAAAAATCATAGAATTATAGTGAATCTCATTTTGGAGTCTCATAGTGATTCCATAGTTTGGCCTAAGTCCTTTTATCCATTTCTCAACAAAAATAGTAATATCAATGTCAGTTATTGAATTACTGTTAGTTGCTTTAATGATTGAAACATTTCCCAAATCAACTTGAGGTTGATTATTCCAGGTAACAATTCCAGGGATTGGCGAAATATTTAAATAAACCTCAGATGCATTTGCAGTGCCATACATTGGTGTGCCGGGAATTCCATTAATGTTATTAAGCGTTGGTGTCAGCATCAACTTCGCACTATCCAAAAACAAGCTTTGAGAAAATTTTGAAACATCAAACCAAATAATACTCCTAAAATTACAAATAACAGGAAAACATGTCCAAGCTTCTGAAACTATTTCGAGTTGCGCACTATCCGCTGTTGTAGGAGTGGCTATTCCTATATTATATTGCTTATATGATGCTGAGCCAAACTGTCCAACAATACTATCAACAAAATTGCCCATTTGGGCCATGCCAATTGAGCAAATCAAATTACCTGAAACTAGTATGAATGCTGTTAGAAATTTCATTATTCAACCACAAATGCTGTGTGATAAAAATTCAATCTTGCTGCAGCAAGCTTTAATTTTATTGGGAAACTTTCAGTAAATATTTTGTATGCCAAATATTCATGATTAGGAACATTGAACTCGTCAAACATAATAATATCGCCTTTTTTCAAGTATGGATTCAAAGTAGCTAATGCAAAAATTGTTGCTGAAAATAAATCAGCATCGAGGTTTATTACTAAACGTCCTGCTAGTTTGGTTTTATTTCTTTCAATAAAATTATATAACGTATCTTGAAACAGCCCCTTAACAAATTCTATTCTATCATCATTAATTTCAGGCATATCTGCCTTCATACCTCCTTTTGCATAAGGCCCCCACGCTTCAGGCAATCCTTCAAACGTATCAAATCCGGCAAAAATGAACCTTCCATTTTATTTTGATTTACCCACCAGCGCATTGAGCTGCCTTTATATACACCAAATTCTAAATAAGTAATATTCTGTTCATTTAGTTTATGTTGCATTAGCAAGTACTGGTAATATTCATCCCGCACACCCTTCCTTCGTATGGGCACGAAGAAATCATTCATAACACCTCTTTTGTTGTTTTTAGAAATGAATTTAGTTAGGGCTAAATAATTTGAAAAAAAGGCAAAGGGTTTCGAAAGAAATCCTAAAAATGAACCAAGGCGCAGCGATAATGAAATGCCTTTGATAGTAAAAAAAACATCCATTACCCTATCTATAAATGCCATAAAATCTGTTTATCTAATTATCTTACAAAACTAAATATTTAATTACATGAAATTAAGTATTTTAGAAATGAATTGGACATTACAAAAAACCAACCTCACTCTATCACCAACCTTCTTGTTACAATCTCATCCGGTGTAAAAATCTGTAATATGTAGATGCCCTTTGGGTGCATGGTCATATCCATTTCAACTTCAAAATTATGATTTAATACGGGTTCTGTTTTTTGCAACATTTTTCGACCTGCAAAATTGTACACTACAAATTTTATAGAGTAGCCCGTATAATTTTCGCACGATACGATAAACTTACCATTACCGGGGTTGGGAGAAATGACTATCTCCTCAGACTGCTCAGCAACATCATCAGTACCCTCATCGCCTATTCGGTTGCTAGCTGTTGTAAAGGTTCGCTTTGCGCTCCAGGGCGACTTTACCGTAGCATCATCATCGCACACTGTGCGTACTTGCCATGTGTAACCGGTAGCCGGCTGCAAGCCGGTAAGTGAATAAGAAGAAACAGCACCTATAACATTGGTCCATGAATATGCCTGAGCAGTTGATAGCTTATAGCGCAGTTCAATTGTATGGCAACATGTTGGCTTTAACCACTGTAGTTTGGCAGAGGTGGAAGTAATATTTTTGGTAGTACGGTTAATTGGAGCGGTGCAATTAACCTGGGGCAGGCATGCCTGTTGCCAGATAACTTCGGTGGCAGTTGATAGCGAGTCCTGCATGTTAAACCAGGATTGACAATTATTTTTTAAGAAATAATTTAAATAGGGAATCAGGTATTTATTAACGGTGGTATGCTGCACTGCTCTTGTTATGGTTGGCGGGGTTATGCATGTTGTTTCTCCAAACGAACAGTTGAAGTTATAATTGGCAAACTGACAATGACTTGCTCCATTAATGTTTAAGTATGTTTTGCATTGACTATCGAGTGAGTCATACATTACTTGAGAGGTTGTGGATGGTGGGGTAATGCAATCATTGCTACCGGCAAATATCAAGCATGGTATAGCTATACCGTTACAAGCTGCCACAGCCGAAGGATTGGTTTCGGCAGGTGCCAAAACCGCTAGCGCTGTTATAGCATTGTTGCCGGCAGATGCTAAGAAGGTGGCACCTGCGCCCATACTATGTCCGGCAACACACACTTTTTCGGAGTACCTTTTAAAGAACAAACTCGTGGAGGTTGCATTTAGTTCATTAAATGCCTTGGGTAAAAAAGCAAGGTCGTTTCCAAATTGCAAATGAGATGGGAAGAGAGAGCCTTCGGTTCGGGGCAATGCTACTATGTAACCTTGCAAGACTAATGCCTCCCAAATATTCTGATAAGCAGAGAAAATAGTCAAGTACCCATGACCAAACACAACCAATGGAAACTTTTCGCTTCCTGCCACAGGAACATTTTCGCCAGCAACAACTGCGGGGTAATAAATTTCGGTTGGTATAACCCGATTGTTACGGCTGCTATCAACAAAATTTATTGCAGTATGTCCAATTTGGAATTGTCCATTTGCAAACATGCAAATGAGCATAAAACTATAGAAAGCAAACAGTGCCTTTTTCATTTTAGTAGCCTTTAAATTGCAAATATAAAATAACAATTGAATATTAAGCGTGGTGCAATGCATAAGTTATGAAAGCAACCTCCCTATTTAGGCACAGGAAGCACTTTTACTTTTGCTCGAATTTGATGATTGTAAAAATTTACTCGCTATACCTGATGCACTAGCTTTTATTTTTCCGTTTAACTAAAAGAGAAGCGCTTAGACACTCGGTAGGCCGATAATTCGCTCTTGCCCAGTACATGTGTAAAGCAAATGCGATAATTAGGCATGCAACGAAATTATTAGAAGTTTGTCTAAGAATAAAAGATGGCACAGGTGCAAAAAAAAATCCTGGCTATGAACAGTCAGGATTTTTTTCTTTTGGGAGATCCCCATATTTTGTGTGGGAGCTACTGGATTCGAACCAGTGACCCTCTGCTTGTAAGGCAGATGCTCTGAACCAGCTGAGCTAAGCTCCCCTTTTTTTGGGAGTGCAAATATAGCCCTTAAAATAATTAAACAAAATTTTTTTTAATTATTTTGTATGGGCTACACCTTTTCAATGGTTTGATAAAAATCCTGAAGATTATTTATCACCGAGGCTTGAATTGGAATTTGCATTAACTGGGCAGAAATCATGCGCCCTGAAAGTAGCAAAGGAACATTTGCCTTGAAATTTTCGAGTGCCTCAATATTTTTGCGAAGCGTTTTGGCATTATTAGATGAAGTAAAACTCACAAATATTAAGGACGGATTGAAAGAGGCTGCTATAACTTCTACATCACGAACAGGGATGTTTTGACCTAGATATAAGGTATGAAAACCATAATTTCGCAGCATATAGTTTGCAAACAGCAAACCTATTTCGTGATACTCTCCTTCGGGACAAAACAAGATTGCTTTTTTGATGCTTGATGAAGAGGGACGTGCTCCAAGCATCTCCGTCATTACAACCAGACGTGCCCTTATAATGTTGGTAATAAAATGCTCGAATGCAGGATTTACAGTACCTGATTGCCACATAACACCAAGATGCGACATGAATGGGAATATAAGATTATACATAGTATATTCGAATCCATTGAGGCTACAGTGATTATTAATGATTAATGTAAATTCATGCTCATCAAGATTAAGCGTTGCAGCAGTAAGCTTATGAATTTGAATAGAAATATCACTTGAATCGCTGGTGATTTCTCCTACTAACTTTTCAAGGTCAATTAGACTAAGTCCAGCTATCTTAGAAATTTTTACCCCATTGCGGTTCAACAAAGAAACATTCAATAAGAATTTTAAGTCATCATCATCATAATATCTGATATTGGTATCAGTCCGCTTGGGTTGTAGCAATTCATATCGCTGTTCCCAAATTCTTATGGTGTGAGATTTTATTCCCGTAAGGGTCTCTATATCTTTTATACTAAAAGTGCTCATAGTAAGAAAACAACTTAATTCGGCTTTAGTTTTATAATCATCAAACTATTTCTTGCAAATCACATAGCCTTTTGTAAAATCCGTTTTTTTCCAAAAGCTCGGCATGTGTACCTCGCTCTACAATTTCGCCTTTATCAAGTACAACAATTTCATTGGCATGCTGAACCGTGCTCAGCCTATGCGCTATTACCAAACAGGTTTTGTGTTTCATAATGGTTTCAATCGAATTTTGAATAATCTTTTCGCTGTTAGTATCGAGTGCCGAGGTAGCTTCATCTAAAATAATTATTGGGGCATCTTTTAATATAGCTCGCGCCAAAGCAATTCGTTGCCGCTGCCCACCCGACAATTTACTACCCGCATCACCAATAATGGTATCATATCCTTCGGGCAATTCGATTATAAAATCATTGGCATGTGCCAGAGTAGATGCATGTACGATCTCCTCATCCGATTTGTTTTGCAAACCAAAAAGTATATTGTTTCGAATGGTATCGTTATACAGCACCGTCTCTTGCGAAACATAAGCTATTAATTGGCGTAGGCTATTTAGTTTAATGTCCTTTATTTCGATGCCATCCATTAATAAACGGCCTGAACTTATTTCGTAAAAACGAGGTATAAGGTATGATAATGTGCTCTTGCCCGAACCACTTGCACCAACCATTGCCAGTGTCTTTCCCTTTGGTATAGTCAGGTTTATATTCTTTAATACGTTCCCTTCATCATAGCTGAATGATACATTCTCAAACACAATGGCATTATTAAATTCTTTTTATCACTACTTGTCGGCTGATCAACTATCAATTCCTGAGCTCCAGTAATATGATCAATACGCTCGGCCGAAGCAATACCTTTTTGAATATTGTAATATGATGTGGTAATCGCCTTAGCAGGAGGAATTATTTGTGAAAACATAGCTATGTAACCTATTAGGTCACTTCCACTTAATGCTGCATTGCCCACAAGGACCATAGAGCCTCCAATATACATGACTATCATTACAGCAATGCTAGCAACAAATTCGGACAAAGGAGCCGAAAGGTCTGTTCTTCGGTAAACCTTTAACATCGTAGTATTGTACTTTTCATTTATTGCAAAGAAGTTTTTGAGTACATAATTCTCTGCCGTAAATGATTTAATAATTTTTAAACTCCCTAAAGTTTCTTCAATTATGGTTACCAATTGACCAAACAAGGCTCTAGCCCGGGTGCTGTTTCTGCGCAGGCTTCTTCCTACTATTCCAATTATTAATCCGGCTAATGGCAAGATCATAAAGACAATTAATGTCAACTTAAGACTAATAGAAAACAAAATAATTAAGGTAAGTATAATGGAAACCGGATCCCGAAAAATACTTTCTAATACTCCCATAATGCACCATTCTATCTCAGTAACATCGTTGGTAATGCGAGCCATGATGTCTCCTTTGCGCGATTCTGAAAAATAACTGAGATGTAATTTCATTATTTTTGCAAGCATCTTGTTTCGTATATCGCGTATGACACCGTTGCGAATAACTGCCAGATAATACATTGCCAGATATCTGAAGAGGTTTTTTAAAAACATAGCGCAAACAGCTACTATACATATACTCATTAAAGCACGCAGCTTTCCATTTCCTGGCGAATACTGTTCCTGGGCATTAATGTAAGATTGGAGATACTGATAAAAAAATCGCTTTAGGTTGGCAAACATGCCTATGCCTTCAATAGTGTGATCAGTTGAGTTAAGCAAAAAGTCTAAAAACGGAATAACAAGTGCAATAGAAAATAGTGCAGCTATTACACTAAGTATATTAAATATGATGTTTAAAGCTGCATACAAGTAGTATTCCCGAACATTATCAATTATAGCGAAAAGCTTTTTCAACCCGTATTTTTTTTGAGCAAATATAAAGTAAGTTTTATGCAGTAGTTACCATTCAGGGTTTTGCAATATTTGAGTACTTATGAATCAAGTACAGGATATTGTAAAAAAACAATGCCTTGCTGAAGGCAAGGCACAGTTATTATTTATAGAGCAATTGCTTACTTAAGATCCTTAGCAAGGAAACGCGCATGCACAACTTTATTTGCATATTCATAAGTAATAACAAAATACAACAAATCTGCAGTTCGTCCACTGCGGAAGTTAAACTTATTGTTGCTATTGGTCATTTCAAAACGCTCGTTTAATGTTTCGTCTTCATAACCAATAATAACTTCGGCTTTTGCAAGGTCAGGCATCTCCGCATTTACATTTGATTTATCGAGTACATAAAAACTAAAACTTCCGTCTGCTTCCTTAGCTAACTCAACATTTGCTGTTGGGCTTGGAGTAAACACAATCCCTTTGTGAGGTCCATCAAAAGTGTATACAGGTGCAGAAACAACCTTTTCGTTTTGACCAAAAGAGATAATCGCAATGGTCATTAGTGACAGGAGTGTTATTGTTTTTTTCATCATTATTATGTTTTGAATTATTTTAATTTCAAAGATAACTATTTATGTGATACAAAAGTTTATTTTTTTACTATTTTTTTAACCTCAGTTGATTTGCTGTTAATTACTTTGAGAAAATAAATACCGTTCTCAAAAGTTTTAAGGTCTATTACATTATTTACCTTACTGAGGCGGTGTATAGCAAGCATCTTGCCATTTGCATCCATAATCTCAACACGGGTATCCTCTGTTGTTGTGGGAATGGTTATGCTAACAAAATCAGCAGTAGGGTTTGGTGAAATAATGTATTTACTACTTGAAGTTATTTCCTCATTATCTAAAACCCCTAACGACAAATCAGAAATAAAAAACATGTTGTTAGAAGTTGAAGGTGTAAAAGACGTAGTTCCAAAATTAGTAAGCCCCGCAAGCATACCGCAATAGTTTAGCTGATTAACACCACTGCTGCTAACGCTTGCTCCCTTATGTTCACCGGCACCTGTAGCAGTTTGAGAGGCAACTGCTGTGCCATTAACATCAAAGATTACGGTATAAACATCGGTGTTGTTTCCACTAAATGGAACGGTGATAGGGCCAAAAGTCATTGGGGCCGAAATATTACCTACGATTGCAAAATTACCATTTGGAGTTACGGTCATCCCTCCAATATCATCAGCCAATTGAGCATTTCCTCCGGTTTTTGCCCATGCTTTTGCATAGCTATTTGTGTAGCAAGCAGCCCATACATTGGTGCTTCCTGCACCCGGAAGGTTGCCTCCCAGGTTGATGCTTCCAACATAAAGTCCTCCAAAATACAACCTGTTATTATTATCTATTGACAGATTCTTTATGGTCAGGTTGGGCGATTGTCCCACTTTGCTAGCGCTTTGAGCTATCCCGTTTAAATCTTGTTTGGCTAAATAAATTCCAAAATCGGAACCACTTACTGTTACGGTTACTCCATTGCCAAAACTAACATTGCTTCCTTTAAAAGTACCACATGTATAAATATCACTGCCTTTTACTACAATACCCGAAGCACCATCAACATTGGTACCACCAGCCGATTTAAGCCAGCCACATAATCCGTTTGAATCAAACTTAGCGGTATATATATCCAGCATTCCTGCACTTGTTATTGTTTGGGTATCAAAGGTGGTTGAGGCATAATAGCTGCCGGCAACATAAATATTACCAGTTGCATCTAAATCCATAGCAGATGCATACTCATCGCCTGTGGAGCCATATGCTTTCATCCATATAAGACCACCATTCATGTCCATTTTTGCCAAAAATACATCATTGCCACCTGCACTGTAAATTGTGGTTCCATCCAATGTCAGGTAAAATGAAAAATTGCCGGCAAAGTAGATGAATCCATTATGGTATTTAATATCAACCACATCGCAAAATGCGTTTTGTTCGCTAAAACTCTTAGCCCAAATAACCATTCCATTATTTATTAAGGTAACAAAGCCCGCATTAATGCCTACACAGGTCAGCGGAATCTGGCCAAAACTATATGAACCATCGTAAATTCCTGTAACAAAAGTATTTCCGGCACCATCTGTTGCAGAACGAATTTGCGAAGTTTGCGAGGTAGACCCACCGAATGCAGTAACTGCACCCCAATTGTATTGACTAAAACTGTGATTAACAGCAAAAGAAAATAGCACTATTGCCAGTAAAATTTTTCTCATTAAAATTTATTATTTTGAAGTTAGATTAATTGACGGAACAAATTTAAAAAAAAACCACTCAATATTTCAGAGTGGTCTTTTATGATTTTTAAAAAATCAAAAATTAGAAAGCAAAGTTTCTAGATGTTGATTTTTCTGAATTTCGTATAGTTAACGAGTACATGCCTTGCGACAAGCTAACCGGAAGCGTTAACTGATTGGTTCCAATCACTGCTGAGTTTTCAGAGCTAATCATAATTACGCGTCCTAACATATCGGTTATCATATAGGTATATGGCAATTCGGAATCGTAATTAAACGAAACACTCATGTCACTGGCACGGTCAATAAAAATGGAGTTTATTCCAAACTGCTGATTACTAAAATTAACAGGAGCTAATTGACTGTACTTGGCTATACCATCATTGTCAATTATTTTAAGGCGATAATATTGTGTTCCATCAACTGGCTCATGATCAAACAATTCATAGTTGTTATAATTAGCCATTGGGCCAATTGCCTTTTTCATTCCAATAAAGGTAAACAACTCCTTGTCTATTGTTCTTTCTACATCGTACTTGTCTATATTAAGTTCGTTGGATGTGGTCCAATAAACCTTCACTTTTTTCTCAATGGCTTTAGCTCTAAAGTTTACAAGATTAACCGGAAGCGGTCCTGTTGCTGAGCTTGATAAGGTCCATGGAGAAAATGAAGTTACGTTATCTGCCTGTACCGAATTTGCTTGTCCATTATATGCGGCTCCTGTGGTTTGGCCTGTGCTGAAATTACCTTGCGAATAGCTTCCATTTCCATTAGCCCAAACTCCAAAACCAGCAGGAATAATGCCTCCGCAAGCAAGCGCACGAGTTCCAGAGGCATTAAAACGTGAAGCCCTCATATCACCAATGCTAGCAGCGCTAAGATTGCCTGTAAGTTCAGTAGTCAGGTATGTAAATTCTACTTTACTGTTACCTCCTCCTCCCGGGTTAGATACATCTATTTGCCAAAAACGGTCAACCGTGTTAGGCGAATTATCAGCTAAGCAACTAACTTGATTAAATAAGTTATTTACAGTAGCCGGCAACGGAAGATTATTTGAAGCCGTTGGGTAAGTCGAGGCAATGACATCACCAAAAGTACCAGACTTTAGCTCAAAGGTAAATGGAATATATCCCGAGGGATTTCCGAAAGGAAAAGTATGAAGTCCGGTGGTGGTTCCAACTTTCCATTTTACACGATTATTATTTGAGGCCAATTCGCTCAATATACGCCCGTTAACTCTAGACATTGCATTGACTAAGGGATTATTTACCTGAAGCAAATGTTGGTTCAAATTCAAAGTTCCGTTTGTTAAGAACAAATTAGAGTCAACTACCAAACCAGCAGTATTAAATGGATACGCGCCTCCGCCAAGAATATTTGTAGAAACAATAGGAATTAATCCTACTGGCTCATCTATTTCAAGCTTATTGAAAGTAGTGGCCTGCGATCCATTGATGGTATCACCGTTTGCAAACCCAGGCGCTGTAGTAGCAATAAATTTAACCCTTGATCTTCCTCCAATGAAATTAAGACCTCCATTAGGCCCATTGTTAGTCCAGTTATGATGCACTTCTATGGTGTAGTCTGAGTACTTTCTGGTAACGCCAAAAGTAGTATTTGGTCTAAACACAAAGGCATTGGCTGTAAGTACTCCTCCAAATGCTGCTGCATTCGTGTTTACTGTGGTAATTCCAGACGTAAAAGCTCCCCCGGACGTTCCAGCCATGGTTGCAGCAACAAGTCCACTAACACCATTAACTGAAGGTGTAATGGACAAACAATTTCGTGGAATGGTGGCTTCATACAATATTGGAATACCTGGAGTTCCAGCACCGGTAAAACTTCCATCTTTGGTATACTCTACTACCAGATATTTGCTATTATCTACAACATATCGGTTTGTAAAATTAATAGTAAAAGGCGTTGTAACATTTGCTACTAATGCAGGCGTAGTTACTGCTGCAGGCCCAAATACTGTAAAAGAGTTATTCATTGCACCGGTAGCAGGTACATTATTAGGTAAATGGTTATTAACCGCAACTTCGGTTGCAGCAGGTATTACAGCAGGGAATACCGGATCATTATCTGTTTGCCAAAAACGTATGGTTGAAGTTCCGGTATTTACAGAACCCATAGCTGCAGAATTTCTTAACTGAAAAGTGATGCTATTTAGAATATCGCCACTCTTTATACCCATAACCTGTAATTCTGTTGGAGTAAAAATCCATTGCAATTTGTTATCTGTTTTGTCGGGACGGAATGGAGAAATAAGCGGGTTACCACTAACAGAAGGTGCTCCTGAAACAACGGTTGTGTTATAACTTGAATTATGAATCAATTGTGCTGTGCTTGTATTTGGTGTTTCTCCAATTTCAACGTTATGATGTATTTTGAAAAACCCTGTAGGCACTGTTAGTGTGTTTGGATTTCCTGCGGTAAACACATCAGATGCGTCTATGGTAACTGTTGCAGGGTTTCTAATCTTCAATGTGGCACACACCGGATTTTGATTCTGTTTAATAATAGGATAATAAGAGATTCCATTGATTTGTGTCACCGCTCCTACAATAGCAGTATCCTGATTAGTTGGAATACCGGGACACCAGTTAGCTGCTGTAAACCAATCGGTCGGATTGCCGGCAGCTCCACCAAGCCATTTGCATTGCTTGCTTCCTGGTAAAGGGCAATCTTCAACAATGGTAATATCATAATCTTCAGTTTCGCCATAGCCATGCCCGCTCGAAGTAGGGGTAAAAGTACTTGTTGCCCAAACTTCTCTTACACGCATGCGCACCGATTTTGGGGTAATTGTTGCATTTGCTCCTGACCCTCCGGTAACAGCATCTCCTATTTGAGGTACATGTAGTGGCATTGAATTCCATTGAGTTCCAATATAAGCCGGATCAAAAGGACGGCTGGGACCTGTGGCCGGGTAGCCAAGAGGTGACATATTTGTGTTTGTACTAAAGCTTCCATACCCTATATACTCACTTATCCAACCTCCGGCACCGTTTATACTGTCGGCAAAGTCACCATCTCCATTCCAATCTACCCATACTTTTATATTGTTGGAGCTAAACCATGTTCCGGCCGCCACATAAACTAATTCGTTGGCAGTAGATGTCCGTTTTCCTTGCCCGGCTTTTAAGATAAGTGTTCTATCTTTTCCTACAGCCGGGTTAGCAGGAGGGAATAACGTGTAATCAGGCTGATGGGGTGAGTGTCTTTCGCACCATTGTCCTCCCGAACCTCCAATTCCACTGCAAATAGGTGAGCCTCCATTCGTATTATATGGAATGTTATTGTCATGCCTTTGACTAAGTAAAGGGTCGCCTCCACCGTTACTTGTAACATATACGCTACTTATATAATCATTGTTGGTATAACCAGCCCATGCAGTTCCTGTAATATAGGTGCCAACACCGTAACTTATTCCTATTTGACATCCTCCGGCCAGCGTACCTTGCGTTCCATAGACAAAAACCTGCGGAACGGACCCCCATGTAGTTCCACAGGTATCCAGTTTACAATACATAAAATCGGCATCAACAATATTTCCTACAGTAGCGGTACTTTTTATATCATAGGTAAGCCAAAAGTAATTATCGCCATTCAACAGGTTTGGTCCTGGACTTGTACCTAGCACTGCCCCATCGCCAAAGCCTAGCAAGGGCACATTGGTGGCATTAGTCAAGCTGGTAGCGGTTGCAAACACTTGTGTTGCTGTTGCAAAAACAGGGCTGCTACCGGTATAATAAAGCTTTGCATTTAATATATCATTGTTTGGATTGGTACCGGTTGCCAGAAACAACATACTATCAAGACGTACCGGGCGCCCGCAAGGACCATTTAGCGAGCCACATGTATTTATTTTAATACCTATTATATTACAATTTGTTTGACTTTGCGAAACGGTTAAGGTATTCTGTGTATTAATGGTTGCTGAGGAAGGACCCATTCGTGTAGGGAAATAATCGTAAGAAATATCGTCTATGTAAATATTTCTGCGGCTAAACCAGGTTTTACCAACAATAAAAATATAAACCTGCTTACAACTATTAAAAGCATTGGCATCAACCCCATTGCCTAGTGGTAGCGCAAAGGTATGTTGTTGCCATCCGGCTCCGGTACAGGTAACATCGGCACAGGTAGCACCCACATAAACAGCATCAGAAAGCGTTTGCGTATTACCAACGTATACAGCAACCGTGTCGCTGGTGCGGTTTTGCTGTGCTGCACCCCATGGGAAAGGAATTCCTACACGAGTATTTTGATAGGTTTCATGCCACATTCTAAAGCTAACATTGGCAACTCCACCTGATCGACCTGACATGTCCATTGGATTTTTGGATACAATATAAGCGCAGCCATAGTCGATACCCGAAGCACTATACGGAGGAGCGGTGCATCCATTAACAACATTATTAAACATGAGTGAACTGCCTGCCCCACCAAAGGTTTGCCCTGCGCAAAAAGGGCCTCCAAAAGTAAACATAGACCATGCGCTGCCAGCCAAAGGCGAAGAACTTGGTGTGCCCCAGGGATACATTACATTGGATTGCACCATGTTAAAATTAGTTGCTAATGTGGCAACAGTAATGTTGTCTGTTACCGTAATCGCGTTAACTTTTGTTGTTGTGGCCGAAAACACAAACAATGAAATAATTAAAACTGCTTGATTGAAGCTGTTTTTCGTATACTTAATGTACTTTTTTACCATCGTATATTGTTATTGTTATTTTTTTTAAAGCTTTTAAAGTTCCATAGAAGGGGAAGACAGATAAGATTTTGAACTTTATTAACCGCAAATATAAATATTTTGACAACTTGCGCAACTTATGTTAAGTTTTTTTTATTTTTTTTGGCCAAATTGTAAATTCATAACTACAAGAAGAGGCTTATTTCAAAAGTGGAATCTATCTTCACATTTACTTTCATCATCACTTTTTTATTTAAAATGATCATTACACTTCATAGAAACAAACCAATGTTTGCTAATGTTTCAAACAAGGATACTTTTTTAAACTTATCACAACTAGAGAGTTTTATTTTAGAAAACCAATTAGGTCCGGTTCAAATTCAAATTGGTTATCCAAAACAGTCAATTGTTAATAAATCGGGATTGATAATTGGCTCGGCAGCCAAGAGTCAAAAATTCGGATTGGATGATTTACTAAACCAGAAACTCAATGATCTTGACATTGATAAGAAAATACGATTGGCTCTCAATTTACCGCAACCCGAAGAAAAAAAAGCCCCGACCTTTGAGAGCATAATTATAACGCCATTCGAAAAGTATGAAGTAACCTTTAACACGCTGATGGATGAAATTCGCTTTGGAAACATATATGAAGTTAACTATTGCATACAAGCTCAAATAAATAATTTGGAGTTAGATGGAATGCGACTTTTTGCCAATCTGCTAACAGTAACACGTGCGCCTTATTGTAATTATACCGAAACAAAAGACGAGTTATTTATGGGCTTTAGCCCGGAACTATTTTTGCAAAAAAAAGGAAATACCCTTATAGCCAAGCCAATGAAAGGAACACGAAAACGAATTCACGATGATCAGGATAAAGACAATGCCCTAATACAAGAACTTGCTTCAAGTGTAAAAGAGCGTGCCGAAAATGTGATGATTGTTGACCTGATGCGAAACGATATGAGCAAGATTGCCAAGCCAAATTCAGTGAAGGTAACAGGCTTATTTGAAGTTGAAA
This sequence comes from Bacteroidota bacterium, assembly GCA_016714535.1. Lineage (NCBI taxonomy): Bacteria > Pseudomonadati > Bacteroidota > Bacteroidota bacterium. Next base: position 460,065 of record JADKDR010000001.1, read on the forward strand.
CATTTGCTACTGTGCACCAAATGACCTCGACCATAACCTGTGAGCTTAAAAATAATATTCGGTTTTCTGAAATTATAGAAGCCATGTTTCCAACCGGAAGTATGACAGGGGCACCCAAACACAGTGCTATGAATTTAATAGAACAAACTGAGCATGCGCCTCGCGAATGGTTTGCGGGTTGCAGTGGAATTATTTATGAAAATGGCGATTTTGATTTAAGCGTAAATATTAGATGCTTAATATATAATAAATTGTCAAAAAAAGGTGTGGTTTGGGCGGGCAGTGCTATCACTGCTTACGCCAATGCTAAGGATGAATATAACGAATGCCTCCTGAAGATGAAACCCATATTGAATGCCCTGGAAATTAACCGTTAACTTATTTTGAAGTTGCACCAAATTGAACAGCATATCAATTCTGTACTTGAGCCTGCCAAGAATCAAGACGCTATTTATTTGATGGCCGTAAGCGGAGGTTTGGATAGCATGGTACTTGCAACCATCCTGTATAAATTAAATATTAAGTTCGCTATAGCACATTGCAACTTTGGCTTACGCAATAAAGAGTCGGATGATGATGAGGCTTTTGTAGCACTGTTTTGCAAAGAGAAAAAAATTACTTGCCACACAACACGGTTTGAAACTTTTGCATTTGCAAAAGCACAAAAGATTTCGACACAAATGGCAGCAAGAGTGTTGCGATACGATTGGTTTCAGCAGCTGGCTGCAACCTACAACTACAAAGCAATAATAACCGCACATCATCAAGACGATTCGCTAGAAACGATATTAATAAATCTTTCGCGAAACACGGGTATTGGAGGCCTCGGTGGTATTCAAGGCCAGGCAGGGAATGTGGTCAGGCCTTTGATAACAATTTCCAGGCAAATGATTTTAAACTATGCAAAGGCAAACAAACTTGCATGGCGCGAAGATAGCAGCAATGAAAAAACTGATTACCTGCGCAATCAAATTAGACTTAAAACAATACCGGCATTACAAAAAATCAGCCCCGGTATAACGTCAAATTTAAATGTAGCCCTGCACAAAGTAAATTCATATCTCTCTCTTTCAAATTTTGAATTCAAAATTTGGGAGGCTGAGCATGTTTCTATGAGAAAAGGCTACTTTACTATCCCCTCTGAAAATTGCCTTCAACATGACCTGGCCGAAGATTTAGCTTTTTATCTCTTGAGCGAATTTGGTTTTAAAAACAGCACCTTAAAAGAAATCTTATTACGCAGTAATCAAAAAGGTAAACGCTTTTATTCCGAAAAATATGAATTGCTTACTACCGGAACGGAATGGATTATTAACCCATATCCCAAATCGAAACTAACATCCAACTCATTTTCAAAAAATAACTTGAATGAATTTAGCAGCGTAAGTGGCAATTTGTTTTTTACGAAAACACCAATTGCAGAAGTGGACATGGCTGCGATAAAATCTGATAACAATAAAAATATTGCGCATGTAGACTTTGACAAACTTGACAATCAAATTTGCGTACGTTATTTTGAAAATGGTGATAAAATAAAACCTCTTGGAATGAATGGTAAGCAAAAAAAACTTAGCGATATATTTATTGATGCAGGATATCATCTGGTAAAGAAACAAACTACTCCCTTGCTGTGCTCCCGTGAAAAAATATTTTGGATAGCAGGACTTAACCTGAGTGAAGATTATAAGATTACGCGTGATACAACCCACGTATTAAAATGTACATTTGCACCTGATGGCTTCTAATTACAAAATAATCTTTGAAGAAAAACAGCGGATGGGCTTCAACCTTTTTTCGCTGGTATTCAGACTAGCACTAGCTGCATTTTGTTTTATTGCCTATTACTACACGGATAATCGCGAAATAAATGGCGATTTATTGTTGCTCATCGGAATAGTGATTCTGGTAGTTTCTATTATGCTCTTTTTCATAACCCACCTTCATACAACCGTATATGGAACTAAGATGGTGCTTACCGGTGCTTGGAGTTTGCGAAAGGTGAAAATTGACTTAAACAATATTATTACAGCTGTAGAAACCGATTATAGTAATTACCTTTTCAACAACACTGCCTACAATCTTCATTTCAAAAATATTATACGGTTTTATACGTATGGTCGCAAAGCCATTAAGCTCATTGATAGAGATCAACAGGAATACCTGATAGGTACCCAACGCGGAACCGAACTTCTTAAACTGATTAATGAAATTATCCCTGAAAAAATAATTAGTACCTTTAAAATATTATAATAGCTCGTTCGATAACATTTAAAAAAAATAAGCATATGAAAAAATTGGTCTTTTAATTGGCCTGGTTATCCTGGCATTTATTCTTTACAGATTTTTTGCTGGAGGTTTTAATAGCATGACTCAGTATAGCGAAGATGTAAAGTCTCAGTGGGCACAAGTTGAAAACGTATATCAGCGCAGGGCAGACCTTATTCCCAATCTGGTATCGACTGTACAACAATACGCAGAGTTTGAAAAATCTACCCTGACCGCAGTAATTGAAGCGCGTAGTAGGGTATCACAAATAAAAATTGATGCCAGCAATATCACTCCTGAGCAATTGCAAAAATTTCAGGAGGCACAAGGGCAGCTTACTTCAGCATTAAGCAGGTTGTTAGTGGTGAGTGAACAATACCCAAACCTTAAGGCGAATGAGCAATTTATGGATTTGCAAAAACAATTAGAAGGCTCCGAAAACAGGATAACCGTTGAGCGTCAGAAATTTAATGACATTGCCAAAATTTATAACGTTTATATTAAGAGCTTTCCGCGTAACTTATTAGCTGGCATGTACAATTTTACCGAGCGTCCTTATTTTCAGGCCGAAGCCGGTGCTGATAAAGCTCCTGATGTAGACAAATTATTCAAACGATAATCACGAGACCATTGGCCGACATCACCATTTTTACCGAAGAAGAACGCAATGCTATACTTGCTGCTATAGCCGAAGCTGAAAAAAATACTTCGGGCGAGATACGTGTGTTTATTGATGATCATTGCCACCAAAGTTCGCCACTCGACAAAGCGGCCTATACATTTAATCAGCTTGAAATGTATAATACAAAACTTAGAAACGGTGTGCTGATTTATTTATCCATACAAGACCGAAAATTTGCTATCATAGGTGATACAGGTATTCATGATAAAGTTGGTGATGGTTTCTGGCACAGCACCCGCGATATTATTATGGAGCACCTAAGAACAAATAAAGTAACCGAAGGTATTATTGCCGGTGTAAGAGAAGCTGGCAATGCGCTAAGCAAACATTTTCCATTTGAAAAAAGCGACCAAAACGAGTTACCCAACAACCTTATATTTGGTAACAACTAAATGATCACATTAAAACATATAGGGTTATGGTTACTAATCCTTGTTTCGATGTTTTGTGCCCGGGCACAAAACATACCTGAAGTTCCAAATCCGCCCAGGTTGGTAAATGATTATGCCAATGTGCTTTCACCTGCTGAAAAAGCTTTGCTTGAGCAAAAGCTGGTGGCTTACGATGACAGCACCTCCACCCAGCTTACCATTGTTCTTATTAATTCATTGGATGGGTATCCGATTGAAGTTTACGCAAACGAGCTTGCAAGTAAGTGGGGAATTGGAAGAAAAAAGAAACAATGGCTTATTATTACTTGCAGCTATTGCCGACCGTAAAATAAGAATTGAAGTGGGTTACGGCCTTGAAGGCGCTATACCTGACATAAGCGCAAACAGGATTATCCGCGAGCAAATAAAACCATATTTTAAACAAGGCGAATATTACAAGGGGCTAGATGCTGCAACCGACAAGGCTATAGCACTTGCTAGTGGTGAATATGTAAATGACCTTCCCAAAAGCGCTGAAAATCCTTACGGATTTCTTTTTGTGATAGCCATTATGCTCCTCATTTTTGGTGTGGTAATGTGGTTAAAGGTTATAGAAGTAAAAAGGTATGCGCACTTGAATAGTGTTCCGTTCTGGACGGCATGGGAAATCTTAAATGCAGCCCAAGCGCGTAAGCGTGGCCAATGGAAAAAATTTAACGACCGCAGTGGTGGCATGTTCTTTCCTGGAGGTTTCTTAGGTGGTGGTGGCAGCTCAGGTAGTGGTGGTGGCGGCTTCGGTGGTTTTGGTGGCGGTGGTTTTGGTGGCGGTGGTGCAAGTGGCGATTGGTAATTGCAGTAACCGTTAGCATTTACCTTGCTTATGCATTTAGCCTCGCAATCAATTTAAGCAATAGTTTTTTTGTGAATTAGTAATAGCATCAAAAATCTATCTTATAATAAAACAAAGGCAAAAAGCCCAATTGATATTCTTCTCTTAAGGGCGATTGGGTAGAAGTGACTGCAACCGGTACATACGTTAAACCAAGAATATTTTTTATACCTAATACATTCACCAGATCAACAGCAACTTCATGCGAAACTTTTTTTGCCTGAAACTTATATCCAAGTTTTACATCGACACGAAAATAATTTCTAAACTGCTTGATGTTTCGCAACGAATCAACAACCACCAGCTCGCCTTGCGCATTACTAGCAACTACATCAGCCGGTGTATAGCGTTGGCCACCTGCCCAGGTTACCTTGGCACCTGTCGAAATCATTTTTGATTTTGACTTTGTCAAATTGAATTCCTTACCTGCCATCGCATTAACAACAAAATTTCCATTAAAATCTGTATTACGTTTTATGCCATCGCTACCACTATAAGTTGAATTATATAACGATGTAGTTAGGAGAAAAAAGAACTCACGAGTAAAAAATCGTTCAAGAGTAAACTCCATCCCGTAATTATCGCCTGTGCCTTTGTTTACAAGTTTACCCGGAAAGATGCGCGAAAATGATGCCCCTTGATTTAGAATACTGTAAGAAGAAGAAATAATATCCACCGGCACATTGGTAAGATGCTGGTAATAAACTTCGGCCTTAATTCTGGAAAAGGGAGTGATAGCATAATCGTAACCTGCAACAACATGTTGGTTGGTAAAAAATCCAAGCTCCGAATTAAGCATGCTAGACACTCCGGGAGCATAGGTTTTCTGTGCAAAATAAAGGTAATAGGGAATTGCCTGATTATGGAGACCATATCCTAAAGAGAAGGAACTTCGATTGCCGGTTTGATAAGCTATGGAAAAGCGTGGCTCTATAGCTGTTGAGTTTTTATTGACCGAAAACCATTGCCCATGGACGCCTGCCTGCATAGTAATGCGATCATTAAATTTGTGTTTAAATAATATAAAGGGCTGCAGCATCACCGCCATACCCTTATAGTCGAGTCGCAAATTCCATACGCCAATATCTTCTAAAAATGTACTGTCGCTTAAATCATATTGATATCCATCGGCAATAATACCTGCTCGTAGCATACTCTTCTTGGATAGTCGCTTGTTGAGTGTGAAATTAAATGTGGCCTTATTGGTGATAAACAAATAATCAAGTTTATGTACCAGGGTATCTACGGTAAAATCAGGATTTCGGAACACCAACTCATGCATAGTTTTGGCTTTGGCTTGCTGCACTGCAATAACGGTTTTAGTATACGTATTATCATTCCACTGCTTGGTATGACTAATACCTGTAACAGCCGTGCGGGTTCTGAAATATTGATCGCGATCCTTATCACCATATAATTCACCTCCCGGATCAGTTTGATTACTAACCACAATATCAATTTTGCTAGTACCGCCAAAACCAAATATGGCAAACGTTCCTGCTTTGCCTGCCGGAAGATTGATACGAAAATTTGCATCCTGATATGCAGGCGCAGCATTGGTACCAATCTTAATTCCAATATCCTGAAATATTTTTAAGGTGGAATATCGGTAACCTACAAGGTAAGATGCTCCACTTTTTTTAGAAAGCGGTCCTTCGGCAAAAAGCTCAGTACCCAATAATCCAAACTGACCTGAAAACTCATGTTTTTCAGCATTCCCATTGCGTAGCTTAATGTCAAACACACCGGCAATGGCATTGCCATACTCTGCCGGAAATGCTCCGGTAAGAAAATCGCTGTTAGCAAACGTTTTGCTGTTAAGCAGATTGATGGCGCTACCTGTAGTGCCGGGTACAGCAAAGTGGTTAGGATTTACAACATCTATTCCCTCTATGCGCCATAAAACTCCATAGGGCGAATTGCCACGTATCACAATATCGTTGCGCGAATCATCGGCACCTTGCACGCCTGCAAAATTGCTTGCCATGCGCGCAGGGTCTTGCCTGCTGCCCGCATAGCGTTCGGTTTCTTCTACCGTAAAGTTGCGCGTGCTTACTAAGGTCATTTCATTATTTACCCCTTGTTTATTGCTTCCTGAAACCTCTATAGCCGCTATGTCTTCCACTTGCTGTTGCAATTCGATAGTCACTTGCACCTCCTTGCCCGAAGTTACATTTAAATAAATTTGCTTTTGGCTATACCCTAACATTTTAATTGATAACGCATAACGACCTATGGGAACGTTGGGAATTTTAAATTGTCCGTTTACATCAGTTACGGTGCTTGTTGTAGTGGCACTATCTCCCGCAAGCTTTACTATAGCTCCAAAAAGTGGCGACTTAATGTCGCTGTCAATTACAATCCCCCTTACGCTTTGTATGCGTTGTGACCAGGCAAAAAGCGGAATCAGGAATACCAAAGAAATACGGAGTAGGTGTTTAAGGTAATTCATTGTAGGGAATAGTTTAATTCTGTTTCTGCAAAAAAAACAAAATATGTGATACCACAGTGTGGTACGTACGAAAAATGGATTTCCATTTTTTACAGAGCAAGCATAACAACATGTCCTATTGTAAATTCAATATCTAAATATATAGAGGAAGTATTGTTAATTTAAGGGTGGCAAACAATTGTTTGCCATGTTAAAATCGATTATAACAATCGCTTGGTTTAAACTTGGTGTTTTTCTTTTTTGTGCTTGCAAAAAATTTGAATCCAAAATAGATATCAATTCCATCAAGGTTATAAAGTCCAGTAAAAGCACCAAGGCGGTCGCTGCCTGCAAAAAACCACTTATACCTGAATGCTAACCCAAGCCGGTGCTGATAGTAATTGTAAAAGCTATAAGGCAAGGCAATCTCAAACTTGCGTGTTTCGTATCGCGGGGTTATGGCGATTATATCGCTTCGTTGCACCTGATGTGCAAATAGATTAATGTGTTGCACCCACGTGGCACCAACATATATATGCCTAGTGACAGCATAGTCAGCCTGAATACTAAATGCGGCCGGATGGTACATTCGGAAATTATCTGTGATGTACGCACCATCAGGGGCTCCGGTAAATTTTACTCCGAGCATACTATCGTTATATGCCAGATTCTTAAAATCGGTTGTGTCTATTCCTAACCATACGGTATTACGATTTGTGTATGAAAAATATTTGGTTTGATTCATGTATTGTATCGTTCCTACATCTATCAAAGAGACTCCCACCCGGTAGTTATACAGTTTAGCCTTTGCCTTACCATTGTATGCCGATGGGTTGCGACCGTTCATATAATTTAATCCAATATTGAAATGGCCGCCAATGCCTCGAGGTCGCAACAAATCAAACGGAGTTATGCGTTGCCCGCCAAATGCGTAACCATAATCCAGATTTACATTACTAACATTCAACTCTTCGGAATTGGGAAGGTAATAATCCATGTTTTTGCCATCGGCAAAAAAAGCGGCATTACCTATATCAAGCGATCCGGTTACTCCGGTAGTAAGATAATGCAAATCGCTTTGTATCAGGCTTCTTCCAGAGGTTATCCCAATTTCGTAGAATGACATAAAATTCAACTTGTAAGGGTCGGTGGTGAAATTAATTTTATGTTGGGGATAATAATTAAACCCTTCGAGCATAAACTTGGCAATGTGATAGTCCACATCGCGAGCACTCATTGCATGCCTGTATGCTAAATTCCATGCAAAGCCTGAATTTTCGCTGGAGCGCATTTTACCCGGCCCTCTTACATCAAGTTTATAGTATGCTTGCTTATCGGGGCTTTGTGTATAACGATCGCTTACCGATTGTTTTTTAATATCGCCCTTGGTCAGTTTGAAAATACTTTTAGAATAACGAGGCAAATACACATAATTGTTATGAACAGATAATCCCATCGAAAAAAGATGAAATTCCTTATTAAACGGAGCACCGACAACAGTGGCCGGATTGATATTTAAACCGGTATTGCCCGCAAAGTTGCTTCCTGCTATGCCCAACCACTCTTGCGCTATTAACCTTTTGCCTGAAGGCAAAAGTGCAATGAGAATGATGAAGTAGAGATATACCCTTTTCATGACGTTTAATTAAAGGGCAAAATTATTTATTTAAAGCTGCCATGTTTTCTTTTTAACCAATTAATTAATCAAATTATAAATGGGCATATGTTGTAGCCTATTGCTTGTTACGGTAAGTGTATACTACTGATACTAAATTTTTCGCCAAGTCATTTTGACTCTGTGCTTAAGCCAGCGCCATGTTCCTGCAAAGTTAAGAAGCAAATGCCTGATTCCTTTTCTTTATGAATATGCATAATGACAGGTAGAACATGTCGAAAAAAAGAATTATAAACTCAAAATTTTATCACCGCCAATAGCAAAAATGCTTGCACCCTTTTCTGCTTTAATACTAACGCCTCCAGTAAGGTTGCCAAAGGCCGGCAAGAGGCAATGCGTTTGGTTGATATAAAAACAAGGCAATTTCAAATGTTGATGTGCTTTACCGGCAATGGTAATGGCCGGATGTATATGGCCCGAAAAACTAAAGCAATCTCCTTTGCCTTTTGCTTCGTGACTGAAGTAAATACCTGATTCCAGATAACTATGGGTATATACGTTTACTTCCAGTTGTTCATACATACTATGATCGATTATATCATGATTTCCCTTTATCAAAATTATTTCGAGTGGTGGTAAAGATTTTTTCCATGCGCCAAAAAAAATAAAATCCGCGTTAGCATGACTATGAAACATATCACCGGTAATTATTAAACGGCCGGCTTGATGCTGTGTAATTAAAGTTGTAAGCTTGTGCAAATCGCTTATAGCGGCTGCCGAACTAATAGGGATTCCTGACTTTCTGAAATGACCGGTCTTGCCAAAATGCAAATCCGATAAAATGAGAGTACTCGTATTTTGCCACAGCACACACTTTTCTTTCAACAAGGTAAAATACTGATCACCGTATTTGAATGAATGCTGCTGTCGAAAAATTTCAACCATGTTGCACGGTTGATTATAACTCGAGTGCCGCCTTTATTTTTTCAAAATCGGGCACCTCACTGGCGTTATCTAATACTTCAGCATATGTTACTACCCCTTGTTCATTGATAACAAAAGCCGAACGCTTGCTGGTACCGCGCATGCCAAAGGCAAATACATCGTAGGCTACTCCAAAGGCTGCGGTTACCTCCTTATTGTAGTCACTTGCTAAGATAAAATTCATAGCTTGTTCTTCTTTCCACCGTGCTAGCGTAAAAAGGCTATCGGTAGAAATTCCTACTACGACTGCATTCAGGTTATTATAGTAGGCAATATCATCGCGCACGCCACAAAACTCTTTGGTACATACACTTGTAAAAGCGGCTGGAACAAACAAGAAAAGGGCTTTCTTCCCATTTATAGTATCGTTGTTAAATTCCTTTTTTTGACTATCGAACATAGAAAAGGCTGGCACCTTATCACCAATTTTTAAACTCATAATTTCATTTTTTTTGCGAATGTAGTTATTTCGCTAATTAGCTAATGGTGGTAGCTTAAATAATATTGGGCGGTTTGTTTTTATTTTAAAACGTCCTGGCTTACTCTTCAAATTAACTAACTAATATTTATAATTTTGCTAAACCAAACCCTTAATTAAAATGAACAAATTCAATTGTAATTTACTAAAGGTTACCGCTATTGTATTGGCATGTAGTTGTGGTGCGCCAACAGAAAGAGAAAATAAAAATGCAACTGATAGCAGCACATCCTCCACGGCAGAAGCCCGACAAGGCTCTTCCACGACCGAAGATAGTTTTGAAAACGATACCATTAGCAAACTACAAGACCAACAAAGCAGTGCTGCATGGTTTAGAGCCCCTGATGGCAATGTTTACAAAGTTGAACTGGCTGATGAAGATGGCAATTTAGTTACTCCTCAATCGTATCAGGAAAAATCAGTTAACCCATTATACTGCAGCACTGATTTGTTCTTAGGAATAGAGCGTAAAAAACAAAAGTCAACTTTTCTTATAAAGTTGATGAAAAATTATGCAACGGTTAATGCCTTGCGAAAAAGTTTTCCATCTGATTCGGTTATGAAAAATCTTTCACCTCCCATAACTACTGACAGTAACTCGTCACGTGTACAACAAGAAAAAAGAAATGTGAGAATTAACACTGCCTTTATTTACGCCATAAGCCGCGAGGCGGATAACGACTTCCATGTTATTGTAGGCGATACTGTACCATTCAATGCTGGACGGTCTATTATAGTTGAAATAGCAGGATTACCCAATCCTGCTAATGCTTCAAGCGATACGATACAACATGCGCGTACGGTATTCGAAAATTTCTTTGGTGAAAAATGTAGTGGAGCTTATAGTGTTTTTACCCCTCCCATAAGGGCCACTATAGCCGGCACTATATTTTATGACATAGGGCACAATCCCGGCACTATCGGGACAGGAATCCATAAGCCTAATACATCGTGGGAAATTCATCCCATTAGCGAATTTATTTTTAAATAATCAATTTACGTTCATAGCCTAACTTTAGTGAAACCAAAAAAACGAGTTAAATGAATTGGTAGATAAAAGGATTTATTTTCTGTCAATTATGAAACGCTTTCCAAAATGTCCTTCGTTCGTTCTGATAACAACAAAATAGGCACCTTGTGCTAAGTGACTCACGTTAATGCTTTCGATATTATCTCCATGAGCATAAAAGTTTTTTATCGGTTGTGAGCTAAATTTTCCATCAGCGGAAAATAGTTCCATCATAACCTTCGTTCTTCGAAACAAGAGCATAGATAAAAATAACTCATCGTTGTTAACAGTAAGTTGAAACTCATGGGTGATGTTCGGAGTTGAGGGTATGCTTGCAAGCATGGTATCGGGATGGAATTTATAAATGGTGCGACCACTGCCTATTAAATTGGTGCTATCAAGTGCGTGAATCCGATCGATACTAATAAACAAATTTCCGGTTAACGATGTGTTGCCTCCGTCTTTGCTAATGGCCATGCCAGGCAAATGCTGATCGCCAGTAAATAACACACTGTCGTTCATAATAGCAATACCTCCTAAATTACCCACATTAGTTCCGTTCATTACATGATGTGTCCAGGTTTTACCACTGTCTGAAGTAGTAAGCAATTCGCCAAGTGAAAAATTTTCGATCGAGGCCACTCCTATTCCATTTGGTTGAAAAAATATCTTCCATGTATATGTACCCACATTAGGTGCTATTGCATTTTGCGACTATGTTAGACCACCGTTATCAGTGTAAAGCATATTGGCCTTAAAGCTATTTGCTGCAGTTGCAGCGCCTCCAACAAGTATATGTAACGAATCGAATACATAGCAATCTATCAGACAAGAAGAGAATGAAGACAAGTCATGAAAAGCCCAGTTAATGCCGCGGTCATGTGAAATATACAGTTGTGCCGGAGTATTAACACTTCCTACAGCTACAACCATATCCTTATAATGTGCCATACCACAAATGCCGGCATTAGGGCCCGGTAATGAGTCTAATAATTTCCAACTAAGACCACCATCAGTTGTGCGAAAAATATTGGTAGTGTTTAATCCTAAAGGCAAAGTACCAACAAAACCAACACTATCATCCAAAAACTCGATGCTACGGATATAGCCAAATTTTATGGTATCACAAATGATATTCCATGTGTCGCCACCATCATTGGTCATGTAAATGGAATCTGCTTGTGCTATCCATCCCTTTGTTGGGCTAATAAAACTAATATCTTCAAACCGGCCATAATCAGGCGCTCCTGCCACTTTGTACCAACCGTAGGATTAAGCCATTATGTTTAAGCCTGAGACCAAGGCAACAAAACTGAGAAGTAATCGAACTTTCATAACAATGCAATTAATTAAAACAAATCTACTCATCATTAATATCATGTGCAATGATGTAATCACTTCTTTACATATAAATGGCAAAGCACATGCCTATGGCATGGCAATCAGTTGAGTCGTCTCGAAATCAGATTTTGCAGTTTTTCGAAAAGTTGTAACGGTTTATATATACGCCAGTTTAAATCATCCATCTCACCTCCCGAAATAAAATAGCTATCAATATTATTTCGGTTCATTTCTCTGCGTACATGTTCGCGAAAATTAAGCATCACTAACCACCCGTTATCATCTGCAAGGTCATCATACCACTCTTCGTAATAACAATCATCGCTTGCATGATAGTTTAATACATTCTCGCCTATAAAAATAAAGTGTTTGATACCCTGCGACATTAGTTCTTCGGCAATATCTCTTTTCAGGGTCATAATATCATTGTTTATGGCATCATTCCATTCTCCTATCATTTCGATAATGGCAAAGCCCAACTCATAATCTACAAAAAGCAATTTGATATACAGTGTTGGGGATCCTATATCATCCCATTGCGGGTGTATGTAATAATTGTATATCGTATTTGTAAATTCAAACTCGTTGTATTCGCGCCCAAAAAAAGGAGACCCCTCATCCATGGAAGCATCGTACAAATCGCGCCAGCGGTAATATGGCTCTATATCCTGCATATAATTATCTTAACGCAAAAGTACCGCAATTATTAACCAATTGTAAAGTCTTTATCTGCGAATTTATTTTTTTAAATATTTTTTTTGGGTACAGTATTTTGTTTATTGCGACTATTGTAAGTAGGCATAAACTTCGATATTAAGATAATTGCCGTGCATTTTTTCTGCATCTTTTAAAGTTCCTTCTAATGCAAACCCCAAACGAACAGGAATTTTTTTGCTTCGCTCATTGTCTGTTGCGCAGCGTATTTCTACCCGGTGTATATGATACACGTTATGCGCATGTTGCATGAGTGCCTTTGTGCAATCGGAAACAATTCCATTGCCTGCAAACTCTTCTCCAATCCAGTATCCAATCTCACAAGCGCAGTTGTAGGTGTCAATTTTATATAAACCAATCCTGCCAACAATTTTATTTTCGAAAACAATAACAAATGCCTCTTCTGTGCCTTGTGCATATCGTTGCAAGGAGTTTTTTATAAAATTGGAAATAAAACTTGAATCGTGCATGTGTTCAACCCATGGCAGCCATTTGCCAAGGTATGCTCTATTCCTATTTGCCAAATCATATAATGGTATGGCCTGATGCTGGGCTAAACTTTCAAGATATATGTTGCTGCTTACATGTAGAACCATTTTACAAAACTATTTCTTTTTTGCAAAGACAAATTGCCTTTTGTTTGATGCAAATCAAAACAAAAAAAACAGCCATCGCAACTTAAGCAATGGCTGTTTTTAAAATTAGTATTTACTTTTTATCTCGGATTAAAATAAGCCTAACGTTTTACGATGGCACTTATTAATGAATCACCGAAAACTTCTTTGAGCCGAATATTTTCTCGTTGCTTACTACTATCTGATACATACCTGCATCCAATGCCGCTATGTCAATAGTTTGCCTGTTCTTTCCTGTTGTTGAGGTAATAAACATAGAGCGAATTACTTTTCCTGCTACATCGTATATGGTCATGGTTACAGGCTCTGCGTTGTCTTGTTGCCAGCGGATAGACAATACATCTTGCGCTGGATTGGGGCTTACTGCAATGGCAGCATTGGCGTTTACTTCGTTTACAGAAAGTGGTGGACCATCCCAAATTACCAGTTCATCTAAGGCGGCCTCCACTAAGCTTCCAGACGGATTAAGATTTGGATTCGGTATATCACTGGCAACAAATTTTACAGTAACATTATTGCTTGCTGTTATGTAATCAAGCGGTCTAAAAGCATATCTGCGCCAGCTGTTGTCTGAAACATTGGTGTATTCAATGGGTACATAGTTTACGCCATCGTTACTAATGCTAACATCCCAAAAATCCTTGCCGGGGTTAGCACCAGCATCATTCACATACCAGCGGTAATAGCTAAAGGCCGGATTGGTATATTGTGTAAGGTCATATACTGGTGAAATAATGGTGGTAACACCACCATCAATATCAAATGATCCAATGCCGGTTCCCGGGTCGGCTTGTGTTACAGCACATGCAATTCCTCCTGGTGTTACCTGATTATCAGGCTGCACCAGAGCACCACTTGTAGTATATGTTCCAATAGGTACAGCTACTTCCCACATGCCTGTTGTGGCATCATCGTTAGGAAGGCCTATGGTCCAGTTGCCTTGCAGGTTGTCAAAATCCTCGTTACTCAACTGTGTATATCCTACCAAAATATAATAAGGAATATTTGCATTGGTATCGTTGGCACTGAAAGGCAATACACTCACTGCACTGCCACTGCTATCTTCGGCTACAAGATAGTATGCTACCAATGTACCACCCGGCTGTCCGGGTATTTGTCCCTGATAATTATTGCCACCAGTGTTAGCCAATGGAAATTGATTCCATGTAGTTTGGTTATTGAGGCGGTAATATCCACTTACTCCTTTAAGGCCAAACCAAGGAAACTGCGAGGTATAACTCAAGGTGGCATCTACCGTAATAGGTGCCCATCCATTATTGTTCTTTAATTCTGTGTGTGCAAAATTTACATTTTGAATTAAGTATATTCCATGATCCGCAAATGCATCTAAAATTTCATTTAAGTGTGGCGTTCCATTATTTAAATTTCCATCATTATCGTCTACGGTAATTGCTTCAATAAGCACATCGGTATACAGTGCTCCTTCGCTGCCATTAGGTCCGGTAATACCGGCATCATAGGTTTGCTTAAATATATCTACAGACAATTGAAGATCGTTTAAATAAAGTCCAAGATCCCACCAGGCACCGGCTATAATTTCGCCATCTGCATGCACCTGACCAACAAGATCCTGAGGATAAACTTTCTTATTGACATCATACCTGCGTACAAAGCCTTGAGCATTATTTGTAAAAAATCCAATTCCCAATACAGGACTGCCCGTAATTCCTAAAGCCCAAATATCTGCATATCCTTCGCCCATAGCACCATTACCAAATGAGGTGCCTATCGATTGATAATATTTATCGTTTATGCCATGCCCGTATTCATGATAAACTACATCGGTTACAGTTGATGTAGCATTACAACCACCACCTGCATCAAAAAAGTTAATAGATGACCCATCATAAAAAGCATTACACGAACCAGTAACATCAATATTGGTTGGCAAAGAAAAATCCATACCTGTAAAATTCGGAAACTTGCTTTTACAATAATCGTGTACGACATTCACGGCTGCATAGGCCGACATTTCCTTATCATTTGAATTATTATCAAAACTAATATTATTTACACCCGGAGTAATTTGTTGTGTAAATTGAGGCACAACACTGTTGGTTCTTGTGGTGCTCCACAACCCTTCTAAATAAAATGTTGCATTTATAGCTGCAGTGTTGCTAAGGCCTAAATATCCTATTGAATCGGTATTGTAATTTGTTCCTCCTACATTGACACGCATATTGGCTAATGGCAAAAATTGAGTTGGATTATAATTATGAGTTGGATAATAGGTGCCCTTTACATGAACATCCATGTTTGCATGACATACTTCATTGGCACGGTAAAGGATTTGACCACTATGTGCATCAATAAGCGTTAGATATCTCGAAGGCACTTTGTATTCACTCATAGTTGAAACGGTTGCCTTATAAACTAATTTAAATTCGTAAGAACCTACAAAAGGAACAGGAAGTATATATAGAGAGGCATCGGCAGTATAGTTAACTACGGGGTAAACCATATCTTTTTTTGCAATTACTTCAATTTGAGCAGGCGATAGTTTAGGTGAAACATCAACACTTATTTTTGAAAATACATCCAAACCAAAAGTAATAATGCTGTTATCGGCAAGCATTTTAATATAGGCATCGCTCCATAACACTTCTAATCCCTTATGACGCTGTATAAAATGCAGATAGTTAAATCTGGTATTAGATACCGAACTTCGTAATTCGAGTTCATTAATTGGTAATGAAAAAGCAGCAAGGTCATTTGACATAAACTGCATAGCTATTTCTGAAGCCGCACCGGTATAACCGGTATGTATGGCATTGCCATAGGCACGTTGTGGCAAAGCATTGTCTTCATTGAAGGTAACACCCCAACCGGCATGCTTGCTCAAAAAAGATTGCCATGATGGCGCGTTGCGCAATTGCTGCTGCACTTGCATGTTTGCAGTGCGTTTTGTTTTCGTGATAAATGTTTTGTTCAATGGGTCGCTTTCATGCACATGACCTTGCGAATTGGCAATCATAAACGACAATAACAAAAACATTGCTGTCAGATTTTTTTTCATATTTTTTAAATTAGTATTTAATTGTTTGGTAGCGCAAATATAACACAAATCATATATTGTATCTTGACTAAAGAGCGTTGGGTAGTTTTTTTTTTCAATGCTTTGGATCTCAGCCATTAAGCATTGGCTGTTCCAAATAATGAGAAAGGCAGGATGTAATACATTGACCACGTATCTGCCAATAAGCCTTGACGATTTTCATGCTTGATGTTGCGCAATCGCACTATGATTGGTTTTTTGATATTAGCAGCTAAAGTGCCAAGCATGCTTTTGCCATTTGCAAAAAAAGTCGTACCTGTTTGTTGGAAATTTTTCATGTTTTACTGCTATCTATTATATCATAAAGTATACGTGCAATTCTGTCAGTTTGGTGGATTGCAGCAAACTAAATACATCATACAATATTTATCTCTTCAAATAAACAAAAAGAGATTTAAAAAGTTTAACATTGCCACATGACAAAGTTGAGTGTAAATATTAATAAGCTTGCCACCCTACGAAATGCTCGAGGTGGCAATAATCCTGATTTACTAAAAGCCGCTATAGACATAGAAAGTTACGGGGCTGATGGAATTACGGTTCATCCACGACCTGACGAGCGTCACATCCGTTATGCCGATGTGTATGAATTAAAAAAGATAGTAACCACTGAATTCAACATTGAAGGGTATCCTGACGACCGATTTTTACAATTAGTTCATGATGTTAAACCGCATCAGGTAACGCTGGTGCCCGATGCTCCTGATGTGCTAACAAGTAACAATGGTTGGGATGTTATCGCCAATAAAAAAATGTTGCAATCCATTATAACCGATTTGCAAAAAGCAGGTATGCGAGTGTCAATTTTCATGAACCCTGATGCAGACATGATGGAACATGCAGGAAATACCGGCACCAATCGTGTTGAGCTTTATACCGAAGCATATGCAACGCATTATGCACAAAGGCGAGAACTGGCAATAGCCAATTATCTGAACGCAGCAAAGGTAGCATTCGGGCATGGCTTGGGCATTAACGCAGGCCATGACCTTGACTTGCATAACCTAAAATATTTTGCACAGCATATTCCCAACTTACTCGAAGTCAGCATTGGGCATGCGTTAATTTGCGATGCTATTTACTACGGCCTGCAGAATGCAGTGCCTATGTATAAACGATTATTGCAGTAGCCAAACTACTGCTATATTAATATAAATCAGATTGATACAAGAAAACGGTCACGTGCAAATTTCAAAGCAGACCTTTTTCCTTTGTAACCGCGGCCAAAGCTTTGAGCTTACAAAGGCTGGTAGAAGAAGTTTCCAAAAATAATTGGGCTCAAAAATTATTAACACACAATTCAATTAAAACAAAAGCCTTAATATTGTGGTTTAAATAATAATACATCCTTAATTGGATGATTCAGAAAAATTTCAGTTTACTTATGGATAAGCAGACACAAACCCTTCAACAGGTAATTATCAAATTTGCAGGAGACAGTGGCGATGGTATGCAACTTACCGGCACACAATTTACAAATACGACTGCCTTGTTTGGAAATGACTTAAGTACATTTCCTGATTTTCCGGCAGAGATACGTGCACCTCAAGGAACATTAGCTGGTGTTTCGGGGTATCAGCTGCATTTTGGTTCGGTCAACATATACACTCCAGGTGACAGCTGCGATGTACTTGTAACCATGAATGCCGCAGGCCTAAAAGCAAATATAAAAAATGTAAAAAAAGGAGGCACCATCATTGCCAATACAGATGGCTTTGATCCAAAAAACCTACGATTGGCCCACATACCCGAAGCTGAAAATCCGATAGAAAATGGATCGCTGGATGGGTACAAGCTTATAAAAATTGATGTAACCAAACTTACCCGCAGTGCACTCGAAGGCAGCGGCCTTGGAACCAAAGAGATTGATCGCAGTAAAAATATGTTTGTGTTAGGATTCCTTTATTGGATGTATAACCGTGACCTTACCCTGTCGATAAAATTTCTTGAAGAAAAATTTTCAAAGAAGCCGGATATACTTGCCGCCAATATTAAGTTGTTGCAAGCAGGTTATGCATATGGTGAAACAACGGAGACTATCGAAACACGCTTTCAGGTAAATCCTGCGCCTATGAAGCCCGGCATTTACCGCAATATTATGGGCAATCAGGCATTGGCTATAGGTCTGGTAGCTGCAAGTGAGCAAAGTAAGCTGCCACTTTTTTATGGAACCTATCCTATAACTCCGGCTTCCGATATTTTGCACGAATTATCTAAATATAAAAATTTCGGAGTACGCACTTTTCAGGCAGAAGATGAGATAGCAGCAATTTGCAGTGCTATTGGAGCAAGTTTTGGCGGTGCCTTGGGAATTACTGCCTCGTCAGGTCCGGGTATAGCCTTAAAGGGCGAAGCTATGGGCCTTGCAGTCATGCTCGAATTACCTTTGGTAATTTGCAATATACAACGTGGTGGACCCTCTACCGGCCTGCCAACCAAAACCGAACAAAGCGATTTGTTGCAAGCCATGTATGGCCGCAATGGAGAAGCACCTATGCCTGTGATAGCTGCATCAACACCAGCCGATTGCTTTCATGTAGCATTAGAAGCTTGCCGCATAGCAGTTGAGTTTATGACCCCGGTAATGTTACTTAGCGATGGTTACATTGCAAATGGAGCCGAACCATGGCAGTTTCCGCAACAAAAAGATTTGCCCGCTATAAACGTTTCTTTTTTACAAGAGAAAAATGGGGATAAATTTTTGCCATACAAGCGTGATGAAAAGCTATCACGTCCTTGGGCAATTCCCGGCACTCCGGGCTTAGAGCATCGCATTGGTGGATTAGAAAAACAACACGAAACAGGAAACATTAGTTACGACAATGAGAATCATGAGTTCATGGTAAAATTGCGTCAGAGTAAGGTTGATAAAGTGGCCGATTATATTCCGTTGCAAAAAATGGATAATGGAAATGAAAAAGGAAAATTGCTGGTAGTTGGTTGGGGAAGCACCTATGGCGCCATAAAAAGTGCAGTATTGCAGGCGCGTGCCAAAGGATACGATGTTAGTCATGCACATATAAAATACATTTCGCCTTTCCCAAAAAACTTAGGAGAGTTGTTTTATAATTTCGAAAAAATACTTGTTCCCGAAATGAACACAGGGCAATTAATCATGATGATTCGCAGTAAATTCCTGGTGCCTGCTGTTGGGTTAAATAAAATAAAAGGAATTCCATTTGAAGCAGGTGAGATTTTAAATAAAATAGAAGAAATGATAGGGCAATAATTGATTGCATGCCAAGAAAAAACTTTCGTAAACAGGGAATGGCGAATACGAAATGAAAATCAGATTTTAAGCCATTCAAAAAAAATAAAATGAAACCAGAATTAAAGAAATACTAAGATATGTCAAGCAAGCCAAATTCGTTAACGACCTTTACGTCAAAAGAATTAGTAACCGATCAGGATGTGCGCTGGTGTCCGGGGTGTGGAGATTACTCCATTTTAAAACAGGCACAAACTGTTATTCCTGAATTAGGAATACCACGCGAGAATATTGTATTTATATCCGGTATAGGATGTTCATCGCGCTTTCCCTATTATATGGAAACATATGGCATGCACAGCATACATGGCCGTGCTATGGCATTTGCCAGTGGAATTAAAAGTACCCGGCCAGAATTAAGCATATGGGTAGTAACAGGCGATGGCGATGCCATGTCGATTGGCGGCAACCATTTTATACATATGATGCGCAGAAATTTTAATCTGAATATTCTGTTATTCAATAATCAGATTTATGGATTAACCAAAGGGCAGTATTCACCAACTAGCGAAGAGGGCAAAATCACAAAGTCGACACCTTATGGCTCACTCGATCATCCTTTTAATCCAATAGCACTTGCTATGGGCGCTGATGCCACCTTTGTAGCACGCAGTATGGATCGCGATCCGGTACATTTGAAAGATATGCTTCGCAAAGCACATGCTCATAAGGGCGCCTCGTTTGTCGAGATTTATCAAAACTGCAATGTTTTTAACGATGGTACATTTGAAATTTTTACCGAAAAATCTTCGAAGAAGCAAGAGACCTTAATGATAGAACATGGCAAACCACTTGTGTTTGGCGCTACTAGTGAAAAGGGAATCAAGCTTGATGGATTTACACCAACCATTGTTGATATTGGTGACAGCGTTAGTGTTGACGATTTATGGGTGCATGATGAAACCGACCGTGTAAAGGCGGGAATCATTTCTCGCTTTTTTGATAATCCAATGACTGACGGACATTTTCCACGTCCATTTGGAATTTTCTGGCGCGAAAACCGCAAGTGCTACGAAGATGATTTGAATCAACAAATACAAGATGTGATAACTAAAAAAGGGAATGGCAAACTAGATGACTTGCTGCGTGGCAGGGATGTTTGGGAAATCAAAGCCTAAAATATTTTTTTAGTAAACTAAAAATAAAAATTTTGGCGGTGATGTCGTTTGGGTTGACAGTCACCGCTTTGAATTAAAACTACCCCTTTTAATTTTTTATATGATTGAAAAGTATCATTGTCAATTTTTTTGTAGTGCTTTCAAGTACAATGTAATAACGATTGACTTTATACTTTGTTTTATTGTTAAGCATTTTTTAACGGTACTAAGTTTTTGCCTCTTTGTATAATAGTACGAACGCATTTCATAGTTCGTTAGTGCATATTCAAATTTTTTTTTATTTTTAAAGCAAGTTCAATTTAACATTTAAACGTTGGCTGATTTGTACTTCTGGTTTCTATTTAGGTATTGCGCAAATCAAGCGGATAGCATTTCAAAATCAACTGCTGCTTTCCGTCCGCAGTTGAAATGTATATGGTTAATAATTTTGTAAAACAAAAAAGTTCCAGGAGGCTATAAAATCAAAATCGAATTCATGTTGCTTTTTTATTGCAGAAACTTCCAGCTACATATTTTGAATTTTTTACTTCATAGAGAATCCGATAAAAATAATTTTTCATTCAGTTCATTAATTATTCTTAGAAGATAGCAGGCCATCCTATAGTTGACGTGAGCTGCAAGCTTATGCTAGCCATGCTAATGTTTAATAAAACTAACAGTAACAGAATTTTGAAAACAAGAAAACTAGAAGATAAATTATTTGCTGGGACGAGCTAAACGCTCGCGCCAGCAGCGGATCTAGATGAGGATATTTCATTACAAGGCCTATTAAAAAATCTATAAACGCCTTTACCTTTTATTTGAAGTAAAAGATTTTCTTGGTTACCTATAAATAAGGAATCCGAATTACTTCGGATTTTTTTGTCTTTGTTGCAACTTAAATATGCACCAATAAAAAAGCGGAGATGTCGTTTGGTTTGACAATCACCGCTTAGAATTAAAACTACCCCTTTTAATTTTTTATATGTTAGAAAAGTTATATTGTCAATTTTTTGTAGTGCTTAATTGGCAAGTACATTATTAGAACGATTGGCCTTATGCTTTGTTTTATTGTTAAGCATTATTTAACGCTACCAAGTTATTGCCTCTTTGTATGAAAGTACGAACGCATTTCAATTTTCGTTAGTGCCATCCGCAAAGTTTTTTTATTTTGTTTTAAATGCAATGGGTAAGTTCATAATTACATTAACACTTTGCCCGTTCTGAATTCCTGGTTTCCATTTAGGCATGATGCCAATTAATCGTGCAGCTTCCTTTTCAAAATCAGCTGCTCCTGCTACCCCTCTTAAAACTTCAATGCCATTAATGGTTCCGTCTTTTCGTACCACAAAACTCATATACACAGTTCCTTCTGCACCTATCTCAAGCAGGTGGCGTGGGTACTTTACCTTGCTCTGAATAAACTGCAACATAGCTTCATATCCTCCGGGATACTCCGGCATATTCTGTACAACACGATGATTGGTATTGTTGCCAACATCTGTTGAGTCTATACCCTTGCCTCCGCTATTATCAATAATTGCAAGACTATCAGTACCCTTGCCCGTTGAGCCGCTCGTATTAACAGACTTGTCGTCCAGATTTAGCTTTGCCAGATCATCGTCATCTGCATTGAGCGAATCGTCTGCAACAATCAAAGGTTGTAAATTTTCTTTGGGTGCTGGTGCAGGCGCAGCAGCTTGTTCTTGTTTAGGCGTTGCCAACTCCTCCTTTGGCGCTATAAAAATGTCTTCCATAATATGCGGAATGCTTACAAATTTATCTTGCACATTGGTAACCGGATTAAAATATTGCCATGCAAATGCCATAATAATTGCAGTAGCTATCAATCCATAAGCAGCTAACATCCCTTTTACCGTGCGCGCAGCTGCATTTGTGCGCAACTCATATGCTCCGTATGCTTTGTTCTTGTTTTCGAAAAGTTGGTCACACCAGCCTTTCGAATAAATGCCTTGTTGTTTCATCTTCTTTTTTTTTGAGTGGTTTAATCATAAGATGAAAAGGCATTTAATTTTCCATAAGCAACTATAATAACATCATGTTTAGTTACATAATTTTGACAAACGAATAATGGGAAACTAAAATGTGCAGGGTTTGATTTTGCAGGAGCACGAAAAATTTACCGGTAAACTTCGGTAGCCCCTGACCCAAAGCGCAAGCTATCAGCATCGCGAAATCTAAGAAACGTAAATTGCCTTAACTCTTCTCTTATTAATCGTTTCAGCACTCCGTCCCCAACTCCATGAATAAAAATAATTTGCTCTCCATTCTTAACTATAAAGTTGTTAAGAGCCATCTTAAACGCTTGCATCTGATGCCAAATGATTGTTTCGTTAGGGGTGTTATTGGTGTTCACCTTCAGCGCTTCGGTATGCAAATCAACAACAACCGGAGCTGACAGTTCTCTTTGATACGAAACATCCTTAATGGGAACGTGTTTGATGGAGCCCAGATTTTTTAATAGTTCAATATCTATTTCTTCTTTTATAAAGTTATAGAGTAACTGCATGCGCACAAACGCAAATCTACCTTTATGCTGATGGTCAACCACATCACGCCCGGGCATTTGAAAAGGGATAGTGCTTGCTTGGGGACGATAATAGTTAGTCAAATTATTGTCGAGCAAAAGCAAATCAACTTGCAGTGCACTAACCTGCGAAAAATATTTTCTTTCCTTGTTATCAATAACCTTATACGTTCCAGATTCAATCAACTCTAAACACAATGGAATTTTGGGCTCAACAGCTAATGAAACACCAATGGCTATGCGGCAGTTAGTCCGGTTTACAATAGCTATTTCTATCGGCCCCAGATTAATCTGCGTATCGTCAGCGGGCAGGGATATCAATGCCACAGTTCCATCAGGCGCAAGGCTGGTATACTTATCTGCTGCTTGCTTTACTGTTTCTTCGTTTTCTCGTTCACGAAAAATACTTTCCACAGCAGCAGGTTTTATGAATACTGCGGCTAACTCATTTTCCGAAACATCGATAGGAAAGTCGCCATCCACTTCAACCTTTACCGAACCATCCTTATTATAAGACAGTATCGTTCCTTCTAATTTTTCGTTTTTAAAGGTTACAAACTCACCTGCTTTAAATTTCATTTCGTTATACTGTCAATTTGAGCGCTAAATAACGATTTCGTTTTCTAACTTTTAATCAGCCTTATAAAACATAACCCTTTCGGCAAATTCACTGTTGCTAATCTCCATGAAGTAATAGGCTGAAGCAAAATAGCTTAGATCAATTTCCAATTGCGCAGCGGCAAAGGGGTAATATTTTTCAAAAACCTTTTTACCTGCGGCACTGTAAATAGTACAAATCAGGCTTTTATTTTTTACAGTGGCAGGCAAGTTTACATACATAACCTGTTGCACAGGATTTGGATACACCTGAATATTTATTAAACCTTGAGTAACGCCTTGCCTTATATTTACAATACTGATAGAATTATTTCGCGCACACTTTTTATTGTCCTTTACGGTAACAATATAATTTCCAGCAACCAATCCGGTGGCAGTTTGTGTGGTTTGCAATGGACTGGTATTCCAGGTATATCGGTAAGGTGTAAATCCATTGGTTGGTGTGGCTGTAGCTGTTCCATTGTTAAATAATGGTGCTGTGGCATCGGTTTTACTCATTGCTATTTGTATTTGTGCGGGCTGTGTTAATGTTGCTGCAATCGATTTGGTACAAGCATTAGCATCTGTAATGGTACAGGTGTAGGTGCCAGCTACGAGATTATTAATACTGGCAGTAGTTTTATTATTGCTCCACAAATAGGAATATGAACCTCCACCTCCCGAAGGGGATACGGTGGCTATACCATTTTTACTACCAAAACATTTTAGAATAGTTTGCGTTAAATTAGGGACAATGTCAGTAAACTGACTTACTGTAAAAGAGGATGTGGTGCTTACGCCATTTGTTCCGGTAACGGTAACAGTATATGTTCCTGCACCAAGATTGCCTGCAGGATTGGTAGTTGCACCATTGCTCCAAAGATAACTATACAAAGGCATACCTCCATTTGCAGAAATATTAATGCTGCCATTAGTTTGCCCAAAACATCCGGCATCTGTAACGTTGCCACTGTCAACTACAAGTGGTGCAGGTGCTGTTATAGTAAAATTGGTATTTGATATATCGAAAAAATAATTATCTGCAGCTTCTACTCTTATACGATTAGTGCTTCCGGGATTATTGGGTACAATGAGTACTTCACTACCATCATTGGGTGAACTTGCATTAACAATTATGGGATAAGTATTTCCCCCATCGGTACTAAGTAATATTCTAACATTGGCACAGTTTACCGGAGGTAGGTTGGTATTAATTACATTCCAACTAACGGTTTGATAAGTGCCAGCCTGCCAGGTAAGACCTGTGTTTGGAACGGTCACCGTAAACGGCCCTGATGCACTGTCAACCGTTAATACAACCAATGTATCGTTGTTAGTAATGCCTGCACCATTCGTGCGATTGTCGCGCACAGTAAGCCTGAATGCCATGTTACGATTATAACCTGGCAGTATTTCACCAATCGTTGTAGTATTGTTTATTATATCCGAAATCTTGGGAAAAGTGCGCGTAGCACTTACTACAGGAATAAAAGGCCTGAACAATGGGGCATTACCAGCAGGTACATTCCATGTACCTGCTGGCCCAAGGTCAAACTGCTCCCAGCAATAAGTTAAGGCATCATTGTTTGCATCTGTGGCAGCACCTGTTAAGCTAAATGGTGTATTTCGGGGAATGGTCTTATTAACTGGTAAGGAAGTAATTACAGGAGGGGTGTTTCCGGTAGCAATAATAGTAGCGCACGTATTTCCATTTCCGGTTTGAGTAAAGGTAACAAGATCATTAAAGCTCTTTGCATGAAATGTTGGGATACTATTAGGCGCCAGATTGTTTACACCACAAATGCCTGCATACGCCTGAATGGTTATTCCACTGCCGGGCTCGTATGCAGATGAAGAAGAACGATTGCCATTACAAGAATTGGTAATGGCATTAAAAGTATGCGGGCCACCATACTGATGTCCTATTTCATGAGCTACATAATCGATATCAAATGGATCGCCAATGGGGTTACCACCTCCGGTAACTCCACGTGCTTTGAAGTGCTGCTGCAAGGAGAATTTAACGAGGCAACACCTCCTCCACCGGTACTAAATACATGTCCTATATCATAGTTAGCAGTTCCAATAACAGCATCGCAATTGGTTTGGTTCTGTCCAAGCATAGTGCTACCGCTATTATTGGTATAAGGATCTGTTGCGCCATCGGTATAGATAATTAGCGTATCATTTGGAATTAGTAACATGCGAATATCCACTTCTGATTCATAAACTCCATTTACACGATTAACAGAAGTAATAATACCTGCCAAAGCACCCGCTTTAGTACCACCATAGTAAGTGGTGTACTCACCCGTAGCAGCCATAGCCAGTCGGTATGTACGCAACTGTGTGCCACTGCTTCGGTTGCTGTTGTTGGCCACCGATTTAATTTCATTCATATCTACCACATCATCGTTTTCACAAACAAAGGGATACTGCCGCTTGCATTGGTTTTTATCAAACACGGCATAATACTTTTCGTTACCATGAATACAAGGGTTAATCAATATCCATTGCTCACCACCAAAAACCATTGCATGAAAACCCCATGGTGTATAATCAATTCTTGCTTTTATATGACGGCTTCCAATCTCACTTGCAAGAAAAGTTTTTATTTCAAATGCCTTTTCCTCTTCTTCAATAATCAGGTTATAATGATAAACTTCAAAATGATGCAAACTGCCATCCGGAAAAGGAAGCGTAAACCGCAGACCCGGAGAAGGCTTTGCATCAAACGACTCTTGTGGCGCCTTATTTAATTCGGATTTTACTGCATCAAAATCAATGCTATAGTAACTTGTCGAAACCGGATAATCCATTGCTAAACTTCCGGAAATAACAGGGCGACCAATTCTTTTAAAGAATGACTGTGAGTGCGCAGTGCTAAGGAGAATTGAAAAAATGATACTTAGCTTAATGGCGTATTTTATTTTATTCATATGAATGATGGATTTATTTTTTTTTAAAAGTAGAGAATCTTTTTCAATAAGATATAACACACACTGAAAGCCTGAAAAAAAAATCGCGGAAGCATTGAAGCTAAAACATTTAAAACAGGAAAATTGGAAAGTATTTGCTTTAATAAACAAACCACTAAATGAATAGTTTCCTTAAACGTTGGATAAATGTTTGTAAATTATTCGTGCTAAAAAGCTGTAATTAATTACTGATAAATGCCGGGCGCTTATCGTACTTGCTGGATATATGCAACATTATGCGGATGCCGTTATCAGTAATTTTGCTGTTGATATTACTATATAAGGCAATACCTATTCCCAAATCTTCGAGAGGTTTTACAACAATAGGCATGTTGGCGCTAGCGCCAATGGTTCGAAAGAACTTGCCTTCAATATCGTAACCACTTTGTACGGCAGGGCCTAAAAACATACCATATAAGAATAAACGATTGCGCACCACGTAGCCGGCAGCCAGGTGAAAGGAGTAAACAGAGTATTCACTTTGAAAAATGCTGAAACTTTCTACTCCACCTTGCAAATAAATTTTACCTAATGCACGGTTGTAATCAAAATAATAGTTGAGCCCATTGCCACCGCTACCAAGGCGTTCCATGGTAAATCCCAAAGCAAGGTTGCCCCATTGGTAGGCTTTCTTTTTTGGTTTCTTGGTAGCTGACTGTGCAGTTGCCCTCATATTTGATAAACCTAGCAAAAGACCTAAAGCGAAAAAAATTTTAAGTAAATTATTCCGTGTGAACATTGCGGCAAAAATAGATGTTGTTAAATTATTCGTTGAACAATTTGTTTTGAAGAAAGTTCTTATCGGTTAACGTCAATAAAAATGCTGTTAAATTTTCTTTTTCAATTTGAGTAAGTGTTATACCGTTGGTTAACAAAGTATCTAACGTGTAACTTTGTTTTACATTGCCGTAGTGTGTCAAAACCTTGTCAAGAGTAAGAAAACGACCGTCATGCATATAGGGGCCCGTAACTTCAATGTTGCGAAGCGAAGGAACTTTAAACTTGCCGCTATCGCCAAGGTCAAAAGTTATTTTAGCTCTTCCCGGGTCTTTATCAAAATAACTATCTAGCCCATTGTTGCGATAGGTTAAATCGGTCATCAATGGTTCGCTATGACAGGTACTGCATTTAGCTTTGTAAATAGTATAGCCATCTGACTCGGCAGCAGTAAGTGTTTCCTTTCCCTTTTTGTATAAATCAAATTTCGATTGTGCCGAAGTTATCATCACCATGAACGTGCTTAAAGCACGCAACATTCTTTGGCTATTGACTTCGTCAGTGCCAAAGGCACTGCGAAACATTTCGCGATAGGTGGCATCCACTTTTAATTTAGCAACAACATTTTCGATGGTTTCGTCCATCTCAACCGGATTGGTAATGGGCCCTATAGGTTGCACTTCCAGATTATTTATTCCTCCATCCCACATAAACTCTGCATGATATGCCAGATTAAATATTGGAGGAGCATTGCGTGTGCCTAAAAGCCCGTTAATGCCGTGACTCACTCCGTGCTCGCTATGCGCAAAACCAGCATGTTGCTGATGACACTCGCCACACGAGATAGTGTTATCTTTAGATAAGCGTGTATCATAAAAAAGTTTTTTGCCCAGCAAAAATTTTTCGGTAGTAACCGGATTTTGAACAAAATCATATACAGCTTGCGGAAATCCCTCCGGATGTTCGTATACAATTGGTACTTTTATTTCATCTGATTCCAAATCCGGGTCAACCTTACAACCTGCAAGGCAAAGCATTGAAATAAAAATATAAACTATTGTTTTACTGCGCATTGACTATATTTTGAATTGAGAACATATCTTGACTATTAGAAGAAATGTAAACCCCATCCTTGGCCGAGGTTAAAAAAGGTTGTGAAGCAAAATCAATCAGATTAGGTGTTTTAAATACTTCGTTTATTTCTGCCTGCAAGGTAACTATACTTGTTTTGCCGTTGCTAATCTTAAGTTGAGTGGCAGTTAAGGGCAAGTTAACTGTTACAATATTCATATATGGATTTTTAAAACCACCAACATGAAAGGCAATATTATTTCCATTGATACTAGCTTGAGGCGAAGTGCCTTCTAGTTTAAAAAATATATAACCTGTACTCCATGACCAAAACATATTATTGGAGGGATCCAACGCTCCTGTTTGAGCACCGGTAGTATTTCGAGCACTATCAACACCAATCAAATAAGACATTTGGGTGTAATCGCCAACCGGTATTTTATTAATCACAAGTTTTTTAGACGATTCTTTGCCATCATCAATTAAAAAATAAGTGTCAGGTAATTTTACTTTGCTGCCACTGGAAGTAGTTAATTCAAAATTCGATAAATAATACTTTAGCCTGTTGATGGTATAAATATCACCATTGGGATTTGTATAATTCACGCTGCCATCGGTAACAGCTGTTACCCCATCAACGGTGTTAAGCACGTTAATTTCAACCGACCCTTCCTGAACGGTTACAGGGGGCTGAATATCTTTGTCATCATCATCATCCTTTTTACAAGAATTAAATGTTACTGCATAGCATGAATAAAATTGTGAGTTTAATTTTCATTTTTTTAAATTTTTTAATGTTCGGTTTTTAATTTCCTGATATCTGTTATTAGCTTGGTAATTTCAGCGGGGTTTGTGCCATCATAATACCCTCTTATTTCAAAATCTCTATCTATTAAAATTAAATTTTGAGTATGCACAAAATCATCCACTCCACCATCACCATCATCGGTAGCTGCAAAGTACGATTTTCTGGCCAGACTATAAATTTGTTTCTTATCACCGGTAACAAACAACCAGCGTTTGTCGGTTACACCCAGCTCATCGGCATAGGTCTTTAATGTTGCTACCGAATCGGTCTCCGGATCAACAGTATGAGATAATATACGGACATCATCATCTTTTGCAAATGCTTTATATACTATATTGAGGTTATTACTCATCTTGGGGCAAATGGTTTGGCAGGTAGTGAAGAAAAAATCAGTTACATATATTTTTCCATCAAACGTTTCATTGGTAACTGTTTCGCCATATTGATTGGTAAGGTTAAACTGGCTCACTTTATGATTGCGGCCATCTTCTGCCTTTGGCCCAAACACCGGAAGCGCCTTATGTCTCGTATTACGCTTCTGAATGTTATAGGCAGCAAAAATGGAACTCGAAATAATCAATACAATGATGATAATGCCATATGTCCAGGTATTCCTTTTGCCACTCATGATGATGTTAGTACAAGATTTCGTTTGTAAAACTACTACTTATTTTTCTTTTAAAGATTCAAATGATAAAATCTTAAACGTATAAAGGTTAAATAAGTTTAAAGTTGACGTTGTGTTTAATTTCATATGGTGAAATGATAATTATCATAAACGAAAATTAAAAAATATTTTTTGCAATAAAACATGATTAACAATTAGGTTGATATTAAAATATTTTCATTCCTTTATCACAGATAAAGAAAAAACAAATGTAACTATGACCACACTTAATAAAATAAAATTGGAATTTCCGATTAAAGCATCACCTAAAATCATATACTCCTACCTTAGCACACCCGCAGGCCTAAACGATTGGTTTGCAGAAAAAGTAACTACGCGGGATAATATTTATACTTTTCATTGGGGCGAAGAAGAAACGCGAGCAAAGATTTCGCATAAGCGCGAAAATCAAATGGTGCGTTTTAATTGGCTCGATGATGAAGACCATCCATATTTTGAAATTGAAATTATTACCGATGAAATAACCGGAGAAGTTGCATTGCTTGTTACGGACTTTTCGGCACCTGAAGATGTTGATGAAATGCGCATGCTTTGGGAGCAGCAGATTCACGATTTAAAAAGCATTATTGGTGCTTAATGTTTTGTAAAAACATTTCGTAAAAATTAAGCGTTTCTATTTTTAACGTTTCTACCTTATCAAACTCAATCACCTTTGTAAGTTTTAGAAAATCGTTTAACGGAGTGAAATTGGAATCTTCCGAAATTTCCCGATAGCCCGATGTAATATAGTGTTGCCACAATTGGTCATCATGCAACTGATACACATTCATTTGGCTAAAACTTTTTATTACTTCAGGTAAGTAAGGTTGATAGTGCAAGAAATATTTCCCTGAAATTGCTATGTTTAATGTAAAATACTTGCCCCATAAAAAAATCAAACGAAAGGCAAATATGCCATCGTTACTAAAAACATTTGGATTGTCGAGTACCATATATGGCAGGTTGTTATAATTCTCGCCACGCGAAATCTTTCCTTGCTTACGATTCACTTCGGCAGGCAGGTTTTGATTATACTTTTCTTTAAGCTTATTTATATGGTTGTTAATTTGCAGAAAGCGTTCGTGCAACGAAGCGAATATTTTATTCTTTTGCACAAAGAAATAATCACCCGAAATTAAACTTAGTTCTTCCTCACTAAATGGTTGTACCATGAGGACAAAAGTATAGAAATAGAATACGTGGAGGATAAAAAATCGAATAAGCCTTCCGGCAAATACGGTTGGTCGCCAATTAAGAAACTACACTTGCTGGTATTACGAGCATGGTTAGGCCTTTTTGCTTACCTTTAGCATTAGCGTATTTATACTATTGATGCAATTTTTGTGGAAGTATGTGGATGATATGGTAGGTAAAGGCCTTGAAATATCAATCCTGATGGAGTTGCTTATGTACTCAGCAGTACAAATGGTGCCGCTGGCTTTGCCGCTGGCTATATTAATTAGCAGCATTATGACCTTTGGTTCGCTAGGCGAGCATTATGAAATTGTTGCAGCCAAAGCTTCAGGTGTTTCGCTTTTGCAATTACTGCAACCTATGTTTGTTACCAGTGCACTTATTTGCCTGTTTGCTTTTTACTTTAGCAATTATATTTTACCAATTGCCAATTTGCAACAAGGCGCATTGCTATATGATGTTACACACAAAAAACCGGCACTTAACATACAGGAAAATGTTTTTTACAAGGGAATAGAAAACTATAGCATTCGTGTAAAGAGCAAAGCCAAAGACGGACAAACACTTTATGGCATCATCATATACGATCATAGTGACAACATGGGCAACACCAAAGTAATGATGGCCGACTCGGGCTCTATGCAAATGTCGACCGATGGCAATATACTCATGGTAACTTTGCGCAATGGCAGCAGCTACGAGGAGTTGCACCAAGGCCGCAAAGGACGATACACACGACCGATGGTACGTACCCAATTTGCATACGAACAAGTGCGCTTTGACTTGAGTGAATTTGCTTTGAAGCGAAGCGACAAAGAGCTTTTTAAAGAAAACAAAGGCATGCTTAATATTTGGCAATTGCAAAACATTATGGATAGCATGAAGGTAGAAATTGAAGAACGCCATGAGGCATACCTTCGCTCAGCAGGAATCTATTATACCA
Source organism: Bacteroidota bacterium (assembly GCA_016714535.1). Lineage (NCBI taxonomy): Bacteria > Pseudomonadati > Bacteroidota > Bacteroidota bacterium. The sequence continues at coordinate 492,443 of JADKDR010000001.1, forward strand.
TTATAAGCGACTCTCAAAATTTTTATAAAGCTTACCCTGCAGCCAAAGCAGTCAATCCGGAGTTGATTGTTGGGCCTGCACGTATGGCACAATGCAAAGCACAAGCATTAACACAAACCAATATTATTAAAGATATTTTTAATGTGCTCAAGATTGAATACGGAATGAAAAAAGAAAACATTGCACGTTATAAAATTGAGTGGCATCGCAAATTCACATTATCAATAGCGTGTATAATTTTATTCCTGATTGGAGCTCCGTTGGGTGCCATCATACGTAAAGGGGGGTTGGGCGTGCCCATTATTATTGCCATATTATTCTTTCTCATTTTTCATGTACTAAGTATAAGTGGCGAAAAGATGGCTCGCGAAATGCAATCTACCGCATTGTTTGGCATGTGGCTAAGCACCCTCGTACTTGCACCTGTGGGCTTATTCCTAATATACCTTGCCAGTAAAGATTCGGTTATCATAAATAGCGAAGTCTATAAGAAGGCCTGGAATTGGATGGTATCTCTTTTTGCGAAGCGAAATAAAACTGCTAACCCTACAACATGAAAGTACTTCAATTATGCCTTCGTATTCCTTTTCAACAAACTGATGGAGGTAATATTGCCATGTACAATATTGCCGATAGTCTGGTGGATGCAGGTTGCACGGTGAAGATGCTTGCCTTTAATACGAAGAAACACTTTCTAAAAGAAAATGAAATTGACGCTGATAAGAAAAAACGCTTTCAGTTGCAGTGGGTTTATCTAAATGCTGATGTGACTGCAATGGGTGTGGTCAAAAATTTTTTCACTAACGAGTCTTATCACATTAGCCGCTTTCATACAGCAGAGATGGAAACTGTATTGCGCGAGCTCCTGATAAACGAAACTTTTGACATTATTCAATTTGAAAGTTTATTTATGGCACCTTACCTTGCTGTAGCGCGCAAATACAGCAGCGCCAAGTGTGTGTTGCATGCTCACAATGTAGAAACCATTATATGGCAGCGGTTAGCAGCTGGCGAAAAAAATTTTTTAAAAAGAAAATACCTCGGTTACCTCACTGCCAAGCTTGACCAATATGAAAAAAAAATGTTGCAACAGTTTGATGCTATTGCAGCACTTACACCGGAAGATAAAAAATTGATGCAGCTAATGGGAAGCACTTTACCCATTCAAAGTTTCCCTATTGGAATTGATACAGGCCGTTATAAACAAGAATTAACATTCAACACTAAAATAAAATTGTTTCACTTAGGCTCCATGAACTGGCTACCTAACGTTGAAGCCATTCAGTGGTTTGCCGATAGCATACTTCAACCCTTAGTTCAGACACTGCCTAACATCGAAGTGCATCTTGCAGGCAGGCATATGCCTGTGGCATTTTTCAATTTACATGATAACACTTCATGCTTCGTATATGGTGGCATTGACAACCCACTAGAATTTGTACATGACAAGCAAATAATGATTGTACCCTTGTTGAGTGGTGGAGGAATGCGGGTAAAAATTATTGAAGGCATGGCTGCGGGAAAAATTATTGTAAGCACTACCGTAGGTGCCGAAGGTACCGGCACGGTAGATGGCAAAGACATTCTAATTGCTGACACGCCATCAGCATTTATAGAAAAAATAAAGCTGGCTGTTACTGACAAAAATTTAATGTTGCGAATTTCGGAGAATGCTATTTTTACAGCCCGCGAAAAATTCGATAATAAGGTTATCGCTAAAAATATATGTGAGTTTTATTCATCATTAATAACTAAATAGAAAATGCTAACTACAAAAAGAATTATTCTTCTCCTGGTAATGAGCCTTACAAGCTTTCAACTATTGCATGGTCAAAGCTGTTGTGTCAAACCTAAATCAAACACAGGTATGGCAGTGTTTGCCAGTAACATCGCATTTCAGAATGCACATGCAGAACCCATTCCTTACGATGGCGAAAAACACAAAGGCACCATGAAAGGAATTGTGATAGACCCAGCAGGTACAGAAATGAACTGCTACCTGGTTGAAAGCAGCGGCAGCAATAAGTACCTTATTGTAGTGCATGAGTGGTGGGGACTAAACGATTATGTAAAACAAGCATGTGATAAGTATGCCGGGGCATTGCCGGGAGTTAACATTCTTGCAGTAGATTTATATAAAGGCGCGGTTACAGATAATCGCGAAGCTGCCAGCGAGTTGATGCAAAAAGTTTCGAACGAAGAAGCCTATGTTTCGTTGCAGGCCGTAATATATTCATTGGGCGAAAAAGCTGAAATAGCAACCACCGGCTGGTGCTTCGGTGGTGGATGGTCATTGCAGGCAAGTATGATTGCAGGTAATAATGCCAAGGCATGCGTAATGTATTACGGTATGCCCGAAGAGGATAATACGAAATTAAAAAATCTTAGCGCTCCTGTTCTTGGCATTTTTGCAAAGAAAGACATGTGGATACTTCCCGAAATGTATAAAGCCTTCGAATACAAACTTACCAAAGAGATGAACAAATCCATGGAGTTAATTGAATTTGATGCTGAACATGCATTTGCAAATCCAAGCAATCCCAACTATGATAAAGAAGCCGCAGCTGCTGCGTATAAAAGAGAAATTGCCTTTCTAAAAGAAAAACTTCAAGTGAAATAATTCCCTTTTTTTGATTAACAAAAACTTTGCTGCTTCTATAAACCTGTGGTGCTTTGCACCGCAGGTAATCGAGATTTTATTGCACGATTTACACCATCAAAAACAGGTTGTACAAGGCGCTAAAAAAATTTCAGCACAATTTTTGATTAAAGGTTGAATCTGCATGTTTACACGTTGCTCCTTATTGCCAGTGTTTCATCACTGTTAATGCATTCGTTTACAAAACAGCACATGATAACTTTTTAGGGTTGGCAGTTGTTATTAAAATCAAAACTTATATTTGCCCGCCAAAATTTTGAGGATCGCATCACATTAATAAGTAGTAATAATATATACATGGCTGAAAATTTAGTAATAGTAGAGTCACCTGCCAAAGCAAAGACAATCGAGGGTTTTTTAGGAAAAGATTTTATCGTAAAATCTTCGTACGGTCATGTTCGCGATCTGGCAAAAGGAGACAAGGCAGTTGATATAAAAAATCAGTTTAAGCCAACATATGAAATAAGCGAAGACAAAGAGCGAGTAATAGCAGAGTTGCGCAAGCTATGCAAAACCACTAAGCATGTATGGCTGGCAACGGATGAGGACCGCGAAGGAGAAGCCATATCGTGGCACCTGGCCGAAGTACTTGGACTTGATATTCCTACAACAAGGAGAATCGTATTTCATGAAATTACCAAAAAAGCAATAAACGAAGCCATACAGAAACCGCGCAACATCGATATGGATTTGGTAAATGCACAACAAGCACGCAGGATACTCGATCGCCTTGTTGGATTTGAACTATCGCCTGTGTTGTGGAAAAAAGTTAAGCCAAGCCTATCAGCCGGTCGGGTACAGTCGGTAGCAGTGCGTTTAATAGTAGAACGCGAGCGCGATGTTGAATCACACAATTCTACTTCAGCATTTAAAGTGGTAGGTTACTTTACAGTGCCTGATGGCAAGGGGAATTCTACGATATTAAAGTCAGAATTGTCGGATAAATTCCCAACCGAAGTTGAAGCACAAAATTTTTTAGAAAAATGCAAAGGTGCTACTTATACAATAACGGATATAGAAACCAAACCTGGAAAGAAAACTCCTTCGGCACCATTTACTACAAGCACCTTGCAACAAGAGGCAAGCCGCAAGCTCGGCTTCTCAGTAGCGCAAACCATGCTGGTAGCCCAACGACTTTATGAGGCCGGAAAAATAACCTACATGCGTACCGATAGTGTCAACCTATCGGAGTTTGCGTTGGATGCTGCCCGCAATACCATTACACAAAGTTATGGCAGCAACTATCATTACAAACGTGTATATAAAAACAAAAGTGCCAATGCACAGGAGGCCCACGAAGCCATACGCCCATCTTACTTTGAGAACAGCACCGTAGAAGGAGAAAATAATGAACGCAGATTATACGAGTTGATTTGGAAACGCTCCATAGCCTCGCAAATGGCCGATGCCATTTTAGAAAAAACCATTATTACCATTGCTATAAGTACTGCCACCGAAAGATATATTACTACAGGAGAAGTAATAAAGTTTGATGGTTTTTTGAAAGTATATATGGAGAGCACCGATGAAGAAACCGAAGATGATGATGTAAAGGGATTGTTGCCTCCGGTTAATAAAGGGCAAGTAATTGATTTTAAAAATGCCATAGCAACACAAAAATTTACGTATCCACCTGCACGCTTTACCGAGGCAAGCCTGGTAAAGCGACTAGAAGAGCTTGGCATTGGTCGACCCTCAACCTATGCACCAACAATAAGCACGGTACAAAAACGTGGATATGTTATAAAGGAAGACCGGCAAGGGCGCGAACGCAGTTATACCATGATGATATTGCAGCATGATAAAATTACAAGTGAAGTAAAAACAGAAATCACTGGTGCAGAACGCAGCAAATTATTCCCAACAGATATTGGTACGGTAGTTACCGATTTTCTGGTAAAGAATTTTGATGATGTGTTAGACTACAGTTTTACTGCAAGAGTAGAAGAAGAGTTTGACGAAATATCGCGTGGCGAAAAACAATGGGAACATATGCTCAATGAATTTTATGAGCCTTTTCATAAAGACGTTCTTATAACAGAAAAAGAAAGTGAACGTGCTAACGGTGAGCGTATACTTGGTACCGATCCCGTTAGTGGAAAAATAGTAAGTGCTCGTATAGGCAGGTTTGGCCCGCTTGTACAATTAAGTACCGGCCCCGATGACGAAAAACCACAGTATGCCAAACTACGTGTAGGACAAAGGCTTGAGACCATAACCATGGAAGAAGCGCTTGAACTATTTAAACTTCCACGTGTTGCAGGCATGTTCGAAGATAAGGATATGACTATAGGTATTGGCCGCTTTGGTCCATACATCAGGCACGATAGTGCTTTTTACTCATTAGGAAAAACAGACGACCCTTATGAAGTAGATGAGCCGCGCTGCATTGAAATAATTACGAACAAACGACAAGCTGATATTGACAAAGTAATACGCACCTATACTGAAAATCAATATGTGAGAGTATTGAAAGGTCGTTGGGGACCTTTTATATCGTATGGAAAATTGAACCTGAAAATTCCTAAAGGCACCGAACCGGCATCGCTCACCTATGAAGACATCGTACAGATAGCTAATGGAGCACCTGAACCAACAGCCCCTGTAGCAAAAAAGGCTGCTACACGCAGAGTTGCAAAAAAAGCCTCAGCAAACTCAGGAACTCCATCCAAAAAAGCAGCAGCAAAAAAAGCGCCTTCGAAAAAAACGTCAGCAAAAAAGAAAACAGAGTAAGTATGGTTCACTTTGCAATCTGTAATGCAACCTTGAGTTGCATTTATTAATTGCTCAAAAGATTATACACTTCCTCGTATTCATCTATTTATTTGAAGTTAGCTCGCGCTAACCTGCTGCATCAATCATAATGAATATCAGATAACTCGAAAGGAATACTGCATGAAAATTTCTATGACTTTTTACAATAAAAAATCACATAGAAAATTTAGCGAAATAACGGAGCGTGAAATCATTAATAAGAATGCGACCGCCAACTATTAGGTGATTTAATACCACCATAATCTATCTATTAAATACAGAAAAGTGAATTTAAAATTATGATGGTCTAACAAGAATCTGATAAGTGATAAAAGGACGAAGAGCAAAAACTACATCAACAATGTTTTGATAGTTTCTGCAGGGTCTTGTGCACTAAACACCGTATTGCCAGCAACTAATACAGTTGCGCCTGTGTCAATCAACTTTTTATAATTATTCAAATCTACTCCGCCATCAATCTCTATAAGTGCCGAAGATTTTTTTTCAGCAATAAGTTCTCTGGCTTGGGTAATTTTGTTGTACGTATTCTCAATAAATTTTTGTCCACCAAACCCGGGATTTACACTCATCATACAAATCAAATCAACATCCGAAATAATATCTTCTAACAAATGAACAGGTGTATGTGGGTTTAATGCTACACCGGCTTTCATACCCGCAGCTTTAATGGATTGTACCACACGATGCAGATGTGTGCATGCTTCCAGGTGTACCGTCAAAACATTGGCACCGCAATCGCGAAACTCATTTACATACCGACCCGGATCCACTATCATCAGATGTATATCAAGCGTTTTGGTTGTATGCTTACGTATGGCTTTTATTACCGGCATACCAAACGAAATATTAGGAACAAAAACACCATCCATTACATCCAGATGTAACCACTGACATGCGGTGCTGTTGCACATTTCGATATCGCTTTGCAAGTTGGCAAAGTTGGCTGCAAGTATAGAGGGGGCTACTATGTGCATGTTTTTTTTTGGCAAAGGTAAAGGTTGTCAAATGCAATACAATCATTAATTAATAAAATTGATTTCGGTTGTTGAGATTTTGTATAGCTTTACCTGTAAATTAATCCTATACTATATCAATGAAAATCACTCTTTTTCTTTTAGTATATATTATATTCATGCAAAACCTATTGCATGCACAAGTAAATACTTGGCAGCGTTCGCATGGCACAAGCAAAGATGATCACTGCAATAACGTAATAGTTGCACAGGATGGCAATTACATTGCCTGCGGCTATAGTTACGGTACTGATAGCCTTGGTACAGCCGACTTTCATATGATTAAAGTGGACTCAACCAACGGAGATTTATTATGGACCTGGTCAGAAGGTAATGGTGGCCAGGAAACAATAACAACTATAGAAGAAACAAAAACAGGTGCTTTATTAGTTGCCGGAAATACATCACCAGTCCAACTTTATTTGTCCAGTGATGTTATGCTATGCAAGGTTTCAGCAAATGGAAATTTGATTTGGAAACAAACATATCAATTGCCAGATTCGCAATTCTGCAATGATATTGCTATTCTACCTGATGGCAATATTTGCTTGGTTGGCTTGAATCGTACTGCTGCCGGTGATTCTTCCGGATTTTTTATGAAGGTTGATGCAACAGGAAATTTAATTGACTTTAAGCTGTATGACATTATAGGAAGCGAATATTTTTCAGGAATTGTTTTTACAAAAGACTCCATGCTAGCTGTAAACGGCACAAGTATTCAACCATTTCCTGCCAGCAACAAAATTTGGATGCTAAAATTCGACTGGAATGGAGATACGATTTTTACTAAATTAAATACGTTTTATAAGTACTACACCGGTGTACCATTAGTGCAAAATATAAATGGAAATTTTATCTTGAATGTGCGCGAATTAAACACTTGGTCTTGGGTACACATCCTTTTGTATGATAGCAATTTTAATTTGTTAGACGATTTAAATTGGGCAAACTATTACAGCAGTCCTCTTTGTATATCCGTTTCAGGGATTAATGAAAAATTTACGGTGGGCAGGTCTGATTCATATGGCCTCATGATTGAGCATTATAAAGATACGGGTGCAATTGAAGATTTAATGAGTTATAATCAGGTATTTCGCCCGAGTAAATTTTATGGTGGCGGTATTGACTTTGCCCTGTCTACAAAATACTACGCGATAAATAATTCGAAGGAAGGCATTGTTGTAGCAGGCAGTACAACTTTTAACCTCAACAACTCTTTTGATTTTTGTTTGGTAAAATATTCCGACTCACTTAAGTTAAATTTTAATACGTTAACTCCTACACCAAATTTTGTTACCGATACCATATGCGAAAGCGATTCTATTTTGCTTTACGTTATGCTGAATGACAAGCTGAATAATATCTGGCTGATAAATGACGATACAATTTATGGACTTGGAGATTCAATTTATGCTAAACACAGCGGGTCTTATACCCCAATTGGTTTTGATATTGAACAGAATTTTATAGCAGGAACCAGTGCACGTGTTGTTGTGTTAGACACGTCAATTGTAGGTTCTATGTACATTAGTATTAACAAACCATACTGTAAATATGATGGCGATACAGCAATCATAATAGCACCTTTGAATAGTAAGGCAACTTATCAATGGCAATTGAATGGGGTAAATATTCCCGGAGCAACAAGCAATCAGGTAAAAGCAAACGGCACCGGAAACTATCAATGTGTGTATAATTTTGGTTGTGCCACCAAGGTTTCCAATGTTGTATATATAAATGACAGTGCTGCAATTACTGTTAGTTTGAATACCTCAACTGGGATATACCGTAGTTATTGTAGTGGAAGCAAAATGGATCCTTCATTATTAATAATGCAAGCATCAAACAATGTTACCTATAACTGGTACAATAACGGTAACTTAGTTAATACCGGTACTAATTTGCCTACAATCAAAGAAAACGACAGTATTTGGTATGTAGTGTCTGTAAATGGCTGTGGTATAGACACATCATTATTTGCGTATTATATTGATGAGCCTTTACAACAAACCACTGCATGTAATTATGTTGGTGATACAATAGAATTTTGCAACAATGACAGCGTAGAATTTTGCAGTGGAAGTACAAACTGGAAGCGAAACGGAACTACCATACCAAACGTTACATTGCCGTTTTATGCTACACTTGCCGGGTCGTATCAATATTATTATCAAACCGGAAACTGCGGGGCTTGGTCTATTCCCATTTTTATTGTAGATAATTTACCTGACAGTATTAATTTCAATACCTATCCTAATGATACAGTATGTACAAGTAAGGTTAGTATATATGCCTTGCCATATAATAATTTATCAACCTACTCCTGGTATTATAAAGGCAACTATTTAAACGACACTGCCAGCATAACTGCCGACAGTACCGGATGGTATAGGTGTGTTGTTCATTCTCCCAATTGTTTGCAACAAATAGTGGATAGTATATACATTGTAAAATTGGGGTCAGCTGCAAAATGTATTGCACAGGATTCAATGTATAACACTTGCACCGATAGTGTAATAATAAAAGATGCAAGTCCAGATAGTAATGCAAATTATGTATGGTAGAAAAACAATAGTAACATGCAGTTGCCTTCAAATACCACGCAGATATTAGCAAATGAAGCTGCCAACTACAAATTTACTAAGACCATTTATGGCTGCAACTTGAATTCAAATACGATATTAACTCAGGCAAGCTTTAATGAGTTGATAGATACAGATACAAACACTTGTGTACCATGTAATGGAAGTGTTAGTATACTAATTGATTCCGTTTTGCAACCACAATACTTATGGTCGAATAGCAATACCACAAACAAAAATGAAATGCTTTGCCCTGGTGTTTATTATGTAACAGTAACAAATAGCACATGCAGCAAAGTTATAACCACCTCTATTCTGCAAGGAATAAATCTTGATGCCAACTACTCTACAAGCCCGCCAAGTGCAGCAGGATGTGATGGTAATTTTTCTTCCATTATTTATGGTGGAACTCCACCCTACAACAAATCATTTATTCCAATTGCAACAGACAGCACACTTTGCGTAAATACTACTTATAACTTCCTAGTTGAAGATAGCAAAGGTTGCATAGTTACAAAAACCAATGCCTATTATTACCATAGCGACAATGATACCTTGTGGCCAGGCGATGCTGACAAGAATGGCTATGTTGACAATTATGATTTAATGTCTATCGTAATGCATAATTATGAAAACGGTATTGCACGCAATACACTGACCATACAATGGCAACCCATATTTCCAACAATAAATTGGATGGGGACTTTACAAATAAATAATGTTGATCGCAAACATTCTGATTGCAATGGAAATGGCCTGATAGACACCATTGATGCTGATGCAATTATTTTAAACTATGGTATTACAGGAAAAAACAGTTATGCAAAACCGTTTGATCCTGCCGGGCCGGAATTGAAATTTATTTCTGCAAAAACCAACTATGCAGCAGGCGAAATGGTTGAAATAATTGTAGTAGCCGGAACAAGCCAAAAACCAATATACAAACAAAAGTTTCTGGGCGTACAAGTTGAATTGCCATTACAAGTAATTGAGCCAGGAACAATATCTGCGACTGATATTTACAATCAGTCATTTCCATTATGGGATGATTATAAATTTGCACAGAGTGATGGTGCCATACAATGTGATTTTGCACATGCAGTTTTTAATAATTTTAATTTATTCAACTGGCATGGAGAAGTTTTCAGAATAAGTTTTCAGGTTGCAAATAATTTGCAAAGTGTTCAATCACATCAAGTTGAAATTAAAAACTACAGACTAATTGATATGACTGATGCATCAATAATAATGAATTACCAGCCATTAACCCTAGCATTCAATCCGGTTTCGATAGCCGATCAAATGCATGACAATGGTATTAGTATTTTCCCTAACCCTGCGAATGGCGAGCTTAATATATACGCTAACAAACAAATGATACGCTATGTTGAACTAACAGATGCAGCAGGCCGCGCAATTGTACAATTGGCAACAATGGAAAACCAAATTAAATTAAACATAAGCGATGTTAGCAATGGATTATATCAATGCAAAATAATATTGAATAATGATCAAGAAATAAAGTCAAAAGTGAATATAATGCATTAGATATAAAAGGCAGCACAATAATTGTGCTAAGTAAATATGAATTCTACCTTTATATGAAGCAGTTTATAATTGTTATATTTATATGTATGAATTTCGCTAATGCTTCAGCGCAAGTCAATACTTGGCGCAGGGCTCATGGGACATCAGGACAAGACTATGCCCAATCTATAAAAGTTGCGCCAGATGGAAATTTCATAGTTGCCGGAACCTCAAATGGTAGCGATACCACTGGCACCAATAATTTTTATATTATGAAATTGGATTCCTCAAATGGAAACAAACTGTGGAGTATATCAATTGGTGATGGCGGATATGAAAATTTGACTGCAATGAAAATCAGTAAAAATGGAGACATTATTGCTGCAGGCGTTAAAGCTGCTATTATCGGAAATCCCATAAAATTTGAAGATGTAATAGTTTGCAGGATATCGCAACAAGGCAACCTACTATGGCAACAAACTTACCAGTTGCCCGATACACAATTTTGCAAAGACTTAGTTGAGCTTCCGGATTATAGTATATGTATAATAGGATATAACCTGAGTCCGCAAAATGTAAAATCCGGAATGTTTTTGAAAATAGATTCAGCTGGAACATTTATTGCCATCAAAAAACATATTTACTCAAGTCCAATTGTTTACCTGGGAATAGTATTTACCCATGATTCAATACTTATGGTAAATGCAATGAGTAATGAATTATCAGTTTCAAGTATATTATGGATGATTGCATTGAATGATGAAGGTGACACTACCAAGGTTAAATGGACGTCATTTTATAAGAGTAATGCCAAGTTTCCAATGGTACAAACATTATGTAACAACTTTATTCAGTCGAAAGAGTATTCGGATACTTGGAGCTGGATTCATATTGTACGTCATGATAGCACTGGTAACTATAAAGATTATGACGACTATGGTACGTATTATAGTTTTAGTGGCGTTGCATCACCCTCATTAATTTCTTGCAGCGCAGCAATTTGCGAAGGCACACATTACGGAGTAGGTGTGAGTATATATAAAGATTCGTTCAACCTGGAGTTTAAAAAATATGCAACGGTTGTAGGGCCTATAAAAGATTGGATTTGGACATTTCAGAATCACATTGATGTAAGTTTCTACTTACTTGATTTCCAAACTGAGGGATTAGTTGCTTTGGGCTCAGCTAAATATGGGGGCAATGGGACTTATGATTATGTTGTAATGAAATTTGATCAGAACCTCGCTTTAAATTTCGATGTTAGTAAGCCGATACCGAACATTGCTTCTGCAAAGAATTGCGAAAGTGATTCAACCTTATTGTATGTAAAAACGAATAAAAAAAAATATACCACTTGGGTTCATCCTAATGGAAATGTGGTTGCCAATCATGATTCAATTTATGTAGTTAACACGAATGAATATGTTCCAATTTCGTATGATGATGATAGCAATTATGTGGTTGGACAAATTGCCACAATTCAATATGTGGATACCTCTATCAATCCCATATTAGGAATTAACGGACTTGCAAACTATTGTAAATATGATGGAGATACGGCAATATTAACCGCAACGGCTAATGGAAACGCAACCTACCAATGGCAATTGAATAACATTGATATACCTGGAGCAATAAATAATGTTTGTAAAGCTAATGGAATCGGAACTTACCAATGCCTATATAATTTTGGATTTGCACAACAAGTCTCAAATTTAATTGCTATAAACGATTCATCAAAAACTAAAGTTGACTTAAATACGTCATTAGGAATATACCGCGACTATTGCATCCCTAAAATGGATCCATTATTAAAATTTACTACCATTAACAATAATGCTACTTTTAATTGGTATAATAATGATTCTTTAGTTTATACAGGAACAACATTGCCTATAGCCAATTACAATGATAGCATATGGTATATACAAGCCGTTACTGGATGCGGAACCGATACTTCTCTATATGCGTATTATATCGATGAACCTCTACAACAAACTATTGCCTGTAATTTTGCAGGAGATACGATTGACCTTTGCTTAGCTGACAGCATTGAATTATGTGGTGGAGGAACCGCATGGAAACGCAACAACTTATTGATTCCGAATGTACAACTACCATTGTATATAAAGCAGACAGGAACGTATCAATATCAATATACCACAGGCAACTGCACTACGTGGTCTTTGCCGATTTATATAACTGATAATTTACCAAAGAATTTGCAAATCATTTCTTCACCAAATGATACAGTATGCGATAGCATCGCTACCTTAAATGTTGTACCGGTGGTAAATAACTGTATTTATACCTGGTATAAAGATGGAGTAATGATATTAGATTCTACCATATTGTCAGTTAATGAAGATGGCTGGTATAAAAACAGTGCCACAGTAAATGGCTGCCCGGCTGCATATACAGATAGTATATTTATTAAGATTGTCAATTTCAAATCAAATTTAACTACCTTAGACACCAATTTGAATCTTTGCAAAGATTCAATACTGATATATGATCTTTATCCTGACACAGATGCTACCTACACTTGGTATAAAAACAATTTTCAAGTAGCACTAGCAAACCCAACTTTTAGTTTGTGGGTAACTGATTCGGGTAAGTATCAAGTAAAAAAGGAAAAATATTTATGCAACAGTTACTCTCCAATGATTACAACTTACAAAAATATAGCAACTTCTTTAAATATTACCAATTCGTCATGTGTAACTTGCAATGGCTCAATTAAATTGACTACTGATTCAGCTTTGCAATTATATTATTTGTGGTCGACAGGTCAAACTATAAATGCAATAAATAATTTATGTCAGAATTTGTATACCGTTACAGTTTCGAATACCTATTGTACCAAAACGCTAGGAATAAATATACTAAGCATGCCATTTATTTCCGCATTTTTTAATCCCAAGCCTCCTGATATTAATATTTGCAATGGCAAACTTAATGCGAACATTGTAGGTGGTAAGCCGCCTTATTCAATTACGTGCATTCCTCCGGCCACAGATACTACATTATGCCAGAATACTAGTTATACAATAAATATTACAGATAGTCTTGGGTGTGTTGTAAGCTATAACCAGGCATATTTTTTTGCTACCATTAATGATACCATTTGGCCTGGCGATGCCGATAACAATAACATAGTTGACAACTACGATTTATTACCAATTATAATGCATCATGATGAAACCGGCTTTATACGCACCAATCAATCTATCTCCTGGCAACCCCTTACTCCTACTTTTGACTGGTTAGGAATATTACAGCAAAATGGAAAAAATCGCAAACATGTAGATTGTAATGGCAACGGTGTAATTGACACCAATGATGCTGCCGCAATTAAATTAAATTACAATATAACAGGCAAAACGAATTATCCCCTACTAACTGATTTAACCGGACCACCATCAAAAATAAATACGACAAAATTAAATTATATAAATGGCGAATATGTAGACTTGCTTGTAACTGGAGGTTCTTCTATAAAAAAAGTACAAGGCCTAAAGTTTATAGGGGCTCAACTAGAAATCCCATCTTACCTTGTTGAACCGGGAACCTTTGTTGCCACTGATTCGAGCAATCAGCTATACAACTATCTTGAAAATTATAAAATGTTAAATTACGACACTTCTTACCAAGTCGATTTTGCACAATGTATATTTGATAACATCTACCTTAATCAATCTTACGGAGAGCTATTTAGAATAAAATTTAAATTGAATTCAAATTTACCATCTAATCTTTCACATACCTTTTCAATAAAAAATTATTTGGCGATAAATAATTTTGATACTGCCATATTAATGAATGTGATACCATTAACACTGACTTTTAATTCATATTTGTATGTCGATTTTTTAGAAACTCACGGAGTTTCAATCTATCCTATTCCTGCAAAAGATTATGTCGATATTTATTCCCCGAATGAGAGAATTAATCAACTTGATTTAATTGATACAAAAGGAAACATGATATATACATTTATGATTGGAGAAAACAACTACAGAATAAATTTAAAATCTATAAGCAATGGTAATTATTATTGCAACATCTATCTTAATAGTAATATTAAATTAAATAAAAGGATCACTGTTTTACATTAGCTAAGTTTAAGATTTATAAAACCTATATGAAACAACTACTATTAATTTTTTTGTTATTGATTTTTGGGTTTCAATCCAAAGCCCAGGTAACTACCTGGTGCAGGGCACATGGAACTCAATTTCACGACTATATCAAAGAAATAAAGGTAGCAAATGATGGCCATTATATTGCATCAGGTCATTCAATTAATCCCGACACTAACTTACTTGCAGATTTTTATGTTATAAAAGTGGACTCTTCAAATGGCGAATTGATTTGGCAAACCTATGTGAGTGCGGCCGAAAGTCAGAAGTTGGTTGCTATGGATATTTCGAGCAATGGTGAGATAATTTTGGTTGGCAGCAATGACGCGAAAGATGTTTCTTATTGGGGAAATAATGGAGACCAAGTAGCTGTTGCTAAACTAGCATCTAACGGCAAGCTTATTTGGAACAAAATTATAGCCATACCCGATACCCAATATTGTCATGATGCAATTTGTTTGCCTGATGGCAGTATTGCAATTGTAGGTCTTAATAGAAATGCCGCAGGTGTTTTTAGCAATTTTTTTATGAAACTTGATTCGGCTGGTGATTTTCAATTTATCAAGCTATATGGTAGCACGCCAAGCGATAGGTTTAGTCATATAATAAATACCAACGATTCCTTAATAGCAGTTTTTGGAAACACCAATAGTAATAGCCAATTTGTAAAATTTTGGTTTCTGAAATTTGATTTGAATGGCGATACCATTTTCGCAAATAATTCGTACTTTGGATCGGACGGTGTGTTTACTCAAATGAAAAATGATACGTATGTAGTAAACGGAAGAGTTTCTCTTGGCTCGAATGTTGCAATTTTAAATTTTGACAGTTCATTTTCTTTGACAGGTTCTAATAATTACAGTTCATATAGCAACTATCCAAAATCAATAAGCGCTTCCAAAATTACAAACAAGGTAATTGTTTCAAATTATCAATATTCAGGTAAATATTATGTATTTAAAGACACTGCTAGTCAGATGGTCATTGATAAACAATTTTATATATTTAATGACCAAACTCTGTTTTACCTTTTGCAAGGGAATGCCCCATTGAGTTGGTATGAGATAGGAAATAGTCAAGAAGGGTTCGTAGCTGCTTTTGAAAAATCAATGAATTCTAGCATGGGATTAGATTTTATAATATCTAAGTACGATCAGAATTGTAATCTTAATTACAGTAATAGTAAACCAACAGTAAACGTTCCTGCCGGTGACACTTTGTGCTTAGGTGATTCAGTCTTACTATATATTACAACAAACAAAAAACTTTACACCAACTGGATATCAAATGATGGAAAATTCTACCATAAAGGTGATAGCTTTTATGTTAAGAGTACTGGAAATTATTTTGCAGTATGTTATGATATTGACAGCAATTTGATATTAAGTGAGATACGAAATATATATTTTAAAGACACTGTGCCAAGTTCCTCAATAAAAGTAAATGGCCCATCAGAATTTTGCAGACTTGCCGGTGATTCACTTTTTTTATCAGTTGATTCAAACATATATGTTCAATTACAATGGCAACTAAATGGAATAGATATTCCTGGTGCTACTAAAAAAAGTGTATAAAGTACTTGCTACAGGAAATTATCGTTGCGCTTTTATTTATTCCTGCGATACAATCTTCTCAGCTCCAGTATTTATAAATGATTCCACTCCACCTAATGTATCACTTAATTCCTCAATTGGCACCTACTACCCTTACTGTAACAATAAAATGTTTCCGCAATTGTCGGCAACTTCCAGCACCAAAAACACTTTATTCAAATGGTATAATAATGGAATCCTTATAGATTCAAGTCAATCTCAATACTTAAATCCAAGTTATGGGAATGATAGTATATGGCATGTGGTGGCAGTTACTGCCTGCGGCACCGATACATCACTTTATGCTTACTATAGTTTGGAACCGCAACAACAAACTCTTGCATGTGGCATGGCAAACGATACTGCGATTTTGTGCTTTAATGATAGTATTGAATTTTGCACAGGAGGCACCTATTGGTACCTCAATGGAATTTACACAAACAATGTTACGCTACCACTTTATATTAGCAAGCCGGGAACATATAAATATGAGTACACAACAGGCAACTGCACTACATGGTCCTTGCCAATATATGTTATTGATAAAATGAATGATAGTTTGAAAATAAAAATATCACCCAATGACACAGTGTGTAATAAAAAAGTGACATTAAATGTAATGAGCCCGCAAGCAAACGTGCTATATACTTGGTATAGAAATGGACTTTTTTTTAGCACCAATGATACCGTTATCACAGGGGTATCAGGTAACTTTCATTGTGAAGCCTTTATAAATGGTTGCGATACTTTATATTCAGACACTGTCTATATTCAGACTGATTCAGTGCCGGCCGAAATATTTAAGCTAAATAATTTTACCAATTTATGCGATGCTGACTCTATATTCTTATTCGACTATAATTTTGACACCAATTATGTATATGCATGGAAAAGGGTAGGTAACAGCTTTGTATATAGCAATACTTACTTTTATCGCCCGTTAGCAGTTGGGAATTACTATTTTACAAAGTCTTCGAAAACTTGTGTTGTGATTTCTGATACTGTGCAAATTACATCTAACAATTCTAACCTAAACGCAACCATAACTACAACGCCCTCGGCTTGCAGCCCATGCAATGGCAGTGCAACTATCACCGCTAATAACCCTACCAACTTTAATTACTTGTGGAGCAATTCCCAAACCAATCAAACCGCTTACAATTTCTGTGGAGGTACATATACAGTTACAGTTAGCGTACCGGGCTGCAGTAAGAGTTTTAATTTCATGTTGGGCAACAGCACTCCGGTATCTGCAATTGCAACTACTACAACGCCTTCTTTTGGCATATGTGACGGAACAATTGCCTTTAATATTATCGGAGGCTTTGCACCTTATCAAACTTCGCTTATTCCAAGTGCCCCGTTGACTGCACTTTGTCAGGATGTAAATTATAAGGCTACACTAACTGATAATAAAGGATGTACATTTGTAATAGACTCTGCGTTTTACTACAAACTAAGTTACGATACAATATGGCCTGGCGATGCTGATAATAATGGCTTTGTTGACAATTATGATGTTGTACCCTTGCTACTGCAAGATGGCCGTACAGGAGCAACTCGCGTTGATACAACTATTGCTTGGCATCCCATCTTTCCGGCATATGATTGGAATGGGACTAAGCTTTACAACAATATAAATTGCAAACATATAGACACAGACGGAAATGGAATAATCAACATAAAAGACACTGCGGCTATCACTCTAAACTATGATGTTACAGGCAAGAAAAATTACAACCTGCAATTAAATCCGCAAGGGCCTGAGCTATATGTTACTGCCAATGCATCACAGTTTATGCCTGGCAATCAAGTGGTACTGAATTATTATGCAGGCACGCAATCAAACCCCTTTTATATTCTACGCGCTTTTGCTGCACAGACATTTATTCCTAAAGAAGTTATTGAGCCCGGCACATTTAATTTAAGCTCACAAAATAATTTTTTAACAAACTTTTCTTTTGGGTATTTCTTTGTTAAATCAGATACTAATTTTCAAATAGATGTAGCTTTTGGTAATTATAAATATGGGTTTCCAAATGTTTATGGAGAACTATTTACCATTTCATTCGATGTTGCGAGCTCCCTATCGCAAGTAGTGAATTTTGCTCCAGCTATTAATAATTATACGGCTCATGTTTCAAATGAATTACAAATAGCATGCTCACAATCAATTACGCCACTTACCTTTTTGCCTGTAGGTATTTATGAAACACATTTGCAAGACAATATAATTATCTATCCTCATCCGGCTAAAAATGAAGTTTCAATCAGCTCTTCTAATGACATAATCAAAGCCATTAAGATTTATAACTCAAGCAGTAAAAATGTTTTCTCCGCAAATTCAAATTCGAATAGATTTACTATCCAAACCGAAAATTTCCCAAACGGATATTATCAAATTCAGATACAACTCGGTAATGGAAACTATGCAAATAAAAAATTAATAATAATTCATTAAGTATAAACTCCAAATCTATTTTTAATATGCAATCGATAAAAAAAACAACCGCAATTTGCTTTCTGTTAATGATGCAAATAACATTGCATGGACAAGTAATTGTGAAGCAAGAATGCATAGGTGGCACTGGTCAAGAATCGAAACCAAGCATGGTATTATTGCCTTACGAATCGAAATTAGTTGGCAGTTCAACAAATTCTGGAATTGGTGGCGATAAGTCGCAAAATTCTCGTGGTGGCTATGATTATTGGATTATAATGCTCGACTCAAATAATGTAAAAATTTGGGACAAAGGTTACGGTGGCTCTGCAGACGATATTCTGATAGAAGTTATTTCTGTATCAGGAGGAGGATTTTTATTAGCCGGCCACTCAAAAAGCGACAGCAGCTTTGATAAAAACGAACACAACTATGGCTCAATAAATTCTAATGACTTTTGGATTATTAGAATAGATGATGCCGGAAATATACTTTGGCAAAAGACAATAGGCGGCTCATCAAATGAAGAATTAGCAAATGTAATTCAAACATCTGACGGAGGTTTTTTGATAGGTGGAATTTCTGACTCGCCAATCTCTGGTTTAAAAACGGAAGCCAATATTGGTTGGTTCGATTTGTGGTTGGTAAAATTAGATGCCAATGGGAATTTAATTTGGGAAAATACCATTGGTGGGTCAGGAAATGAATTGTGTGCCAAGATGCATCAGCTGCCCAATGGCAACATCATTATTGCATCTAGCAGTACAAGCGGAGTGAGTGGAGACAAAACAAGCACAAATAAAGGAAGTTATGATTTTTGGCTTTTGCAAATTGATAACGGTGGCAATATACTTTCTCAATTTAGCATTGGAGGCAACAGCAGTGACTATTGTAAAAAGGCAGCTCCATCAACTGATGGAAGCATAATTGTTGCCGGATATTCTGCATCAGGCGCTGGCTTTGACAAAACCCATGCTTCAAAAGGAGCCAATGATTATTGGATAATGAAAACAGACACCATGCTCAACATTATCTGGCAAAAAACAATTGGAGGCAATGCCGATGATAATCTTGTAGACTTTTCAGAAAAAATCAATAATGAAATTGTCCTTCTTGGTTCATCATTTTCAAATGTAGGTGGTGATAAAAAGAAAAATTGTCGCGGTTTCTCAGACTTTTGGATTGTAGGTCTTGATGCTTCGGGAAATATTAATTATGAAAACACAATAGGCGGAACCCAGGCAGATATCCCTACTGCAATTTCTTGCTTCGGAAAATACCAAATGATGTTTGTAGGGCAATCAGCCTCAAATGCAGGTTTTGAAAAAAAATGTGTTTCGAGCAATACTGATATTTGGCTATGCAACGCTTCCGACAAATATTATACGTTTAGAGGAAATTTATTTTATGATTTAAACCAAGATGGAATTAAAAATGGAAATGATGTTTTTGCAGCAAATCGCAATGTTTTCCTTTCTGATTACTCACAATTTGTACTAACAAATTCAATCGGCAATTATGAAATAACGGTAATTGATTCAGGCCAATACATATTGAAGCCAGAGATTGTCAACTTGTGGACTTCGCATCCAGATTCAATTTCCATCTCCACCGATTCTAATAGAATATATAACCTAAGTCCTTTTTATTATGATACGGATACACAATTAATTGATTTAAGAATTACGATTACGCCTACTTCCGCATTTCGTCCCGGCTTCGATGCCAGTTATACTATTACCTATGAAAATATCGGAAATACTGCTATTGCCCCTACAATTATTTTTTATCCACATAATTCCGTTACGTTTTTAGCTGCAAGTCAAACTCCAAGTTCAATTTATAGTGATTCAGTAATTTGGTCACTGGGTATATTGCCTGTGTTTGGGAAAGGAACTATTTCGATAAGTGTTAATGTTGGCTTAGTCCAAATTGGTTCTTTATTAAATTCGTCTTGTAAAATAGATCCCATGAGTCAAGATTATTTTACATCTAATAATACGCATGCATGGGAAGTTATTGTAACAGGCTCATACGATCCCAATGATATAAGTGTAAATATTGATACAATATTCACAACTCAGCTTAATGATCCTCCATTTTTATATTATCATATCAATTTTCAAAACACTGGAAATGATACAGCCTTCAATATACGTGTAGTTAATCCGATAGACACAGCAATTCTTGATCTCACATCTTTTGAATTAATTGCCAATTCACACCCCATAGATGCTACGTTTAAGGCAAGCACTCAATTTATGGAATTTCAATTCGACAATATATTACTTCCAGATAGCAATATTGATGAACAGAACAGCCATGGGTATGTTACGTATAGAATAAAACCAAAGGAATCTACCAAAGATGGAAGTATTATACATAGTGTAGCAAGCATATATTTTGATTTTAATGCTGCGGTAGTAACCAATACTGCCACTACCTATTTTAAAATGCCTGAAAATTTCTTTGGAACTAATATTTCGGGGGCAATTAATGTTTGCCTTGATACCAGTTTAATATTTAACTATAAAACAGACGCAAATGCCGGCTCCCTTTATCAATGGATTATACCAGATGCTTTTATTATTGGTGATTCTACCTTAAATAATATTGATATAAAATGGCAAAGTGCAGGATTGAAGCAAATGATATTAATAGAATGCGACAGCAATAATTTCGTTTGTGACACCGATATGATTTTGGTAAATGTGTATCCCACACAATTACTCATAACTAACAGTGTAATTTGTAATGGCGACAGCGTTTTACTTGGTACCTCCTGGCAATCGCAAGCAGGCATATATTATGATACCCTGGCAACATACTATGGTTGCGATTCTATTCTAAAAAACATATTAGCAGTTAATCAAACCTTCAATTCAATCCTATCTTATAACCTATGTATGGGCGATAGCATTTATGCTGGCGGGCAATGGCAAATAACTAACGGAACTTATTTTGACAACTATACATCTCAAAATGGCTGCGATAGTTTGGTGACAACAAATGTACTTTTCCACCCAACGTATATGGTATATGATACATTACAAATTGCAGTTGGCGACAGTGTTTTTCTATTTGGAAACTGGCAATCAACTACTGGAGTCTATTCAGGAAATTTAGTTTCAGTATATGGCTGCGACAGCATTATGAATACCTACTTAAGTGTAGTAACTGCGCTAACCAATACAATCAAACGTTTTGATTTCAAAATATTTCCGAATCCCGTCACGGATGAGTTATGCATTCAATTCAATATGATTTCTATGCCATTGTCAAGGGCAACTATCTATACGGAGTCTGGGGTGCAGGTTTCTTCATTTGCATTTGATAAAGAACTTATTTGCTATGATACTTCCGTTTTGCAATCAGGAAATTATCTTGTCGAAATCAAGAATGGGAATAGAAAAATGATAAAAAAGTTTATTAAAAAGTAAGTGGCAATTATATTTTAACTAAGTATCCCGCGTTTGGCGTAGTCTCCGACTACGTCTTTCTATAATACAATTTCCCATTGTGTTAGACAATTTAATTTCTCAGTTTAGCTTTGCCCTTTGTTAGTCTTTACTCATTTTTTTTGCAAATAAATAAATCGGAGATTTAATTAAATTGGGGGGTAGTCAGAGATTACGCCAAAATGAAGATGCAGATAATTAATTCATATCGTAAAAAAAAATGTGGTGCCCTTTATATTTTCTCCAAGGCCTTCTCGTCTATCCAACCCTCATTGCCGTTTGCAATGCGAATTTTTTTCCATCCCTTTAATTCATCGAGGATAGTAACCTTGGTACCATCGTGTAACATAAATAGGTTTGCGCCTTTATCGTCAGGCGAACTTTTCACATATGGATTGGTTGCAAAAATGATGGCCTCGGGAGTATCGTTCAGAATTTTGCTTTGTGAAGAGGCAACATACCAAAACGTGAGTGTAAGCACCAGGCAAATTAACGATGCAAAAAACGAAAACTGCCTCAATCCATATTTGATTGAAAACAAATAAACGATGAAAAAAATAAGCGTAAGCCAAAGACATATAATAACGGTATAGCTGCGTATGTTAAGCGATGTACCTGCAATAAATCCATACCACCACTTTTGATAAAACACCTGAGGCACCGGTTCTATCTTATCTACTGTTTGCAAATTTGCTAAACGCAAATTGTAAATAACATCCTCATCAGCAGGATTAATTCTTAAAGCGCGCTCAAAGTTTAAAATCGACTTAGCTATTTCGCCTGATTTGTAATAAGCATTTCCTAGATTATAATATAAAGCAGCATTAGCCGGGCTTTGCTTTATCATTTGCTCATATGCAATGGCAGCCTTTTCAAAATCGCCATTCTTATAAAACAATGCAGCATCGTTTTCTTTATTTGCCATGGCAAATAGAAAACTTAGCTGCATGCCAAGTAAGAGCACTATGTTATGCTTTCGAAATTTCATTTTCAATTTGAGTAATCACCTTTACCGCATTTTCGTATACGAGCTTTGTTTCGGTAGCAGCATTTGGAGCAAAGCGCGCAAACTCGCATTTATCAAGCGTTTGGGTAAGCATGGCAATGGTTTCGGACTGCACTTGCTTTGCCTGCAATTTTTCGGTTGCGTTCTCTTTACTAAAATCACTTAGGGGCAAAGTAATTTTATCGCTTACATATCCTATCAGTGCTTTATATGTTTCATCATAAAACTCGTTAGTTTTATTTTCATTTTGAAACTTGCTGGCTAGTGCTAATTTTTTTGAAGCAATGCGTCCGGCACCCCGGCTTTTTGCTAAGGCAACATTACCTTGCAATTCGCTTAGTCGCGACTTATAAGCTATAGCTCCTGCCCCTAACAGCAACGGCAATAATAGCAGCGAATAAAATTTCCATGTACCATAAAAGTCGTTGCCTCCGGCCGATTGCAAAGCCTCACCGGTTTTATATAACGTATATCCTTACTTATTACAGCTACATCTGTTTTGTTGGCTCCGGCATTTTCTATCACCGTTGCATTATTGCCATCGCCCTTGGCCACTTTAATGGTGAAGGGGCCTTTGGCCACTTCCTTATATGTTTTTGTTTCGAGGTCGAAGTAGGAAAATCGCAATGCATCAATGGTGTATTCCCCTTCATGTCGGGGTATAAGCAGATATTCAAATGTTTTGTTTCCACTTGTTCCGCTTTCAGAAACATTGATGTTATCATCCACCTTGGGGTCATAAGTTTCTATATCTCCCGGCACACTTATTTTTGGGGCTTCAACTAATTTCAAATTTCCCTTACCACTAACTTTTACTTTTAAGGTAACCGCTTCGTTGGCTTTGGTTTCGCCCTTGTCAAGTTGTGCATCAAACTGCAGTCGGCCTACAGCTCCATTAAATGATGCAGGTGCATTTGCCGGCAAGTCTTTTACATTTATCTTAAAAGCATCGCTGCGTATCTCAACTTTTTGATTTTGATATCCTCCTCCAAAAAAAGGATCATTAAAAATATCAAATGGATCGTTCGGATTACGATTGCGTTTTACCTGCACCTGCGCAATAGCCTCGCCCTTCATAGGGTCTATGGTGATGGTACCACTTTGCTGTGGGAATAAAATAAATTTCTTAACTACCAATGTTGCGTAACGCGTCCCATTATAATTCTCGTAAGTAGCAGGTGTGTTTTCGGGCACATTAATTTCTGAACTCCAAAATCCATTAAAGGATGGCAGATCGGAAATCATGGGACTAGACAAGGCAACACTAGTATATAGTTTATAGGTAATAAGTACTCCCTCGCCTATATATAGATTACTTTTATCTATGGAGGCACGTATAAATACTTGTTTATTGGAAGTTGCCGATGTAGCATTATTAGCTCCATTGTTTACTCCCGGATTTTGCGATTGTGCCTGATTAGATGCCTGACCTTTGGTGCAGGTCATCGTGATTGCGTTACTGGTATATGTTTTGCCATCAATATTCACACTGGCACTTCCTATTTTCAATGAGCCTTCCTTTAATGGAGTTAGGTAGTAGCTGTATGATGAGGATACGGTAGTACGCCCGTTTACCATGGTAAAATTATTGCTTTGAAAAGGTCCGCCAATTACCTGAAAATCTTTAAAGTCAGGCTGCTTAAAGGCATTGCCATTTCCTCCTTCAATGGTAAAAGTTATTTGAAAACGGTCGCCAACGGCAACCTGATTTCTGTTAACGGTAGCTGTAAACGATTGTGCTCCAACAAACTGATAAAAGAATAACATCGCCCCACAAAGGATTATGGAATGAGTCAGTAGTCTTTTTATGTTTTCCATTACCATGGGTTACCAGTTTTTGCTTATTGATGTTCTTACTGCTTCCTTCTTTTGCATTTTCTTTTGCAAATCCTTTTCATCATCTTTCAGTGCCTGCAGCATTCGCTCAGCATCTTCTTTAGATATTTTTGGCTTTTGCTGCTCTTGCTGTTTTTGTTGTTCCTTTTGTTGTTCTTTATTTTGTGCCTGCTGTTCTTGCTGTTGTTGTTGATCTTTTTGATCCTGCTTTTGATCCTGCTTTTGATCCTGCTTCTGTTCTTGTTTCTGGTCCTGCTTATTCTTGTCGTTCTTATTTTGTTGTTGCTGTTGTTGCTGCTGTTGTTGCAGTTTGCTCATGGCATAGGCCAGGTTGTAACGCGTTTGTTCATCCTTCGGATTGAGACGCAACGATTCTTTTAACGCACTTACACTCTCTTCATACTTTTCCTGTTGCATCAACGAATTTCCCATATTGTGATACGCCTTCGCTTTTACATCCTTAGGTGCTTTGCTATTAATGGTACTTTGAAATTGACTACTCGCCTCATCAAACTTCTTTTGCTTGTACAAGGCATTGCCAAGGTTATAGGTACCTGCCGATGAACCACTATTGGCATCCAGGGCCTTGC
Organism: Bacteroidota bacterium; assembly: GCA_016714535.1. Classification (NCBI taxonomy): domain Bacteria; kingdom Pseudomonadati; phylum Bacteroidota; species Bacteroidota bacterium. The sequence continues at coordinate 518,063 of JADKDR010000001.1, forward strand.
GATATTGTGTTTCGGCCTCGTTGTATTTTTTGCTGTTATACAACTCATTCCCTTTGCGCACATTCTTTTTTTCTTCCGTAGTTTGTTGCGCAATCAATTTCATGCCTGCAAGCAGGCATGTCAACATTAGTATATACTTTCCCAATTTCATTTTACGCTTGTTTTTTTATCACCAAACAAATTCAAACTTTCTATCCATTTACTTTTGGTTTCGCTCAATATAAATTCAAGAATCAAAAATAACAATCCAAGGCCAAGAAACCACTGAAACTGATCTTCATAATCTGTAAATAATTGTGAAGAGAATTCGCGGTCGGTAAGTTTGCTTAACTCTTTAAATACTATGGCTAAACCATCATCACTGGTAGAGGCGCGAATAAATTTTCCTTTGCCCGCATCGGCTATCTGCATCAGGTTATTCTCATCTAGTTTAGTCATAATAGTTTGCCCGCTTTCGTCTTGCATAAAACCAACACGCTGACCATACTGCATAATTGGGATTGGTGCGCCACTTGCAGAGCCCATGCCTATGGTATGCACTACAATGCCTTTTTCGGCTGCCTCTTTTGCTGCTTCTATAGCATCGTCTTCGTGATTCTCGCCATCAGTAATTACAACAATGGCTGCATTATGCCTGCGTATACTATCACCAAACGATTGCACGGCCAGCTCAATGGCGCTGCCAATGGCAGTACCCTGCGTAGGTACCATATCTGTATTTATAGTTGAGACCATCAACTTGGCAGCACCATAATCTGTAGTTATGGGAAGTTGGGTGTAGGATTGCCCTGCAAATACGATGATACCTAAACGGTCGCCATCCAGTTTATCTATCAGGCGGAACAATGCCTGCTTGCTGCGCTCGATACGCGAAGGCTTTAAATCTTCAGCATTCATAGAGTTGGATACATCCAGACAAACAACCAGATCAACACCCTTTCGTTTTACCTCTTCCAGTTTACTTCCAAGTTGAGGTCCAATTATAGCAGTAATAATGAAAAGCATTGCAATCGTAATTAAAACAAATTTACTTATCAACTTAGCGTTGGACACGGTAGCAAACAAAGGCTGTATCACTTGCCTCTCGCCAAACCTACGCAATGCATTTTTTCGCCATTGATAAAACAATAGAAAAAGCACTATCATAACCGGAATGGCAAGATATGCGTATATCCATACTTCGTGTGCTATTCTAAACTCTTTCATTCGCTTATGGCAATGATTTCAATATTAAATACTTTAATAAAAACTCAAGTAACAATAAAAAAGCAGCAGCAACTGCAAAGGGCAAATATTCTTCGGTATACCTTCTGAACTCAGTTACATTGATCTTTGTTTTTTCCATCTTATCAATTTCTGCATAAATCTCCTGCAACTTTTTCTTATTGGTAGCTCTAAAATATTTTCCATCTGTTTGTTTGCTTATTGCTTGTAACACATCCTCGTCAATTTCGACCGGAATGTTCTGATATTGAATTCCAAAAGGCGTGCGCATGGGATAAGGTGCAAAACCCTTGGTACCAACACCAATGGTATATACACGTACTCCAAATGTTTTTGCAATTTCTCCCGCCATAGCTGGTGCTATGCTGCCGGCATTGTTCTGCCCATCGGTAAGAAGTATAACTACTTTACTTTTTGTTTTAGCATCTTTCACTCGCGCAACAGCGGTAGCAAGACCTTCGCCAATAGCTGTTTGTGGTGTAGGAATAAGATCGCTGTTAAGCTTGCTTAACAGGTTAACCAATACCGAATGATCGGTTGTTATAGGGCATGAGGTAAAACTTTCGCCTTTAAAAATCACTAAACCAATCTGATCGGTGGCACGGCCTTTTACAAAATCTATTGCTACTGACTTAGCAGCTTCTATACGATTTGGTTTAAAATCTTCGGCTAACATAGACTCACTAATATCCAGTGCCATTACAATTGAAATGCCTTCGCTACTTACATTGCGGCCCTTGCTGCTTGATTGTGGTCGTGCCAAACCAAGTATAATGGCGCTTACTGCTAATAAGCGCAGCACCAATGGCATATTTACCAGCCGTTGCTTTAGGGTTGGTTTAAAAAATTGGAAGGGGGCGGTCTGACTGAAATTTATGGTTGCTTTTTTTTTGCGAAGCACAAAAAAATACCAGGCTAACATGATGGGCAACGTCAGGAACAACCATAAAAAATGTGGTTGCGAAAATCGTATATCGTTATACCATTCTATCATTGTTGATTGCCATTGTTTTGATTATTTGATGCAGTTGCATTAGCAACCTGTACCTGCATAGTGCTTTTAATAAAATCAAAAGCATCGGTCATGCTTCGCTCATTCTCGCCACCTATAGGAATGGTCTTGGCAAACTTTACCAAATCGGCAAGGGTAAGCATCTCCCTCAACTTAATGTTATCAGTAGCAGCCAATTGCTGAATGGTAGAACTCTGCATTATTTCGTCACTAGTAAACTCCATTGCATTTATTCGGTAGCGATGTTCAAGATACTGCCTCATTATATCTGTCAGTTGAGTATGGTACTGCTTGTAGTTTCCTTGTTGCCAAAGTTTTTGTTCTTTCAATTCATTCAATTTTTCAAATGCAATTTCGTGTGCAGGCCTTGTTGGAATTTTCTTTTCTAAAACTACCGGCTTCAGTTTTCTTTTGCGTAAAAAATAAATAAGCACACCTGCCAGCACCACCAATGCTATTGCTCCTACTATATACCAGATGTAATCCATAATATCAAACGGCACATCTATTACCCCTTTAATATCTTTAATAGCCTTGGTAGTATCTACAGGAATTGTTTGTACACCAAGCATGATTGGTTGGGTGCCTATGCCAATGCCGGTTGCAGAAGAATCAAGGTTGCTTCGCAAATACAAAGGCGGAATGGTATGCAACCCACTATCAAATGAAGTGATTACAATTCGCTGACTTAATAGAAATCCATTGGCACTTGCAATCGTATCTATGGTGTCGCGCAATATCACTTCAATCGTATTAAAAGTATCAGGCACTGCAAACCAAATTCCTTTTTCTTTTTGCGTTAAGGTGGCACTTAAACGCAACGATGTTTGATCACCAATTTTTATAAAATTGGTATCCAGTTTTGCAGAAACCTGTGGTTGGGCATTTACCAATGTAAAAAAACCAATACACCATGCCAAGCAAAAAGCGAAACAAAATACATTGTGATATTTTACATTAAACATGTTCATTATTTCTCGTTTACCTTCTTTCACGTTTTTTAAATAATGCCATTAATGGTTTCACATAATTCTGGTTAGTGCGCAAGTCCACACCATCTACACCACATTTGATAAGTGTATCATTATGCTGTGCAACACGTTTTTCAAAAAACCGTGCATAATAATTTCTTAACGATGCATTGGTTGTATCCACTATGATGCTACGTTTAGTTTCAGAGTCGGTTATTTGCATTAAACCTACATTAGGTAATTGTTGCTCGCGCTCATCGTATATGCGCAAGGCAACCAAATCGTGCTTTCGCGCGGCTATTTTAAGCGCATCTTTATAATCGGGCGACATAAAATCGGAAATCAAAAAAGAGATAGACCTTTTTTTAATTACATTGGTAAAATATCGCAAGGCCATAGCCACATCGGTTCCGCGACCTTCGGGTTTTAATTCTATCAGTTCGCGAATAATACGGAGGATATGCGATTTCCCTTTTTTAGGAGGAATAAATTTTTCAATACGGTCGCTAAAAAAAATCACTCCTACCTTGTCATTATTTTTTATTGCAGAAAAAGAAAGTACTGCACATATCTCAGTAATTAACTCACGCTTAAACTGGTATTGAGTTCCAAACTCTCCGCTTCCACTTATGTCAACTAATAACACAACCGTTAACTCACGCTCTTCTTCAAAAACTTTAACGTACGGATTATTGAAACGTGCTGTTACATTCCAATCGATACTGCGTATATCATCACCGGGAGTATATTCTCTAACTTCGCTAAAAGCCATACCACGACCTTTAAAGGCACTATGATATTCGCCCGAAAAAATCTGATTGCTCAGACCACGGGTTTTAATTTCGATTTTTCGAACTTTTTTAATTAACTCCTGCGTTTCCATCCCTGTAATAGTTTAAGACTTATTTGAGCCAACAAATCTTATGGTACTTCAACTGCATTAAGTACATCGTTAATTACTTGTTCGGTAGTAACGTTTTCAGCTTCGGCCTCATAGGTAAGCCCAATGCGATGGCGCAACACATCATGCGCTATCGCACGCACATCTTCGGGTATTACATATCCTCTACGCTTGATAAATGCAAATGCCTTGGCTGCCAAAGCCAGATTAATACTTGCACGTGGCGAGCCTCCATAGTTAATCAGCTGCGCCAATTTAGGAAGTTTGTTTTCCTTTGGAAAACGTGTACTAAAAACAATATCTACAATATACTTTTCAATTTTTTCATCCATATACACTTCTCTCACAGCCTTGCGAGCGTTCATAATTTGCGGTGTGCTTACTACCGCGTTTATCTTGTTCTCTTCGTTGCTTAAGTTTTGTCTGATAATGGATTTTTCTTCTTCCTTACTCGGATAACCAATTACCACCTTGAGCATGAAACGATCTAACTGCGCTTCGGGCAAGGGGTACGTTCCTTCTTGTTCAATTGGATTTTGTGTGGCAAGCACTAAAAATGGTTGCGGCAATTCGAAGGTGTTTTCTCCTATGGTTACTTGTTTTTCCTGCATGGCTTCGAGCAAGGCACTTTGTACCTTGGCAGGAGCGCGGTTAATTTCATCGGCTAAAACAAAGTTGGCAAACACAGGGCCTTTGCGTATTGAGAATTCCTCCTTCTTCTGATTGTAGATCATGGTGCCAATTAAATCGGCAGGCAACAAGTCAGGAGTAAATTGAATACGCGAAAACTTTGCTTCGATGGCGGTGCTAAGCGATTTTATGGCTAAGGTCTTAGCCAGGCCCGGAACACCTTCGAGCAAAATGTGCCCATTACTTAGCAAACCAATTAGCAGTCGCTCTATCATATACTTTTGCCCTACTATGGATTTTCCTATTTCAAGGTTAATCAAATCTACAAAAGCGCTTTCCTGTTGGATACGCTCGTTTATTTCTTTTATATCAGTCATAAGTTTGAATGCGTAATTTTTACGAGGTGCAATTTTAACACTTTGAGGCCATAACGTTTGTTACACTTGCGTTACATTGAGTTAAAATGTTGTTAATGATATGCGGGCTTTTTTTGTAGACCTACCATAATGCTTTGCCTTGGGTTTTCTTCAATTATTTTTTTGTTGGGGAAATTAAAGCAGAAGGGTGAGAGAATTAATAAAATAATATTGAGTGAATTATAAAAAGCTTGCTCTAATAAAAACTTTTTCGTTTAATTTGTAATTGCCTAAAAGTTATAAGGGTTACCAAACATTTAAAAACTTAAATCCAATGGAAAATCAAAACACATTGCTACAGCTTGCAGAAGAAAATTCCCAATCTTTTTTATCAAACAAGCGTAAAACTTTTTTTCCTAAGAAAAAAAGTTTATTAATTGCCCCCTGCGCAAATTATAATTTTGTTACCTCTATTTACAATAAACATTCTTAAATCACAGTGTCCTGTAAATCCCAATGTAACATTAATCAATGCAGGAGGAACCGTTGTTTTACCTTCAGGCACTTATAATGACATTATTATTGATAATGCTACCACAGTCGAAATAAACGCTTCCACAATTATCCAAATGAATCCGGGCAATAGAATAATAGTGAACCCCGGCAGTACCTTATTCATAAACGATGGCACAATTGAAAATGAAGATGATGAAAACATATTAGAAAGCGAATTGAGAATTGCGCAGGATATACCTGTTACCCTTGAATATGAGCTGGGTATTTTAGAATTAGCCAAGACTACACTTTATCAACGAATACGCGATAGTATTTTAGATATTGATACAAGCACTGTTTTGCAGAATTTTTATAGTCTAAATCAAAATGGCCGTTACAATAATTTTGCTGATGCATCACATTTACGTCTAGATTTTGCAAAAGCAATAGATGATTTACACTTAGATTATGAACCACAAATCCAATTAATAAAAAGTTATTTGGAAAATAAAAGCCTTCTGTTGGCTAGTATCGGCACCAACAGCAATTTGATTTCTTACAAGACAACCTTAACAAATACATTTGTAATACAAGGTAATATACAACAAAGTGAAATTGCAATGCGAAATGCTTATTTATTAAAAAAGCCAATCTTAGACGCTCTGCAAACCAACTGGAGCAATAGTATCAGTTCTATTACCGATAATACATTAATGACTACAAATCTTCAACAATTAACGCCAATATTAAATAAGATAGTATTTGATAATTTATACTCACTAACCCAAGGGGACATTGAACTTGTTACAACGCTTGCCAATGCATGCCCTTATACTGATGGTGTTGCTGTTAACTATGCACAAGGTATAATAAAATCGCTTGACCATACCTTTGTAGCAGACAATAAATATAATTGTACACAGGTTGGCATTAATTATAAAGCTTCGAATGTTGTAAATGATAAAGGGCAACACATTCCATTTTCAATTGTTGATGAAGTAATTTCATTGCCTATTGAGATAATGCAAGATTATATCGAAATAAATGTGTTCGACATGTATGGAAAGGTGATAGAAAAAACCAACCCTAACAAGAATACAATAGGCACTACTTCTTGGCCTAATGGAATTTATGTGCTGCAAGTGATTAGAAAAAACCGTACTTCTCGAAATTACAAATTTAATCTAGTAAAGTAATGAAGCGCATCTATCTAATTGCCTTTTTGTTTTTGTTGTCAGCCATAGGCTTTTCACAATCAATGAAAGACAATATTATTTATGGGTCAGGCTTAAATGCTTTTCCGTTGTGGGGTCCTGCTATTATAAAATACTCGAATGGAGTGTTTACTAATTATGCCATTAATTCAGGTTTTGGAATTACAATGACTTCATTAGCAGCAAATGACTCAAGCGGCAACTTACTTTTTTATAGTAATGGCTTGTATGTAAACAATAGATTCCATAATCGAATAAAAGGCTGTGATTCAGTATTTATTGATTCAACTTTCTATACTGACCCGTTTTATCTTGACATAGGCTTAGGTGTAGCGGATGGGCTTTTCTCTATACCAAAACCCAACGTTCCCCATCACTATCTTGTGTTCCAATTAAACTATGATTTCAGTATTTTTTATCAGGATGCACGGCTTACTTATTTTGAAGTGGACATGGATGCTGACAGTGGTCGTGGGGAGGTTATCTCATGTAAAACAAATGTAGTGTACGATACGCTTGCCGATGGTTTTTTATCAGGCGTAAAGCATGCCAATGGGCGCGATTGGTGGATAGTATGCTTAGAGGCCTTTACCAATAAATACTACAAAGTATTGGTAACACCCGACACCATGCTGGTAAGTGAACAACTCATTGGACCAATTTTAGATTCTATTGAATATACCGGGCAAGGAAATTTTAGCAACGATGGCAACTGGTATGCACGTGCCGATGCTAACGGAGGAATTGTAATAATGCAATTTGACCGCTGTACCGGCATGTTTAGTAATCCCATACATGATACCACGCTTATTATGCAATGTGGGGGTGTCGGCTTTTCGCCAAATAATAAATTCTTGTATGTGTCAACATGGCTCGATTTGTATCAATACAATTTAGAAGATTCGGCAAATATGGTAGCTACTAAAATTCACGTAGCGCATACTGATACATTCATTATGCCTAGTTCGCCTTTCTTTAATACCTTTTACAGGCATTTTCTGGGGCCTGATAATAAACTGTATGTAATAACACAGGCCAACTACAAAGCCATCAATATTATTAACCAACCCGATAACCTGGGCCTTGCATGCGATGTGCAGCAACATGCTTTTCCATTGCTTAAACTTAATCAGCGCTCGGCTCCCAATTGGCCTAATTATGATTTAGGCCCAGTGTTGGGTAGTGTGTGCGATAGTTTAGGCCTTGGGGTAACACCTAATGCAGTGTTCCAGGATTTACGTATCAGTCCCAATCCCGCTATGGAATGGTTCTATATCAACTATACCTTGCCACAGAATACTTCGGCATTGGCAGTGTTGTACGATATAATGGGCACCCGCATAGACCAACGAATGTTGTATGGCCACTTTGCTTCGCTGCGGTGGGATTTGCCGCACTTGTCAACAGGGGTGTATATGTTGCATATTACAGGCAAGGGGATTAACACTTGTAAACGTGTTATGGTCATTGACTCGCAATAATATTGGGAGGTAATACGGGAGAGGTGAAAAACATAGAACTGCACTATGGTGAGAAGTGAATAAATAAGCAACTGATTAAATAGCCAAACCAGAGCGACAGGTTAATAGAAAATGCAAAAAACATCAACATAGCCCCAGCGGGGCGACACAAATAAAATCATAATGGGTATCACAAATTTTCCCTCGCTACAGAAAGCGTCCACACTTGTGGCCGTTTATTATCGCAATGCTTTCAATGAAATATTTCTATGACAAGTAATAAAAATGAATGGATATTACACAAACGTGCTATAGGCCACAAGCGTGGACGCTTGCGGGAGATGTGAGTTGCACGAATTAGAACAAAGGAAAATTCCTATAGCCTGAAGGTTAATAAAATCGACTAGTTTCCTTTTGGAATGCAAATTACAGCCCATGGCATCTGCCATGGGCTATGTTAATTTACAATTTTATCAACCTATACCCACCCGTTGCATTTTCAATGACCAACGTATATACTCCCGGTGACATACTACTGATATCAATGACGTTGTTGTAGGCCGTTAGCCTTGCACTTTTTACTTCCTGGCCAAGCGATGAAAAAATTCTTACCATAAAGGAAGATGTGTTATTCAAAATAGTTTTTGAAACGGTAACCGTATTAGTTGCCGGATTTGGAAAAACGGAATACGCTGATGAAGCTACCTGCTCTTCAACAGCGCTAGCGCTGTTGTAATAGATGCCTAGTCCTCCGCTGCGGTTACCAATGCATAAATCCATTGATCCATTGCCATTAATATCAAATACTGCGGGAGCTATATTCGGCCCTTCGGTACCATTAATTAATGTTTGTCCCAAATTATAATTGCCCATCATGTTGCCATCTATATTGTCATATATGTACACATTACCCGATTCGCTGCCTATAGCAAGTTTAGTTACACCATTTTCTTTATAAAATGCCGGTGCTGCATATCCGGTTATGGCAAATATGGGTGCCACATTTATGCCCCCTAAGGTATCTTTGGTTGGTATATTGCTGAACTGTGGGCTTGCTGCAGTTCCGGTGTTTTCAAAATATTGCATCCAACCTCTTCGCCTTCCAATTACTAAATCGAGTCTACCATCTGCATTCAAATCTATAATCTGCGGCATGCTATAATTACCCACATCAATGCTAAAATAGTTTGGGCTTGTCAATACAAAATTGGCAACACTACCAATAGGGTTATTTGCAAAATAATGCAACTGCCCATCTTCAGTACCAATAATCATGTCTATATCTCCATCGTTATCCATATCACCAAACGAAGGTGTTGCTCCTCCGGTAGCGAGGTTAAGTGAATTAACATCTGCAAAATTGCGATCTATTAATTCAAACTGTGGTGCTTGTGCGGTACCAATATTTTTCAATAACATCAATCCGGTTTTTATTCCATTTTCCTCTGGAAAATATTTTTCGTTACCGACCACTAAATCCATCAGACCATCGCCATTATAATCGAAAAATTGTGGGAATGCATACGCTCCCGTTTCTATCATATCGCGTTGCAGAAAAAGACTATCGTTAAAATGAAAATAAGGATCCTGTGTAGTCGATGTATCTGTATAAAGCCAAACAGAATGATTATTATAATCGCGTATGGCGCAAAACAAAATGTCTTTGCGTCCGTCATTGTTGGCATCGCTCAAACCATGTTGAATAAATGTTTTTACTTCTGCAGGTTTATCGTACGAAGGAAACGACTGATCTTGACTATCGGCAATGGGCAAAAAATTATCGCCACCATTGTGCGCCATAAGTGAAAACTCTGAATTCACATCACCAAATAATAATTCAGGATCACCATCACCATCTTCATCAAAAGCGGTAAGGCTGCTCAGTGTGTCATCACGCTTAGCTGCATCCGAAGGGTTGTAATCAGCATACCATTCATCAATCGGATTTTTTGCAAACAAACTGCATGTGGCATTAAACTGGCATACTCCATTTGTTCCTAAACATAAAACCATTTTGCCCCAGCAAAATGTATCGGTAACAAAAATGAGAGAATCACAACCAAACCCTAACTGACTTGATTTATTGCGATGCAAGAAAACGGTTCCATCTGGAAAATTAGGCCAGGCAAAAATGTCAAGGTCGGTGTCGTTATCCAAATCCCAAAAAGTAATTGCTTGTTCGGAGCTTGCATATATATTGGTGGGCAGTGGTCCAAAGTTTGTCATAAGTTGAGAGGTAACCAAGGTAAACTGCACATTGCCCGTAGTGGATGTATTTTTATAAACTGCCACATTGCCCTGTATATTGCTATGTGTAAAAATATCGGCCTTGCCATCACAATCATAATCCTGACAAAGTATCCAATCTTTGAATTGGGTAAAGTATTGAGCATACTCTACAGCGTACTGATAGCTGGTATTTCCGGCACTTCCTTTATTAAGAAAAACAGAAGGCTTATTTGTTTTCATATCAAAAAACAACAAGTCGTTTTTTCCATCCAAGTCAATATCAATTTCAGAAGGAATACAATTATTAAGCCCACCTGCCCAAGGGTCGGCAAGCGTATTGCCATTGTGTGTAACCATTGGATTAGCCCTAAAATAAAATTGGGCCGTAGAAATTTTTACAATTACCAGTACAACAAAAGCTGTACACAAAATTTTATTCATGTTGAAGTGATTTTATTTATAAACGAATTTAAAGCAAAAGTGTTTGATGTCTGATTTTAATAGACAACATTAATAATTCCCTGACGGTAGTGCCTCTTACCAAGATCATCCTGAATAAAAATGGTATAAGCATAAGCACCTTGCTGAACTCGCTTTCCGGCAAAGTCAGTTCCGCGCCATTGAAAATTTTTGTTCTTTGTGTTAAACACCATTTGGCCCAGACGGTTAAACAAACTGAATTCAATATTATCTACACCTTCCCAAACAGCCTTTAATACATCATTGAATCCATCTTCATTCGGAGTAAAAGCATTAGGCAAATACAAGGCATAAAATGGATTTATTTCAACTACAATGCTGATCGAATCCTTGCATCCTCCTGCACTGGTTGTGTATAACCATACAATATACGTTCCTGTATCCTGATAGGTGTGTAAGACATTGTCACAACCTAAATGGGTTGTGCCATCACCAAAATCTATCAGGCACGAATCGCCATATTGAGTAGTATTGATAAACTGGATTAAAGGATTGGCAATAGTGGCTACCAATGGGTCAGCATCAAGTCCCGGGATAGGCGTTTGTGTTACATTAACCAAGGAGCTATCTGTATAAGTTGTACTGCAACCATTTGGTGATGTAACCGTTAGGCTTACATGGTAAACTCCTGATACCGTATAGGTATACGATGGGTTTTGCAAAGAAGATGTATCTCCGTTTCCAAAATTCCAGAGGTACGTACTACCCGGTGGTGCGCTGCTGCTATCAGTAAAATTGGTAGTCAATGGTGGACAACCTAAAATCGTATCGGCACCAAAATCAACCGTAGGTGCATCTAATATGGTTACCGTTACAGTATCCGTATCGGGAGGGCAACCATTGGCCGAAGTTATCAGACTAACAATATAGGTACCAATCTGATTATAAGTAACTCCTGTTACAGTCGCAGTATTGGCATTGGCAGGGGCAGCATTGGCCGTAAAATCCCAAATGATTCCGGCACCCTGAACCAACGGGGCATTTATGGTAAAATCAAAACTGTTATTACTAATACACTGGGTTAACAAGGTAGTACTTCCTATAACCGCTTCCTGGTTTGCGGTAACCGTAACGGTTACCGTATCGGTAGCTGAGCAATAGGTATTGCTCACCGTTAGGTAATAGGATTGAACGAGCGCGGTATTTCCGGTGTTTTGCAAATTGCAATACGGTTGGGCTACCGAAGTTGAACTTAACGAAACAGCAGGCGACCATGCATATGTAATTAATGGAATGATTGGAGCACCAAGTTGTCCACTATCGAGCGAACAAAAGGCAAGATCGATTCCTGCATCGGCCACCGGAGTTATGCCTACATAAATAGTATCGGTAAGGGTATCATTGCAATTACTATTAATCATGATTAACGAAACAATGTGTGGGCCCGAAGTTGCCCAGTCAATGTCAAATGGTCCAAGGTTACTGCCTGAAATAATATTTCCGCCATCAAAGTCCCAAAAATAAGTGGCTCCCGGAGTTGAACCGGTGTAGGTAATTGTAACTGTTTCTCCGGTGCAAAGTGTGTCATCACTAAGAGAAAAATTTGCATCGGGAGAATCCTGAATATATATAGTATCCGTTGTGGGTTTCGAAATGCAACCGTTTTCAAGCACTGCAAGCCCAACAATATACGTACCTGAAGTAGCGAAGGTAAGGGCATGTGGCCCCTGCACTGTGCCACCCGGCACGGCAGTAGCTCCTCCGAATATCCAGTTATACAAACCTGCTATTGTACCGGTACCGGTATATGTTGTTAGCACAGGTTGATTGGTGCATGCAGTATCCGTAATAAAAAAGGAAGAAGTAGGTTTTTCATTAACCGTAATTAGCTGATAAGTTAACGCGCTTATACATCCGGCATCGTTTACTTGTAAGCCGATGCTGTCAAGTTGAGGGGTGCTCCATGTAAGCATCAAAGTGTCGTTTCCATTACCGCCAACCACAAAGGCATTTCCGGTATTCCAGGTGTAGATGGTGCCGTTATTCACAATTCCGGTATAGGCAATCATGATGGTATCGCCTGTACAAACCGTTGCCTGCATATTAAAATTAGAATCGGGTGGTGCACTTACATAAACATTTTTAATTACTGTATCGCTGCTACATCCATTTTTTACAACATACAAACTTACCTGAAAAGTTCCTGCAGATTGCCACTGCACGGTAATGGGACCTTGCCCCGAACCACTTACAATAGTCGCTCCCGAAAAATCCCAATTATACGCTGCGGTTGTATCAGCATTGCCTACATAAACAGCTGTTGTGGTTTGGGTAAGGCAAATAGTGGTATCAGTAAAAATAAAATCAGCTGTAGGCTTATCATAGACGGTAACAGAGGCACTACTTGTGTGTGAGCAACCATTATTGCTATTTGAAGCAACTAAAGAAATCAGATAGGTACCGGTGGCAATATACGTTTGTGCCGGAGGATTAGGCCCTGCAAATGTATTACCATTGCCAAAGATCCAGTTATAGGTTGTAACCCCCACACTGCTGTCAAGCACGGTTGTAGTTAACGAACCGCAGCCGGTGGCACTGCTAATAGCGAAACCGGAGTATGGTGCCATTTCGAAAGTTCCACCCCACGAAAGTGTATAGCCAACACCGGGCAACCACGAAGCATTGTTAATATGAATAACATACGTATTACCTGCTGTAACTATTACCGACTGACAAATATGTCCGCTACTACATGGCGTAGTTGAGGTGTCTTGCATTCCCGTAATTTGCCCACCGGGTGGGGTGTACACATAGTTACACGCAATGGAAACTCCAGGACAACCTCCGGTAATATCAAGCACTTCCCAATCAAGGTTAATATTTCCACTAGGTGTTGCCAACCACTCAAGCGTTCCGGTCTTTGCCACATCAAACTTAAAGTACATGTCGCTTTGGGGCCAAACTTGTAGCATGATATGGTATCGCCCGAAGAGGTAAAAGCAGGAGCACCCAATGTGGTCACTGTTTGCTTATTACAAACCTGAATGGCATTTACACAAGAGTCGCCTATACCGGGGCCGTAAGGTGGTAAATTGTCGATAGAAGTTATGCAAACTGTAAATTCACCATCGCCAGTAAGCGAAGTAACTTCAAACCACACTTGAGTTCCGATAGGTAATAACTGGTTGACTAGCGCTGTGCCGTTGGGACCAGGTGCAGTATTACAATCGAGGGGAATGTTACCCGAACATCCTCCCGTTGGAATGGTAATACTAACTGTTTGAGCCGGATTACCACCTGTTGGCGATACTGCTATCAGATTATTTGTTCCCGTGGTAATGTAGGTAAACCAAACTTCGTTGCCTCCGGTAGGTGCATTACAAGCATTGGGCGCAATGGCATCGGGGGTGGCATTTAGGTTGGTGGCGGTGAGGCAAATTTGACCAGTGGCAGGAATTACAATTGGAATAGCATTGTAACACTCATCGTTAGAAGGCTGAGCATAAGCAGCTATTGAATAAAACAACAAAGCAAAGACTAAATATTTTTTCATTGACAGATTTATCGAAGAATTAGCAGTTTGAAATTTCATTATTAGGATACCGGTGTCACAGATACTTTTAGCAAGCCAAAATACTAATTGTCAAACTTTGAACTTAATCATATTGTGTCCACCTTTGCAAAATTATCAAATTTTATTTTTAAGATGGAAAATCTAAAGGAACATATTAACAAAAATCAGGAGCAGTATCTAAAAGAGTTGATGGAGTGGCTGCGCATTCCCTCGGTAAGTGCCGATAGCAAGTATAAAGAAGATGTGGCACGTGCTGCACAATTTGTGGCTGATAAATTAAAAATAGCCGGAGCCGATCAGGTAGAAATTTGTGCTACAGCCGGACACCCCATCGTTTATGGAGAAAAAATTATTGACCCCACCTTTAAAACAGTTCTTGTGTATGGGCACTATGATGTGCAACCTGCCGACCCGGTTGAATTGTGGACCACGCCACCTTATGAGCCTCAAATACGTGATGGAAAAATATATGCCCGTGGTGCCTGCGATGATAAGGGTCAGGTGTTTATGCATGTTAAAGCATTTGATTTGATGAATCAAATGAATCAAATGCCTTGCAATGTAAAATTCATGATTGAAGGCGAAGAAGAAGTAGGCAGTGCCAACCTGGGAACATTTGTTAAAAACAATAAGTCGCGGCTCAAGGCTGACGTGATTTTGATTTCCGATACATCCATTGTTGCCAACGATACCCCATCTATCGATGTTGGATTGCGAGGGCTAAGTTATGTAGAAGTAGAAGTAACCGGCCCAAACCGGGATTTACACTCAGGAGTATATGGCGGTGCTGTTGCAAATCCGATACAGATTTTGGCACAAATGATTACTTCTATGAAAGATGAAAACAACCACATCACCATTCCCGGATTTTATGACGAAGTATTACAGCTTAATGAAGCCGAACGTGCTGAGCTAAACGAAACACCATTTGATCTTGATGAATACAAAGTAGATTTGAATGTGGGAGATGTACACGGTGAAAAAGGATATACTACCATAGAGCGCACAGGCATTCGACCAACTTTCGAATTAAATGGAATCTGGGGAGGATACACAGGCGAAGGAAGCAAGACCGTATTGCCATCAAAGGCTTATGCTAAAATTTCGATGCGTCTGGTGCCAAATCAAAAACATGATACCATAACTGCGCTATTTGCCAAGCACATTGAAAAAATAGCTCCACCTTCAGTAAAGGTAAAAGTTACACCACATCATGGTGGCGAACCTTATGTATGCCCTACCGATAGTGTTGCCTACCATGCAGCGGCCAAAGCACTTGAGACCACTTTTGGCAAAAAGCCAATACCAACAAGAGGCGGGGGCAGCATTCCAATTGTTGCGCTTTTCGAAAGAGAATTAGGATTAAAATCTGTGCTGATGGGTTTTGGTCTTGATAGCGACTTAATCCATTCGCCCAATGAACATTTTGGTGTTTTTAATTTTCTGAAAGGAATAGAAACCATCCCTCATTTCTTTGCAAACTTTGCAAAGGGGTAATTCTGCTTCTTACATGTTTTTACCATAATAGTAAAAACCATCATAAGCGTTTTATTTCGAATGGTTTTGCAACAACATATATTCCCGCATGGCAGGTGCCATGCGGGAGTTTTATTTTTACATAATGCTGCCGGTGCACCTTGATTAAAAACTTCGTTCTACTTTTTCTTGCGCTGCATCAATCAGTTTACTTACTGCTCTGAAAAATTGTAATCGCTGTTTCTCGCTCACCACACTTATAAGCATCGCTTTCTGAATAAGATTATTTATCCATCGCTCATTCTCGTTGCAGTAATTTAAATTAAAAGTTTGTAAACCATTAAATGTATTAAACGATAAGAATGAAGTTTTCAAAGTTTCGCTTACTACCAATATGCTATTGTTGCCTATTTGCACTTCGCAAGCATAGAGGTTAAAGTTGTTAAGTATGGTAGGTTTTTTATTTGAACGTAAAAATTTTGTACCCAACTCTGCCTGATGTTGCAAGTGTTGCATTAATAATCGCACATCCTGGCATACTCCAATGGCATCTTTTTTATTTTGAAACAGCCCAGCTTCGGCATAGTAAACTATCTGGCTCAGGGTGGAAGTGATGGTCTCTTCGGTCCATATTTCTGTAGCTGGAATAATGTTGTATAAAAAACTAATGCGCTGTGCCAATTGCAAGGTGCGCTTGCCTATATGCTTTAGCTCAAACTTTTTGCCCTGCAAGGCAGGGTCATTTAAAATGGATTTGCGCCAGTAAAAAAATTTGAACGGAGTAAGCAAATCAAAATCCATGTGATGAAATACAGGAACATCCTCGGCTGCAAAATAAAGTTGTCGAATATCTAGTTGCCTGCTTTGCTCAATATCATCGATGATGCTTTGCAGGTAATTATCCAAATCAAAATCAGGGCCGGCAATAGACTTGTATGAAAAGGTAACCTTGTTACTTGCTCTTTCCATTAATATTTCGGGCGAAATATTAAAATGCTTGCACATCAATATCGTTTCATCCAGGCCCAAAACTGTTTCTCCACGAATGCGTCTGTACGCGCTATCTGCACTTAGGTTAAGTACATCGCACATGATATCTGCTATCGAAAGATTGCCGGCATACTTCTTTAATTCGTTGATAAAACGCAATTGAATTTCGTTTGTATTAATTTTTGCCATCTTAGTTTTATTGAATTTCAATTATTGCTTTTTCAAAAATAACTAAAAATTGCAAATTGGGGGATACATACTGTCATTTACTGCAAATTTCAATAAATCGATAACGAAACAAGCACACCCTTTTGTGAAATTTCATATAAAACGACATATCCACACTTTTTCCCGTTTTTCAATCTCTTGCAGGCATGCAACTTTTGTGTCGCAATTTTTAAAAATGATTTTTAAAAAATTATAAAAAATTAATCGAAATGAAAAAGGTAATTAAATCTCTAAGCATTCTGGTATTAGCAATTGCAAGTGCGCTAGCACTGCAAGCTCAGGAAGGTACGGCTAAAAGCAAAATAGCGGTAATAAGTATCGACTATAAAAATGAAAAACTATCTCCACAACTTCTAGGTACTTATGTCCGAAACGAATTGGGGAAAGTTACTGAGTTGGAAGTAATGGACCGCTACGACATGGAATATATTCTGAAACAAAAAAATATGACCATTGATAATTGCTATGGCAAAATTTGTTTGTGCGAAGCTGGCACCGCCCTTGACGTTACCAAAATGTTGAGTGGTTTTATTGATGACTATGGACAAACCATTATACTCACGCTTAACTTGGTTGATGTAAAATCCCAAACCATTGAAAAAACGAGTGTCAAAGAATACCTCAATCTTCCCGATGAAATGGCTAACATAATTAAGCTAAGCGTAAATGATATGTTTAGTCAACCCAATGATGCCGAGATGGTGAGACAACTAACCCGAAAATTTAATCAGGAGAGTTACATTAATAATCCGCAGGAAGAAACATTGGGACTAGATGGCCCTCGTTTTGGTGCTGTGTATATTGGTGGCGAAGCAGGAAAGGTTTTAAGTGCACCGCGAAATAAAGGCGGTTTCGATGGGTATCCATACATGTTTCAGTTTGGTTATCAACTCGAGAAGCAATATCTAACTCAAGGAAGATTGCAGGCACTATTTGAGTTTCTTCCCATGATTAGCGGACTTGATCAGGGATTGTTTATACCAAGCCTGACCATATTGCACGGTGTGCGCGACTACAGGCACGGGATAGAATTTGCGTTTGGCCCTAGTATTCGTATGGCACGTAAAGCTGAAGGATACTATGATGCAGCAAACGAATGGCAATTGAAAGGTGAATATGTTCCGGATAGCTTTGGAGTAGCTAATCCTTACGCCTTGCAAACCCGCCTGGATAGCCGTGGTACACCTGTCCTTGAAGGAGGCTTTATTTTCGCAGTTGGGTTAACACTAAAATCGGGAAAGCTGAACATACCTCTAAACGCCTATGCAATGCCATATAAAGAGGGCCTCCGCATTGGGGTATCATTTGGTTTTAATGCAAAAAAGAAACAACGCAATAATAAAAGTAACAGAGACCTTAACTATTATCTCAAATAAAGAGATAGTTTATTAACTTAAACAGTTTTCACTAAATAGCTCCAATACACAAGGCAGAACTTACGGCATCAACCAGAGGCACACACAGCCGGCTGCAATATTTGGTCAATTGCAGTAATGATTCCTTGTGTATTGCTTTTCTCTTATAGCGGTAACTATATACGTTGCTTTGATTAATAAGCCAATACCGGCCCAAGCCACTTTTCAATTTCTGGCACGCTCCTATTTTTTCTTCGTGCATAGTCTTCAACCTGGTCTTTTTCTATTTTGCCTACGGCAAAATATTGTGATTCGGGGTGAGCGATGTACAAACCACTCACGGCTGCAGTTGGATACATAGCCAAACTATCAGTTAGCTTAATGCCTGTGTGGTTTTCCACATCCAGTAATTTCCATAAAGTAATTTTTTCGGTGTGGTCGGGTTGTGCCGGATAGCCGGGTGCTGGGCGAATGCCATCGTACTTTTCCTTTATCAATTCATCGTTCGATAAATTTTCGTTGGCTGCATATCCCCAATAATGTGTACGTACTTTTTTGTGCATTAATTCGGCAAAGGCCTCGGCAAGGCGGTCGGCAAGCGCCTTTAGCATGATGGCTGAATAATCATCATGATCTGCTTCAAATTTTTCTATCCACTTCTCAATTCCAAAACCGGTAGCGAGGGCAAATACTCCAATGTAATCCTGCACAAAATCACTCAATGCAATATTTTTCATCCCATCCGATTTTTGTGTTTGTTGTCGCAGCGTATGGAAGGTGCAAAGATGTTGGCTGCCACTTACATCATTCACCTTTATATCGTCCCCTTCTACTGCAGCAGGAAACAATCCAATTATTGCCTTGGCGGTAATCCATTTTTCGGTAATAATTTTCTGAAGCATGTCTTGTGCATCGGCAAATAATTTTCGTGCCTCTTCGCCACGAATTTTATCTTGTAAAATATTGGGATAGGAACCACGCATTTCCCACGAAATAAAAAAGGGCGTCCAATCGATGTAAGTAGCAATATCGGCAAGGTCATACTCTTCAAAAACATGGATGCCCGGAAGTTTAGGCGCTGCAACATTTATAGAAACATCAATTTGATATTTATTTTTCCTTGCTTCATCCAACTTGAGGTATTTGGCTTTTGCACGTTCTGCTTTGTGATACCCTCGTGTACGCTCATGTTCTGCTTTTATTTCGGCTATGTATGCATCTTTATTCTCGTTCGATAGCAGTTGACTCACCACAGGCACACTTCGCGAAGCATCGTTTACATGCACCGTTACACCCGAATAATGGGGTTCTATTTTTACAGCGGTATGCACTTTGCTGGTGGTAGCACCGCCAATGAGAAGGGGAATGGTAAATCCTTCGCGTTCCATTTCGTGCGCTACGTGCACCATCTCGTCAAGCGAGGGCGTTATCAATCCACTTAAGCCAATGATATCGGCTTGATGTTCGCGCGCAGCTTTCAGTATTTTATCGCAAGCAACCATTACTCCCAAATCGATAATTTCATAGGCATTGCAGGCAAGCACTACTCCCACAATATTTTTTCCAATATCATGCACATCGCCCTTTACGGTTGCAAGCACAATTTTTCCCTTTGCCTGCCCTTTCACTTTTTCAGCTTCAATATAAGGGGTAAGAAAAGCCACAGCCTTTTTCATTACCCTTGCGCTTTTTACCACTTGTGGTAAAAACATTTTTCCAGCAGCAAATAGATCACCCACTACGCTCATGCCATTCATGAGATGGCCTTCTATAACTTCCAATGCCCGGTTGCATTGCTGTCGCGCTTCTTCTGTATCAAGTTCTATATAATCTGCATCTCCTTTTACGAGGGAATGTGTAATGCGCTCTTGTAAGCTCAGCGCACGCCATGCTCCTTCCTTAGCCTCCTTTTCTTTTGATGTGCCTTTTACTTTCTCCGCATAAGCAATAAGCTTTTCGGTTGCATCCTCATCCCTGTCAAACAATACATCTTCAACCTTTTCAAGCAAGTCCTTTTCAATTTCGTCATATACCACCAATTGCGAAGGATTTACAATGCCCATGTCCATACCATGCCTGATACCATGATATAAGAAGGCGGCATGAATGGCTTCGCGCACATGGTCGTTGCCACGAAATGAAAATGAAACATTGCTCACCCCACCACTGACTTTAGCGTACGGCAGATTTTCTTTTATCCATTTGGTAGCCTCGTAGTAGCTGATTGCATTTTTACGATGTTCTTCCATGCCCGTTGCCACCGGAAAAATATTGGGGTCGAAAATGATATCTTGTGGAGCAAATTTCACTTTGTTAACTAACACCGTATATGCTCGTTGTGCAATTTCAATTCTGCGTTCGGTAGTATCTGCCTGCCCCTTCTCATCAAACAACATAACAATAACCGCTGCACCATATTTCTTAATAATATTTGCCTCATGCATAAACTGCTCTTCGCCAGCCTTTAGCGAAATGGAGTTTACAATACCCTTTCCCTGCAAACATTTTAATCCGGCTTCAATAGCTTCAAACTTACTGCTATCAATCATTACGGGCACCTTGCTAATGTCGGGTTCGGCTGCCACCAGGTTTAAGAAAGTGGTCATGGCATACACAGCATCAAGCATCCCTTCGTCCATATTAATATCAATAGCCTGTGCACCTCCTTCTACCTGCTCGCGGGCTACGCTTAATGCCTCATCATACTTCTCATCTTTAATAAGTCGAAGAAATTTTTTAGAACCTGTGACATTGGTGCGCTCACCAACATTTAAAAAATTACTATCGGGGCGATAGGTAACTGCCTCCAAGCCACTTAAGCGCAAGTAAGGTTCTACTTGCGGAATTACACGTGGCTTATGGTTATGTGCATGCTGAGCAATATGCCTGATGTGTGATGGTGTTGTGCCACAACAACCTCCAATAATATTTATAAATCCGCTTTGCAAAAAATCTTCAATATGGTTGCACATCTGCTCAGGTGTTTCATCATACTCACCAAACTGATTTGGTAAACCCGCATTGGGATAGCACGAAATAAAGAATGGCGCTTTGGAAGAAAGTTCTTCCAGATATGGGCGCATTTCAGTTGCACCGAGTGCACAATTTAGACCTATGCTCAATAATGGAAGATGCGAAATCGAGTTAAGAAAAGCTTCAACGGTTTGTCCGCTCAAGGTACGCCCGCTAGCATCGGTTATGGTACCTGATACCATAATGGGTAACTCGCAATTTTTTTCTTTAAAAACATCTTGTATGGCAACCAAGGCTGCTTTTGCATTTAGCGTATCAAAAATGGTTTCTACTAATATCAAATCGGCACCACCATCAATTAGTCCACGCAGGGCATCGGCATACGATTCACGCACTTCATCAAATGTAACGGTGCGATATCCGGGATTATTTACATCAGGCGAAAGGGATAATGTTTTATTGGTTGGCCCCAATGCTCCGGCAACAAATTTTTGTTGTGCCTCTTCGGCCGATAAATTATGCGAAGCAATATACTTTGAAAGCGCTTGCTTGGCAACCCTGGCAGCAGCCAGGTTGATTTCGTAGTTGTATGCCTGCATATCGTAATCGGCAAGGCTTACAGAGGTTGCATTGAATGTATTAGTTTCAATAATATCAGCTCCGGCATCCAGATACTTTAAATGAATTTCTTCGATAACCTCCGGCTTGGTTAGGCTGAGTAAATCATTGTTACCTTTTAAATCGCGGTGCCAGTTGGCAAATTGCACTCCTCTGAAATCACTTTCTGACAGACGATATTGTTGTATCAAACTGCCCATAGCCCCGTCAATTACGAGGATTTTTTTCTTTAATATCTCTTTTATTTTCATCACTACTATTAAGGTATACGATCACCTTGAATTTGTTATATCCTATTGCAAAACATACTATCTATACATGCATAAACTACATTTTTATAGTTGCCTTGCACACAATTTCTTATCGGTTTCTGATTTTCTTTTATTAAATACTTAATTCTTTTTTGCATAAATCATTTCGCGCTTTCCTTTTTCACCGGGCAATATTTCAACTTCAAAACCTACCTCTTGCAGCGCATTGCGTATATCCTCCTTGGCGCAGTATGTAACTAGCACCGAATGGCTCGTGCATGCATCGGCTATTTTTTTAAACACTTCTTTGCTCCACAATAATGGCTGATGCGCGGGAGAGAATGCATCAAAGTACACCAGATCAAATTTATCTTCAAATTGAATTTCGAGCATATCGGCATATACTTTATGCAAATTGAAATTATTGAATTGCACCCGCTCATTCCAATTGCATTGATGCATGTTATTAAACACTCCTTTTAAAGCCGGGTTTATTAACTCGCAATAATTGAGACTAGTGGCAAAGTCGGCAGACAAAGGAAACATCTCTATCGTTGTATATTCAATTTGCTTCTTAGCTAAACTGTTTTCATGATAGGTAAGCAAGGCATTGAGTCCGGTACCAAATCCCATTTCCAAAATTGAAATTTTAGATTTATTCAAAAATGGTAATAAACCGTTTTTAATAAACACATGCTTATTCTCCTGAATAGCCCCATGCAACGAATGATAATGTTCGCATATATCAGCATTGTAGATGGTGTGGCTTCCCTCTTCCGTTTTTATTACAGATAAATGTTGCGTATTGATACCATAGGTAGTTTGCAGCGGTGTCATTACATCTTCGGCATAAATCGTTTCAATCATATTACTATTGTTCTAAAGTTTTTGTCAAAAAAAAATCTCCCCGACAGTTAAGCCGGAGAGATTTAAACATATTATTTACTTCAATAAATTTATCAATCGTACATCGGCTTATCTGTTCATGACCAAATTTGGTCATGACTGGAATTAGCACCAGCACCGTGGTAAAACCATGGTCGGTTGCTAAGGCATCATAGGGCCAGTCCCTCCGCCTTTCTTGATAAGTGTTTTTTAATATTTATAAGAACCGGGGGCAAAAGTATCTATTCGCTTATCAAAAACAAAAATCTGCAAAAAAAATCTTGACATCGCCTGTTTCATCGCTTACATTGCAGTCATTATTAACTTTAAACCTAAATCAATA
The DNA here is from genome assembly GCA_016714535.1 of Bacteroidota bacterium. NCBI lineage: Bacteria > Pseudomonadati > Bacteroidota > Bacteroidota bacterium. Next base: position 541,668 of record JADKDR010000001.1, read on the forward strand.
TGAAGCAGCGCACTTTAATTTTACTAGCCTTATGCTCGGCCTTGTTTTTCTTTCTGGGAACTCTTTGTAATCCTCCCATTAACATAGAAAAAAAACCACAACAATCTACAGTTGAAGATTTTTTTAAGGTCTTTGATTCAGGATTCGACTCCGGTAACAAAAATTCGTTTGGTGGACTTACTCTTGACTACTCCACTTTGAAACAACTCTTGATTCTTCATGTTTCTACGATTTTACTCCAAATCAAGACGTTTCGATTACCACCCCCATAGATTACAGAATAGCGCTTGTTGTTGACTCTTTAAGCAGTTCAAAAATGCTGCTTATTGAACCAAGATACAAGGACACAGAACAAGGTAGGCCTACACGTTATAAATTTATTCTTTCAGAGAACAAATTTGAACGTGCAGCAGTATCAGATATTGCCGTAGGAAAATGGTATGCATTTGAGCAAGCGGAATCTTCCTTCCTAAAATCGTTTAATGAGTTACTTTTTACAAGTGTAATAGCACAAACAAGCAGTGAGCGTGGAGTAAGAAAATGCCCACCCAGTTCTAACTGTGCCCGTACAGTTTCTCCAACTATTGTAACCATACCAAGTGATGAAACTAAGATTGACTCGCTAATCCAAATTAAATGATGCAAGCATTAAAAACTGCTTGATAGCCAGGTAGTGCAGACAGAGGCATAATGCAGAAAAAAAAATCGAACCATAGCAGGCTTTGTCTGCGTGTTGTTGCATGGATGCTTCTTGTTGTGCTTAATGTGTGCAATACCTTTTGTTCGATTGCGCAAGCGCCCATTTATCAGCTTCAAACACTTCCTATAAAAGGAGTTAATTGTTTTGTTGAAGATGCTTTGGGTATGCGCTGGTTTGGAAGTAATTTTGGCCTGGTACGATATGATGGTGTGCGCACAAAAACATTTACGTTCAACATCAATGATACTACCTCTTTGTGCGATAACCGCATTTGGTGTTTGGCCGAAGACAAAAAAAATCGTTTGTGGATTGGCAGCCAAAATGGAATTTGTGTTTACAATAAAAAAACGGATTCCTTCTTCCGTATGCCTTTATTATACGACACGCTGAATCGTGTTCTCAACGAAATTTCGAATATCAAATGTGCTGTTGATGGAAGCATTATTTGGACTTCGCGCAACAGTATATTTCAAACTACGCTTGTCGATGGTGTTTTTATTTCAAACTCTTTACAGGTAAACGAAAAGGGATTTGCCACCTTTAAATACTTCACGCTTGCGCTTACTGAGCAACATGCGTGGGTTGTAACTAATAACAATAAGGTGCTGCGTGTTAATTTAGTCAACCATGTTTCGGAAACTGAAGTTCTATTAAAATTGCCCAACGGTGATGCTCTTCTTAATATAGAGGAACTGAAAACTGATTCCGGCTTTTTTTATTTCAAAACTATTAATGCAATTTATACAGCTACTAAGGATCATGTTAATCAAAATGTAATTACCACATCTGAACTAATCAAACCTTTTAGAGTAGCAGATAATACATTAGCGCCATTCTACTTTTGTAAGAACTCGAAGCATGATGTATGGATAGCTTCAGGAGGCAACGATGTACTGCATTACATGCGCACGGTGGAAAATAATTTTATTCTTACGGATACCATTTCACCTAATCAAGATAATTTATATTTTCTTAAGAATGAGGCTATCAACTATATCTTTCACGATGATGGTGGTTCGATTTATTTTACTTCCGAAAAAAATGTTTTTGTTTTTCGTACCGATGGATTGCTGTTTCAATCATCAAAGAATTTTGAAATGCTTTTGCGCACACTTAATAGCAGCTATGTAATACATAACATGGGTTTACTAAACGATACAATGGTATGGGCAACAACAAGTAACAATGAATTTATTACCATAAACCTCTATCAACCCAATGTAATTAACAAGTGGAAGCAACTGGAAGGAATGCAGGTAAATGATATGCTTAAATTAGATGACCGCACCTACTTATGTTTTGCAGCCAATGGTATTTTATTGATTAACAAAAACAGAGAGATAGAAACGTTAAACCAATCCTTTGCATTTGATGGATTGCGAACCATGCAGGGAGAAGCCTGGGCAGTATCTGCAAGTGGAGTTTACCGTTTTGGACATGGCAATAAACTTACTAAGGTTGAACCGGGTACTTCTTACCTGAAGTATGCACGCCCGCGCACGCTTGCCCAACTTGACAACAACACTGTATTAGCCGGCACCGACTTAGGTGCAGTGCTTATTAAATACGATTTGTTAAATGCTACGGCTACCAATATTGAATGCACTCGCAATTCCTTTGTCAATAGCCTCGCAATAATTGGCGATACAGTATATATTGCTACCAATTCCGGTTTAATTACTTTCGATCCTGCAACGAATAAATGCAATACCTTGATTGGTGCTGACAGCATCATCAAATCCCTATTAGTATATGAAAACAACACGCTTTTTATTTCGATAGAAGGAATTGGACTTGGCCGCTATGAGATTAAGACCGGCAAGTTGGTTTTATTTGAATCGCAAAATGGCATCCTAAGTAATGCCTTTACTATTGATGGCGAGCGGGCGCTTATGCTTCCCGATTCTACCTTTTGCTTTTCTACAGATAATGGACTTAATTTTTTTAAACCCGCTGATGTTGCGTATAGCAAACAAGAAGCTATCCCCTATCTGAATGAATTTACTGTAAACACAACCCGCCTGCTAGCTAACAATGCTGACCCTGAAACTTCGAAATTCAAAAAGGAATATTTCGATGCAGAGCCACTGGTTTTTACTTACAATCAAAATGACTTACACTTTACATTCAGTGTAGTAACACATTTGCCTTCAAATAAATTTACGTTTATGTATATGCTCGAAGGTTATGACGCAGCCTGGAAGCGCAGCACCGTGTTGGAAGCATTTTATACCGATGTATCGCCACGGTATAACTCTGTTTTTTTTCCGGGAACATATACCCTGCTTGCACGTACTATGAATGAGGCAGGGCAAACATACGAGATGCAAGCTCCAATGCGGATAGTGATAAGAACCGTGTGGTATCGCAGCCTTGAGTTTATTGGCCTGCTGTTGCTTGCTGCTATTGTTATTGCTTACTATGTAGTACGTTATTATTCGCAAATAAAATTAAAACAAAAAATTGCAGAGCAGGAAAAATTACTTGCAGTAGAACGCGAACGTAACCGTATATCTCGCGACTTGCATGATGATCTTGGTGCAGGCTTATCTTCTATAGCCATGATGACCAATATGATGAAAGACCTGGTTGAAAATAATGATGCCCATCAACATGCAAGTGATATATCAACCGAAGCCAATGAACTGGTAACACGCATGCGCGAAATTATATGGAGCATGAGTGCCAAGCATGATAATGTTGATAGCCTGGTATCGTATATGCAGAACTATGCAGAAAAGTATTTGCGAAAAAACCGTATGCAATTACAAATGCAAACCGAAGGAGAGGTTCCGCACGATTACATAGATGCACGCATGCGCGAAAATGTTTTTTTAGTAGTGAAAGAAACATTGCACAACAGTGTAAAATATTCGGGGTCAAAAGTTGTCAAAATCCTAATCACTTCGCAACCCAGGAAATTAAAAATACTGATTGATGATATGGGCAAAGGATTCGATATGCAAGACATAGGCAAATTTGGTAATGGTTTGTCAAACATGAAAAACAGGATGGAAACAATTAGTGGAACATACTCGATTACCTCAGCTCCCGGCAAAGGAACACAAACACTTGTTGAGCTAAATTATTCGGCACAATCAAAAATATAAATTTCGCGTGCATCACCGGCACATACTAAATGGCGCCCATCAATCCATGCTGCACAATTGATAGAATAACTGTGCGCTTTATCGCCAACAGGTTCTAATCGTTGTATAACATGCATGGTATCAGCATCCCACACCTTAACGGTTTTATCGCGGCTTGCAGTAAGCAAATACTTTTTATTGGGCGAAGGTTCTACTGAATAGATTGCATAGTTGTGTGCCGGAATTTTCAGAACAGGAGTTAGCCCTGTGGTTAAATCAAACGAATTTAACATGGCATCGCGCCCTCCACTTATGAGCATGGAATTATCGGCACTCACACACATACAGTTTACGCTCCAGCCGGGGCGATGAGCTTGCACCTCTTGTACTACTTTATACCGCGATGCATTTATGGCAATAATTTTTCCCTCGGCTGTGCCCGCATAATAGAGCTGCGTGCCGGCATGATACACCATGCTCCTGATTTTCGCATTCGAAATTCTTATGTGAGCAAGTGGTTCAAATTGTCTGTTATAAAATATAACCTGCCCATCTGCAGAGGCTACAGCACATGTTTCCGTTTCTTGAAACCATGCAATGCAAAATATTTCTTTCTCAAAGGGTTTTAGCAGACGAATTTCTGCATTGTTTTTTGTGTCAATTACATGCACTCCTCCCAGGCTGTTTCCTGCTAATAATAAATGGCCAGCATTTATGTAACTAAGACGATATACGATGCCATTGGCACGGGCAATAAGCTTACCATCGGTACCGTCCAAGTCCCATTCAACAATAAAAGAATCGCTTCCGGCTGTGTAAATTTTTTGCTGCAGCGTGTTTACTGCTAAACCATAAACGCCTCCTTTATGACCTTGGTAAGCTGCAACTTGCTTGAATAATGAGGTGGCCATTTTCCTTTCCTTATTTATGGCTATTTATAAATTTCCATGCGGTTTGTGCCCAAGTGTCCGCATTAATTTGTTGTGCTAAAACATGACTCTGTTCTGCCATTTGCAACAGTGTCTTATGATCCAGTGATACAAGCTTTATAAAACTTTGGTAAAGCGCTTCTTCGCTTGAAGGTTCACAAACAATTCCGCTACTATTATTTTTTACAAACATGCTTGCTGCATACGTTTTAGTAGTGCTAATAACGGGCATTCCGGCAGCAGCAAATTCTTGTACTACCACGCCCCAATGCTCAAGCCTGCTTGCAAGTATGAATACCCCTGTTTGCGATATAAACTGCCCCAATTCGGAAGGCTGTACGAATCCAAAATTTTTCACTTTTTCATGCACCGGCAATAGATGTTCCAGTTCGCCTTTACCAATGCACCATAACTCCCAATCGTTTGGAACATCCTTATGCAATCGCACAAAGGCATTCCACATTTCCTGCACACCTTTGTGTGCAGTGTACCTACCAACAAATAATATTTTATGAGGAAAGTTTAGTTGCTTGGCTGAGCGATCATATTCATATTGCTTATTGAACATGCTGATATCGGCAACATAGAGGCCAGTAAAAATGTGTTGCTTTTTGAATCCTAGTTTTAGGCAATATTTTTTTTGAATCTCTCCCGGCACCCAGGCATAGTTGAATATTTTAGGAATATAGAATCGACCTGCCAATGCACCTACGTGCTGCTTCATATTTCCCTTCCAGGGATTATCTAAACTAATAATGGTGGTAGTGATGCCTTTAAATATTTTACAAACAGCAACATAATCCTTATCCATCCAACCACAACAAAAAATAAATTCAGGATTTAATTCTTTGGCAAGTGCCATCAATTTATTTCTATCAAAATCTTTGCGTTCGTAAAAGGTAATACCCTCATAGTTTTCAAACTTGAAAGGAGCCACACTATTAATAGGATAGCGAACAATATGAACATCCACCGGGTATTGCGATGCTAGCCGCTGTGCCGATGCAATAAAATAACCGGCCAGTTCATAATACAGGAACAGTGCGCGCTTTCGGTTGGAATTGGTATTCATAATTAAAAAAAGCAAAGGTAAAAATCCAAAACACAGTAAACGGATTGAGTGATCCCATTAACCAGGCTTCGAATGTAGTAGAAAACAAAACAGCATACATAAAAGGCAATGCCAGCCTATTTTTATTAAAAACGAGAAGGTATGAGCGAATAAATCCAAAAATAAAACATACCAAACCAACGGCACCAAGGCTGAGCCAAAAACCAAGTACTATATTATGTACTCCACCATTATGCCCTAACTTGCTCAAGACTTCGCGGTATTTATCAAAAAGATAATTATCGTAATCCCATCCCATTCCCAACAAATAGTTTTCCTGAATATGCAACCAGGCAAACTGCCAGGCCACAAACCGGCCACTGCCACTTTCTACGGTTTCGCTACGGAACGATTTTTCGAGGCCCAGGTCTCGCAAGATAACTGTTATGTTATCTGTAAACATCTGATAAGAAATACCTATAAAAATAAGTAAAGCAAAACCATAGTATGGAGATAGCTTATGAAATCGTGCAAACAACAGCAGGATAAAAATGGACATGATACCGGTGCGCGAACCTGAAAGAAGTAAGCTAATTATTATTACTCCATAAATAAACTGCCTTTCAACTTTCGAAAACAAATCAGGATACTTGTCATTAACAATAAAGAAGGCAAAAAATACCACATCACAAAAAATCCCTATTCCATTGGGATTGCCAAGAATTCCATTGTACCTTCCTATGAGATAAGCCAAATCGGGGCGCACCACTGCATACACCAATCCAAGGCAAAGCAAACCGATAGCGAAAAAGATAAAGTCGCGGAGAAACTGAAAACCCTTTTCTTCAAATAGTTTAAAAAAGTATGGCGGAATGCAAATAAAGAACAATGCATAACTCATTGTTTTCTGAAAACTTTTAAAAGGATCGGGGCTGCGATACACCAGGAATAACGCTACCATAAACATGGGAATAAAAGCCCAAAAGAATTTATTGGGATGGGTAAACAATTTTCGATTAAGTAAATAAAAAACAGCCATCAGCACCATCATTACATTTTTGGTGTCTAATGTCCAGCTCATTGAATAGTGTCGGTTATCGCTAAGGGCGCAAACAAGTATCAGGCTCATTATCATTTCTGAGTAGCGTGCTTTGTAATTATACAAGACCAACGAACCACAGGCAAGGCCAAGCGCAAGGAAGTCGTTTATATAAACTCCTGCCACAACCCATGCAAGCGAAACCAGAATAAATTCGAAATAACGTTTAAGATAATCTACCATAGAATGAGGCTGTAAACTTGCAAAAAAAATTGGTGTGGAAAAACCTAATCTATGCTTTAAAAAAAACGGAAACTTGCAAACCACTTTCGATGCTTTAGATACTGCGGGTTACTTTCGTTTTCGAATGCTTCGCGTTCGAAAAAAATATTTTCATATGCCAGCTGATGATTTTGATACCGTAGCAGGTTGACCAGATAATGCAACAAGTACAAAACGTAAAATGGGAGCACCAAAAGTTCAATTTGCTGGCGCAAATGAATACGCTCATGGTTCAATAAGATGGTGTCGGTTTTATATCGTGCATGAATAAGAATAAATGGCCACAACGTTATCCCTTGCCTGCGCAGCATCTTAATAAATATGACCGGGGCCTTTATCATCTGATTTAAAAAATGAAATACAACATTTGAAATAGAAACGCTTATGATAAAATTTAACGCAGTATCTATTACTCCACATTCTGTTTGGTATAAAGCATGTCCTCGCTTACTGAATTTATTACCATCTGCTCAAAATTGATGGCAGCCTGAGTATAGGTATTAATTATTGCTCCCAATTCACCGGTTGGATTTCCTTCAAACTCGCGGGCAAGCAGCTCCTGAAGTTTTTCTGACTCCTGAATGATAATATCCTTAACCAATCGGGAATTTAGTTTTTCGCCTGAATCAAGTGTGATTCCCTTCTTATACCAATCTATTACCTGCGTTTTTGCATATTCATAGGTGGCAACGTCTTCAAGTCTGTTATTTACAATGAGGCTTGCATACCCTTCATTATAGGCTTGCAAAAAAGTAATAATGGTGCGCACATGATCGCACAATCCTTCCATTGTAACCGGAAACAAATTTATGTTCAACAAATCGGGAATATCGTCATATCCTAATGGAATTTTTTCAAGTTGATGCGTTTCAGTAAAGGTTTTTAGTATGAAGGGGATGTGTGCATAGTGGGCGGTCCAGCATCCATCAAAACCAAGCGTGTGCTGCTGTTGTATATCATTGTTGTTCTTGGTTACAAACTCGTCATTGCCATCTTCTGTCATTCCCGATGCATTCAAAGTAAGGCCACCAATAGCCAAGGCTTTATGCTTGTGACAAACGGCTATTATATAATTGGCAAAATCGCTTAGGTAGTTGTTTTTCAAATCAAGGTGAAGGCGCTCAGGCAAGATAAAATCAGGTTTTCTTTTTACAATGTTGAGGTCGCTGGTTATTCGGTTGCGGTAACCGCAACTTAAAGCGATGGTTCGATTTCTTGTTTCATACAATATTGCTTCTATCTGGTACGAAGCAGGCAATGTTTCAATAATAAAAATAGTCTTTATTGCATTATCTGCAATCTCATTAAAATTTTCAAGTAGTGTAATAATCATATTCCACCATCGTGCTTCCTGATAGTGTTCGATTTTGGGAATGTAATATTCAACTTGAATTTGCAGCATCATTTTATTTGCAAGGCAAAAACTCATGGCCAAATCAAATAATCCTGCACAAACGGGCTCATTGTTTATGGTTACATTTTCTTCGATAGCAGCCATGCTTCTTATTCTAAAACTAATGCCCGGAGCTTTATAAGCTAATCGCTCGTTGCCATTCATATATCGTGGCACTATCACCGTTTGTATCATCCGCATACCGGCTAGCAGATGCTTCCATGTATGCTTAAGGGAGTCTTCAAAATCAACCACAATGTTTAAGCCCTGGGCTTTGGATAATGGCTGTTGCAAAAGTCTGCGCATTAATACATCATTGTCTGCCGCACAACATAGTTCGGCTTTGCGCACATTAGCACGCACATCATCAGGCATTTGCCATTTACCCTCTACTTCAGCATGGGTATCAACCAACCGCTTTACATGACCAGTTTCAAGAGCCTTGTGCATAAAAAAACGTTCTGACAGCAACCGCTTACGCTCTTCATTCAACTCTTCGTGCAGCACTACCAAAAGCGATTCGAATGCCGGAGTAAACAGTGCCAATTCTTCTTTGCTCAGTTCAATACTGTTTATGCGGAGTACACTGTTCTCAATTTTCTTCTCTATCATTATGTTTTATTTTTTCTGTAACTTATTTTTTTGGGGGCTGTGGTTTATTTTTTCTTGCAACTAATTTTAAAAAACACAATTTAATGCCTTTAGTTTATTTACAATGTTTATGCTCGTTAAAATATAAGTTAACATAACCGGGAGGTTGAAAATGGTAATGGTATAAAATTCATGATAATGCTTATTTCACCTTCCACAATTTACCTACAACTATAAATCCGTTAACATTATGTTTGCCCGTCAATCATTAAACTTGGCTACCTTAGCGACCAAAATTTTGCGGTGAAAAATTACTTCAAATACCTTGCGGTTATCCCGTGCTCAATTGCGTTTTTATTAACAATGTGCACATCGTTCGAAACACCCGGAAATACAGGGTTTCAGGGCCAAATAGAAAAATCTATTCATCCTAATATAACTGTTTCGCTCAACCTTATCGCGTCAGGTTTACAGTCGCCTGTGGGCATGGCAACAGCAAATGATGGAACCAATCGGTTATTTGTGATGGAGCAAAGCGGACAAATTCGAATTATTAAAAACGGGGTTATATTAGAAAAACCCTTTCTTGATATTTCGCAAAAACTAGATAACCTCAGCATTGGTTATAGCGAAAAAGGACTGTTAGGACTTGCCTTTCATCCTAATTACAAAACTAATGGAAGGTTTTTTATTTACTACAGCGCACCATCATCAATTAATGAAAGCAACCATAAAAGTGTGATTGCTGAATATAGTGTTTCGGCCAATGCAAATGTTGCACAAACGACTGAGCGGATAATACTTGAAATAGAACAACCCGAAAGCAATCATAACGGAGGCACACTTGTATTTGGCAAAGATGGCTTGCTATATATAGCAAGCGGAGATGGAGGGGGTGGTGGCGACCAACATGGTGCACTAGGTAACGGCCAAAACCTGCAAACGCTTCTAGGAAAAATATTACGTATAAATATAGATGGCAAGGCCCCTTACGCCATTCCTACTGACAACCCTTTTATAAATCAAAATGCGCGAAAAGAAATCTATGCTTATGGTCTTCGTAATCCATGGCGAATATCGTTTGATAGGGTTACCGGCAAATTATTTGCCGGGGATGTTGGACAAAACAAATTCGAAGAAATCGATATCATAGAAAAAGGAAAAAATTACGGTTGGCGCATTATGGAAGGTGATCATTGCTATGATGCTAATGAATGTGATCGTGTTGGACTTACCTACCCTATTTACGAGTATCCACATTCGGTAGGGATTAGCGTTTGTGGTGGCTACGTATATCGTGGCAGTTACAAGGCATTACAAGGGATGTATGTGTATGGTGATTATAATGGTAAATTATTTTTGTTGCAACAGCAACAAAATGAATGGCAAAGCTACAACCTGATGATAACTTCGAAATCAACGAACGACATCGAGCATAAACTCAACAGTTTTGGCGAAGATGAGCAGGGAGAACTTTATGTGCTGGCACAGCGAGGACCAGGTCCGCGCAACAATGGAGGAAAAATTTTCAAGTTGGTATTTTCGAAAAAATAATTCGTACTGTTCAAATTTCATTTCTGATCATTAAACATGCTACGCATCAAACCCAATTTGATGAAAAAGTTTTTCAAAACGGGTTAAATACAGGTTAATGACCGTTGCGCTACAAGAAATTATTTTTTTATTTACAAACAAATTTCTAGTCATCTCTTAATACTATCCTTTTTTGCATAAAACAAAAAACCAAGTATGCGTGTAATTCTACCATTCCTATTTGCACTCTTTATTTTCCAAAGCATAAGCGTGGCGCAACAATCGAACCGTGAATGCACAGCAACACGCGCTAAAGGGAATATTAAAATTGATGGGAACCTTACAGAAAGTGATTGGGCAAATGCAGTGGCCTTTGGGGATTTTATACAATTTGAACCGGTAGAAGCAGCGGCACCGGGCATGCGCACTGAATTTAAACTCCTCTATGATGACGAGGCCATTTATTTTGCAGCATGGTGCTACGATCCACATCCCGATAGCATATTGCGCGAACTTGGCAATTACGATGATGGTGACTTAAATGCTGATAAAGTACGCCTTGTAATCGACCCTTATAATACCCGTCAAGATGCCTTCTTTTTCGACCTTTATGCTTCCGGGGTGCAATTAGATTTTAAGTGGAACGACAATCAGTTTAACACCGTTTGGATAAGCAATACAAAAATCAACGACAAGGGCTGGACAGCCGAAATTAAAATTCCATATTCATCTATTCGTTTTCCAAATGTAGAAAAACAAGAATGGGCCATTCAGGTGGCACGCACCATCAGACGCACCCGCGAGTACGATCAATGGAGCTATACTCCTAAAAAGGAAAATAATCCAATTAAATTTTTCGGAACCATAAAAGGCATTGAAAACATTAAGCCTCCGTTGCGTTTGTCACTAACACCATATGCTACGCTTATACTTGAGCGCAGCCCGTTTTTTACGACCAACGAAAAATTTGACTATACCAGCTCATATAGTTATGCGGCTGGTGCAGATGTAAAGCTTGGCTTAAACGAAAGCTTTACGGTTGACATGACTTTGTTTCCCGATTTTAGTCAGGTGGTGACAGACAAAAAACAAAAGAACCTTACCTATCGCGAAATTATTTTTGATGAGAACAGACCCTTCTTTAAAGAAGGGGTCGAATTATTTGATAAGTATGGATTGTTTTATTCGCGCAGAATTGGAAATACACCCATCGGTTTTTTTGATGTTTACTCGCAATTGGATAATGATGAACGTGTAATAAAAAATCCGAGTCAGAGTAAATTACTAAATGCCACCAAACTTACCGGCCGCACACCCGGAGGGCTTGGAGTAGGCATTATAAATGCTGTCACTGATAATATTTATGCAACCATAGAAAACGAAGCAGGCGAAAGCCGCAATGTATTGACCTCCCCCAGAACTAATTATAATGTGATATCCTTAGAGCAGCAACTACCTAATCAAAGTAGTGTAAGTTTTATGAACCTGAATACAACACGAGGCAAAGTATATGATGACTCCAATGTATCTGCATTGGGTGGTCGTTATCGCAATAAGGAAAACACCATTCTTATAGAAGGGAATGCAGCCTTTTCGCAAAAACTGCATAAGGACAGCGCAGAGGCCAGTACCGATGATGAGATGGGATTTAAATACTATGTAGGAATAAATAAAGTGGGGGGCAAATACGAATATGGTGTTGAGCAAGAGGTGCGCTCCGATAAATATTTTGCCCGCGACCTTGGCTTTCAGAATATTCCCCGCCTGGTAAGTAACAGTGCGTATATACGTTTCAATTTATACAATCCATGGAAATTTCTCAATTTCGGCAATAGTAACTTATCCTTCAACTATAACATCGACTACCTAACACGCGAACGTACTAACAGTGAAGTCAACTACAACAACTTTTACATGACACGTAAGTTTACCGCTTATTTCTTTGGTGCTGGGTTTGCGCCATTTGTAAGTAAAGATTATTTTGAACCACGGGTAGAAGGCTTGTATTTTAATTCCCTAAGATACTATTATGCCTACTGGGGCATTAGCACAGATTACCGCAAAAAGCTGGCATTGGATTTAAGTTTAAACACTTCTAATTTTCTTGATAAATTTTTAGGCCAAGGTTATAATGTTGAGCCTATGCTTCGCTATCGCATCAGCAACCGACTAACAATTAATGCCGGCATGTTTTATTATTTCGATCCACATAATGTTGGATTTGCTACTTTTTTTAATAATGCCCCCCTTATTGGTGAGCGCAGAACAAATACTTATGTACCACAAATTGGAGCCCGGTTCATCTTCAAAAATAACCTTGCAATTAATCTGAATGCAAGGCACTATTGGAATACGGTCCAATATCTAAACTACTTTAAATTGCAAAACGATGGAAATTTACTCTTGACCAATGAGTATACTAACAATGCTAGCTTTAGCTACAACTTTGCCAATATCGATGTGCTATTCAGTTGGCAATTTGCACCCGGCAGTAATCTTTCTATTTTTTACCGATATACCCTCGAAGACGAAACCGGCATAGAGGCAAAACCTCCCGCCTACGGAAAGAATTTGGCACGATTCAACAATCTGCCTTCCACAAACACCATCAGCATTAGGGCGCTTTATTTTCTCGATTGGTTATATTTGAGAAAATATTTCAAGAAAAAACAACTTTAGTTTGTTTAATCAGACAATGCGTTTTGGCAATTAAAAAGTGGCAGCACTTCAAAGGCTACATCTAAGTATGAAACTTTCGTTTCTGATCAATATCATCAGATGATAAACCATCTTCATTGCTTCTGAAAAATATTAGTATTATTGCTATTCGATAAACCTAAAAAATATGAAGGCTGTAACATTCGCATTTGCATTTCTCTTTGTTAGTATTACCTTATTTGCTCAGGTAAAATTTTATTCCACCAAATATAAAGGCGGTATAAGTTGCAATGGTTTTTCGGGAGGAATAAATGGCACATTTACTAATGATATCACCATTCATATTCCACCTGGCAGTAGCATTCATAAAGCATTTTTATGTGCGGGGGAGTTAGGAAACGGAGGTAACCCTACTTTTCAACTTGATGGGCAGCCTGTGCAATTTACAAACAATGGCACCAACACTGCTCCTTACTTTTTAAATCCCAATTATGGAGGAGTAGCAGCCCCACACGCTGTAGATGTTACTAATATAATTTCGCCTACCGATACAGTTTATACACTTGTTTCAGTTCAAAGTGGATTAGGTGCCAACTTTTATACCGACTTTTACCTTATTGTGATGTATAGCAATCCCAACTTGCAATTAATAAATGTGCATTTATTTGGCAATGATAAGGATATGTCGCCCACGGTTACCCATCAGTTGAATTTTAGTCCGGCTTTGCCGGGCACCGGAGATATTGTTGCAGGCTTTCATATGGGGTATATGTGCGATCCGAGCGATGGCGAAATTGTAACCGTAAATGGTAACAATCTCGGAACAGGCTTTGGCCCTGACATCAACTCAATACCAAATAGCTGCGGAGGACCCTTTGCCAGTTTCTTTTACGAAAATGGTGTACCGGTAGGAGTATATGATGATGATGCTTCCATGGCCATCAATGGGCCAGATGTAACCTCCACGCTAAATGGTGTTGTAAATCCCGGAGACACTTCGATAAACATTGTTTTTGATCATGCCAATGGAGTAAGCCAGGACAACTCTATATGGAACACGGTGCTTGTTTATTCAGAAGCTATCACCATCGATAAATTTTGCTTTGGCGATACCACCCTATTTATTGCAAATGACTCTACCTCCTACATCGCACATCAATGGACATTTGACGATCCTATAACCGGCCCGCTCAATACTTCGTACGATGCCATGAGTAGCCATGTATTCTCTGCACCTGGTAATTATAATGTTCAGTTAATTCGAGCAAGTATTTTTCCGCCATATAGCGACACCCTCATATTTTCTGTAACTATCGTAAATAAACCAACACCCACTTTGGGCAATGACACCACCATATGTAACGGACAATCGATTATGCTTGACCCCGGAGTCTTTACCAGCTATCTATGGAGCACGAGTGATACTTCTCAAACCATTAATCCAACTACTACCGGAACGTATATTGTTACCGTAACAGATTTAACTTGCAGCAACAATGACACTCTGGTGCTAACTGTAATACCATGTGCCGGGGTTATTGCAAACTTGGCCTGTACCGACACTAATTTTTGCGATAAGGCATGTATTGACTTTTTCGACCTCTCTTTAAACTCGCCAACTTCCTGGCAATGGACATTCACCAGTGCTGCTCCTAACACCTCCACCGATCAGAATCCAACCGGCATATGTTACAACAACTACGGGAGCTTTGATGTGCAACTAATAGCCTGCAATGCAATTGGGTGCGATACGGTTTTATTCCCCGGTTTTATCAACGAATTTCAATTACCTCCTACACCACAAGTGGTTGTTTCTAATGATACAATGTATTGCCTTACAACCAATGTAACCTATGCGTGGGTTAATGTGAATAATCCCGGACTTGTATTGTCAACTGCGCAAAATTTTTATCCTGGAGTTGCCGGCAACTATTATGTAATCATTACAGATACTTTGCAGTGCAGTGTACCCTCGGGAGTTATTGGCATTTCTACTTCCATAATTTCGCTAGATGATAACACAGGCAGCATTTGCTATCAGCCGGGCAATGGGGTTTTACATGTGGTTGATAAAAACGTATCGCTCCAAGGATTAAGTCTGTTTGATAATACCGGCCGGTTTATTATGAGTTGCTCACCTGCAATAAGAACCACCAATTATCAATTCCCATGTAAATTAGCCTCTGGTATTTATACGTGTATTATCATAACTAAAAACGAACAGTCAAAACCTTATAAATTTGTTGTGTACTAAAAGAGTGTAAGTTGCGCGGCAACAGTAATCATATTCGAATACCTATAAATATTTGCGTCCAATTGCTTTAGCAATTGGAAAACACCAATTTTACTATTCAGCATATTTTAACCTCGCAGCATCAGGTTATTTGTAACAAAGTAGTACTTTTGGCATCTCTAAAATAAAACAATAAACATTATAAAAATGAAATTGAACAAACTTATCCTGACACTATTCTTATCCTTAGGGGTAATGCTATCGAATGCCCAAACGGTAGATGAAGTAATTGATAAATACTTTAAAGCAATAGGCGGCAAAGAAAAATTGGATGCAATAAAATCAATGCGCATGAAAATGAGTATGATGGCTGGCCCAATGGAAATACCAATCGAAATAAGCATAAAAAAACCCAACATGATGTATACTACCGTAACCGTGCAGGGAATGAATATGCGCACCGGCTATGATGGCAAAACAGGATGGTCTATTAATCCGTTTCAGGGAGATACCGTTCCACATAAAATGTCGGAAGAAGAGATTCGCGAAGTGCAAGACCAGGCGGATATAAATGGTCCATTATACGATTACAAAGCTAAAGGCAATACAGTTGAACTTGCAGGCAAGGAGGAAATGGAAGGCAGCGATGTTTATAAACTTAAGATCATAAAGAAATCGGGTGATGTGGAGTATTACTTTTTAGATGCAGGAAATTATTATTTATTGAAATCTTTATCGAAGAAAAATTTTCAAGGCAAGGAAGTAGAGTCAGAAACCATATTCAGCGATTACAAAGAACTGCCTGGCACAGGAATTATTATGGCTTACGGCATGGAGTCGCGTGCGGTAGGCGAAAGTGAAGGTCAAAAGATGACCATTACTTCTATCGAACCCAATTTGGACATGGAAGATGCCATGTTCCTAATGCCGGGGAAATAAATAAATGTTAATTCATAAATATATGAGCCGCCATGAATTTATTTGTGGCGGCTTTTGTATTCAAACTTTAAATCAAAAAAAAATGACTAAGCACTACGTAATGTCTTTAATGGTGTTGTTAACCACCACCGTATACGCCCAGATAAAAATGAACAGTGCTATGTTCGGGCAATATGAAGCACGAGCCATAGGGCCTGCCGTAATGGGTGGTCGCATTACGGCCATAGAAGGAGTTGATAAAGACGCCCGCACCATTTATGTGGGCACCGCAGCTGGCGGCATTTGGAAATCAACCACAGGAGGAAGTCTCTTTAAGCCTATCTTCGATAAGTATGCACAGTCGATAGGTGCCCTTGCTATCGACCAAAAAAATCCGAAAACCATTTTTGCCGGTACGGGAGAAAGTAATATGCGTAACAGTGTTAGCATAGGTAACGGGCTTTATAAAACCACCGATGCAGGCGAAACATGGTCACTGGCCGGACTTGATAGCACTGAGCATATTAGTAAAATCGTAATAGACCCAACAAACAGCAATGTGGTGTATGTGGCCGCACCGGGAGCTTTGTGGAGCGATAGTCCGCACCGTGGCTTGTACAAGACTACCGATGGTGGAAAAACCTGGGAAAAAATTTTATATAAAGACGCTGGCACCGGCTGTGCTGATATAATGGTAGACCCACGCAACACCAATGTGGTTTATGCATCGATGTGGAAATTCAGAAGAACCGCATGGTCATTTGCAAGTGGTGGCGAAACAAGTGGATTATTTAAAAGCACCGATGGAGGAAAAACCTGGCGTAAAATTCAAAAAGGGTTTGATGGCCAAATGCTTGGTCGCGTATGCCTGGCCATGGCTCCTTCGGCTCCCGATAATTTATATGCAATAGCAGAAGCGAAAGAAACCGCCCTTTACCGCAGCACCGATGCTGGCGAAACATGGACGAAACAAAGCAACAATCAAAATGTAAGCTGGCGCCCTTTTTATTTTAGCTGCATTGTTGTTGACCCTACCGATAGTAATCGCATCTATCGACCATCGCTAACACTTTCCTATAGCAATGATGGCGGTCAGTCATTCAGTCAATCAAGTTTTGATGGTGGTTGGGTGCATAGCGATCATCATGCATTGTGGATCAATCCAAAAAACCCTTCACAGTTATTTTTAGGCACAGATGGTGGCGTTTATATGTCAATGGATAGAGGCGTAAATTTTATATTTCTAAACAGCCTTCCTGTTTCTCAATTTTATCATGTAGCCATTGATGAGCAAATACCTTATAATGTATATGGTGGCCTTCAGGATAATGGCTCGTGGATGGCGCCTTCGCAAAGTTCGAACGGAATTGAAAATAAAGACTGGGAAAATGTTGGCGGTGGCGATGGATTCTGGGTTCAACCCGATTTACTTGATCCCTCCTATGTATACAGTGAATCGCAAGGAGGAAATATTACCCGTTTTTGCAAAAAAAATAATGAGTATAAAGACATACAACCCTATCCCAAAGCAGGCGAGCCAAAATTGCGTTGGAACTGGAATACACCCTTATACGCCAGCCCAAATGATAAAGCTGTATTATATTGTGGCGCACAATTTTTATACAAAACAAAAGACCGTGGCAACTCATGGGAGCGCATATCGCCTGATCTTACTACCAACGATCCTGTAAAACAAAAACAGGAAGAGTCGGGTGGTATTACAGTAGATAATTCGAGTGCTGAAAATCACTGTACCATTTTTACAATTTGCGAATCGCCTCTTGACAACAACACCATATACGTTGGTACCGATGATGGGAATTTGCAAGTAACAAACGATGGTGGCAAGTCATGGAAAAATCTCACTTCAAATATTAAAGTAATTCCTGCTAATACATGGTGCAGCAGTATTGAGCCCAGTCGTTTTGATAAAAATGTAATTTATGCCTCGTTTGAAAATCATACACGTGGTGACTTTCGTGCTTATATACTTAAGACTGCAGATGGTGGAGCCACGTGGACCAACATTGCCACAAGCGATATAAAGAGTTTTGTACACAAAATAAAAGAAGACCTGTCTAATAAAAATATTTTGTTAGCCGGCACCGAAATGGGTCTGTATATCACGCTTGATGGTGGAGTTACCTGGACACAGTTTACAGGCAAGGTTCCTATGACTCCTGTGCGCGACATTGTAATTGACAAAAAGACAAATGATGTAGTACTAGCGACACATGGACGTGGAATACTAATCATAGACGACCTCACTCCGATACGCGCACTAACGCCAGAAATACTGGATAAAGAAGTTGCACTATTACCCACACGTCCCAATTATTTATCGATGGGGCAATATGGAAGTGGATTTCCCGGTGCCGGTGGATATACAGGCGATAACAGCACCGAAGATGCCGTTATCTATTATTATCTTAAAGACCGAGTAATGAGCGGTGATGTTAGAGTGGAGGTTTATGACAAAGAAGGAAAGTTACTTGAAAAAATTCCGGGAAGTAAACGTAAAGGACTGAACCGTGTTACGTGGGGAATGCGCACCAAGCCACCACGCACCGCCAAGGGCGTGCGCCTTGATTTTGGCGGCTTTGTAGGACCTATGGTTACCGAAGGCACCTATAATATCAAATTAATAAAAGGTGATAAGTCTTACGATGGAACGATTGAATTAAAAGCATTACCTAATACTCCGTATAGTAAAGAAGAAAGAGCGTTAGCTAATTCAACCACATTGAAATTGTATGCCATGTGCGAAGATTTGGCTTTTATGAATCATCAGGTAATTTGCGTTGCCGATACTGCACGCGCGCGAATGACTAAAAGCACAGATAAGAAAGATTTACAAAAAGCACTGACTGACTTGGTAACACGAATGGAAAAACAGCGGGCGATGTATGTGGCAACTACTGGTGGTACAGCTATTACAGGCGAAGAGCGCATACGCGAAAAGCTGAGCAACCTGTATGGCACCGTGTGCTATCAGGAAGGTAAACCAACAGCTTCGCAGTTGGACAGGACCGAAGGTTTGCGTAAAGAAATGGATGACGCGCTAGCAGTTGTTAACGGTTATTATAATAACGAACTCAAGAAGGTAAATACATTATTGGCCAAGTATAAAATGGACCCTATTAACATTGCCATAAGAAGTGAATATGATGCTTTAAAATAATGCATCAAAGTAAAAAATTCCTTACTGCTGAGTGGCGCAAACTGGTATTTGTCAATTATACAATTGACCCTCGTATACTATTACCGTTAGTGCCGGCACATACCGAACTGGATAGCTGGAATAATAAATGCTACATCAGCCTTGTTGGCTTTATGTTTCTAAATACGAAGCTAAGAGGCATACCAATTCCGTTCCATCGCAATTTTGAAGAAGTTAATCTGCGCTTTTACGTTAGGTATAATGAAAAAGGAACCTGGAAGCGGGGTGTAGTTTTCATTAAGGAAATAGTACCTAAACTTCTTCTTACATTGGTTGCCAATTCTATTTATAAGGAAAGCTATGTAGCTCGACCAATGGATCACTTCATAAAGGAACATCCTGATACACTTGAAGTGCAATACTCGTGGAAGGAAAAAAATGCCGAGCAACTAATTTACTTAAAGGCAGAAAATAAACCATTACCCATAATGGCCGACAGCAAAGAAGAATTTATTACCGAACACTACTGGGGCTATGCAAAAGCAAGCGGCAATGGCACGGTTGAGTACCAGGTGCAACATCCACGTTGGAATATTTACAAAGTGATAGAGCACCAATTGAAAGTGAATTACGAAACGGTATATGGGCCATCCTTTGAATTCCTAAGCCACTTGAATGCCGATGGTATTATGCTTGCCGAAGGCTCGGAAATAAGTGTGATGGACAGAAGTTGGATTGAATAGATTGCTTTAGGGCGCTAACACCTTTTTTATGTCAGGCAGAAAATAATTTTCTGACTTCATTATTTTTCCGTCATCGCGGTAAATGGGCTTACCGTTGCTATCAAGCTTGCTCATGTTACTTCGATGAATCTCATTAAAAACTTCAACTATTTTATGTTGCAGTCCGTGAGCAATAATGGTACCGCATAAGATATAAAGTTTGTCGCCTAAGGCATCGGCAATGAGTTCAAGATTGCCTTCTTGAGCGGCCTCCAGGTACTCATCATTTTCTTCCTGCATAAGGCGGTGCCGCAATGCTATTACTTTTTCACTTAATTGTGCTTCAGGAGTTTCAAAATACCCCAGCCCGAATACTCGATGAAAATCGAGCACTTTATGCATCGTATCCAATAAGGTTTGTTCTGCAGTCATCTTATTTCCTTATTAATATAGGTTATTCATAGTAGTAAACTTTTAAAAAAGCACGGTCGCGCAAAAAGTCGATTTCTTCAATAGCAATTTTATGAATGTTGAGCCCTGTGCGCTCATTCAGGTCGGCAATAAGTTTTTCGCGATTACCGGGTTTAATATTTTCAATCAACTCATATTGAATAAGCTGAAACTTCTCATTTTTTATTAAAATGCTGCCATCCAACAAGTACGCTGTCAGAATAATTATTCCCATGATGAGACCCGATTCAAAATAAGTACCCTTTAATACCGAACTTATAAGCCCCATAGCAATTACAATAAAGAGATAGGTCATGTCCTTTTCGGAAATATTCTCGGTACGATAGCGTAACAGCGAAAAAACAGCAAATAGACCGAATGCTGCTCCGGTGCTGAATTCACTCTTATTCATAAAAGAGGTCATCATAAATATGATGATGTTGAAAACAAAGTACGTAAAAAAGTAATCCTTCTTTTTGTGGATCGGAAAATAAACGAAGCGGATTAGTACCACCACAGAAATCAGGTCAATCAGCAGTCGGATAAAAAACTTATCGCTAACCTTGTCAAGCAATTCAATATTCATCGATTAAAAATTTATTTTATTAATAACTTTATTCATGTAATGTATCTGCATTTTGAAATTATTCTTTTTAATATTCGGGTGTATGCTCATAATGGCCCAGCAATATTTGCTAAGCGAAGCGGGCAGGTAATGCCGCAGCTTTAGCATTCGGTTTACAGGCGAACTGTAATTAAATTTTGCTTGCTTTACTTCAACAATAACCAGGTGCTCGGCAGGTTTCATTCCGTTATCAAGCCCGGCCTCCAGATTAACATCGATGGTAACACGCTCATCCATGTTCTTCGAAATAAGTGTCATGCGTGCATAGTCAATTTTGGCTGATGGTTGAAGCTCGCTTGCTTTATATGGAGTAAGGCTACTAAGGAGGTTTATTTCTTTTTCGCCAAGATTAGCGCCTATCCCATCAGTCATAACACGTTTTTTTATGGTACGCCCTTTATTGTTTTTAAATTTTATTTCAAAAAAATGAAGATTACTCTGCACATACTTACGATAACGGATTTTATATCGGTTAGCTAAGCCGCAGTGGTGCTCATAAAAAAATTTAAGCTCCGGGCTATCAAAATAAAGGCTTTGATAATCGAAACATCGGCAATTGTCAATATCCAGCACATAGTAATACTTAGCTAGTTCAGGCAAAATATTTTGAAGAATATTTTCGTTAAGTACATACTTGGTATCGGTGCGGTCAAGCAAGGCCACCCTGTCCATTTTCTCTAGCGAGATGGGCTCAAAAATTTCCAGAAGTTTTCTGATTAGACTTTCTTTGTTCATGTACCTTTATAAAAAACGTTGCCAAAAGTATAAATATTTGTGACATGCATTTTACCGTAAAATTAAAAGTAGGCTTTAAAGCAATGATAATTTTGTTCTTGCTTCATTTTGCCATTAGTCTGGCATCGGCTCAGAATTTTATTTCGGAGCAAAAAAAATACAGCAGGGTAAAAGCACCTTTTGCCAAGCCGCATAAATCCTTGATCTCAAAACTTTCGGAGTTGAACATTAAGGAATCGAAAATGGAAGTTTTTATACGAGTATTGAAGCAAGAAGAAATACTGGAGATATATGTTCGCAATAAGGGCGAAGTAACATTTAAGCTTTTCGAAAAAGTGGACGTATGTGCCTCTTCAGGTACGGTGGGCTATAAGCTAAAGCAAGGTGATAGGCAGACTCCCGAAGGCCACTATCGCATCAATCTTTTTAATCATCAAAGTAATTTCCATTTGTCGCTAAAGATAAATTATCCCAACCATGAGGATAAGCAGC
Organism: Bacteroidota bacterium; assembly: GCA_016714535.1. Classification (NCBI taxonomy): domain Bacteria; kingdom Pseudomonadati; phylum Bacteroidota; species Bacteroidota bacterium. Next base: position 564,268 of record JADKDR010000001.1, read on the forward strand.
GAAGCAAAGGACTGAATGCCGGAGGCGATATTTTTATACATGGGGAATGTGTTACCATAGGTTGCGTACCATTGGGCAATGAAGGCATTGAACTGTTATACATGATGTGCGTTATTACAAAAAACAATGGGCAACAAAATATCCCAGTACATATTTATCCTTGCTATATGAATACCGATGCTTATTCTAAATTAAAGTCAACTTATAAAGGCAACAAAAATTATATCAACTTTTGGAACCAACTTGAAGGCAGCTATTTTCAATTTGAAAAAAATAAAACACTGTAAGAAATACAATAATCAACTTAATTTGCATTAAATAAAAAAGCAATGATAGTTGACTTACGTAGCGATACCCTAACCCAACCAAATGCGACCATGCTCGAATTCATGAAGAAGGCAAAGGTGGGCGATGATGTATTTGATGAAGACCCAACGATACACGAACTACAACACCATACAGCCAGACTATTCGAAAAAGAAGCTGCCCTATTTTGTCCATCGGGTACTATGGCAAATCAAATTGCTATAAAAGTGCATACACAACCCGCACAAGAAGTGATCTGCCACGAGCACTCGCATGTATATTTATATGAAGGTGGAGGAATGGCCTTTAACTCAGGTGTAAGTGTAAAATTACTTCAGGGTGATTATGGAAAAATAAGTGCTTTGCAAATTGTTGATAGCATTAATCCCGATAATGTGCATTATCCCATTACGAGCCTGGTTGTGGTTGAAAATACAAGCAATAAAGGAGGAGGCAGTTGTTACACAATGGATGAGTTGAAAGCAATAAAAGCGGTATGCAGTGCTAATAACCTAAAGTTACATCTAGATGGTGCGCGCATATTTAATGCTATTGTTGCCAGCCAATATACTGCTGCCCAAATTGGAGATTGTGTGGATACCCTATCTGTATGCCTTTCCAAAGGACTAGGAGCACCCGTGGGCAGCTTATTACTTGGAAATGCCGAAACCATAAACAAGGCGAGACGACTACGCAAGGTATTTGGTGGCGGTATGCGTCAGGCAGGATTTCTGGCCGCAGCAGGCTTATATGCACTTCAACATAATGTAGTTAGACTGGCCGAAGATCATCAACGTGCACAAGCTATTGCCAAAGCACTAAGTGCTTGTTATTTTACAGAAAGCATAATGCCGGTTGAATCGAACATTATTGTATTTAAAATAAAAGACGAAATAGCAAGCCATGATATACTAGAGCTATTAAAATCGAAAGGGATTTTAACCGTGCCTTTTGGAAAGCAACTACTACGTATGGTTTTGCATCTTGATATCAACCAGAGCATGGTTGATTATACAATTGCTACATTAACCGGACTCACCAATAAATAAAAATAAATTATACCGGGTACTTCAAGTAAAAAACGCTAAGTCCTGCTGAATAGACTCGCTGTAAAAGCGAACTGGTCACGAAAAAAAAGAGTCACCAAACCCCAACCATAAATGGAACCAAAATTTATTCCTTACCAAAAAGAAACCTATACAGCTACCGAAACGCTTGAGCGTAGTCGTTCACATTTTGAATACATGGATAAGCGTAGAACCGTTCGCGAGTTTAGTAACCAGCCAATTGAAAAAGAGGTGCTTGAAAATATTATCATGGCAGCATCAACCGCTCCATCGGGTGCGCATAAGCAACCTTGGACCTTTTGTGTGGTTACCAATACTGAACTAAAAAAACAAATTCGTGTAGCTGCCGAAGAAGAAGAGTATAAAAGCTATCATGGCCGCATGAGTGCAGAATGGCTGAAGGACCTTGCCGTACTTGGCACCGACTGGCATAAACCTTTTCTTGAAATTGCCCCTGCTCTGATTATTGTTTTCAAACAAACATACCACCTTAACGAAGGCAAAAACGGATTAAATTATTATGTAAACGAAAGCATTGGCATAGCTTGTGGATTTTTGCTTGAAGCCATTCACTATTGCGGATTGGTTGCCTTAACGCACACGCCAAGCCCCATGAATTTTTTGAGCAACCTTCTTAATCGCCCAAAAAACGAAAAACCCTTTTTACTTATTCCCATTGGCTACCCTGTAGAAAAAACAACAGTGCCCGATTTGCAACGCAAACCGGGCAGTGAAGTAATTTGTTATTATGATTAATGATGCGCTAGTATCATTGTTTCAATACACGCGTAATCTGCACAGCCGTTTTGGTTTCTGTTTTTACCGCATAAACTCCCAGTGGCAATGTGGTTAGGTCAACAATCTGCAATGCGCTGCCATTTGACGGCAATGCAGCAATCAACTTGCCTGCTACATCATATACGGTTATCGTTACAATTTTTTCTTCGCTTGCAATATACAATCTATCCTTGGTAGGATTTGGAAAAACGCGGATGGACGTCACCTGCCCTGTGCCATCATAAATTCCTGCTGATATGATACCATCATATTTAATCTGAGCAGCAAGAGCATTGGCAAGCAGATCGCCAAGACTATCACCGGCCAGCAATGCAAAAGCAACCTTTATACTATCGCCAACTGGTATGGTAAATGGCCCGCTACTAACTACATCAATAACATCATTACCTGTACCGGTACCACCTGCGGTGGCACGGTTGGTCGAAAGTGATGTGTATTTTTCGCTGGTGCTATAGCCATTAGCAATGTCAATTCCTCCCCCGCCTCCATTGATATTATCAAGCGCATAATGCTTGAAACTACCAGTAGTAAGCAACTTGGTGCCGGCAAACAATCCTCCGGCATCGGTACACCATGAATATCCCATCTTGAGGTTTTGATCTTCGGCTGACTTGTTGTTGGCGTAGGTTTGAATATCCCAGTCGGTAGCTATACCTGCATAGATATTACTAAGTGATGTAGTATTTTTATTGGTAATGGTATATTCAACTATTACAAACTTATCAAAGCCGGCATCGTCCCATGCGAATGCCTTATGGGTAACATCCACCTTTATTTGTGGCACTGCTGCATTGTCATTAAACTTGCCATACAAATCAAAATCGGAAAGAACATTTGGTACTTTCTGCACAGTCACTTGCGAAACAAAATCATCATCATTTGGACTACCGGATGTGCCACGAAACTCATCAGACACAGAGGAGGTGCTGCGCCCAATCATCAATGCACTTTCATACATCAAATTATCATCTTGCTTATAAACAAAACCTAGCCCTTCCACCTGATTATCGTTATTATAACCAATGCGGCCGCGGCTGCTAATGGTAGTCCAGGTTTGATTAACCATTACATTAATATAATCAACGTTTACAGTAAGGGTAATATATTGCCAGTCGTCATAGGTGCCATCGGTAAACGTAAATTTCAAAATTACCTTCGTGTTTTTTGGTGCATTGGGTTTTACATATAAACTATAGGGAGTTGGCGAAACATCAAAACTATCGAGCGTATTAATTACTCCCGGAGAAACTGTACTGTTCAATACAGTGACAGCAGTTGATGTGGAACTCATCGTAACTGATAAATTTACCGTTGGGTCGAGATAGTTGCGCAGTATACCGGTAACATTGATGGTATCGCCTATCACAAATGTGTTATCATTATTATCAGTGAGTAAAATATTTTCGAATCGTACTGCAGGAGTAGCAGCACTAATGGCATTGCCCATATTCACTCTTCCTTTGCCAATCTTATTCATGATATTGATGTTTTGAGGAAGATTGTAAACATAATCGCTTGTCATACGGATACGCTCACCTACCTGCTTGGCAGTATAGGCAGGGAACTGCGACTTCACAATGGCTGCAGCACCGGCAGTAACAGGCGAAGACATACTTGTACCTGACTGATTTGAATACGTATTATTGTAATAGGTAGAATACACATTGGTGCCTGGAGCACAAACATCTACCCAATAGCCAAAAGTTGAGTACGATGCGCGTGCATCCGAAGAGCCTGTGGCAGCAACAGCGAGTACATTTTCATACGCACCGGGATAAATATCTTGCTCTGTACTTGTGTTGCCGGCAGATACCACTACCAATGCATCCTGATTAAAGGTGGCATAATTAATCACATCTTGACCAAAGGTGCTGCCACCCGCTCCTCCCCATGAACAATTAATTATATCACAACCATGATCGGCAGCATATACAATGGCTTCGTAACCATTATCAATTTGGGTTGTACTTGCTTGCTTTGAAGCTTTTATGGGCAAAAACTTACAGTTAAAACCAGTGCCTGCCACACCTATGTTATTGTCGGTAGCAGCTGCTGCGCATCCTGAAACGTGCGATCCATGCGAGCTATTATCAACTACGGGATTATTGTCATTCTCGCTAATATCCCATCCACGGAAGTTATCTATATATCCATCGTTATCATCATCAACACCATTAATTGGGTCGGCCCAATTTAATTTTAAATTGGGAGCAAGATCAGGATGATCCCAATCGGTGCCGCTATCTACAATTCCTATTACCACATTGGTGTCTCCCTTTTGCGTATCCCATGCAGTATAGGCATTTATCTTACCCAGGTGGTAGCATTGTCCTAGGCTTGGATCGTTGGGTGTATAAAATGTTTGCATGATATACTTAGGCTCAACATATTCAAATAAACATGTTTTTTGCAATTGTTTAATAGCGAAAGGTATATTAGTACCGTTACAAGAAATTTGGTACATCAATGATAAATCTACTAACTCATTTCCTTGCGCATTGCGCAAGGTTGCAGGAGGGGTAGCAAGTGGAAAGATACGATTGATTGAAGCAGCCTTTAGTGTATTCATCACTGCCGACAGTGCTGGGTGCTGCACCTTGCCATTCACCATCAGGTTTCTATGGGCAGGCTTAAGTTTAACTATCAACACTCCCGGTTCGTAAGGGGCAGATTCATTTAAACTAAAATCCCGTTTTAAGGCAATCTTCTGCTGGGCACTGGCAGCACAAACCATTCCTGCGAATATCAACGTGAAAAATTGTTTCATTTGCTTATGATAATTTTAAAATTTATGAGGCGTGAAAGTAGTAATATTGTTGGATTTTTATGCTTTAATAAATTTATTAAAAAAATCTAAGGTCCTACAGCAAAATAACCCTAGTTTAATTTACTAATGCAGCATAAATCGAATGGTACAAAGCTACCCCTTTATCAAGTGAATAATACTTCTGAGCACCCTGGCGAATTTTTTCCTTTTCGAACTTAGTAGCTGCTAAAGCCGCTATCGCCTTATCGTATTGGCCGCTATCAAATCTATCAATTAACACTCCGGCATTACTATCAAGGATTATTTCATCGGTATCTCCTATTCCATTATTGCAAATAATCGGCACGCCCATACCCATAATTTCGCCCTGCTTGGTAGGCGAAGAAGCTGATTTACTAAAAACAGGCTTTATAAAAAAAAGAGCACTATCAGAAACAGCAATATGCACGGGTACCTGCGCTCGCGGTGCCGAAGTAATTATAATATCGCCACCAGCAATATTTTTTAAAGCAGCTTTTTCTAAAATAGGTTCAGGTAAGTCATTGGTTACAACTAAGAATTTTGCGTTGGGCATTTTTGTTGATAAGCGTTAAAAAGTCAAGCATTTCGTCAAGCATGTACCAGGATCCAATTGCACCTAAATAAATTATAACGTTAGCATCCATGCTGATACCTAATTTTTTCCTGAGTGCAGTTTTCGATTCTTCTGTTATTTTATGATAATCAAATAAACTTAAATCGGCACAACAGGGTATTACGGTGATGGGCAATTTTTCGTTCTTCAAACTCCAAGATTGAATTATTTTTTCAGCTTTAGAAGTGAGACTGATGATATGGTCTGCATTTTTCAGAAAATTTTTTTCGGCACGCTTAAAATAATTGTAAACCCACTTGAAGATGGGGTTGTTTTGATTCCAAATATGTCCATCAACCCGTTCGTCTGCATAAAAGCCGCGCATGTCAAAAATAAATTTTACCGCAAAGTGTTTCTTCAATGCTTGGCCTGCAAAGGGAGTGATGTAACTGCGACAGTGAACAATTTTAAAATTATAAAGCTGGTGTAGCTGAAAACATTTTTTTGTCATCACCCTAATATCGTACATAGTTGAAATAACGGGAGGCCACTTATGATATACCAATGGATGCCAGGTAATTTGTGCATCGGCACAAATGCGTTCAATAATACTTTTAGATTTGGAAAAATGCTCCTGCTTTTCGAAGCTGATTAAATGAAAACGAAAATCCAATTTACTTAAACCCACCAAATAAGGCAACACCTGCGACTGTCCCAACTGGTCGGTCATGCCATCGTACGATAGGTAAAGGACATTGGCCATAAAAATCAGGTAAGTAATTGGTGATACAAGGTTCTCATATTTTGGACTAAACGGGTGTAATGAAACTTCTCGTTTACATGAGCTTGTCCAATCTGACACATGTTTGAACGTATAGCCTCATCGTTAACAAGTGAGAGGAGGTTGTCGGCAAACTTTTGTGGCTGCGAAATTGGACTCAGCAAAGCGGTTTTGTTTTCTATTACCACATCGCGTACACCGCCTACATCAGTGGTTACAATTGGCTTGCCGGCAGCCTGTGCTTCGATGAGGCTTACAGGAGTACCCTCGTTGAGGGAAGTAAGCGCAACAATATCAAGTCCTGCAAGGGCTTCGTCCACATTCAATATCCAGGAGGTAAAAACAATTGGGTGATTCTCCTCCTGAAAGTTAGCTGTACTGTATGGTAATTTAAACCTAAAACACAAATCAATTACTTCTTGCTTGTTCTCGCCATCGCCAATTATTATTGCCCTAACTTTTTGCGATGTGTTTTTTAAAACATCACTAATGGCTCTTAAAAACAAACCATGATTTTTAATGGGCACCAATCTGCCAATAATTCCAACGGCTATTTCATCGTCCTGTATTCCAAATTTTTGTCTGAAAGCTACCCGCTTACTAAGGGTATCGATAGAAAAACGTGAAAGATCGAAACCCAAAGGGACAACAAAGTTTTTTCGGGAGGGGCTATTTTGAAATCTTGCGAGAGTTCCTTTTGTTGTTCAGAACTGATGGCAATAATACCCGATGTTTTGCGTGCCAGATACTGTTCTATGTGCTGGAATATTTTGGTTTTTAATGGAGAAAAATAAGAGTGAAAATAGTGTCCGTGAAAGGTGTGAAGCACCACAGGTACCTTGCAATTAATAGCGGCTAAGCGGCCTACCGCTCCTGGTTTAGCCATATGCGTGTGTACAATGTCGGGCTTAAACTGATTGATAATTTTTTTTATTTCATAGTATGATTTCACATCATCTACCAAACTTATCTCCCTGCGCATGCAGTTGATATATTGCGCTTTTATACCTAAGGTATCAATAATATGCTCACTACTTCCTTCAGATTCATCGCGCATGCCGCTTACAAGAAGGGTTTCAAACTCAGGAGCAAGGTATTTAGACAGGTACCCTACATTATAGGTAGGGCCACCCAGGTTAAGTCTATTGATAATACGCAATACTTTAGGCATAAGGAAGTTTGCTAAACAAATTCAAATACACGTGTAAAATAAATGTTACCATCTTCTATTCCTGTGAAAAAACACTCCAATTCGCATTTCTCAAAACCAGGTTGAATAAGCCATTGATATTTTCGACAAGTATCGCAACTTTTTTTTATTAAAATAATAAAAACAACACCATAACTTTAAATACTGACAATAGCCTAAGGGCATGCAAGGCGTCATATTAATTATTTGTGATTGTGGCTTTTTGAAATTGAAATTCTACTTTTGTACCACACTTCTTACCCTTGTGTAATTTGTGTTACTTCAATGCTGCAAAATGTAGACCATCAAGTTCTCATACCTCTTTCTGAATTGCTGTACAGCAGAGATAAAGCTGGTATTACCAATGTCATCGAAAACCTATCGGTGCATGAGTTGATTGATATTATACCCATATTTTATACCCATGAGCAAGTATTGCTGTTCAGATGCATGGATCGCGAAACGGCCTATCAGACATTTGAAAACCTGGAAATAAGCACACAGGAAATTTTAGTAGACGAGCTTCCCAACAGGCAATTGCAGCTCATATTGAATGACATGTCGGCTGATAAGCGCACAGCATTGCTCGAAGAACTTTCGGCTGACCAAATCAATAGCCTTTTAAAACTGCTTACGGTAAAGGAACGGGCGGTAGCACTTCAGTTGTTGGGCTATCCTGAAAATTCTATTGGCCGTTTAATGACACCCGATTATATTGCTATTAAGCCCGAGTGGACGGTACAAATAGCGCTTGATTTTATTCGTGAAAACGGTGAAGACAAAGAAACCCTCAATGTGCTATATGTGGTTGATGATAAGGGAAAGTTGATAGACGACATTCGTGTACGCGAAGTATTGCTAGCTCAAACAGACGTGATTATAGGCACCTTGCTCGATGGCAAATTTGCCGCTCTAAATGTTACGGATGACGAAGAAACTACCATTAGCGCCTTTAAGCAACATAACCGTATTGCTTTGCCTGTAACCGATGCTATGGGTTTATTACTTGGTATAGTAACTATAGATGATGTATTGCAACTTGCCGAAGATGAGGATACCGAAGATATACAAAAAATAGGTGCGGTAGAAGCACTAGAAGACCCTTACATGGATACTCCATTGCCACTCATGATACGTAAACGTGCCGTGTGGTTAATCGTTCTTTTTATAGGCGAATTATTTACAGCAAGTGCCATGAAATATTATGAGCACGAAATTTCGAAAGCACTTGTGCTTATGCTATTTGTTCCGCTTATCGTATCAAGTGGTGGTAACAGTGGTTCGCAGGCAAGCACACTTATTATACGTGCTATGGCACTGGGAGAGGTAACCATTCATGATTGGTATCGAATAATGAAACGGGAAATTATATCAGGGCTAGCCTTAGGTACTATTTTAGGAGTGGTTGGATTTGCTCGGATTTATTTATTCGATGCTATTATTAAAGAGGCTTGGTATTGATTTAGCTACATCGAGCAATCCTTTTGTGGCAACTTTGGTTGATGTAACAGGCCTTATGATTTATTTTAGCATTGCCATGCTTTTGCTAAAAGGCAGCTTGTTGTAAGCTATTTTTTTACCTCATTTATCTTGGCAAATACTTTTACGTTAGGTGAACGTTTTTATCATCCTTATTAAATTCCTAATATAGATCGACTATTTTATTTTTTAAAAATAGCTTGTACATAAAAAATAATTTTCGTTTATATTGTAATTGCCTAAAAGTTATAAGGGTTACCAAACATTAAAAAAATTAAATCCAATGGAAAATCAAATCACATTGCGACAGCTTGCAGAAGAAAATTCCCAGCCTTTTTTATCAAACAATGTTAAAAAATTTTTTCGAAAGAAAAAAAGCTTATTAATTGCCCCCCCCGTAAATTTTAATTTTTTTACTTCTATTTTCAATAAACATTATTAAATCACAATGCCCTGTAAATGCAGCTTCATGGTCAAATGGAATATATATAATACAAATTGTGCGCGGCAGCGGCAAAACACACTCGCATAAACTAAATATTACAAAGTAATGGGAAGGTTTATTATTATTATTCTGTTTACGAAGTGCTTTGCGGTTTCGGGACAAGGTATGAAAGCTAACGTTATTTACGGTTATGGACCAAAATGATACCTGTGTGCGGGTCAACTATAATCGATTATAGTTTCGGAACTCCGATACAAACGCCAATACCAACTATTTTAGGTTTTGGGTGGACAACAGGCTACATGAGTGACAGTACAGGAGAATTGTTGTTTTACTCGAATGGGATATTTTTATAGAACCGCCAGCATTACCAGATATCCGGTTGCGATTCCATTCTTTGCAATCCAATTGTCTATAAGGATTCAGTATGGATTGGTGCCTGAATTCAAGCATCGCAAGGATTTTTCGTAATACCGCATCCTGGAAGACCCCACAAATATATTCTATTTCAAACAGGGGCCGATTATACTAAAATTATAGGAGGTTCATAGCTATTTTATCATGTGGTAGATATGGATGGTAATGGTGGACTTGGCGATGTAGTAACTTGTAGAAAAGATATTGTATATGATACCTTAGGTGGCTACCTTACCGGAGTAAAACATGCTAATGGCCGAGATTGGTGGATTGTTTGCAATGAATCCTTTACAAACAAATACTATAAAATATTGGTAACGCCCGATACCATGATGGTAAGTGAACAGCAGATAGGCCCTGTGTTTGACACTACCTCATGGTCAGGGCAAAGCAATTTTAGCAACGATGGCAACTGGTATGCACGAGCAGATGCAACTACCGGAGTAGTTGTTATGCAATTTGACCGCTGCACCGGCATGTTTAGCAATCCAATACATGATACTATGCTAACCATGCAATTTGGCGGGGTTGGGTTTTCATCAAATAATAAATTCATGTATGTATTCACTTGGCTCGATTTATATCAATAGAATTTGGAAGATTCTACCAATATGGGAACAACTAAAATACATGTTGCTCATACTGATATTTTGATACTGCAAAGCTCACCAGCAATGAATACATTCTACATGCAGCTTTTAGCTGCGGATAATAAATTGTATGTAATTACACAGGCATATTACAAAGCTATGAATGTGATAAACCAACCGGATAGCCTTGGACTTGCTTGTGATGTACAACAGCATGGGTTGCCCTTGCTTAAGCTTAATCAACGTTCTTGCCCCAATTGGGCTAATTATGATTTAGGCCCTGTGTTGGGTAGTGTATGCGATAGCTTAGGCCTTGGGGTAACACCTACTGCAGTGTTGCAGGATTTACGCATTAGCCCTAATCCGGCTATGTGATGGTTCTATATCAACTATACTTTGCCGCAGCATACATCAGCAATGGCTGTGTTGTACGATATGATGGGCAACCGCATAGACCAACGCATGTTGTATGGTCACTTTGCCTCGTTGCGATGGGATTTGCCGCACTTGTCAACAGGAGTGTATATGTTGCGTATTACAGGCAAAGGGATTAATACTTGTAAACGTGTTATGGTCATTGACTCGCAATAACATTTAGAGTTAATATGGGAGGGGTAAAAAACAGAGAACTGTGCTAAGGCGAGAGGTGACACATTTCAAAGCCAATACACCCCAAACCCTTTAAGGGGCTTGCGTTTGATGCGCTTGCTGATATGTATTATTTTCCAATTGCCAAGAGCCTTATTAAGAAATACTTTTAAGGAAATGAATAAGCTTTGTATTGTATCGGTAAACGTTTTTTTGTTTTTCGCTGATAATTTTTGAAAGCTCTTCAAGCTGCTTTCTCTTGCAATGAAAGGCGCTTGCAAACAATGCCCATTCGGCAAAGGCCGCGTATGCCATCAACCTTTTATTCTTAAATAAGAGGCGGGATGCATCGAGGGCTTTGTTATAATTACCCTGATGTTTTGCTTTTATTATCGCTTCCACGTTTTCTAAAATTTGGGCACGCTTGATGTGCCTCTCATTGGTCCAACTTATTTCAATGTCACCTGTGGCAAACTCAATCAGAGTTTTACGTGGAGTTCTGTATAATTTATTTGCCTTAATTTTCTTAAACTCAACATTGGCCATTTTATTCAATTGCTTATCCACATGCCTGAATCCAAACTTAAAATAAAACCAAAAGGCTCCGGTGTCTATTCCTTCAGGGTTTCCCTTGCCAAACATATAAGGGTCAACTGCTATATGTTCCAACCTAAAACAATACTTGTACGTTCTTATTATCTGACACAGAATATAACCTGACTCCCCACCTCTGTATGGTGAAAAAATATTCATTCCGAAGCGCGCATAATTGCCAAATATCCACGAACCACCATACGAAACAGGATAACCATTTTTAAATAGTGGAATTTAAAATACTGCAACGACCTTATATCGAAGTAAGTTGCAGGATCGGTTTCGCGAAAGGTTAATGTAAGAGAATAACGTATCACCTTTTGCAAGTCTAACGCTTTAGCATTTGTGAGTTTACTTGCAGGCGGCAGCGGTGCTTCATACAGCTGCTGATAATCGAACGTCTTTAATAAAACGGAGTTATAAAATGTTTTTGACTTTTCAATCCGGTTGAAAAGCAATGAGAAATCTTTTGCTTTTGAAGTAATAGAAATCCAGATTTTTAAATTGCTCCATAGCAGATCTTTTACTTCGGGTTGATTATCTAATCGTGCCACTTCTCTTAGTAAGAACGACAATTGTCGTTCCTTGCGAGGTTCCAGTTGCATCAAGCTATCTTCAGGCAAGGTTGCAACAGCTAAATGATTCTTGCCAAATTTATTTATGCAAGCACCCAACCAATGGTATAACGAAACCTTGTTATCGCCAAAGCTATCGATACACAAGGCGCATTCAGGTTGCTGATTAAGCCAACTTATTAAGTCATGCGTATACTTGGTGGTGAACGAGGTGTAAGGCAAACAAGTATCCTTCAATTTACCACAAAGCTGCTTGTTGCTTCTTAATACATTGGTGATACAAACCACTCCATGAATAGCAAGCATAAATACTTTTTTGTTTTGTGGATATTCTAAATGAAATAGCAAAAGTTCTGAATACTGCTTAACAAACTCAGGATGCTCTATCATATTCCTGTTTGCAAGCAAAAGATATTCTATCTTTTTATCTAAGCTTTGGGCATCAAAGGTGAATGAAACCGCACGCAACTTGTTTAGCTCTGGATAGGATGGCATTATTTGATTACTAAATTATACAAACAAAAAATTACGATAGAAATACTGCACTTTACATGCATCAATCTGAATAACGCTTCCATGCATTTCACCATGAAAGCGATTCAATATTACTAATAATTAAAACATCCTGTATAAATTTTTTGTCAAAGAAAATCGTTACACATGGTTTTGCTTGCTGCACTGCAGCCTTTGTAATAACAAAGCTACTATCACTACCAATGTATTAAAACACATCCCAATCGCCCAATGTAGCAAACCATTTATTAGCTTGACTTATACTTTCGCTTTTGCTACTTACATTGCGCGTAAGCATATTGAGCTTACGAGGATTTAATTTTTCCGGAATACGTATAAACTTACCTTTATTTGCCTTTTCAAAATTAACATCACAACAAGTTGTAAAAACAAAGGCTATTTTTTCATTTGTATAATCCTTGCTGTACAGTGCTGCACTGCTTATTAATTGCATAAGTTGGTTGGAGTCGGTAAAGGCATAATCCATAAGTAATAGTACCGGCACATCAAACATGTAGTCAAACTTAAAAATGGCAATGGCAGTAAGTTGCTCCTGATGGTAATATCCCAACGAAAAATATAACGAGGATGGTCGTTGCATGTAGCGCCACTTTAAAAATTCGATACTGCGTGAAGTGTAGTTGTGAAAACGTTCGCAATAACTGGAAAATAATTTTTCCACTTCTGCATCAAACTCCTTAATCAATCGGATGTTTTGGGTATTGCCTTTTTTAGCAGGTGCTAAAAAAAAATCAACTAGGGTACCGGCCCATTCACTCAACAGGGGAATTTTTAGTTTCTTTCTTAGTATCAGTCCTGTGTTAACAGGCATCATATACGTTGCAAAGGTTTTGGTAATGGCAAAGGCATTATATTTTAAAAAAGTATGAATACTTTTTGTGTTGGGAAAAGTATAACAAGCTGCAATTTGCTGCGCATCAATATCGTTGTTGGCAAAGGTTGCCAGTTTTCTAAACAGCCCCTGCCCGCGTAAATTAGCATCTACAGCTACATCCTGTATCATCGCAAGCAGGGCGGGCTTTTTATCTACGAAACCTGCATACACGGGAACATGATAATATCCTGCAATTTTATTTTCGGAATAAGCAACATAAACGCAGGAATGCTGTCCGGGAGATTGCGCATACTGCCAATTCCAAAAACCACTATTCATAATGCTTGACTTGTGCGAATCTGTTTCGCTCAACACACGCTGAACGTAGTCAACCAACTCCTGCTGATTTTTGCTAAGATCAATCTTGCAAATTTGCAACGGGGATGGTGATGATGGGCTGCTGTTTGGCATATTGGTCGATATAATCAGAAACTGTTACAAACTTGAACTCGTTAAGCATTCTTTCGGTACGAGCAAGTGTGGTTGACAGATTGGTATAATGCGTAATTTTTGATTTCCAGTTTAATCCTACACTTGGATGCAGCGGGTCGTACTCCCAGGGATGTATATAAAACATATTAGGAAGCTTATCGTGTTGCCTTTGCCTTAGCGAATTGCCGGTAAAGCTGTATGGGAACAAACGAAAATAAGCACCGCCAATTCCTAGTTGCTTATGCAAAAATTTAAATCGCGAAACTGGAAATTCAATGAGGTTATTCTCTTTTATTTTAAAAATGGTATCGGGGCAAGTAGCAATTCCATATCGCCATGTTTTAATGGGAGATATACTACAGTCGATCGCAAAACCTTCTTCGGCAAGCACATCAAGAGCCCACAAACTTTTTGAAGTAATTGAAAAAAAAGGTGAGCGATGAGTAACTATTTTTTTTCCGGTAATATTTTCAATGGCATGGCGGGTTCGTTTTACTTCTTCACGAAATTGTGCAGGAGTTTGGTCATAAACCTTTTCATGCTTGTACGTATGCGAGCCCAGTTCATGTCCTGCCTGATGCAACTCTTTTTTATTAATTGTGGATAATGGTCGGCTACCCAACCGAGCGTAAACCAGGTAGCTTTGGTCTGGTATTTTTCGAGTAAATTAAAAATGGCATAAAAACCTTTTTCTATTCGCTTTTCATATTTTCCCCAATCAGCATAAGGCAACTCTATGCCCTGATACCAATCTTCGAGATCAATAGAGAAAACAGCTTTATCAAATACACTATTCATTGTATAAGGATATCTAAGATTTACTTATTATAAAATGAAATAATCGCATTAATAATATGCTCCTGATCGGCATTGGATAGTTCAAAATAAAACGGCAATCGCACCAGGCAATCGCTGTAGTGCTCGCAATGCGGTAAGCTTATATCTTCAGCATGCTGCAGGTAATAAGGGCTTTTGTGTAACGATTGATAATGAAATGCTGCATACACATCGTTGGCCTTAAGGTGTGCGATGAGCGCCTGGCGCTCATCCAGATTACGACATACCATATAATACATGTGGGCATTATTAGTAGCAAAGTCAGGCAACGCAGGCAATTGCACTTTGTCCTTCAATCCACTGAATACTGCATGATATTTTTCCCAAATCATAGTCCGTTTCTTTTGAATGGTTTCAATATTTTGCAACTGCGCATACAGAAATGCAGCTATAATTTCGGAAGGTAAAAAACTGGAGCCAATATCTACCCAATTATATTTATCAACCTGCCCACGAAAAAACTTAGCACGATTGGTTCCCTTTTCTCTGATAATTTCGGCACGTTCTATTAGCGTCTCATCGTTTATAACCAACATACCTCCTTCGCCCGAAATAATATTTTTAGTTTCGTGAAAAGAAAATGCTGCCAGGTGCCCAATGCCACCAAGTGGCTGCGATTTATAATAACTATCAATGCATTGTGCAGCATCTTCAATAATGAGAATATTTTTTCCTTCAATAAGTGAATATATCAAATCCATATTGCATGCTACACCTGCATAGTGCACTACTACAATGGCTTTGGTGCTTGGTGTGATAAGCGCTGCAATTTTGCTTTCGTCCATGCCAGGATGATCGGGACGACTATCTACAAATTTTAATTTTGCCCCTCTTAGTACAAATGCATTGGAGGTACTTACAAAAGTGTAGGAAGGCATAATTACTTCGTCTCCCTCTTTTATATCTGCAAGTATCGCTGTCATTTCGAGCGCATCGGTGCATGAGGTAGTTAACAGGCATTTTTTAAATCCATATTTTTCCTCAAAAAAATTCTGACATAGATTACTATAATGTCCATCTCCCGAAATTTTTCCTCGAGCAACGGCATCAGCAATGTATTGTATTTCGTTGCCTATAATGAATGGCTTGTTGAATGGTATTTTCATTTTCTCAATTCCAATAATGATAAATATTTGTGCTACTTTCAATAACAAAACCACAGCGGGTATAGAGGTTGCAAGCAGATTTATTAGCAAGTTGTGTAGCAACTTTCAAATAAGAAAGTTGTTGGTCTGTTGTATAATTTTCGCAGCAAGCTATAAGCGCTTGTGCAACTCCTTTGCCTCGCATGGTATCATCTACAGCTATAAGCCCAATTTGACAACAATCGCTATTACGAGCCACTGTTACAAATCCATTTATTGCATCATGACTACCATGTATGTATATAATGTCAGCAATTTCACGATTTACCGATCGTTCAATCCAACGCGTGTACATGCGTGCAAAGGTTTCGTATCCCATGCGCGGGTCATTTCTAAATCGCGAATAAATACCTGACTCAAGCGATAGTTCATGCAACTTGGTATTTACATAAGTAAGTTGATATTGCATAATATTTTCCTGCATCGGCTGCACTGTCACATGCTTGGAGTATATCAGCTTTACATCAAGAGACTTTATATTCAATCTTTCAATCTCGGAAATCATTTTTGCGTTTCCTGAATGTTCGCTGATATAAATTAAATCAAAATTATTTTTTTCTTGCTGAAACTTTTCCAATTGAAACTTCCCGGGATGAACAATACCCACTCGAAGGTTAAAAAAATCGGAATCCCACGTGGCTATGTCAATCATGCTGTGTTGGAAGTTTTCTCAATAATGTAAACCGGACGTCCTTTAACGCCTTCAAATACCTTGCCTATATATAATCCTATAATACCGAGAATAAATATGATTAAACCTCCTAGTACCCAGACAGAGATCATTATGCTTGTAAATCCTAATACGGTGGTGCGGTCTAAAATTTTCTGAACCAAATAAAATACGCCAACAGCAATTGACAATAGGAATATAACTAATCCTAATTTTACAAAAAGCATAACTACCTTATCTGAATTAACAAGGATGATGTCTGTTGCTAATTTTAAAAGCTTTTTCATGGTATAATTTGATTTGCCGCTGTGCCGTTTATTATGCTCCACCATCATGGTGCCTCTCTTGAAGCCTACCCAGTTAATCATGGTAGGGAAAAAACGATTTTGTTCGCGCATGCTGCAAATCGCATTTATCACCTTGCGATGATATATTCCAAAATTAGCGACTGTTCCGTTTATTTTTGAATCGGTAAAGTAGGATAATACTTTCCAGAAGAGGTAAGAAAAAAAACGCTTATCAAATGAGTCTTTCCGGTTTTGGCGGCTTGCTACTACCATATGATAACCTTGGTTAGCTATGGCATACATTTTTGGAATTTCGGAAGGATGATCCTGCAAGTCGCAATCCATTACCACAACCCAATCGCCCTTAGCATGATCGAGGCCGGCTGTAAGAGCATAGTGCTGTCCAAAATTGCGGCTAAGTTTTATCCCCTTAACAACAGGGAAGCGCTCACTCAATGTTTCTATTTTCTCCCAACTGTTGTCGAGGCTAAAGTCATCTACCAGTATAATTTCGAACGAATCAAATACGGGAGTAATATGCTTGATAAGTTCATCAACCAATGTATCAACAATTGATTCGGCATTATATACCGCAGTAACTACAGAAAGCATCATACTGGGAAGACATTTATTTTCGGATGTGCAAAGCTAAATAAATGCATAAATAACTCAAATGGATAAATCAGTGTGCTTCGAGCTGATTAAGCGACTTAATTCTTTGCTAACGATTGCTGCAAAATAATCAGATTCCAAATTCGCTGTGCCAGGAAATCGTTCTTGCCATTATTGAATCGCCTGATTAACTCTTCAACATAAGTCACATTCAATAGATTGGTTTGCTTTATTACTTCTGCCGAAAGGTATTTGTTAATCATGTACTGCAAATCGTGATGCAGCCAGGCTGCAAGCGGAACCGAGAAACCCCATTTAGGCCTATTCATCATTTGCCTGGGTATATATTTATACATTACCTCTTTGAGCAAATATTTAGCAATCCCTTTATGATAACGCAAGTTGTAAGGCAACGAAAATGCAAATTCTACCACATGCTTATCAAGCAAAGGCACCCGTACTTCAATTGAATGTTGCATACTTGCACGGTCCACTTTTACTAATAAATCTTCGGGCAGGTAATAATGAAAATCGAAGAGCGCCTGCTTTTCCGCAAAGTTGAGCGAACGGCCGGGAGCAAATAAATCGAAATGCAACTTTTCGGTTGGCGTAGTATGTAGTTGATGTATTTCTTTTTTACTAAAAAAATATTGCTCATGCGAGAATATATGGCTGTGCAGCGAAAAGTTATCTTTCCAATCCATCATACGAGCAATACGCTTATACCTTGATGAGAGCAAATTCAATGCTGGGTGAATACGCTGATATGCATGACGCTTATACGGATTTTGAAATCGCATGGCCCATTGATACGAACCATATCCTAAAAACAATTCATCGCCACCATCGCCTGACAATACCACCTTGCAATGTTTTGCAGCCATTTGCGAAACAATATAAGTTGGCAAAGCACTGCTATCGGCAAACGGCTCGGTATATATACCAGAAACTTTTTCAGCAAGATGAAGCGCATCATTAAGCGAGAGGTCTAACCGGTGATGATTGCTTCCAATATGTGCAGCAATAGCTTCGGCAAAGGGCGCTTCGTTATACTTAGACTCATTGAATCCGATAGAATAAGTGTCAATCTGCTTACCATGCGCCTGTTGCGCCAATGCCGCAACAACACTCGAATCGGTACCTCCGCTTAAAAAAACTCCGATAGGCACATCGCTTTGAAGTTGCAAGGAAACACTTTGCAACAATAACTCTTCAAGTTTTCCAATAGCTATTGAGGTTGAAGATCCTGGATTAACTCTTGCTGTTGACTCCAGTGTCCAGAATTTATTTTGTTTTACTCCATTTTTATCAATCACTAAATAATGTCCGGCCTCCAGTTTCATAACACCCTTATACAACGTATATGGTGCTGGTATATATCCTAAATGCAAATAATAGTTAACAGCCAAATGATCAATTTCGAAATTCCTGTTCAATAACTTTAATGCTTGCAACTCGGATGAAAAAACAACATCACTCCTGCTTGATGCATAATACAAAGGTTTAATGCCAACATGATCGCGCGCAATTAATAATACTTCCCTGTGCAAATCATAAAATGCAAAAGCAAACATGCCATTCAACTTATTTAATGCACTTTCGCCTTCATGTATAAGCAAATATAATAGCACCTCGGTATCGCTGCTTGTTGTAAATTGCTGATTGAATGTTTTAGCAAGATAGTCCTTAAGGAACTTGTAGTTATACAATTCTCCGTTAAAAATAATTCGGTATTGGCCTGTGCTATCTTGCAGTGGTTGATTTGCTCTTGCATCCAAATCAATAATAGACAATCGGTTGTGTGCTAAACCAATGGTGTTATTTTCAAAAAACCCATTGGCATCCGGCCCGCGATGTTGCATAGACTTATTCATTCCAAGTAGGTCTATGCCTGCATGGCTTTCACTAAACAAATAATAACCGGCTATACCACACATACCATCAAAAACAAATTAAATACCATTATGAAACTGCAGGCTCATTCAACATTTTAGCCTCCTCCTGCTTTTCTTTGTACAACTTGGTATACATCGCATTTGCAATGAGCACCGAAACAATATAAAAAGGCAACATCGGGATTTTATAACGAACAAGGCTACCAAAATTTGCTGTGGTAATGCCAACCGAAAAAGAAAAGAACATACTAAACACAAACGAAAATAGAAGCAGATGATTGGTAAGGCAAACTTTAAAAAACCCAAAAATACGGCTTCGTAATAAGGCAATGATGGTTATCACTAACACATAAAAATTTTCAATTGCCGATAGCAGCATTACCGGATTTCTTACTTCCGTAATAAAAGGCCTGAATAAGGCAGCATTAACCGCCAATGGAAACTTACTGATGAGTCCGGTAAAGGTAGGCTCAAGTTCACCAATATCAAACGTATTGCCCTGGTAAAATTCGCTTTTAAAATCCTTTTGTGTTTCAACAGCACGGTCAAATATATGATCGAATGAGTAGGCGCCTAAACTTGATGATAATAAACTCATCAAACCAAAACCGCCACCAAAAATGCAAAATGCCATGAAGGGAAAAAACATATAGCGCAGCACTTCGTTTTTGAATCTTGAATTAGCCACCGACAAAACAAATACCAAAAAGGCAGGGACCACGCCAACAAAAATATATGGTTTAATAGCAAGAATAATCAGTATGGCTATTAATAACTGGATGGTATGAACGAATTTTTTTTCACCACGTATGAAAATCATGTAAATACAAAATATTAAGTGACCAAGGCAACTAAATGTAATGGTGTCTTTCAAAATGCCACTACCCCAAAAGAAAACCGAAGGAAAAAATAAGATGGGAATAGCAATTTGCCAGCGTAGCTGTGGAAACTCGTACATAAATGTTCGGTACATACGCCACACACCAACATAGGCCAATGTTGCAAGCACCATGGTGGTAAGGAAAAACGAATTGAAGCAAATAAAAGTAATAGGTGATATAATTCTTACTACCATGAAACTTTTAGGGTCATCCAGATTTTCGGGAAATCCAATTGCTGAATTAAATGCATAGTAATCAACTACACCCTCGTGATTAAATAAGATATGAAAATAAGCACCGGGGTTAATAAAAATAAGTTTATTCATTACAATACTATCCACAAAGTAGGTGGTAGTATCGCCACCATTGTAATAAAAGCTATAAACAACACACACTCCAATTGCTCCAAACAACTTACACAATAATCCTGGCCAAAAGTATTTATAGGTAGGATTATTCTTATTAAATATGAACACCGTAATTCTTACAAACAACCATAACAAGAAAAAGTAAATAGGAATAACCACCACATCCAGCATCGAAAGAAACTGGAGCCAAAATGTAAATATTGGAACGTGTCCAACCATCATGTTACTAAGAGGCTATACTTTTTAAAAAATCAATAACTATATTGACATCATTCATATCCATGGGAATGTATAAAGGCAAACATAAACTTTGATCTGCTGCCTTTTCACTTGCCGGCAACGAAATGTTAAGGTGTTTGTATGCGGTTTCGCGATGGGCACACATGATTCCTCTGCGTGTGCTAATGCCTGCATCCATCATTAGCTGCATTAACTCATTGCGACCTATAGGAGCATCGTTTGTAAGGTTAATATAATATGACTGATAGTTATATACGCAGTTTTCAGGAATTGACGGAAGTTGTATCCATGCTATTTTGCTTAACGCATCATTATATACTGTCGCAATTTTATTTCGCTCCGCAACTATCCAATCGAGTTTTTCCAATTGCTTAATACCTACCGCAGCCTGAATATCTGTCATGCGATAGTTGTATCCAATTTCAACATGATCTTCAAAAATCAGTGTTTTCGATTCATGCCTAACTCTGTCATTTACACTCATACCATGTTGACGAAGCAATCGCATACGGTTGTAAAAGGCTTCGTTATTTGTTGTTATCATACCTCCATCTCCGGTGCTTATTACCTTTCGAGGATGAAAAGAAAAACATGCCAGCAGACTGTCGGCTCCTATTTTTTTGCCGTTTACTGAAACCCCTGCAGCACAAGCCGCATCTTCTATAAGCAACAAGTTATATTTCTTGCACAGGCGCTCCCATGCCTCTACATCGGCCGGTATGCCAATTTGGTGCACTAATAAAATCGCTTTTGTTTTATTCGTAATGCGTTGCTCCACATCAGCTATATCGAGGTTGTAGTTATGCGGATCAATTTCGGCAAACACCGGAGTGGCACCAACATAGGTAATAGAGTTTGCACTGGCAATGTAACTCATACTAGGACATATAACCTCATCGCCAGCTTTAATACCTGCTACTATAAATGCAAGATGTAAAGCAGTAGTGCAATTAGAAACAGCTACTGCATATTTGCTTCCTGTGTAGGCGGCAAACTTCTGTTCAAACTCTAGAACGCGTGGCCCTTGTGTAATCCATCCTGTAAGTATGGTATCGTAAGCTGCCTGCGCATCTTCGGTAGTTAAGTATGGTTTTGCTATCGGAATCATCATTTTTACTTTTTTATAAATGTTGCTTTAATAGAATTGCCTGTACCGGCAAAAGTAAGCAGGCTATTGATAACCTTTTTGCTCACCTGAGCAAAAATATTTGTCTCTATCTTGTTACGAATTTTTTCATCTGTATTTTCATTGCTCGTATATAACTCGGTAACCGGCTTTTTATTTTTTCGTTGCCAACTTGTTTTCAATCTTGTTAGGCTAATACCGGTTGTTTGCAAACTCAATTTTTCAAATCCATTCTGTGTAAGCAGCTTTTGCATAGTACCTTTGCTAAAATAAGAAAGGTGCTCCGGATACTCTATCACATTATAATCTGCTTTCAAATAATATCTTTCGATAGAACCGAAATTGGGAGTAGTTAAATAAACCACACCACCTTTTCGCAACAAAAGATTTATTTGCTGAATCATGTGGTTAGGTTCGTTAACATGTTCGATGGTTTCAAAGGAAGTAATGACATCAAAAAAACCGCTGTCGAACCAATTAGCATCAAGCTTCCCATGTTTCATTACGATGCCGTTTTTTTCGCCTATTGCAACGGCATTTTTTTCGTAGTCGCTCCCATATACTTGCCAGCCGCGCTTTTTAGCCTCCAAAAGGAAAAGACAATTGCCCGAACCTATGTCCATTAGCCGATTGGTCTTCTTGAATTTTTCAAAATAATTCAACAACTCATTATATCTCTTTAAGGTGATTGGGGAAATATCAAAACTGCGGGGGTAACGACTGTAATGCTCTTGCAATTCGGCATCAGTGGGTATTCGCTTTACAAATACAAAGTTACAGTTGATGCATTTACACAGATAAGCTTTGGCATAGCCCTGCAAAGTACTCAAGTTATGACTTCCACAAAGTGTGCAGGCTTCAAACTCTTGATACTTTTCTGGCATTGGCTTATTTACGATAGATTGGTGCAGCAAGATAGTGTTTTATTTATGCACATAAAAAATGGTGCCACCTTCGCTTGTTGATACAAAAGTCCATGCGCTCTTTTCATACAAACGGGACGATAAATCAACATTATGATCAAGCGTTACCTTAATCTTGTTTTCTTGCAAAAAATCACGATAACGCTGCAAACTATCAGTTTGGCTGGTTGCAGGAAATTTTTCAAAATATTGCCCCATTGGAGATCGGGTGTACAATTCTTTCCAATCTACTTTTTTATTGGTTGGATGGTATTGTTTAAAATAAATAGTAAGAGGTAACAGGTCGTTATCAATATTTCCTGATACCGGATGTGGTATCGAGTTAATGGTATGCTGCATCACAGCACAAGTAATCATTTCTCCGTTAATTTTTACCGCATTAAGTCCATTGCGCACCAACTGTAAATAGGGATATGTGTAGGTGCATTGATTGAACGTTTGCGGATGATTATGCATTAGATTAAATGAAAAAATATTGTACCCTGCATTGATTACAAACCAGATTAGGATAACGACTATGCCCGTTTTAAAAACACCTCTAAGGTTGTTGAATTTTTTTATAGCAAAGGCAGCTACTAATACGAGTAAGGTTAACATTACCTCGCGAGCAAGGTTGGTAAATGCCTGCATGCCATCATAGTTTTGCCACAAGATGCATGCAGTTAGTAACGAAACCAATAAGATAACAGCAAGTGTGGTATACATTAAATACTCGGTAAAGATTAACTTAAATGAAAATTTACCTTGGCTGAAATACCACCACAGAAAAATAAATACAGGAAAATAAAAAATGAGAATTCGTAGGGAATATTTACCAATGCATAAAAAATAATATATATAGAAAGAAAGTTCTTTATACGTAATTATAAGTTTGGCAACACCAAATGCCGATCCGGTGAGCAGACTAAACACTGAAAAATAAATCATCGCAAGTACAAACAGCAGGGCAAACCTGAAATAAGGGGTATCACAACCTTTTCTTTCAAAGATAAAATAGAGAAGCATTAATAATGCTAAGCCACCTGCAATACCGGGTAATGTAACAATATTAATATAAGGCAATAAGAGCAAAGGAGTAAAAGTCCAAAAACGCAATTCCTTTTTATAGGCAAGCACAAATAAAATTACGTACAAACTCATACAACTGCTTCTTAAGAAGTTTGCAGCACTTAAATAAGGAAAATCAAATGCACCAATTAAAATGGGGTTTACCTTTTCGAAATAATAAAGAGGCAACACAAAACCGGTGAAATGAATAAACAAAAAAACGAACACCAAATAAACCTGCCTCCACCTAACGCGCTGCTGAAGCAGCGCGCACAGCCCCAACATAACAAATGAACTCATTAAAGCATTGGCAGTAATGCTGTAGGTAAATAGATTGTTCAGCCTGAAAGGAAAAGAAATGATACTCGAAAAGTATATATCATAATAATGGTAAAGCGCAGTGCCTTCAAACTGCTTTCCAAACGAAGTGTAGTAATAAGCATTTTCGATATGCGTATGTTTGATAATATTTCCCAAAAGCGAATAGGCATAATGGTCGCCAAGGCTATTATAAAAAATTCCTGCATCTTTAAAGTAAAAGGTGCATGCACTAAATGCAAAACATAGTGTATACAGCACCACATTAAGCATAAAATTCTTAAAGAAGGAAAAGTCAATCGTTGATGCGTGAGCTAGGTTTTGCTTGCGCAGTTGAAATAAATATAACCCCACCACAGCTAGTCCACCCCATAAAATAGTTTTACCATGTGTGAGATAAACACCGAATAATGAAACCAATATACATAAAGCACATGCGAGCGAGATAATATAATTGGAAAGAGGTTTATAACTATTTAATTTGAAAACATAACCGGTTGCTAAAGCCGAAGTAAAAAGAATGCATAGGGCAATCAATCCCGAAAAATAATATGCATAAATCTCATTAAATAGCATGAATAAAAATAAATTAACTATCGCACAACTGAGCAGGTAATGTTAATAGGCCCGATGTTATTATTGAATAATATCCCGCGCAGGATTTCCTGCAACCACCGACTTTTTATTTACAGGTCTGATTACATTGCTTCCCATACCAACCAAGGTGCCTGATGCAATGCTTATTCCATTAATAATACTGCTTCCGCTGCCTATATAACATTGATTGCCAACAGTCACATTGCCGGCAATAGTTACATTGCTGCCAATGCAGGTATAATCTCCTATAGTTGTATCGTGATGGATTACAGAGTTGGGCAAAATAATTACATGATTACCAATAATGGCATTACTGGTAACTACCGCCCCTGCCATAATCAATGTATTAAATCCAATGCGTGCATGTTTGCTTACACTTGACGATGGATGAATAACAGTAGCAAAACGGCTGCTGTCAAGTTGCAGTGAAGCAATAATCAGATTTCGCTTTTCATAAGTTGAGGGGCTGCCGGGCAACGCCAATACAAATGCATCGTTATTATTATCAATAAAATCGCGCTGATAGTTTATTATACCCAGCGCCTGAGCACCTTGCTTATCAGGATGATCATCAACAAAACCAATAATATCAAACTCATGCAGTGCGCAATCCACAGCCTCGAACGAATTGCCACTAAAAGGAAATAAAATCAGTTTTTTTTTCATCAGGTTATTTATTTTTTGCTAAGGCCGCGTATTGTGGCAGCAATAAAATCTTCGGCATAATTTACAAACTCTGCTTCCACCTTACCAAAACCACCTTGTTCTAAATACTTTTTCATGGTACTAAGTTTTTGTGGCTGATCGTACTCGGGCGAAAACATATCAAATGTATCGAGCACTACCCATTCCTTAAGTTGCTCATATGGCAAATTGGAGGGGATGGTTCGCTTTATATCGCAAATGGGAATAAATCTGTTAACGAATTTTCCTACACCAATTTTTTCGAAAAAATTATAGGCACTAATCATCCAACCAGCATTTGCTCTAATCAAACTAAGTAACCTATCATGATTCATTTTTTTTGTAAATGGCCTTAATAAATACTTTGCATTTATTTTAGAATACCAAGCCTTTACCGGATAAAAATCAATTACTAAATCGCCACCTGGTTTCACCATGCTTATAAGTGATTGCACTGATTTCTTAACATCCGGAGTATGTTGCAACACGCCCACACAAATTACTTTATCAAACTGTGCAGGAGCAAAGGGCAAGTCGTAAATACTTGCCTGAAATAAGTGCAGCCTTTCATGAGGTCCGTTGTTTTTATAATTTGCCTGAACCGCACTGCTATAATCTACCGAGTATAAATGCGCCTGTGTATGTTGCAGTATTACTTGCGAAAACCTTCCGGCACCACTACCAACCTCCAGGATATTAAGGCCGTTACCAAAACCCTTTTGCCATTTTGTTTGTGCAAACAAACGCACTTCAGAAATCGAATTCGATGAATGCTTATCAACCTGGGTTGCTGCAAAGGTATTCCACTCTTTGCCAAAGTTTGCTGTGTAATTATTATCAGATACAAGTCTATAAGCCCCATTACTATATGGAAATGCTACCTTGCCATCAGCATCAACTAATCCATTGGTGGTCTCCAACAATGGATTACCGGTATCTGGGTGTATTATTTCAATTAATTTTCTATCCTGCATATAATATCATAGTGACAAGCGTCAAAATTAGCATTTGCGTCTAATGCATCATCAGTTTCTGCATTGGTAATGCGATAACCAACAGCTAGCAGCAAAGCTACTAACTGCTTTGCACTGCTATTGTGTTTTTTCAAATTCGTATCGTCAAGTTCTATAAACAACGTGGGCTTATGTCTTGCAAGTACTTGCTGTGCACCTAGTAATACATTGTACTCAAAGCCTTCTACATCAATTTTTATTAAGTCTACTTTCTCAATTTTATTTTCAAGGCAAAAGTCATCCAATCTTACAGCATTTACTATTCCCTGCCCGTTTGTAGATTTTTGCATGCTAAACCCTCCGGTGTTGTGGACTACCGCAAGATTGAAGTTTAGTTTCTCAGGCTTGTCGCTAAGTGCAAGGTTATGCAAATGTGCGTTGGTTATGTGATTAATTTCGAGATGGTGCTTACACTGATGGTATAAAAACGGTATTGGCTCAAAACCAATAACTGTTCCTTTGGGGGCTAGTTTACTAAAGTGCAGGAGTGTCTCTCCAAAGTTTACGCCCACATCTATTACAATGCCTGCATCAGGCACAAGGTCGTATAACTTTTTACGAGGCTCAGTAACAATACCAAAGTACAGGCAATACTGCATGTAATCGGAAATGTCGAGCTCCCATTTAAAACCATATCGCGAAATGGTTCTTTTGGCATTTTTTGGATATTGATAATTTTGAGGAAGAAGACGGGCGGCAAAAGTTTTATGCGAGCGGCCTTGGGTATATTGCATCATCATCCTTTCGACCGAAAGATTCATACCGACTTTACGAAAGGCGTTAAGTATTTTGGTTTTAGACCTCAGCATTTGGCTATTGGGTATTGGCTCGTTGTTTCATGTTAATCACCTCCTGATAAATCTGCTTGAATTTAATAGCAACCTTTTCTGTGTCATGATATTTTTCGGCATAAGCTCGCGAATTCAATCCTATTTGGTGTCGCAAATTACTATCTACAATTAACTTTTCGAGCACTTCGTACAAATTATCATCGTTTGCATTCACAATGGGCAAATCGGCAGGGTACTTACCTATCAACGATTTTTTAATGTAGGTTATAACCGGCTTTCCCATGGCCATAGCTTCTACAGCTGCAAGTCCATGTGCACCACATATTATTTGATCTATATAAATATCGCAATCACTAATAATACGTTGCAAATTTTCGCGCGATTCTCTGGCTACCAACTTAAACTCGAAGTCATATATTTGCTTTAGCTCATTAATAATACGCTTAATTGAAAATGTACCCTTAGCAACAAAGTCGGTTGAAGCATGCACAATAACCGGACGCTTTACCAATGGACTTGGCGGCATTGACTTGTAATTGGATACAGTAAGACGCTGAAACACTCTGAAATAAACCGGAAACAAATTTAAGTCAAGGTAGCTAATCATATCTGTGCACAAAACAGGAATGGCGCCAATGTCATGAAACTTTTGTTGTATTTGTTTTGACCTTAATGCTGATTCAAGTTTAATATATTTCGAATTTTTTCGCAACAGAGCCTCCGCATATTTTTGATTCTCCTTTACTTCAATATCTGGATTCCGAATATCGCTTCCCACCCACTCTATCACAACAGGTTTGTTAAGCCACACGATAAGTTTGAGGTCCAGGTTTTTGCTTAATATATCACTGTTCCAATAGTAGTGAACAATGTCGGCCCAAAAAATATTTCTTAATATCAAATAATATTTTGCAATTCTGCTTTTCACCCTTTGCAAAAAGGACATATCCTTATCAGTAAAGACATGAGTAATACTGGAACTTTTAATACCTATATGTGGCGGATGCACACACAGCGCTCTTGTTTCAACACCAATGGCCTCCAAACCTTGAGTAGTCTCGCTCATAAAAGAAGCCATATTATATGGTAAATGAAAGACTTTCACTTTTCTTTAGAAAATTTACTCCGTAATAATTTTAAAACCAAACTCCGTTCGAAAACAAAAAAGCAAAGAAATAAGAATAACGCATTGGATACAAACAACAATAAATACCAGGGCAAATAATTATTCTTTAGTATGTAAATAGCACCAACCACCATTATCACAGTAGCGCCAAAAAGTATACCCCCTCGCGTATATTGATAGGGCATTGGATATTTTTGATGAGCAACATAGAACAAAAATACATTTAAGAGTAGCTGCCCTGCAATAATACTTATAGCAGCCCCTAAGGCTATATAAGGCTTAACCAATAGTGCCAGACAACCTAGTGTGAATAATGCAGCAGCAATATTACACACAGCAAAGGGAGTATTTTTTTTTGCAAAATTTAATCCAAGAGCAGCAATATAAACCGTGCCATTAAGAATGTAACCTAAGGATAATAAGCTAAGCACAGCGTAGGCGCTTTCATATGCTTCGGTCGTAAAAACTTTAAGAAGCCATTGGCTCATGCAGGCAATACTAATTGCTAACGCACCGCATATGCATAAATAAAGCAAGAAAATAAGGTTGTAAAATTCAAACGCATTAGATTCATTTTTTATAGAAAAAGCGAATGGCCCCCAGGCCATTTGAAAGGCACCAACCAACAACAACATAGCCGAAGCAATGGAGGATGCAACCTGAAACAAGCCTACTTGTGCGGTACCATAAAAATAATTTATTGCAAATGCAGCCGAAGAGGTTACAACCCAAATTGCAAGTGCAGCGGGAACTGAAGGAAGTGAAAATTTCAGCATTTTTTTCAGCAAACTTTTTTCGAACCATACAATATTGATTTCTTTTCTAAGGACATAAGCAGCATAGATTGTTTGCAAAATGGAAGAAACTAATTGCGCAAGAAAAAGTCCTTGAATACCTCTTTTGTAATATACGACCAAGATCAAACTTAAAGCAACATTGAATAAAGTGCCAACTACGATAAAAAACATGGTATGAAGCGCCCTTTTGTGTAAACGCAACCACCCCATTAGTATGTTTGGAAACACCATGAACATCACATTCAGGGCGGCATAAATGAAAACTGCATTATAAGTTTGATTATTGAACAGCCAATAGGCTAGCGGGCGGTAAAAAACAAGCAAACACAGGCACGCAAATACTGCGACTGATAAGCTGAACAAGGTTCGTGTGTTTAACGTACGATGCTTAGAATCCAGTTGCTCATCATAAAAAAAAATAGCCATTGCATTGTCCATACCCATTACCAGAAACACTGATAATAAAGCAAAAGCATTATTAGCAATTGAAATAATTCCGTAGTCGGCAGGTTGAAAAAAACGTGTGTATATGGGTATCAGGAATACACTAATAAATTTTATAAGAATATTTCCAACACCATATATAAGGCTATCTCCGGTTAGTTGCTTAATACGGGCTAAAGTTGACATAACAGGGAAGGCGATTGATTTTAAATAAATTTGGGGAAGGAGTATAACTAATCGAAACTTATATTCGACAATTATACAGTCCTAAAATATGCTGCAGTAAGTTCGATGCCCTCATCTAAATCTACCTTTGCTTTAAAGCCTAATAATTCTTCGGCCTTTAGCACACTGGGAATCCTTAGTTCGATATCGGCACTAAGGGCAGGCTTAAATAATATTTTAGATTTAGAGTTAAGCACTCTGCACACGGCTTGCGCCAGGCCAAGTGTAGTGATAACTGCTCTTGCATTACCTAAATTAAAGCTTTCGCCTACTGCCCTTTCGTTTTCGAGACATAACAATAGGCAGTTTACAAAGTCGTCAACATAACACCAGGCGCGGATTTGATTGCCATCGCCATAGATGTTTATGTCTTCATTTTTTAACGCTCGCTTTATAAATATCTGTATAGCGCCTTCACCGGTTTGACCGGGGCCATAAACATTAAATGGCCGTACTGTAACCACGGGTAGCTTGTATTGCTTATAATAAGCGTGCGCCATATGTTCACCGGCAAGCTTACTAACAGCATACACCCATCGAGCTTCACCTGCACTGCCCGAAACTGTGCGATCGGTTTCGCTGCTTTTAAAAGCCATTGAGCCAAATACTTCGCTGGTGCTAAAATCAATAAAGCGATGACTTATGGCATTGGTGCATGCTGCTTCCAGCGCATTGGCTGTGCCTATCATGTTCACCTGCATGGTTCGAACCGGATCTTTTATAACGGTATCGATGCCGGCAATGCCGGCAGCATGAATCACTGTTTCAGCACCTTTCATGCTTTGGGTGAGTTGCTGTAAGTCAAGTACATCCCCTTTTATAATTTTCAGGTTTTTATGATTTGCATACACCGATGTTGACAGCGTATCCCGATGAAAATTATCGTAAACAGTAATTTCATTTTCATTAATTAGTCTGCTGATAATAGTATTAGCAATGAAACCGGCACCACCGGTAATAAATATTCGTTTGTTTTGAAGCATAATTGGCAAATATGAAAATAAATATCCAATTTTATGCCATTGAATAATTTGACTACAATTACTATATGTGTGGAATAGCGGGGGTTATTTCGGTAACATCATTACCAGATATCAAAGAAACGGCCCAGGCAATGATTCAAACCATTTCGCATCGGGGGCCAGATGGAATAAACATATGGACGGATGAAGCAAAAAAAATTTCGCTTGCACATGCACGTCTTTCTATCATTGATTTGTCGACCATTGCCAATCAGCCCATGCACTATCAAAATGGGCGATATACCATTGTGTTTAATGGCGAAATATATAACTATGTTGAGCTCCGGAGTCATTTACTAACAAAACAATACAGCTTTAACAGCAAAAGTGACACCGAAGTTCTTTTAGCATTATTTGCTGAATACCGCGAGAAATGTTTGGCAATGTTAGATGGCATGTTTGCATTTGTAATTTTTGATGAACTGAGTGGTGAGTTGTTTTGTGCACGCGACCGATTTGGCGAAAAGCCATTCTATTATTTTCATAGCCAAAGTAAATTTCTATTTGCCTCTGAAATAAAAGCTATTCATAAAGTTGAAAAACTAATTGGTGTCAACTTCAACCAAATAAATTCGTTTTTATTGGATTCGGGCAAATATGCTTTGTATAATCATATGTTTACCAACTTAGCAGAACTAGCCCCCGGGCATTTTTTATGGTTAAAAAATGGAAAGACAACTATCACAAAATATTATGATGTAAGTCTGATTAGCGCATTTGCAGAATCAACCGAAGTGGCCTGCATCGAAAAATTCAACTTCCTCTTTACCCAATCAATTACCAGAAGATTGCGCAGCGATGTTACGGTTGGCACTTCACTCTCTGGGGGCATGGACTCATCTGCCATTGCCTGTAAACTTGCCCAGCTTAATCACGAAAACTACGCAACATTTACTGCGCGATTCCCAAACCATCCAAAAGACGAAGGGTATTGGGTATCGAAAGTAATAGCCCAAACAGGCTATCAAAATATTGAAGTGTATGTAGATATAGACAACACGATGCATGAAATAGATCGAATCATTTATTCTCAGGAGCATATTCCTAAATCAACAAGTATTTTTGCTCAATGGTATGTAATGCAAACTGCACAAAAGCATCAGGTAAAAGTTCTTCTTGATGGTCAGGGAGCTGATGAATATCTTTCGGGTTACGACCACATGAAATACTTTTTGATATGGCAATATTACCGCGACCTGCATTGGCTTAAGCTATGGCATGAGCGTAGTGAATTAAAATCAAAGTATGATAGAAAGGCCAAGCTTGGTTATTTATTTCTGTTTGACCCGTTACTAAATCTGTTTGGAAAAAGACGTAGCATATTTAATGAAGGGTACACTTTTAAAGACCGGTTGGTATTTGCATTAAAGCATGAACTAAACGAATTGCTGCATTATGCCGATCGCAGCAGCATGGCGCATGGCATAGAAATAAGGCTGCCCTTTCTGAGCCATGAGCTAGTAGAATATTGCTTATCCTTGCCCAACCATCTTCTTTATCGAAATGGGTATAATAAGTATATCTTGCGTGAAGCGTGCAAACCAATTTTGCCGGAAGAGATTTATAAGCGTACGCTTAAAATCGGATTCGAAACAAGCGAAGATGTGTGGTTAAAAGATAAAAAAATTACAGAAAAAGGGAAAGCAGCTGCCGAAATTCTAAGGGCATACAAAATCATTCCTTGCACCAATCATTTTTTAAATATGTTCGCAGTTTCGTTTATTAATCAATTTGCTCGCTAAGAAATCGCAATAAAAAAATAAGACCCGAATGTCTAACCTTGAACTAAAAGTAAGTAACAAAACTAAATTTTTAAATTTACTGAGAACTGTTTTTCATTTTTCCATCTTTGAGTCTTTACTTTTGAAGCTTGTACAACTTACCGACAACAACTATATCAAGAAGTTAATTCCACCAAATTACACCTACCAGTCAGGCAAATTACGGCAAGTAAACCGCGATGGACTAACGCTTGAGCTTGACTTGAGCAAAGTAGTAGATCATCACCTTTTTTGGGAATCGCAATTAATTGAACTTAAATATGTAGTGGAATATATTAAAAGAGCCAGAACCATTCTTGATATTGGTGGCAATATTGGTGGGAGAGCATTGTTGTTTGCTTCTTTAAATCCAAAGGCAAGGGTTGTATCGTTTGAACCTCACCCGGCAAACTTCAAGCGTGCACAACAAAATATTTCGCACAACAACTATGAAATTTATTTAGTCAAATCGGGCCTCGGTGCTAAGAAAGAGCAATTACGCATGTATGAGGTAAATGAAAGCAACCCTGGGATGAACCGTATTATTTCAGGTGAACATAATTATCCTTTTACGATAATTGAAATTGATACCCTCGATAGTTTTTGCAAGCAACTCAACTTAACTGACATTGATTTCGTAAAAATAGATGTTGAAGGATTTGCTTATCAGGTTATGGAAGGCGCAAGTGATATGATTGCCAGGCATAAACCTGTTTTTTTAATTGAACTAGATGATGACGACATGCGCAAGAATAATCATACTGCCCGCCAATTAATTGAGTTACTTGTTAAAGCGGGCTATACGCGCTTTGTACATTCTGATACGTTTGAAATGGTTGACTTAAATAGCGACTTCGAACACTGTCACTTTGATATTATTGCAACTGCATAGCTATTGCTTTTGAAGCAATATTTTTTTTTGCAGCACTCCATTTTTTGTAATCATCAATAGTTTCGGCAGGGTTACCAATATAGGTGGAGTTAGGTGGAGTATTTTTTAGCACCACGGCACCCAGTCCAATCATATTTGCATGGCCCACCTCTACCTGATTTTTACTACTTGCCAAAGGTGCAACCCAAGTGTTGTCTCCAATTTTTACACTACCTGCAATTATTGCATAGGCAAATAAAGGTAATATTACCCGCTATTGATTTACGGTTGCCAATCTGCGTATGCTTTAAGAAACAAGTATTGCGCTGAATAACACAATCGGCCTCAATGATTACACCTGCTTCTATCATCACATTGCAACTTAGACAGTAAGGTTTTGCAACAAGAGCTGTTTCGTCAATGCTATCACTTTTTTCAATTCCGGGAATAGCATAGTCAATACTATTATCACCATAATAGAGGCAAATACCAAACAAGTATTAGTAACAACTAATCTATTCGCCTTTGATTTTCTTCTTTTTGAATTGGTTGCTTAAGACAAAATCTACAAGCCATACACAATTGTTTCGTGTGGCATCGACTTGGTACAAATTGAAAAATGCATTAGAATTTACTTCTTTCCTTCGTTCACCATTTTGGCTATGGGCCCACCACAATCACGATTCGCCATTATCTGTTTGTGGGGTACGCATTAGGTATTATTGATTATTCACACATCAATTTCACGGGTTGGTCTAATGTAGAAAAAAATATTTCATATTGTATAGTATAATTTATTGCACGTAATTTGACCAAGGTGAAGTAAGCACCAATTCTGCTATATGCCCTCAACAAAAAAAGCACTCATTATCAGTTATTATTTCCCTCCCTGCCATGGCTCAGCACCCTGGCGCAGCTACTCCTGGGTTACCTATTTTAAAGAGCTTGGCATATTTCCAACCTTACTTACACGGCATTGGCTAGGCACCGAGCAAAAATGGGCTGACTATATTAACGACATTGATAAGGCAATTGAAATTAATGAAACAACGGATTATAAAACCATTAATGTGCCATCAAAAAAAAGATGGCTATACCGTTTTGTAAATCAACAAAACTTTTTGAGCAAATGTGTGCGACCGGTTTATTTTATTGCTTCAAAACTACTGGGAGTTTTTAGCACCGAAGTGGATGCCTATTATTCGTTTTACAATTATGTGCGAAAATTAGTGTCAACCGAAGAATTCGATTTCATCATTGTAACCGGTCCTCCGCATAATGTTTTCAAATTTATACCCATGCTTCATGAAAATAGCGAAGCAAAAATTATTGCCGACTTTCGTGATGTTTGGGACAATTACATAGGAAGTCCGGCATATAGGCCTACCGTTACAAAAAGAATTTTTAATGCTGTTGACGAATTTTATTTAAAGAAATGGTTACGCCATGCTGATATAGTTACTGTAATTACACCAGCCTTTGTTCCCTTGGTACAAAGCATTTTTAAGGGTCGGGTTGAAGTTAATTTTAATGGTTTCGAAGAAGAGTATCATTTGAATGCGCCTGCCCGCATCAACAACTATAAGTTTACCTTTAGCATGATTGGCAGCCTTTATCCATTGCAAGATACGAGCATATTAATAGCTGGCTTACAGGAATTTATTAAAGACAAATCAGCAGAAACAGTTCAGATAAATATGATTGGGCAAGACAATTCGGATGTGTTTTTAAATACAATGCGCCAAGTAATTCCATCAACCATATTAACTATTAGTGGAAGGGTTCCAAAAAAAGAGGCTACCCATATTACCAGGCAAAGTGATGTTCTTTTTTATCCAGCATGGAAAGGATACTACGGCCAAATTGGTGTAAAACCATTAGACTATCTTGCCTCTGGAAATAACATACTGGTAGCACCAGGAGATAATGACATTTTAGACAAAGTAATACTAGAATGCAAAGCAGGTAAAATAGCAAACTCCGTATCGGAGTTTGTTGAAATAATGAACAACTGGTATTATGAATGGAAACAAAATGGACATTG